>NZ_JBHXHX010000024.1:0-125707 GCF_042723915.1 Streptomyces sp. NPDC058335 | reverse complement strand
CGCTGTTGAGTTCTCAAGGAACGGACGCTTCCTTTGTACTCACCCGAGAGACTCTCTCAGGCTTTCCTCCGGGCGCTTCCCTTCGGTCTTGCGTTCCCAACTCTATCAGCGATTTTCCGTCTCCCTGACCACCGTCCCGCAGACATGCGGGAGATGATCCAGAGATAGGATCAGACAAGTTGGGTGCTGCTCGGTTAAGCGCGCTTGCTTGCGTCGCTCACCCTTAAGCAGGAGTACGACTGTACACGGGGCCGCGGAGCGCGTGCAAATCCATTAGGGTAGTGGTCTAGACCACGGATCGGGATCACTCGTGCGGAACCGGTACTTCGTATGACATACCCTGCTGCACAGTGCGCCGTCCGGGACTGGCAGTGACGGCCCATATACATCTCCATCCCTGGGAGGTTTCCCATGACCACCGTGACGTCCCCGTTGGCAGGACGCGCCATCGGACTGGCAGCAGTGCCTGATCCGGTCTTCTCCGGGGCCATGGTCGGCCCCGGCACGGCCATCGACCCGGTGCGTGAGCCTTCTGAGGCCGTGGCACCAGTGGACGGGGTCATCGTCTCCCTGCACCCGCACGCCTTCGTCGTCGTCGACGCTGAGGGGCACGGCGTGCTCACTCACCTGGGTATCGACACCGTGCAGCTGAACGGCGAGGGCTTCGAGCTGCTCGTCAACAAGGGCGACACGGTGACGCGCGGGCAGGGCATCGTGCGGTGGAACCCAGTCGCGGTGGAAGAGGCCGGCAAGTCCCCGGTGTGCCCCATCGTGGCCCTGGAGGCCACGGCCGACGCCCTCGGTGAACTCCGTGAAGACGTCGACGTGAAGACTGGCGACGTTCTCTTCTCCTGGCACTGAGCCGACGCCGTCGTATGTAGGACGGCACATAGGGACAACCACCACCGCGGCGGCGGGACCCGCCGCACTATCGGAGACGGGTGAGATGGAGACAACGCTGCGAGGCGTCGGTGTGAGCCACGGTGTGGCGATCGGCGAGGTTCGGCACATGGGAACGGCGGTCCTCGAACCGCCCGCCAAGCAGATCCCGGCCGAGGAGGCGGAGCGTGAACAGGGGCGCGCCCGTCAGGCCGTGGATGCTGTGGCAGCCGATCTGATGGCGCGTGGCAATCTGGCGGGGGGCGAGGCCCAGGCGGTGCTCGAAGCCCAGGCCATGATGGCCCAGGACCCGGAACTGATGGCGGACGTTGACCGGCGTATCGCCGTCGGCAGTACGGCCGAGCGGGCCGTGTACGACGCATTCGCCGCGTACCGCGAGCTGCTGGCGAACGCCGGGGAGTATCTCGCCGGTCGCGTGGCTGACCTCGACGACGTGCGGAATCGTATCGTCGCCCGTCTGCTGGGCGTTCCGATGCCCGGTGTCCCGGACAGCGACGAGCCGTACGTGCTGGTCGCGCGGGATCTCGCGCCGGCCGACACCGCGCTGCTGGACCCGACGCTGGTGCTCGGTTTCGTGACCGAGGAAGGTGGGCCGACCAGCCACAGCGCGATCCTGGCGCGCGCGCTGGGTGTGCCGGCGGTCGTGGCGCTACCCGGTGCCGGTGAGCTTGCCGAGGGGACGGTCATCGCCGTCGACGGCAGCACGGGCGAGATCTTCGTGGACCCGGCCGAGGAGAAGAAGGCGCAGCTGAAGGCGGCGGCCGCGGAGCGGAAGGCGGCGCTGTCCGCCTCTACCGGGCCGGGTGCCACCGCCGACGGTCACAAGGTGCCGCTGCTGGCGAACGTCGGTGGGCCGGCCGATGTGCCGGCCGCTGTCGAGGCCGGCGCGGAGGGGGTCGGCCTGTTCCGTACCGAGTTCCTCTTCCTCGACGACAGCACGAAGGCTCCGTCGGAGGAGAAGCAGGTCACGGCGTACCGGCAGGTGCTTGAGGCGTTCCCCGAAGGGCGTGTCGTGGTGCGGGTGCTGGATGCCGGCGCGGACAAGCCGCTGGACTTCCTGACCCCGTCGGACGAGCCGAATCCGGCGCTGGGCGTGCGAGGTCTGCGGACTCTCCTCGACCACCCCGACGTGCTGCGCACCCAGCTGTCCGCGCTGGCCAAGGCCGCCGAAGGACTCCCGGTCTACCTCGAGGTGATGGCCCCGATGGTCGCGGACCGTGCCGACGCGAAGGCGTTCGCCGACGCGTGCCGTGCGGCCGGGCTGCGGGCCAAGTTCGGTGCGATGGTGGAGATCCCGTCGGCCGCTCTGCGGGCGCGCTCGATTCTGCAGGAGGTGGAGTTCCTGTCCCTGGGGACGAACGACCTCGCGCAGTACACCTTTGCCGCGGACCGTCAGGTGGGAGCGGTGTCAAGGCTCCAGGACCCGTGGCAGCCCGCGCTGCTCGACCTGGTCGCGCTGTCCGCCGAGGCGGCGAAGGCCGAGGGCAAGAGCTGTGGTGTCTGTGGTGAGGCCGCGGCCGACCCACTGCTCGCGTGTGTGCTGACGGGCCTGGGTGTCACCTCCCTGTCGATGGGGTCGGCGTCGATTCCGTATGTGCGGGCGACGCTGGCGAAGTACACGCTCGCGCAGTGCGAGCGGGCCGCGGCGGCTGCCCGTGCGACCGACAGTGCCGAGGACGCGCGCGCGGCGGCGCAGGCGGTGCTGTCCGACGAGTAGTCGGGCCGTGCCGTTGTTCCGCTGCTGAGGAGGGGCGCTCCGCTTTCGCGGTGAGCGCCCCTTCTGTGTCAGTGGTGATGGCCCGGGGCGGGCCCCTGCTGTCCGTCCTGGGTGAGGTCGGGCGGTACGCAGTAGTCGACGCCGGACTCGGGTGCGATGAGGTCGCCTGATTCGACGTCGGTGCAGTAGGCGTCGAAGACCTCGCCGGCGGTCAGCGGTTCCAGTCCTTCGCCGCGCAGGCGCCAGCCGTAGACGCGGTCGGGGGCGTCGGCGGAGCTGGTGCGCATGACCAGTCCGCCGGGGCTCCGGGTGGCGACGCCGAGGGCGAGGATGGTCGTGAACTCGATGACCTCGGCCTCGTCGAGCGGGGTGGTGCCGTCCACTGCCTCGTCCGCGTGAAGGACGGCGACAAGGGTTTCGGGTGTGCCGGTGACGCTGCACACGAGGTGGCGGTTGCCGGGCGGTGCGGTGTCGAGGATGCGGGCGACGAGGTCGGAGGCCTGGGTGAAAGCCGCCCGGCCGATGTCCTCGCCGCAGGTCGCGCACGCACCGAGGCGGGCGAGGAGAGTGGCCGCGTACTCCCAGGTCGCTTGCCGGACGGCTTCGTCCACCAGGGCGGGTACCAGGTCGGCCAGCGGCTGGCCCTCGTAGGGGAGGGTGGGGCCGGTGGTGGCCAGTTCTGCCGTGAAGCGGGTGCGGTGGGCGGCGTTGTCGGGGTCGAGGCCCTTCGTCGCGCAGAAGTCGGCGTACTCCTGGGGGTCGAAGAGGGCGACGGTGGTGTGGGTGCCCTGGAGGGCGCGCGTTTTGAGGAGGTCTTCCACCTGTCGGAGGTAGGTGGTGTGGTCGTCGAAGGTGAAGGTGCGATAGCGGCGCATGGCCCGGAAGTCGTGTTCGTCGGTGAGCAGGCCGATGGTGCCGGCGATCTCACGGCGCAGGACGCGTCGCATGGTCCAGTGGTCGGTGTGTGCCGCCATGGTTTCCCCCTGTGTGTGCACAGTCGATCAATGCTCACTCACAGTAACCAACGCCACTGACAATGCGCCCTGAGCTGGACTTTGGGCCGGTCAGGATCTTTTGCGGGCGAGCTCCTCGTAGAAGTGCAGCAGGTCGAGGTTGTCGATGGAGCCTGGATTGACCGCTTTCTCCAGGGGGGTTCCCTGGAGAAGGCGCTTGACCGGGACCTCGATGCGCTTTCCGGTGAGGGTGTGCGGGACTCCGGGGACCTCGATGACCTCGTCGGGGACGTGGCGTGGGGAGAGTTCCTCGCGAATGGTCTGCTTGATGCGGTCGAGGAGCGCCTGGTCCAGGACGGCTCCCGGCGTCAGGTGGACGAAGAGCGGCATCCAGTAGCCGCCGTCGGGCTGTTCGATGCCGATGACCAGGGATTCCTTGATCTCGGGCAGGCGCTCCACGGCTTCGTAGATGTCGGCCGAGCCCATGCGGACGCCCTGCCGGTTGAGCGTGGAGTCGGATCGTCCGTGGATGACGACGGAGCCGCGTGAGGTGAGGGTGATCCAGTCGCCGTGACGCCATGCGCCGGGGTAGGTGTCGAAGTAGCTGTCGTGGTAGCGGCTGCCGTCGGGGTCGTTCCAGAAGTAGACCGGCATCGAGGGCATGGGGTTGGTGACGACGAGTTCGCCGACCTCGTCGATGACGGGCCGGCCGCTCGGGTCCCAGGCCTGGAGGTCGGTGCCGAGGCAGGGTGCCTGGAGTTCGCCGGTGTACACGGGGAGGGTCGGTACGGCTCCCGCGAAGCAGGAGCAGACGTCCGTGCCGCCGCTGACGGAGGCGATCCAGAGGTCCTCGCGGACCTCGTCGTGCAGCCAGCGGAAGCCGTCCGGCGGCAGGGGCGAGCCTGTGGTGGCGACGCAGCGGACCGTGGAGAGGTCGAAGTCACGGGCCGGGTGCACGCCGGCCTTGCGGCAGGCCATGACGTAGGCCGCCGAGGTGCCGTAGAGCGTGGCTCCGGTGCGCTCGGCGATGCGCCACTGGGCGGCGGTGTCGGGGTAGCCGGGGCTGCCGTCGTAGAGGACGACCGTCGTGCCGGTGAGGAGGCCGGAGACGAGGAAGTTCCACATCATCCAGCCGGTCGAGGTGTACCAGAAGAAGCGATCCTGGGGGCCCAGATCGCAGTGCAGGCCGAGTTGCTTGAGGTGTTCGAGGAGGATGCCACCCTGGGACTGGACGATGGCCTTGGGCAGGCCTGTCGTGCCGGAGGAGTAGAGCACCCACAGAGGGTGGTCGAAAGGGACCTGTTCGAAGGTGGGTTCCTGATCCGCGGCGGTCAGGGCCGACCAGTCCAACGCTCCACCGGGGGTCTCGGTGCCCAGGAGAGGGATGTGGACGACGGCGCGCAGGGTGGGCAGTTCGCTGCGGAGTTCGGCGACGACATCGCGGCGGTCGTGTTCCTTGCCGCCGTAGCGGTAGCCGTCGACGGTGAACAGGACGACCGGCTCGACCTGCTGGAAGCGGTCGAGGACGCTGCGGGCCCCGAAGTCGGGGGCGCAGGAGGTCCAGACGCCGCCGACCGCGGCCGTGGCGAGGAGGGCGACGACGGCCTGCGGGATGTTCGGCAGGTAGGCGCTGACCCGGTCACCGGGGCGGACGCCGAGGCGGCGGAGTTCCGCGGCGAGGGAGCCGACCTGGCGGCGCAGTTCGGACCATGTCACCGGTCGGGGTTCGTGCGTCTCGTCGACGTACAGGAGGGCCGGTTCGTCCGCGCGGGTGGTGGCGGCGCGGAGGGCGTGCTCGGCGTAGTTCAGGGTGGCGCCGGGGAACCATTGGGCGCCGGGCATGGCGCGGTCGCCCAGCACGCGCGTGTAGGGGGTCGAGAACCGTACGTCGAACCACTCCGTGACAGCTGTCCAGAACGTTTCCAGTTCAGCGACGGACCAGCGGTGCAGGGCCGGATAGCCGCCGTCGGAGGGGGCTCCGTGTCGTTCTGCCGCCCAGGTCTGGAACTTGGTGACCTGGGCCTCGGCGATGCGCTGCGGATCTGGCCGCCAGAGCGGCTCGGGGTTCACGGTCGACATGGGGCGGCTCCCGGACTGTGCGCGTCGTGTGCGTCGCGCGCGCACGCGCTGGGGTGTGCGCGTGACGCGGCTGACACGGACGATGCCATGTGATCGACTTCCACACCAGGGTGTGCCCCACACAGTCCGTGTCGTGAAGATGTGGGTCGAGCACAGGTGAACGGCAGTTGAACCACACGCGCGCGCGGTCCGGTCAGTGACAGGGTGAGCGGCATGAACGGTCGTGACCTGGTGCGTTCGATGAAGGTGATCGGTTCTGCGGGGGCCGCACAGAGGTTGCGCACCGTGAGAGCAGCGTGGCGTAGGCGGCTTGCCGACGCCAGGGGGCTGCCGGCGCGGGGCGCCGAGCGCGCGCGGGTGCCTGGAGTGGTGCAGGACGTGGAGCCGGGGCCCGGTGGCGGGACGATCCGCTTCAGCCGCTCGGAACTGATGATCCGCGTCGCGGTGAACGGGGCCGTCTTCTGGGGCTGGGACGGGGCCGGTCCCGAGCCGTCGTACGCGCTGGCCGGACGCTGTCCTGAGGCCGATCCCCGGGCGGTGCTGGAGCCGGACAAGGACGGCGGCTGGCGGGTGGTGGCGGAGCGGGTGACGGTCGCGGTCTCGCGGCACGGGGCGATCGAGGTGCGGACGCCGGGTGGTGTGGCGCTGCGGCGTGATCTGCCGCCGCGGTGGTGGGAGCCGGCGGACAGCGGTCCGGGGCGGTGGATGCAGCGGTCGGAGGTGGCGGCGGACGCGCGCTTCTTCGGGCTCGGCGGCCGGACGTGCGGGCCCCGTCTGCGGGCGGGGACGTACCGGCTGTGGAACACCGGTCCGGGGCGGGGGTTCGGTCGGGGCGGCGATCCGCTCCACCTGACGATGCCGGTGCACTTCGTGGTGGCCGACGCGGCCACGCATCTGGCGTTCCACGACACGTCGTGGGACGGCTCTGTGAAGCTGCGGGAGGGTGAGGAGGGGGCCGGCTCCGGGCACGACCGGGCCGGTATGTCCGAGCTGCGGATGGACGGCGGCCCGTTGCGCTGCTGGGTGATGGTGGGGACCCCCGCGCGCGTGCTGCTCACCTGGGCCTCGCTCACCGGTGCGCCGGCGCTGCCGCCCGCCTGGGCGCTCGGGCATCATCACGCGGGGGGCTTCGGCGGCGAACAGGAGGTGCGGCGTGTGGTGGCCGGCTACCAGGAGCGCGGCCTGCCGCTCGACGCGGTCCATCTGAGCGCCGACCACGTGGACGACCGTCAGGTGTTCACTGTCGACCAGGAGTGTTTCGCGAAGCTGGCCGTGCTGGCCGAGGAGCTGCGGCGGGACGGTGTCCGCCTGGTGTCGATCGTCGACCCTGCGGTACGGGCGTCGCCGGGTGACGCCGTCTACGACAGCGGGGTCACCGAGGACGCGTTCGTGCGGGAGGCCTCTGGGCGGATCGTGGCGGGCGTGGTGCGGGCGGGCAGGTCGGTGTATCCGGACTTCACGCACGCGCGCGTGCGGCGATGGTGGGGCGGGCTCTACGCGGAGGGGATCGCGCAGGGCTTCTCGGGTTTCTGGCACCACATGAACGAACCCACGTCGTTCACCGCCTTCGGGGAGTCGACGCTTCCCCGGTCGGCGCGGCACACTCTGGAGGGCCACGGCGGCGATCATCGCGAGGCGCACAACGTGTACGGGCTGTGCATGGCGCAGGCCGGCTACGAGGGGCTGCGGGAGCTGCTTCCCGCCGAGCGCCCCATCGTGGTCTCGCGCTCCGGCTGGGCGGGGCTCCAGCGCTACGGCGGTACATGGTCCGGTGACGTCACCCCGGGCTGGCCGGGGCTGCGGGCGTCCCTGTCACTGGTGTTGGGGCTCGGGCTGTGCGGGGTGCCGTACTCGGGGCCGGACGTGGGAGGTTCCGAGGGCAGCTCCTCTTCTGAGTTGTATCTGCGGTGGCTCCAGTTGGGCGCGTACCTACCGCTGTTCCGTACGCATGCGGGTCCCCGGGCCGGGCGCGGGGAGCCGTGGGAGTTCGGCCCCGAGGTGCTGGAGCACGCGCGCGTGGCGCTCGTCGAGCGTCGGCGGCTGCTGCCGTACTTCGTGACGCTGGCGCATCTGGCCCGGCGGACGGGGGCTCCCTACGCGCGGCCGCTGTGGTGGGGTGCCCCGGAGGACCGGGCGTTGCGCGACTGTGAGGACGCGTTCCTGCTCGGTGACTGTCTTCTGGTGGCTCCGGTTCTGGACGCGGGCGCGGACCGGCGGGCGGTGCGGGTGCCGCGGGGTCTCTGGTACGACACGGCGACGGGGAAGCCGTACGAGGGGCCGGGGCAGGTCCTTGTCGACGCGCCTCTGGGACGGATACCGGTGCTCGCGCGCGCGGGTGCGGTGGTGCCGGTGCGTGCGGAGGACGGCGGTCTGGAGCTGGAGGTGTGGGCGCCTGCCCGGGGACGGACGGGGGGCGGGCTGGTGGTGCGGGACGCGGGCGACGGCTGGGAGGAGCCCGAGATCGAGCGGTACGTCGCTCGCTGGGACGGCGATCGGGGGGTGGTCGTGGAGCGGGAGGGTGAGGACGGCGTGCGTGAGCCGTCCTATCCCGTGCGCGTACGCGGGCTCGGCGGGTCGGCTCAGATGTAGCGGCCTTCGAAGAACGCCCGGACGGCGATGGTGTGCAGCGGGAAAGCCAGCTCCTCCGGCCTGTGCAGAAGGTGCCAGCCTGCCGTCTCGTCGGTGACGGCCGACGTCGGCAGGCGGTCCGCGGGGCGCTCCGGCAGGAGCCCGAACAGCAGGAGATGGCCGTCGGGCGAGCTCATCGCGTCGGCGAGGCGTACGTCGCGACTCTCGGCCTCGATGCCCGTCTCCTCCTGGAGTTCCCGGACGACGGCCTGCTTCCACTCCTCGCGGTGGTCGATGTAGCCGCCGGGCAGGGCGATGCCTCCGCGCGCGGGGGCGATGGTTCGGGTGATGACGACGAGGGCGGTGCCCTTCGTGTCGTACACGGGCTGGAGAGCGATCGCGACCGGCAGGGGGTTGCGGTGGGTGACGGTGGCGCAGGCCGGGCAGGTGCGGGGCCAGCCGGTGACGCCCTCTCCATAAGGTGCTCCGCAGCCCGAACAGTGGGAGTCGGGCACGGAGTTGTCAGTGGGGTGTTGAGTTTCGGACACGCGCGGACTGTATCCGATCAAGGGCGGGCAGAGTGCGCGGGTGGCTCAGGGGGACCTTGTGAGGGACTTGGCGGAGACGGGGAAGTCGAAGTAGGTGTCCGGGTGGGGTTCGGGCTTGAAGGTGTAGTGCCACCACTCCTCGGCGAGATTGACGAAGCCCTGCTCCTCCAGCGTGCTCTTCAGGAGGAGCCGGTTGGCCCTCTGTTCGCCCTGGATACGCGGGTCGAGGGTGTGGCTGAGGGTGTCGAAGCAGTCGAATCCGGTTCCCATGTCGACGGAGTTGTCCGGGAAGCGCTGCTGTTGTGGCGCGAAGCAGGGCACGAGGGGTTCACCGGGAACGTACGGCCTGGCCGGTCGGGCCGGCAGTCCGACGAGTGTGACGTCCAGGGTCGAGCCGCGGCTGTGGCCTGATTTCTCGGCGATGTAACCGTCCTCGAACAGGCGGGTCTTGTCGACGTTCGGGTAGAACTCCCCCTTCATCGCCTGGTCGTCGAGGTCCTCGGCCCACCGGACGAAGTGGTTCACCGCGCGCTGGGGCCGGTAGCAGTCGTACACCTTGAGCGTGTAGCCCTGGCGCAGGAGCTTCGTCTGGGCCTTGTGCAGAGCCTGGGCGGCGGGCCGGGTGAGGATGCACAGCGGCCGGTGGTAGCCGTCGATGCGTTCGCCGACGAAGTTGTGCGGGGTGAAGTAGCGCATCTCCTGGAGGATCGTTCGGTCCACGGTTCGCAGGGCGACGAAGTCCGCCGGGGCCTTGGGGGCGGTGTCCGCGCGGGCCGGGGCGGACGCGGTGGTCACGGCCAGCAGGGCGGCGAGCGCGGTGACGACGCCGCGCACTGCGCTGGAAAGTCGTGTCATGTCCCCTGCATCTATCAGGTCCGGGCTCCGCTCGGGAAGACGATCGCATGCAGTCCGCCCGCGGGAGCCCGACTCCCTGCCCATTTTTCGATGATCGTGGCACACTCCTGACGTTCCGTCAGATAACCTGCCCGGGAGGAACTGTGTCACGTACACGCACGCCTGTGGTCGCTGGGTGGTTCAGCGGCGACGGGGACGACTTCAGGCTGCTCGGAACGCGCTGTACGCGGTGCTCCTCGGTCTTCTTCCCCCGTGAGGACACCCACTGCCGCAATCCGGGCTGCGCGGGGGACGAGCTGGAGGAGATCCCCCTGTCGCGGCGCGGACGCGTCTGGTCGTACACGGACAGCCGCTATCGGCCTCCGTCACCCTATGTGACCGATGCGGAACTTCCGTGGGAGCCGTACGCGTTGATCGCTGTGGAGCTGGAGTCCGAGCGGATGGTGGTACTGGGACAGGCGGCTCCCGGGGTCACCGTCGCCGATCTGACGGTGGGCGTGGAGGTGGAGGTCGTCCCCGGTGTGCTCGGCGAGGACGCGGAGACCACCTGGACGACCTGGTTCTGGCGGCCGACGGGGGTCAGGGCATGACGACAGAGGTGGCGGTGCTCGGCGTGGGCATGCATCCCTGGGGCAAATGGGGGCGCGGCTTCGTCGAGTACGGCGTGGTGGCGGCGCGCGCGGCACTGGCCGACGCCGGCCTGGACTGGCGGGACATCGGCTCGATCGTGGGCGCGGACACGGTGCGTGGCGGCTACCCCGGATACGTCGCCGGGGCGACGTTCGCCAGGGCGCTGGGCTGGCAGGGCGCCAGGGTGACGAGCGTGTACGCGGCGTGCGCCTCCGGCGCCCAGGCGATCGACGCGGCGCGCACGCAGATCCTCGCGGGTCTGGCGGACGTCGTGCTCGTCGTGGGGGCCGATGCTGCGCCCAAGGGGTTCTTCCGGCCCGCGGGCGGCGACCGGCCGGACGACCCGGACTGGTTGCGCTTCCGGGTGCTCGGCGCGACGAATCCGACGTACTTCGGTCTGTACGCACGCCGGCGCATGGCGGTGCACGGGGACACGGCCGAGGACTTCGCCCAGGTGAAGGTGAAGAACTCCGCCATGGGTACGCTGAATCCGTACGCGCGCTACCGCAAGCGGGTCACCGCCGAGGAGGTCGCCGCCTCCGCCGTGGTCTCCGATCCGCTGCGGCTGCTCGACATCTGCGCGACCTCGGACGGCGGGGCGGCCCTGGTGCTCTCCAGCCTGGAGTTCGCGCGGCGGCACGGGGCGGCGGACCCGGTGCGGATCCGTGCGGTGTCCACGGTCACGCCGCGCTACCCCAACACCGTGCTGGACCTGCCGGACATCGCCACCGACTCAGCGGTGGCGGTGGAGCCGGCCGGGCGGTCCTTCCGGGCGTCGATCGCCACGGCCGCCTACGAGGAGGCGGGCATCGGGCCCGAGGACCTCTCCCTCGCCGAGGTCTACGACCTGTCCACCGCTCTGGAGTTGCAGTGGTACGAGGATCTCTCGCTGTGCGCGGAGGGTGAGGGCGCCAAGCTGCTGCGGGAGGGCGTCACAGCGCTGGGCGGTCGTACACCGGTGAACGTGAGCGGCGGGCTGGCCTCGTTCGGGGAAGCGGTTCCCGCCCAGGCGCTCGCCCAGGTCTGCGAGGTGACCCGGCAGTTGAGAGGGCAGGCGGGCGGACGTCAGGTGGCCGACGCGCGCGTGGGCATCACCGCGAACCAGGGGTTGTTCGGGCACGGTTCGGCGGTCATCGCGGTGCGGTGAGGGACGGTCGTTCACCGCCGGAGGGCCGCGAGCGAACAAGAAGCGGCAGCCGTCGTCGTACCCGAGCGCCTCCCGTGCGCGTCGTACGCTGTGTGACCAGCTCGGAAGCCTGCATGAACGTCTCATGAACTGGGCCTGGGCAGACGTCGGGAACGCCATCATGCTCCCGTGCGCTCCTGGACGGATACCCTCCGCTTCGCCTTCCAGCCGGTGGTCAACCTGGCCACCGGAGCGGTGGCGGGGCTGGAGATACTCGCCCGCCCGGAGAGCGGCGACATCCTGGCCCAGGCTCGGCGGGACCCCGAACTCGACGGCCAGGTCGCCGTGTTGGCGATCCGGTCCGCGGCGCGCAGGGAGACGCTGTTGCCCCTGCATGTGAACGTGTTCACCGGCACTCTGGCCGATCTCGGCGGGCTCTCCCCGTTGTACGACGCGGTGCGCGAGGCGGGCCGACTGCCGTGGGAGGTGACACTGGACGTCGTGCCGCCGTACACGCACGTGCCCCAGCCCGCGCTCCTGGAGGCGCTGGCCGGACTGCGGGAGCAGGGCTTCCGGATCAGCGCGGACGGCGTCGGCGACGGGGACCTTCCGCTGCGGCTGCTGACGTACATCGCGCCCGACCTGGTGAAACTCGACGCGTCTCTGCTGACCCGGCCGGCCGCGGTGCGGGCGATGCGGACGCTGTGCGACGAGCTGGGGGCGTTGCTGGGCATCGAGGGGGTGGAGACCGAGTTGCAGTGCGCGACAGCCCTGTCGGCCGGTGCGCAGCTCGCCCAGGGTGAGCTGTTCGCGCCTCCGGCCCGGCTGCCCGCAGCGGACGTGTACCTGCCTCCGCGCGCCGTCGACGGCACCTCGGCGCCCCGTTCGGGCCCGTCGGTGCGGGAGTTCGTACGGCCGGCGGCGCTCCTGCCCGCAACCGCTTCCGCCGGTCACGTGCGGGCGCTGCTGACCGGCTCGCCCGACGTGTCCGGGGTGCTGCTCGTGGACCGCACGGGAGTGCCCGTCCGCTCGCTGCACCGCTCGCGCTTCCTGCTGTCGATGTCGGCACGCTACGGACACGCCCTGTACGCCGACCGGCCCGCGGCCAAGCTCGGTGATCCGCCCCGGACGGTCGGCATCGACGCGACGGCGTGGGAGGTCCTGGACGTGGTCGCGGACGGCGACCGGGACCGCACCTCCGACGACGTCGCCGTCGTCGACCGCTACGGGCGGTGTGTGGGCGTCGTCCGTCTGGCCGACCTCGTGCGGGCGCTGGCCGAGTCCCGGGTCGAGGAGGCGGCGGGGCTCAATCCGCTGACGCGGCTGCCGGGTTCGGACGCGATCACCGGCGAGGTGGACCGGCGGATCGCGGACGGCCGGTCCTTCGCCCTGAGCTGGCTGGACGTCGACCACTTCAAACAGGTCAACGACGCCGCCGGGTTCGCCGCGGGCGACGAGTTGATCCGCGCGGTGGGGCGGGCGCTTCAGTGCGCGGCATCCGGCAACACGCGCGTGGGAGCCATCGGCGGGGACGACTTCCTGGTCCTGGCCGATCCGGAGGGCCTGGCTCCGATGGCCGCCTCGGTGCTGGACGCCCCATGGTCGGCGGGTGGGCTTCCGGTCACGCTGTCGCTGGCCACGGTCGTGTGTGTGCCGGGCAGTGTGACGGATCACCGTCAGGCGGCGGCCTGTCTGGCGCCGCTGAAGAAGGCCGCGAAGGCGCTGCGCGGGGCCAGTTGGGTGCTGGGGCGCGCGGGACTGCCGGGGCACGAGATCCGGCGAGGGACGTCGCCGGTCGTGACGGCGGGGCCGGGGTCGGGCTCGGTCGGGGAAGCCGTAGGAGTCGAACCAGGGGCTGTCTGATGCCCCTTCGGGGCGGCGGAGAGGTCCGCGAGGCAGCCGGCGGGCGAGCCTCAGCGGGGCTCCTGGCCTTCCCCGAGGGGCACACCAGAGCGTCGGGGCGCGTCGGACGTTGGTCCGGGCCAGTAATCTCGCCAAGGGCCTGAGAGGCCGCCGTGGAGAGCCTCCCGCGCTCCTCACACGGCGGTGGCGGGCTCCCATGACGTCACGCGCGCAGCGTCCGGCGGGATACCGGCCGCCGCGTGGACGGGTCGTACCCGCGCTCCCCAACCGTTGCCGTCGGCCTCCTTGACGCTCCCTGGACGCCGGTGAACACTTCCCGTTGTCAGCCGACATCGCCGTACATTCTCGGCGTATCCAGGCGTTGCGCCACAAGGGCTCCATGCCCTCATGGCCCCTTCCTCCAAGGGCGATTCGGCTTCGACGGCACGCTCGTCACGGACGCCGGGCGGGGCGCGGGACCCCCTGCCCTGGCTGAAGCGGCCACGGGAACCGCACCCTGCACGGAGCGCCGGGGACCATCACCCGGGCCGGGCCTAGGAGCCGCCATGAGCAACGGAGACATATTCGTCGGCGAGACCATCGGTACCGCCATTCTCATCCTGTTCGGCGCGGGCGTCTGCGCCGCCGTCACGCTCAGATACTCCAAGGCGCGGGCCTCGGGATGGGTCGTAATCGCCTTCGGCTGGGGGTTCGGTGTGCTGGCGGGGGCCTACACCGCGGCGCCGCTGTCCGGCGGGCACCTCAATCCGGCCGTCACCCTCGGGATCGCGGTCGACACGGGCGCATGGGGCAAGGTCTGGGTCTATCTGCTCGGCCAGATGGTCGGCGCGGTGATCGGCGCCGTTCTCGCCTACCTGGTCTATCTGGCCCAGTTCCAGGCGAACGTACGGCAGACCGGCACCACGGAGGGAACGGCCGAGGAACCGACGCCGACCCTCGGCATCTTCTCGACCATCCCCGAGATCCGGAATCCGGTCGCCAACCTGATCACCGAGATCATCGCGACGATCGCGCTCGTCCTGCCGATTCTCGCCTTCGGCCTGACGAAGGGGCTCGGCGAGTCCGGCACCCTCGTGCTGATCGTGTCCCTGCTCGTCGTCGGGATCGGCCTCTCGCTCGGCGGACCGACCGGCTACGCCATCAACCCGGCACGCGACCTCGGTCCGCGCATCGTGCACACGTTCCTGCCCATCCCGAACAAGGGCACCTCCGACTGGGGCTACGCCTGGATCCCCGTAGTCGGTCCGCTGATCGGCGGAGTGCTCGCGGGCCTCCTCTACAACGTCGCCTTCTGAACCCAGCCCAAGGGGTAGCCATGACGGACAACGCCGAGAAGTACGTCGCCGCGATCGACCAGGGCACCACCTCCAGCCGCTGCATCATCTTCGACCGGAACGGCGCCGTCGTCGCCGTCGACCAGCGGGAGCACCGCCAGATCTTCCCCAGGCCCGGCTGGGTGGAACACGACGCGACCGAGATCTGGTCCAAGGTGCAGGCGGTCGTCGCCGGGGCGATCGCCAAAGCCGGCCTGCGCGCGGACCGGATCAGCGCGCTCGGCATCACCAACCAGCGTGAGACGACCGTGCTGTGGGACCGGGCCACGGGCAAACCCGTGCACAACGCGGTCGTGTGGCAGGACACCCGGACCACCGCGCTCTGCAACGAACTGGGCGGCACCGACGGACAGGACCGCTTCCGCGAGCAGACCGGGCTGCCGCTGGCGAGCTACTTCTCCGGCCCCAAGGCGGCCTGGCTGCTCGACAACGTGCCCGGTCTCAGGGACCGCGCCGAGCGCGGCGAGATCGCCTTCGGCACGATCGACTCCTGGCTCATCTGGAATCTCACCGGCGGCGTCGACGGCGGCCGGCACGTGACGGATGTGACGAACGCCGGGCGCACCATGCTGATGAACCTGGAGACACTCCAGTGGGACGCGTCCATCCTCGCCGCGATGAACGTGCCCGAGGCGGTCCTGCCGGAGATCAGGTCCTCCGCCGAGGTCTACGGCACGGCGGTCGGCCAGCTCTCCGGCGTACCCGTCGCCTCGGCGCTGGGCGATCAGCAGGCGGCGGTGTTCGGGCAGGCCTGCTACGACGTGGGGACGGCGAAGAACACGTACGGAACGGGCAGCTTCCTGCTGCTCAACACCGGCAACCGGCCGGTGCCGTCGAAGAACGGGCTGCTGACGACGATGGGATACAAGATCGGCGGGGAGGCGCCGGTCTACTGCCTGGAGGGTTCGATCGCCATAACGGGCGCGCTCGTCCAGTGGTTCCGCGACCAGCTCGGCATCATCCGCACCGCGGACGAGATCGAGACCCTGGCGGCGAGCGTCGACGACAACGGCGGCGCGTACATCGTGCCCGCGTTCTCCGGCCTGTTCGCTCCCTACTGGCGCGCCGACGCGCGCGGAGTCGTCACCGGGCTCACCCGGTACGTCACGAAGGCACATCTCGCGCGCGCGGTGCTGGAGGCGACGAGCTGGCAGACGCGTGAGGTCGTCGACGCGATGTACCAGGACTCCGGGGTGCGGATCACCACCTTGAAGGTGGACGGCGGCATGACGAAGAACAACCTGCTCATGCAGCACCAGGCGGACGTGCTCGGGGTGCCCGTGATCCGGCCCCGGGTCTCCGAGACGACCTGCCTGGGCGCGGCGTACGCGGCCGGGCTGGCCACCGGTGTCTGGAACGACCTCGACGAACTGAAGACGCACTGGCAGAAGGACGTCGAGTGGACGCCGGCGATGGAGGCGTCGGTCCGGGACCGCGAGTACGGCAACTGGCGCAGGGCCGTGGAGAAGAGCTTCGGGTGGCTGGAGGACGGCGAGGGGTAGCCCGGGGCCGGCACACGCGCGTGCGTCTCCACGAGCCGCGGCCCGTACCCCGGTCGGCGGGGGTACGGGCCGTGCGGGCGCCTCAGGTGGTGACGGTCTGTCGGCGGTCGGCGTCGTGGTCCATCGCGTGCTGGACGACACCGACCAGCACGTCCTTCACCGAACTCCGGTCGCGGGCGTCGCACAGCAGCACCGGTACGGCGTCGTCGAGGTCGAGGGCGCGGCGTACGTCCCCGACGGGGTAACGGGCCGAGCCCTCGAAACAGTTGACGCCGATGAGGAAGGGGATGGAGCGGCGCTCGAAGTAGTCGACCGCGGCGAAGCAGTCCTCCAGTCTGCGGGTGTCGGCGAGCACGATGGCGCCGAGCGCGCCTTCTGAGAGCTCGTCCCACATGAACCAGAACCGTTCCTGGCCGGGCGTGCCGAACAGGTACAGCACCAGGTCCTCGCGCAGGGTGATGCGCCCGAAGTCCATGGCGACGGTGGTGGTGTGCTTGCGCTCGACGCCCGTGGTGTCGTCGACCGGCCGGCCCGCCTCGGTGAGGAACTCCTCGGTGCGCAGCGGCCTGATCTCGCTGACTGCGCCGACAAGGGTGGTCTTGCCCACGCCGAATCCGCCTGCCACCAGGATCTTGAGCGTGACGGGCTCGACCGGGGGCTTGCCGCGCTCAGAACGCCCGAAGATCATCGGTTACTTCTCCTGCTCGATGGGGTCGTGGGGCGGTGGGCCGTAGCCTCCGCCGCCGGGGGTCTCGATGACGAGGACGTCGCCGGGGCCGACGTCCACGGAGCCGCTGCCGCCGAGTTCGACGACGGTGCCGTCGGCGCGTTCCACGCGGTTGGCGCCCAGTGCTCCGGGGGCACCACCCGCCATGCCGTACGGAGGGACACGGCGGTGCTGGGAGAGGGTGGAGACGGTCATGGGCTCCAGGAACCGGATGCGGCGTACGGCGCCGTTCCCGCCGCGCCACTTTCCGGCGCCGCCGCTGCCGTGCCGGACGGCGAACTCGTCGAGCCGCACGGGAAGCCGCCACTCCAGGACCTCGGGGTCGGTCAGGCGGGAGTTGGTCATGTGGGTCTGGACGACGCTCGCGCCGGGGAAACCGTCGCCCGCGCCGGATCCGGAGGCGAGGGTCTCGTAGTACTGGTGCCGCGCGTTGCCGAAGGTGACGTTGTTCATCGTGCCGGAGCCTTCGGCCTGGACGCCGAGGGCGGCGTAGAGGGCGCCCGTGATCGCCTGGGAGGTCTCGACGTTGCCGGCGACCACGGCGGCGGGCGGTTCCGGAGCCAGTAGCGAGCCGTGCGGGACGATGATCCTGAGGGGACGCAGGCAGCCGTCGTTGAGGGGGATGTCGTCGGCGACCAGAGTGCGGAAGACGTACAGGACGGCCGCGTTGACGACGGCGTAGGGGGCGTTGAAGTTGCTCGCCTGCTGCGCTGACGTGCCCGTGAAGTCGACGGTCGCGGAGCGGTGCTCGCGGTCCACACGCACCCGTACCCGGATGAGGGCGCCGGCGTCGGTCTCGTAGGCGTACTCACCGCCGTCGAGGGCGTCGATGACGCGGCGCACGGCCTCCTCGGCGTTGTCCTGCACGTGCCGCATGTACGCCTGTACGACATCGAGCCCGAAGTTCTCGATCATGCGGGCGACTTCGTCGACGCCCTTCTGGTTGGCGGCGATCTGGGCGCGGAGGTCGGCGAGGTTGGTCGCGGGATTGCGGGACGGGTACGGCGCCTCGGTGAGCAGGCGGAGGGTGTCGTCCTCGCGGAGGCGGCCGTTCTCGGCGAGCAGCCAGTTGTCGAAGAGGACACCCTCTTCGTCGATGGTGCGGCTGTCGGCCGGCATCGAGCCCGGGGCGATGCCGCCGATCTCGGCGTGATGGCCGCGAGAGGCGACGTAGAAGAGGATCCGCGGGTCACTCTCCGTGGTGCTGCCGCTTCCCATGTCGAAGACCGGCGTGATCACGGTGACGTCGGGCAGATGGGTGCCGCCGTGGTACGGATCGTTGACCGCGTAGGTGTCGCCGGGGCGCATGGCGGGGCCGCGGCGGCTGATGACCTCCTTGACGCTGGTTCCCATGGATCCCAGGTGGACGGGGATGTGCGGGGCGTTGGCCACCAGGTTTCCGTCGGGGTCGAAGAGCGCGCAGGAGAAGTCGAGCCGCTCCTTGATGTTGACCGACTGGGCTGTCGACTCCAGGCGGGCGCCCATCTGTTCGGCGATGGACATGAAGAGGTTGTTGAAGACCTCGAGGAGGACGGGGTCTGCCTTTGTGTCGAGTTCGGAACTCTGTGTAATCGCCGCGCGTTCCATGAGCAGATGCCCGTCGTGGGTCGTCGCGGCTCGCCAGCCCTCGTCGACGACGGTCGTCGCGCTGGTCTCGGTGATGATCGCCGGGCCGGTGACGGTCTGGCCGGGAGGCAGGTCCTCGCGGCGATGGAGGGGTACGTCGCGCCAGGTGCCGCCGGTGTGGAGGCGAACGGTGCGGGGTGCGGCGGTGCGGCCTTCGTACGGGGCGAGGGCGGAGAGATCGGGGGGTTCCGTGACGCCGGTGCATTCGACGGAGAGTGCTTCGACGACGATCGGTCGGTCGAGCGCGAAGGAGTACGTGGCGCGATGACGTTCTTCGAAGGCGTCCCGCATGGTGGCGGGATCGGTCAGCTCGACGGTGAGGGTGGTGTCGGTGCCGTCGTAGCGGAGCTGGGCGCGGCGCGCGACCTGGACGCGGTCGTCGGGGACGTCCTCGGCGCGGAGTTCGGCGCGGGCCGCCGCCTCCAGGTCGTCGGCCGTCTTGAGGATCCCGGGCAGGGAGGCGGCCCCCAGCGGTGCTTCGACGGACTGTTCGCGCATGGCCGTGGTGTCGGCGAGGCCGATGCCGAGCGCGGACAGGACCCCGGCCATGGGCGGCACGAGCACGGTGCGGATACCGAGGGAGTCGGCGACCATGCACGCGTGCTGACCGCCGGCGCCGCCGAAGGTGGTGAGGGCGTAGCGGGTGACGTCGTGGCCCTTCTGCACGGAGATCCGCTTCACGGCGTTGGCGATGTTGGCGACGGCGATCTGGAGGAATCCCTCGGCGACCTGCTCGGGTGTGCGCTCGTCGCCGGTCGTCTCACGGATCTCGCGCGCGAGGGCGGTGAAGCGGTCGCGGACGAGTGCGTCGTCGAGGGGCTGGTCGCCTTCGGGGCCGAACACCTGGGGGAAGTGGGCGGGCTGGATGCGGCCGAGCATCACATTGGCGTCGGTGACGGCGAGCGGGCCGCCGCCGCGGTAGGAGGCGGGACCCGGGTCCGCGCCGGCCGAATCGGGCCCCACGCGATAGCGGGAACCGTCGAAGTGCAGGACGGAGCCGCCGCCCGCGGCGACGGTGTGGATGTCGAGCATGGGTGCGCGCAGGCGCACGCCCGCGATCTGCGTGGTGAATACGCGTTCGTACGCTCCGGCGAAGTGGGAGACGTCGGTGGAGGTGCCGCCCATGTCGAAGCCGATGACGCGGTCGAAGCCGGCGAGCTGGGACATGCGGGCCATGCCCACGATGCCGCCCGCGGGCCCGGAGAGGACGGCGTCCTTGCCCCGGAACTGGCTCCCCTCGGCGAGTCCGCCGTTGGACTGCATGAACATCAGCCGCACATCGCGCAGTTCGTCGGCGATGTGGCGGACATAGCGGCGCAGCACCGGCGAGAGGTAGGCGTCCACGACGGCGGTGTCCCCGCGCGGGACGAGCTTCATGAGCGGGCTGACCTCGCTGGACAGCGAGATCTGCGGGAAGCCGATGCGGGCGGCGAGTCGTCCCACGGCCTGTTCGTGGGCGGGGTGGCGGTGGCTGTGCAGGCAGACCACGGCGACGGCCCGTACCCCGTCGTCGTAGGCCCGTCGCAGCGGCTCCGCGAGGGCGTCGAGGTCGGGGGCGCGCAGGACGGTGCCGTCGGCCGCGATGCGTTCGTCGACCTCCACGACCCGGTCGTAGAGGAGTTCCGGCAGGTCGATGCGACGGGCGAAGATGTGGGGGCGGTTCTGATAGGCGATGCGCAGGGCGTCGCGGAAGCCGCGGGTGATGACGAGGAGGGTGCGCTCGCCCTTGCGCTCCAGGAGGGCGTTGGTGGCGACCGTGGTGCCCATGCGCACGACCTCGACGGGTTCCCGCGCGTCGCCGAGCAGGGCGCGGACGCCGGCGACGGCCGCGTCCGCGTACCGCGCCGGGTTGTCGGACAGCAGCTTGTGCGTCAGCAGCCGGCCGTCGGGGCGGCGCGCCACGATGTCCGTGAAGGTGCCGCCCCGGTCAACCCAGAACTGCCAGCCTGCCACGTCCTCACCCCGCTTCCGCGCTGCTCACAGCGCTCGGAGGCCGTTGATCACGTCGCGCAGAATACTCTCGTCCGGCAGTTCGGCCGGGGGTACGGGCCGGTTCACGTGGACAAATTCGGCGTTCACGAGATCCCCGACGAGGACCCGGACCACGCCGATGGGCAGGTCGAGTCCGGCGGCCAGTTCGGCGACCGACTGGGGGGCGTCCCGGCACAGGTCCACGATGTCGACGTGTTCCGGGGAGAGCGCGAGGTCCGCGTCCGGGTCGTCGGCGTGGGGCTCGGCCACGACGACCGCGATCAGATCGAGTCGGTGCTGGACCGCACTGGTGGTGCGGCCGCGCGTCATGGCGTACGGACGGACGACCGGTCCGGCCTCGTCGTCGAACCAGTGGCTGCTTCCCTGACCCTCTGTGCTCATACCGTCCCACTACCCGCCCGAGGGCAGATCGGTGCGCGGGGCGGTACCCAGATGTACGCCGACCCGCTTCACCAGGAGCGTCATCTCGTACGCCACCAGTCCGACGTCCGAGTCGGCGTCCGAGAGGACGGCGAGGCAGCTGCCGTCACCGGCGGCGGTGACGAACAGGAATGCCTCGTCGAGCTCGACGACGGTCTGGCGGACGCTGCCGGCCTCGAAGTGACGGCCGACGCCCTTGGCCAGACTGTGGAATCCGGAGGCGACGGCCGCCAGGTGTTCGCTGTCCTCCCGGGTCAGGTCCTGGGACGCTCCGGTAGCCAGGCCGTCGCCGGAGAGCACGACGGCCTTGCGGATGCCGGCGACGCGGTCTACGAGGTCGTCGAGGAGCCAGTTCAGTTGGCCGTTGTCGGTCGTGGTGTGGCCGGTCGTCTTCGGTGCGGTCATCGACCGTCCCCCTTGTTCGTTCGTGGTGGTGCTGTGCCGCCGTGGGCATCGTCGTCCGCGGTGTTCTCCGCCCGGCCGCGCTGCCAGCCGCGCTGGAGGGAGGCCATGCGGCTGCGGACCTCGTCAGCGTCCCGGTCAGCGGGTTCCGAGCGCTCCTCGGCGGGTCGCTCGGGGCCCTGCCGCAGCTGTGGGGCCAGGTTCGCCTGCCGTACGCGGCGGGGCAGGGCGCCCGTCCCGGAGCCGGTGTCATGAGGCGCGCTGCCGGGGCTGCCGGTGGCGCCCTCAGGGGTGCCCGGCGCCGGCTCCTCGGCGTGGTGGGGCGCGTCGCGCGTGAGGTCGGCCGTCTCCTCGTCCGGACCGGCGGACCGTCCGCCACGGCTCGGCGGGGCGGGTGGCTGCGACGGCTGGTCGGTGCCGTCGCCGGAGTGCTCGGTGGAGCCGGTGCTCCGTGGGATCTGGGGCGTCGCGCCGCGGCGGCGGGAAGGCAGCGGGGCCGGGCCGTCCTGCTCCGGGCGGCGTCCGGCCGACCACGACGGGGATTCCTCGCCCGCCTCCGGGCGACGGGACCGCTGGTCGGTGACCGGACGGCCGTGCGAGCTGACCAGCTTCGGCGTCCGCCGGCCGGGCAGGGGCACGGGATCGGCAGGGTCGCCCTGTGCGGGACGGTCCGGTTCGCTCCGGAGGTCGGACAGTCGGCGGCGTGGCTCGACGGGGTGGGCCGCCGGTCCCTCCTGCGTACGGGTGAGGGAGCGGCTGGGACGGAACAGGCCGCCCCGCTCACCGCTGTCGTCATCCAGCGGGGCGGCGAAGCCGCCGAAGCTGTCGAGGTCGACCGGGGCCTCCAGCTCGACCGGCCCGTCCAGCAGCGCGGGCGGGCCGGGGAGCGGCACCGGCGTCTGGGCGGGCGCGGACCTGCGGATCTTCCCGGGCTCGGTCTCCTTCGGAGGCCGGGGACGGTCGAGGCGGAAGCCGATGCCGTTCGTGTCGGGGACGTCGTCGGTGAGCAGCGCGTCGGGGATGAAGATGACCGCGGTCGTGCCGCCGTACGGGGAGGGCTGGAGGGAGACGCGGACGTTCTGCCGCTGGGCGAGCCTGCTGACCACGAACAGGCCCAGCCGGTCGGTGTCGGACAGTTCGAACTCCGGCGTCTCGGCGAGCCGGAGGTTGGCGTCCAGGAGGGCCTCGGGCGCCATGCCGAGCCCACGGTCGTGGATCTCCAGGGTGAAGCCGTTGGCGACCCGGTCACCGAGGACCTGGACGGCGGTGTGCGGCGGGGAGAAGACCGTGGCGTTCTCCAGGAGTTCGGCCACGAGGTGCGTGAGGTCGGCGACGGCGGGTCCGGTGACGGCGACGCGCGGGAGGCGCCGGACCTCGATGCGCTCGTAGTCCTCCACCTCGGCGACGGCGGCGCGCACGATGTCCATCAGCTGGATGGGCTTGCGCCACTGCCGCGAGGGGGCTGCGCCGGAGAGGATCACCAGGCCCTCGGCGTGCCGTCGCATACGGGTGGTGAGGTGGTCGAGGCGGAAGAGGTCGGCGAGTTCCTCGGTGTCCTCGGTGCGGCGCTCCATGGTGTCGAGCAGGGTGAGCTGCTTGTGCAGCAGGACCTGGCTGCGGCGGGCGAGGTTGACGAAGACCTCGGAGACGCCCGAGCGCAGCTCGGCCTGTCGGACGGCGGCCTCGACCGCGGCGCGCTGGAGGGTGTTGAGGGCCTGGCCGACCTCGCCGATCTCGTTCTTGTCGTACTCCAGTCGCGGAGCCTCGGTCTCGACGTCGATCTGTTCGCCCGCGGAGAGGCGGCGCATGACGCTGGGCAGCCGGACCCCGGACGCCTCGTGGGCCTCCAGGCGCAGTTGGCGCAGGTCGCGGATGAGCCCGCGGCCGATGCGCACGGAAAGGACGAGGGAGACGAGCAGGGCGATCAGACCGAAGACTCCGGCCACGACCGCCTTGACGATCACCTCGATCGCCACGGGGCGAACGCGGTCCTGGTAGCGGTCGTTGGCCTGTTCGTCGAGGTTGCCGAGTTCGTCGAGGACGTTCGCGGCCGCGATGTCCCAGGTCCTGGCGGTGACCCCGCGGGGCATCTTGCCGGGCTGTGTGGAGACGACCGCCTGTTCCGCCGTGCGCAGGGGGGCGGTGGTGGCGTTCTTCCAGAAGCGCTCGTAGCGTTCGCGCTCCGCGACGGGCAGTTGAGCGAGGCTGATGTCGTAGACGACGTTGCGCTGGGCCTCGAGATCGGAGATGTCACGGATCTCGTCGCGGGTGACCCGGCCCACGACCAGGGCGGAGCCGAGCAGGGCGTCCTCCCGGGAGAGCAGCTCGCGGGCGCGGGCGACGCTGACCAGGGCCCGGTACTGCTTGTCCATCTCCACGCTGTCGACGACGTCCAGTGTGGCGAGCAGGATGTAACAGGGGTCGATCAGACGGTTGTAGAGATCCAGCGCCTGGGCGCGGGTCACGGTCCCCTCTTCGACGCTGCGGCGCAGGGAGTCGACGCCGTCGAAGGCGTCGAGGATCGCCGTCAGGCCCTCACTGTCGTCCTGGTCCAGCACCTCGCGTACGTCAGGGTCCTTGGCGTTGGTGCGGATCTCCGCGAGAGCCTTGTCCGTGGCGGTCCGGGTGCGGCGCAGAGCGGACAACGCGTCGGAGGCGCGGGGGTCGGCGAGGTAGACGAGGGTCTGGCGGCGTTCCTGCTGGGCGATTCGGACAGTGTCCTCGACGGGGTAGCCGACCTTCTCCACGACGTGCGACACCGTGAACAGGCGGCTTGCCTCACGGCCCGTGAGCACCGTGGCGAAGCCCCAGAGGGCGGTCAGGGACACCAGCGGCACGAGCAGCAGCGCCACGATCTTCCGGCGGATCGACTTCCCGCGAAAGCGCATGGACTCCCCCAGCTCGAACCCCCACCGGCAGGGGGTACGCATGTGCGTCAACAAACGGCGCGAGCCTACTACCGACGCACAGTTAACTCGAAGAGGCGTCCGGAATCTGAACGTCCGTATAAGCGTGGGGGCAGGGGGAGTTGTCCGCCCATTGCGGGAGATTGCCTCCCGGAACCAGGTCTTCCGAGCGGTGTCGGATCCGCTCGTCATCGTCGAGGAGTTGGCCAGAATTTTTCGCAGTTCGGGAATCTTCGGGGCGGGTCGGTCGTCCTACTCATTGGGAATTGGGGGCGGAATCGGCCACAGGAGCCGCATGCCGCACCTGGGCGGCGTAAAAGAGCGCAAGCCGGGCAGCCGTTGAGGGGCCGGTTCTTGGAGCCGGGGGCAAGCGGTCTGCCGGCGGTGGGGAGTGACACGTTGATGGGCACGGCGGAGCGGCGCGATGCGCCCGAGGACGGCATGGCTGCGCGCGGTACGGCGTTGCGGGAGCCCGAGGCACCGGATCGTGACATTCCGGTGAAGGGGCGCAGGGCGACGGGGCGAAGTGAGTTTCCGGCAGCCGCGTCGGCCGTCGGCGACACAGCCGAGGGCCCGGCCCGGAGCACCGGTCGGGTTGAGGCGGCCAAGGACGTTGGCGCGTCTCGCACGGAGCAGGAACGGGCCGTGTACCGGCCGTTGTGGGTGGAGGAGCCCGCCCGGCGGCGCCGGCTTCCGGACCCGGTGCGCAGGTCGGCGGTGCGGGCGGTGCTGTTCATCGCTGTGACACTGCTGCAGGCCATGGTCGCTCTCCTGTGCACGCTTGCCGGATCCTGGCTGGCGTTCCCCATGGTCATCAGCAGCGTGGTCAGCACGGTGGTGGCCACCTGGGGAGCGCTGGACGTCTGGGTGACCCGCCAGGTGTGGAACCAGCGCAACGGTGTCGTGTCGACGCCGAGCAGCACCGCGCGAGCATTGCGCCGCGAGCGTCGCCGGACACGTCGGCAGGAGCGGACCGCCAAGCGCGCGCAGGAGCGGATACGTCGCCGGAGCGGCGCCGGGCAGCTGTCCCACTCCTGAGACCTGGAACCGGTCTCCCGAGGCACGCCGCTCAGCCCTCCTGCCACACCGGCCATACCGGCCGCGGTCCGTGGCGTCTGCGTGGGCGGTCGGTCACGTCGTCCCGGACCTCACCCGTCCCTCCTCTCGCGCCAGTTCGCGCCGTACCCGCATGAATGGGCGTGGACGGTCGACGGAGAGCACGGCGGTCGTGCGGCCGTCGCGTTCGTAGAGGGCGAGGAAGCCACCGTCGGTGGGGGCGCCGTCGGTGAGTTCTCCCTCAGCGATGCGGACGGTGTCGCCGTCCCCTCGCCGGCCCGCGAACTGGATGCGTGAGCCGTACTGGTCGGACCAGAAGTACGGTACCGATCGCAGGGTCCGCGTGGTGCGGCCGGCAAGCAGGTTGGCCACGGCGACGCGTGGCTGCTCCGTCGCCGAGGTCCAGTGCTCGGCGCGGGAGCCACCCACGCGGGCGACATCGCCGACGGCGACGACCTGTGGAAGGGCCGTGGCACAGCCGTCGTCGCACAGCACGCCGTCGTGCAGCGCGAGTGTCGAGCCCGCCAGCCAAGCGGTGTTGGGCGTTGCGCCGATGCCGACGATCACGATGTCGGCGGGCAGGGTGCGGCCGTCGGAGAGTTCCACTCCGGTGACGACGCCGGTCCCGCGCAGGCCGGCCACACCGGTGCCGGTGATCAGGTCCGCCCCTCCTCGTCGGTGCAGAGCGGCGCACGCGGCGGCCATGTCGGCGCCCAGTTGGGGCTCGAGCGGAAGCGAGGCCGCTTCCACGACGGTCACGGAGTGACCGAGCGCTGCACAGGAGGACGCGGTCTCGGCGCCGATGAAGCCGCCGCCGATGACGACGATCCGACGGGTGCCCCGGCCGAGGTCCTCGCGCAGCCCCCGGGCGTCGTCGAGGGTACGCAGGGTGTGCACCCCGGCGAGGCCGTCACCGGGGAGCCGTCGGGCCGAGGCACCGGTGGCGATGACCACGCCGTCGGTGGCCACCGTACGGCCGTCGCCGAGGAGGACCGTGCGGCCACGGGCGTCGAGGCCCCGGGCGCGGACGCCGAGAAGCCACTCCGCGTCGAGGCCGTCGGTCTCCTCGGCATCGGTGAGGGCGAGTTGGGCCTCGTCGGCGCGGCCTGTGAGGAAGTCCTTGGAGAGGGGAGGGCGGTCGTAGGGGGCGTGGGGCTCCTCACCGATGATCACCAGGCGTCCGTCGAAGCCCTGGGCGCGGAGTTCGCGGGCCGCGTAGAGGCCGGAGAGGGAGGCGCCGACGACGGTCACGGTCCTCATGGGATGCGATTCCTCTCGGACGGGCAGGGCGGGACGGACAGCTCGGACAGTTGGGGACGGAGCTGGGGAGACCGCGGTGGCGGTGGGGCGTCGGCCGCGACGGGAACGCGCTGCTCCCGGACCGGCGCCGCAGACTTGGACGTGGGCTTGTTCATGCCGCCGTCCCCTCCTCCGCCACCAGGTGGACGTGGACCATGCCGTCGTCGACGGTGACGCGGTGGGTGCGGACGGGGCGGCGAGCCGGGAGGCAGGTCGGTTCGCCGGTACGGAGATCAAAGGAGGCGGCGTGCAGCGGGCACTCGACGAGGCAGCCCTCCAGCCAGCCCTCGGAGAGGGAGGCGTCCTGGTGGGTGCAGGTGTCGTCGATGGCGTATAGCCGGCCGTCCTCGGCGTGGAACACGGCTATGGGCGGGGTGGTGTCGATGCGGACGGACTCACCCTCGGGGAGGTCTTCGAGGCGGCAGACGGGAATCATGGGCCCCCCTCTCGGTCCTGGACACTGGGTCCGGGACCTTGCGGTCCAGACGGATCAAGGAGTTCGCGGCAGTTCTCGGGATACGCGGACCGCCGTCGTCCCGGACCCTCGTTGGTCCGGGCTCGGCCGGTCCGGCCGGCGTCGGCTCGGCTGTCGGCGCGTCCGTCGGCAGCCGGAGTTGTTCGGCCCCTTACGGGCGCCGGACGCTTCGGTAACATGATGTTTCGCACGGCGCACGAGTTCGCGCTATGCGCAACAGAATCCGGGCGGGGCGACCGTCGCGTCAAGGGTTTCCCGCAGATGCGGCCCGAACCGGGCCGACAGGTGGTGAGAGTTGAGCCATGACCCCCACGCACAAGCAGTCCGACCCGAGTGAAGAGAAGAACCCGACCACGGAGAAGCAGAGCGGCAGGGGCTCGGCCAGCGCCGTGCAGTCGGTGGACCGGGCGGTGAGCGTGCTGGAGATCCTCGCCCGGCACGGCGAGGCGGGCGTCACCGAGATCGCCGACGAGCTGGACGTGCACAAGTCGACCGCCTTCCGGCTGCTCGGCGTCCTGGAGAACCGAGGCCTCGTCGCCCAGGCGAAGGACCGGGGCAAGTACTACCTGGGGGCCGGCGTGCTGCGCCTGGCGGGCGCGGCCGCCGTGCGGCTCGACATCTCGCAGGAGGGCGTCCCCGTCTGCCGCGAACTCGCCGACGAGCTGGGCGAGACGGTCAACATCGCCGTGCTGGACGACGACGCGGCCGTGAACATCATGCAGGCCCGCGGCACCGCCTCGGTGACCGCGCAGAACTGGCTCGGCAGACGCACCCCCCTTCATGCCACGTCCAGCGGCAAGGTCCTCCTCGCCCATATGCCGCCCACGCTGCGCGAAGGTCTCCTCGCGCGCCCTCTCCCCCACTTCACCGAGCGCACGATCACCGGGGCGTCCATGCTGCGCGCCGAGCTGGAGGCCGTCGTCGAGCAGGGATACGGCCTCACCGTCGAGGAGCTGGAGCTGGGGCTCGCGGCCGTGGCCGCGCCGATCAGGGCGCACGATGGCAAGGTGATCGCGTCGATCAGCGTCTCCGGACCGGTGTACCGGCTGAACACGGACCGGCTGCCGGAGCTGGCGAAGCGGACGGTCGCGGCCGGCGCCGAGTTGTCGCGCCGGATGGGCTACGGCTTCTGAGGGACCACAGGGCGGACGCCCAAGCGGTTCTCCGGCGGGCCCGGGGCGGGCCGGGGCGGGCCCGCACCGCGATGTCCCGCTTCGGACACCTCTGTTCCACCCCACCACGGCGGCGCGGAACCAGGAGATCCCTGGTCCCGCGCCGCCGTGTGTCCGACACGTTTCGCCGGTCCCGTTCCTTTTGCCAAGGGTTAACTCGCACCTCTTGACGGCCGCTCGGTGGCGTTCCCACTATGTTCCTCATCGCGCAACACATCGTGCATTGCGCAACAGCAGAGGAGGGTGTCGTGCCCCATGAGGTCCGTGCCGTAGTCGCTGTCGAGAAGGGCGCACCCGTCGAGGTCCGGACGATCGTCGTCCCCGACCCCGGGCCGGGAGAGGTCCTCGTCTCCGTCCAGGCCTGCGGGGTCTGCCACACGGATCTGCACTACCGCGAGGGTGCGATCACGGACGACTTCCCGTTCCTCCTGGGGCACGAGGCGGCGGGGACGATCGAGGCGGTGGGCGAGGGGGTCGGCGACCTCCGGCCCGGCGACTTCGTGGTGCTCGCCTGGCGCGCCCCCTGCGGGAGTTGCCGTTCCTGTCGCAGGGGCCGCCCCTGGTACTGCTTCGACTCGCGCAACGCCGTCCAGCCGATGACGCTGCTCGACGGCACCCCGCTCGCCAACGCCCTGGGGATCGGCGCCTTCGCCGAGAAGACCCTGGTGGCGGCGGGCCAGGCCGTGAAGGTCGATCCAGCCGCACGCCCGGAGGCCGCCGGTCTCATCGGCTGCGGCGTGATGGCCGGCTACGGCGCGGCGGTCAACACCGGCAACGTGGGCCGCGGCGACTCGGTGGCCGTCATCGGCTGCGGCGGCGTAGGCAACGCGGCGATCGCCGGGGCCTGCCTCAACGGTGCCATGAAGGTGATCGCCGTCGACATCGACGACCGCAAGCTCGACCAGGCGGAGAAGTTCGGTGCCACACACACCGTCAACTCCCGCGGCACCGACCCGGTCGAGGCGGTCCGGGCCCTCACCGACGGTTTCGGTGTGGACATCGCGATCGACGCGGTCGGCCGCCCGGAAACCTTCGAGCAGGCCTTCTACATGCGGGATCACGCGGGCCTGCTGGTGCAGGTCGGCGTCCCCTCCGCCGAGATGAAGGTCGACCTCCCGCTGATCGACGTGTTCTCGCGGGGCGGCGCGATCAAGTCGTCCTGGTACGGGGACTGTCTGCCGAGCCGGGACTTCCCCTACCTGATCGACCAGTACCTGTACGGGCTGCTCGACCTCAACGCGTTCGTCTCCGAGACCATCGCGCTGGATCAGGTGGAGCAGGCCTTCGGCAAGATGCAACGGGGCGAGGTGCTGCGCTCGGTGGTGGTTCTGTGAGCGCCGCCCGAATCCTCGCCACCGGCTGCGCCGGTCACCTCGACGTCGGTCTACCAGAGCACCTCCTCAGCCCCACCTGCACGCCCTGAACCTTCGGCACTTCCTGAGCGCGTTCACCCCACCCCGGCAAGGAGGGGCATGTCCAGCACGCCTGAAAACCGTCCCCGTACCACCTCCCCCACCCCCCGAGTCGTCGTCATCGGCGCCGGCATCGTCGGCTGCTCCCTCGCCGACGAGCTGACCGCCCGCGGCTGGACCGACGTCACCGTCCTCGAACAGGGTCCTCTGCCCGCCCCCGGCGGCTCCACCTCGCACGCGCCCGGACTCGTCTTCCAGACCAGCCCCTCCAAGACGCTCTCGGAGTTCGCCAAGTACACGGTCCACAAGTTCGGTTCGCTGCGCATCGACGGCGTGCCCTGCTTCAACCAGGTGGGCGGTCTGGAACTCGCCACCACGCCCGAGCGCCTCGCCGACCTCCACCGCCGAGCCGGCTACGCCGCCGCCTGGGGCATCCGCGGCGAGATCGTCGGCACGGCCCGCTGCAAGGAACTCTGGCCCCTGCTCGACGAGTCGATCGTCCTCGGCGGCTTCCACACCCCGGACGACGGCCTGGCCCGCGCCCTCCTCGCGGCCCGCGCCCAGATGGAGCGGGCCACGCAGCGAGGCGCCCGGTTCCTGGACCGCCACACGGTCACCAACATCGAGCGGGAGAGCGGTCACGTCACTGCCGTGGTCACCGACCGGGGAACCTTCCCCGCCGACCACGTCGTCTCCGCGGCCGGCTTCTGGGGCCCCGTGATCGGACGCATGGCCGGTATCGACGTGCCCCTGCAACCCCTGGCACACCAGTACGTGAAGACGAAGGCCCTGCCGGAACTCGGCGACCACACCGAGGAAGCCTCGCGGCCCATCCTTCGCTTTCAGGACCGCGACCTGTACTTCCGGGAGCACACCGACCGCATCGGCATCGGCTCCTACGCCCACCGGCCGCTGCAGGTCGACCCGTTCGCGGTGCCACCGTACGACGAGGCGCGTGCCCGGGGCATGGACATGCCGTCCTCATATCCCCTGACGGAGGAGGACTGGGCGCCGAGCTGGGAGGACTGCCGCCGGCTGCTCCCGGCTCTGCGCGACTCGGACATCGAGGACGGCTTCAACGGGGTCTTCTCGTTCACGCCGGACGGCATGCCGGTCCTGGGTGAGTCGCGGCAGCTCAGGGGTTTCTGGCTGGCCGAGGCCGTCTGGGTGACGCACTCCGCCGGCGTCGCCAAGGCCGTCGCCGAGTGGATGGTCGACGGACGGCCCTCCCTCGACGTCCACGAATGCGACCTCACCCGCTTCGAGGAGGTGCAGCGCTCGCCGGCGTACGTCCGCGCGCGCGGGTCGCAGCAGTTCGTCGAGGTGTACGACGTGCTGCACCCGCTCCAGCCGATGGAGCAACCACGTCCCCTGCGCGTCAGCCCCTTCCACGCCCGCCAGGAGCAGCTCGGTGCGTTCTTCCTGGAGGGCGGCGGCTGGGAGCGCCCGCACTGGTACGAGGCGAACGCGCCGCTCGTCGACGGGCTCGGCCCCGATGAGCCGCCCGTGCGCGACGCCTGGTCGGCCCGCTACTGGTCGCCCGTCGCGGCCGCGGAGGCGAAGGCGACCCGCGAGAAGGTCGCCCTCTACGACATGACGCCCCTGCGCCGCCTGGAGGTCACCGGCCCCGGCGCGCTCGCCTTCCTCGACCGCATGACCAGCAACAACCTCCGCAAGAAGCCCGGCGCGGTGACCTACACGCTGCTCCTGGACGAGACCGGAGGCATCCGCTCCGACCTCACCGTGGCCCGCCTGGCCGCCGACCGTTTCCAGATCGGCGCCAATTCCCCCGCCGACCTCGACTGGCTGATCCGGCATGCCCCGGACGATGTACGGATCGCGGACATCACCTCCGGCACCTGCTGCGTCGGCGTCTGGGGCCCGCTCGCCCGCGACCTCGTCCAGCCGCTGACTCCCGACGACTTCTCGCACGAGGGGTTCGGCTACTTCCGCGCGAAGGAGACATACGTCGGACACGTACCGGTGACGGCGATGCGCTTGTCCTACGTCGGCGAACTCGGCTGGGAGCTGTACACCACCGCCGACCTGGGGCTGCGCCTGTGGGACACGCTCTGGGCGGCCGGCCGGGACCTCGGTGTGATCGCGGCCGGGCGGTCGGCCTTCAACTCCCTGCGGCTGGAGAAGGGATACCGGGCCTGGGGCACCGACATGACCGACGAGCACGACCCCTACGAAGCGGGCGTCGGCTTCGCGGTCCGGATGGACAAGGACGGCTTCGTCGGCCAGGAGGCGCTGGAGAACCGCCCCGAATCGAGCCGCCGCCTCACCCCCCTCCTCCTCGACGACCCCGCCCACGTGGTCCTCGGCAAGGAGCCCGTGCACGTCGACGGCGTCCCCGCCGGATACGTGACGAGCGCGTCGTACGGCTACACACTGGGCCGCTGCGTCGCGTACGCCTGGCTGCCGGTGCTTGCGACCGGGACGGCGGTGCACATCGAGTACTTCGGCGAGAAGGTTCCCGCGACCGTCGCCGAGGAGCCGCTGTTCGACCCGAAGATGACCCGCATCCGCCGCTGAGACGCCATCAGATCCCGACCCTTGATCCCGACCCCGGATGTCGCCCTCAGAAGTCCTAGGAGGCACGCAGTGTCCCCCACCTACGACGTCATCGTCATCGGTCTCGGCGGCATGGGCAGCGCCGCCGCCCACCACCTGTCCGCCCGCGGCGCCCGCGTCCTCGGCCTGGAGAAGTTCGGCCCGGTGCACAACCGGGGCTCCAGCCACGGCGGTTCGCGGATCACCCGGCAGTCGTACTTCGAGGACCCCGCGTACGTACCGCTGCTGCTGCGCGCCTACGAGCTGTACGCGGACCTGGAGCGGGCCACCGGCCGGGAGATCGCGATTCTCGGCGGCGGCGTGATGGTCGGCCGCCCCGACTCCCTGACCGTCTCCGGTTCGCTGCGCTCGGCACGGCAGTGGGACCTTCCGCACGAGATGCTGGACGCGAAGGAGATCCGGCGACGCTTCCCCACCCTCGCCCCGCGGGACGACGAAGTGGCGCTGTACGAGGCGAAGGCGGGGCTGCTCCGCCCGGAGAACACCGTCGCCGCGCACCTCCAGCTCGCCACCAGGCAGGGCGCCGACCTGCACTTCGACGAGCCGATGACCCGCTGGGAGCCGTACCGCGACGGCGTGCGGGTGCACACGGCCGAGGACACCTACACGGCGGCCCACCTGGTGATCTGCCCAGGAGCCTGGGCGCCGCAGCTCCTCACCGATCTCGGCGTCGCGTTCACGATCGAACGGCAGGTCATGTACTGGTTCCAGCCCAAGGGTGGCGTCGAGCCCTTCCTGCCCGAGAACCATCCCATCTACATCTGGGAGAACGCGACCGGCGTCCAGGTGTACGGCTTCCCCGCCATCGACGGTCCCGCCCTCGGCGCCAAGGTCGCCTTCTTCCGGAAGGGGCAGGTCACCACCCCGGAGACGATCGACCGGACGGTGCACGAGGAGGAGGTCAGGGCCATGGCCGACCACATGGCCGGATGCATCCCCGATCTCTCCGGCACCTTCCTCAAGGCGGCGACCTGCATGTACTCCAACAGCCCGGACGAGCACTTCGTCATCGCCCGCCATCCCGGACACCCGGACGCGGTGACCGTGGCGTGCGGTTTCTCGGGGCACGGCTTCAAGTTCGTGCCCGTCGTCGGGGAGATCCTCGCCGACCTGGCCCTGACCGGCTCCACCGCGCACCCCATCGGCCTCTTCGATCCCGCCCGCCTCGCCGCCGCGCCCGCCTGAGCAGCACGCTCGTCCGGCCCGAGCAGCACGCCGTCCCGCCTGAGCAGCACGCTCGTCCCCCTGAGGAGCACGCACGTGACGACGACCCCTCTGTCCCCCAGCCTGATCGCGACGCTGCCGGGCCAGTACTACACGGACCCGGAGATCTTCCGCCAGGAGCAGGAGCACCTCTTCGAGTCGATGTGGTTCTGCGCTGTCCGCAGCGCCGACCTCGCCGGACCCGGCGCCTTCCGTACCGTCCAGGTCGGCCGCGAGAGCGTGCTGGTCACCCGTTCGCGCAGCGGTGAGCTGCGCGCCTTCCTCAATGTGTGCCGGCATCGCGGGGCCCGCCTGTGCATGGAGGATTCGGGCCAGGTCCGCCGCAACCTGCAATGTCCGTACCACGCATGGACGTACGACCTTGACGGTACGTTGATCGCCGCGCCCAACTTGATCAAGATGCCGGACGTCGACCGGGTCGCATACGGGTTGATCAAGGTGGCCCTGCGCGAATGGCTCGGCTACGCCTGGGTGTGCCTCGCCGACGAGCCGCCCTCCTTCGAGGACACGGTGATGCACGCCGCCGTCGAGCGGCTCGGCGACGCGGCCGCCATCGAGCACTACGGCACCGAGAACCTGGCCCTCGGCAAACGCATCACCTACGACGTGAAGGCCAACTGGAAACTGATCGTCGAGAACTTCATGGAGTGCTACCACTGCGCCACGATCCATCCCGAACTCACCGACGTCCTCCCGGAGTTCGCCGACGGATACGCCGCCCAGTACTACGTGGGCCACGGCGCCGAGTTCGGTGAGGACGTCCGGGGCTTCACGGTCGACGGCAGCGAGGGCTTCGCGAAACTGCCTGCCGTCGCCGAGGACCAGGACCGGCGCTACTACGCGATCACCGTCAAACCGACGGTGTTCATCAACCTCGTACCGGACCACGTCATCCTGCACCGCATGTTCCCGCTCGCCGAGGACCGCACGGTCGTCGAGTGCGACTGGCTGTACGCGCCGGAAGTGGTGGACTCCGGGGCGGACGTGTCGAAGTCGGTGGAGCTGTTCCACCGGGTGAACGTCCAGGACTTCGAGGCGTGTGAACGGACGCAGCCCGCGATGTCCTCGCGGGCGTACCGCGGGGGTGGTGTGCTGGTCCCCAACGAGCACCACATCGGGATCTTCCACGAGTGGCTCGTCGAGAAGCTCGGAGGCGGCCATGCCCGACCTGTTCATTGACGGCGCGTGGCGGGCGGCTCTGGACGAGCGGACCCGCGAGATCCGGTGCCCCGCGGACGGCTCCCTGGTGGGGGTCGTGGACGAGGCGGGCGGCAAGGACACGGTCGAGGCGATCGCCGCGGCCCGTCGTGCCTTCGACACGGGCCCCTGGCCGCGCACGGCGCCGGCCGAGCGCGGGGACCTGCTGCTGCGGGTCGCCGGTCTCCTGGTCCGCGACAAGGACGCGCTCGCCCGCGCCGAGTCGCTGGACACCGGGAAGCGGCTGGTGGAGAGCGCGTACGACATCGACGACATCGTGAACTGCTTCCGCTACTTCGGGCGGCTGGTCGCGGAGGAGACCGACCGGGTCGTGGACACCGGCCGCGAGGACGTCGACAGCCGGGTGGTGAACGAGCCCGTCGGTGTCTGTGCGCTCATCACTCCCTGGAACTACCCGCTGCTCCAGACCGCCTGGAAGGTGGCGCCGGCACTCGCGGCCGGCAACACCTTCGTCCTCAAACCGAGCGAGCTGACCCCGCACACCGCGATCCACCTTCTGCGGCTGCTGGACGAGGCCGGGCTGCCGCCGGGCGTGGGCAATCTGGTCCTCGGCGCGGGGCCGGAGGCGGGTGCCCCGCTCGGCGACCACCCGGACGTCGACCTGATCTCGTTCACGGGCGGCCTCCGGACCGGGCGCCGGCTCATGGCGGCCGCGGCCGGGACCGTGAAGAAGGTCGCCCTCGAACTCGGCGGCAAGAACCCCAACATCGTCTTCGCGGACGCGGACTTCGACACGGCCGTCGACATGGCGCTGACCGCCGTCTTCCTGCACTCCGGGCAGGTCTGCTCGGCGGGGGCGCGGCTGCTGGTCGAGGACTCGCTGCACGACCGGTTCGTCGACGAGATCGTCCGGCGCGCGTCGCTGATCCGGCTCGGCGGGCCGTTCGACGAGCGGGCACAGAGCGGACCGCTCATCTCCGCGGCGCACCGGGCGAAGGTCGAGGCGTACGTCGCCCAGGGTCTCACCGAGGGCGCCGTCCTGCGGTGCGGCGGCGCACGGCCGTCCGGGCCGGGCCTGGACGAAGGCTTCTACTACCCGCCGACCGTTCTGGATGGCTGCACGGCCGGGATGAGCGTGGTGCGGGAGGAGTCCTTCGGTCCGGTCCTGACGGTGGAGCGCTTCACCGACGAGGACGAGGCGGTGCGGCTCGCCAACGACACGATCTACGGTCTGGCCGGCGCCGTCTGGACGACCGACGAGACGAAGGCGGCGCGCACGGCCGCCCGGCTCCGCCTCGGCACCGTCTGGATCAACGACTACCACCCCTATGTCCCGCAAGCCGAGTGGGGTGGCTTCAAGCAGTCCGGCTTCGGCCGCGAACTCGGACCCTCAGGCCTCGCCGAGTACCGCGAGACGAAGCATGTCTGGCGAAACACCGCCCCTTCACCACAGGGCTGGTTCGCGTGAGCAGCACCCACAGGCGACCCACCGGTCCCGGCACCCGCAGAGCCGCTCCCACCCCTCCCCCAGGCCCACGAGGAGTCCGCTCATGACGACGACAGCGCAACCACCATCGGACAAGCAAGGCCAGGACGACGCCGAACTCGCCGAGTTCGGCTACAAACCCGAACTCAGGCGCACCCTGGGAAACTTCCACACCTTCGCCGCCGGCATCAGCTACATCTCCATCCTGACCGGCACGTTCCAGCTGTTCTACTTCGGCTACGGCAGCGGCGGTCCCGCCTACTGGTGGTCGTGGCCGATGGTCTTCGTCGGCCAGTTCACGGTCGCCCTGTGCTTCGCGGAACTGGCGGCCCGCTATCCGGTCGCGGGCTCGGTCTACAACTGGTCGAAGAAGATAGGCAATCCGCATCTGGGCTGGCTGGCCGGCTGGATGATGCTGGTCGCCTCGATCGTGTCGATCGCGGCCGTGGCCCTCGCCTACCAGCTGACCCTGCCGCAGATCTCGTCGTTCTTCCAGTTCGTGGGGGACGGCACCGGCACGTACGACGTGGCGACCAACGCGGTGATCCTGGCCGCGGTGTTGATCCTGTTCACGACCCTGGTCAATGCCTTCGGCGTCAAGTTGATGGCCACGATCAACACGGCGGGCGTGTTCATCGAGTTGATCGCCACGGTCGTGTTGATCGTCCTGTTCGCCGTCCACATCACGCGCGGCCCGCAGGTGGTCATGGAAACCCAGGGCACGGGCACCGGTTACGGAGCCGGATACCTCGGCGCGTTCCTCGTGGCCTCGCTGGCGTCGGCGTACGTCATGTACGGCTTCGACACGGCCGCCTCGCTCGGCGAGGAGTCGCTGGACCCGTCGCGCAACGCCCCCCGCGCGATCATCCGGGCGATCGTCGCCTCGTTCGTCCTGGGCGGACTGATCCTGCTGCTGGCGCTGATGAGCGTCTCCAGTCTGAAGGGCGAGAAGCTCTCGACGGACGGGCTGCAGTTCATCGTCCTGGACGTGCTCGGTCCGACGGCCGGCAAGGCGATGCTGTGGTGCGTGCTGATCGCGGTCACCGTGTGCGCGCTCGCCGTCCACACGGCGGCGATCCGGCTGGCGTTCGCGATGGCCCGCGACAACAACCTGCCCGCGTCCTCACGGTTGGCCCGGTGCCACCCGCGCTTCCAGACACCGGTGTTGCCGACCGTGATCATCGGCATCCTGGCGCTGGCGATCCTGGTGGTCAACATCCGCCAGCCGCAGATCTTCACGGTCGTCACCAGCATCGGCATCATCATGATCTACCTCGCCTACCTGGGCGTGACCGCGCCGATGCTGGTGGCCCGGCTGCGCGGCAAGTGGCAGCCCGCGGGTGACGGCAAGTTCTCGCTCGGCCGCTGGGGACTGCCCGTCAACATCATCGCGGTGGTGTGGGGCGCGGCGATGACGATCAACCTGATCTGGCCTCGGGCCTCGGTCTACAACGCGACCGCGCCCTTCCACTGGTACCTCCAGTGGGGTGCCGTCCTCTTCGTCGCCGTGATCGCGGGCGGCGGCTTCGCCTACTACTGGTTCGTCCAGCGGCACAGGACCGGCGTCCTCGCCGAGCACCGGCTGGAAGCGCCCGCCGCGGCCGCCCCTTCCACCACTCCGGCAGCCGACTAGGAGGGCAGCATGAGCATCGACGAGTTCGACTACGTCGTGGTCGGCGGCGGCACCGCGGGCAATGTGGTCGCGGCCCGGCTCTCCGAGGACCCCGCCGTCACGGTGTGCGTGCTGGAGGCCGGCCCGAGCGACGTCGGAGACGACGACATCCTCAGACTGGACCGCTGGATGGGCCTGCTGGAGTCCGGCTACGACTGGGACTACCCGGTCGAACCGCAGGCCAGCGGCAACAGTTTCATGCGGCACGCGCGCGCGAAGGTGCTGGGCGGCTGTTCGTCCCACAACTCGTGCATCGCCTTCTGGGCACCCGCCGAGGACCTCGACGACTGGGCCGCGGCGGGCTGTACGGGCTGGAGCGCGGCCGACCTCTTCCCGCTCTACCGGCGGCTGGAGTCCAACGACGCTCCGGGCGACCACCACGGCCGCACCGGCCCGGTGAAACTGCGCACGCTGAAGGGCGAGGACCCATGCGGCACGGCGCTCCTGGAGGCGTGCGCGCAGGCCGGGATACCCACGACGGTCTTCAACTCGGGTACGACGGTGGTCCGGGGCGCCAACTGGTTCCAGATCAACTCCGACGAGAACAACATCCGCCAGTCGTCGTCGGTGGCGTACCTCCACCCGGTCATGGGCAAGCGGCCGAACCTGGAGGTCCGTACGGGCGTACGCGCCAAGAAGCTCCTGCTGAACGGGCGGCGCTGTGTGGGCGCCGCGTACCTGGACCCCGATCTGGTCCACACGCGCACGGTACGGGCCCGGCGCGAGGTGATCGTCTCGTGCGGGTCGATCGACTCGCCGAAGCTGCTGATGCTGTCGGGCATCGGGCCGGCCGCGCACCTGCGGGAGGTCGGCGTCGAGGTCGTCGTCGACGCGCCCGGGGTCGGCGAGAACCTCCAGGACCATCCGGAGGGCGTGATCATGTGGGAGGCCCGGCAGCCGATGCCGGCCACCTCCTCCCAGTGGTGGGAGGCGGGCATCTTCTACGACACCGAGCCGGGCCTGGACCGGCCGGACCTGATGTTCCACTACGGGTCGGTGCCGTTCGACATGAACACCGCCCGGCACGGCTACCCCACCTCCGAGAACGCCTTCTGCCTCACCCCCAACGTGACCAAGGCCAGGTCACGCGGGACGGTGCGGCTCCGGACGCGGGACTACCGGGACAAGCCGATGGTCGATCCGCGGTACTTCACGCACGAGCACGACGTGCGGGTGATGACCTACGGGCTGCGGCTGGCGCGCCGGATCGCCTCACAGCCGGCGTTGAGCGGCTGGGCGGGCGCGGAGCTGGCCCCCGGGCCGGACGTGCGGACCGACGACGAACTGCTCGACTACATCCACAAGACCCACAACACCGTCTACCACCCGTCCTGCACGGTGAAGATGGGCGCGGACGACGACCCCTCCGCCCCGCTCGACGCGCGACTGCGGGTCAAGGGGGTCGAGGGACTGCGGGTCGCGGACGGGTCGGTGATGCCCGATCTCGTCGCGGTCAATCCGTGCGTCACGACGATGATGATCGGCGAGAAGTGCGCGGATCTCCTCAAGGAGGACGCACAGACGCCCTAGGAGCGGGGGAACCGCGCGACCGGCCGGGACGGCCCGCGGTTCCCCACTCCCGTACGGCTACGGGGCGCTCGGCGCCGCGCGCTTGTACATCCGCGTTGCCGTGATCTCGCTGTGCCCCGCTTCGCCGGAGGTAGCCTGCGGCAGCCCCGGGCGCAGGTGTTCCTCGACGCTGATGTACTTCAGGCCGGCTCGGAGGTCGGCGTCGTTGCGCAGGCGGATGACCAGCGGGAACTCCGCCAGCGCCGTCGTGTCGAACAGGCCGGTCGTGTAGAGGAGCTGCACGCCGAGGGCGTCCGAGACCGCGCGCTGGAGCTCCAGCAGGTACGTCGCGTTGGCGCGGCCGATGGGGTTGTCGAGGAACAGCGTGCCGGCGTACCGGTGTTTGTCGCGGCCCCGGTCGTTGCTCCTGAGGGCCGCCATCGTGCAGTACAGGGCGATGGCCGCGGTGAGGAGCTGGCCGCCGGAGAAGACGTCGCCCATCTGCCCGACGGGCACCCGCTCGGCGCGCAGCACGGCGTCCGGCTTGAGGATCTCGACGGCGACGCCCTTGGGCTGAAGGGCCGCGCCGACGCCCCGCAGCAGCAGGGACATGCCGTCGCGCCGCAGGTCGGAGTTCTTCTTGACGGCGGCGCGGGTGGCCTCGTCGACGACCTCTCCGAGCCGCTCGGTGAGGGTGGCCTGGTCGGGCTCCTCGAAGCGGATCCGGAGGAACTCCTGCCCGGACCACTCACCGAGTCCCTCGGGCAGCCGGGACAGCCGCTGGGCGGAGCGCAGGGTGGCGAGCGCCGACTCCACGAGACCGCGCAGCCGGTCCACGATCGAGTCGCGGTTGCGCTCCAGCTGCTCCAACTCGTCCGTCAGCACGCGGAGCCGGGGCGCGAAGGCGTCCGCCCACTTCTGGGCGTGCTCGGGGAGCGCGGCGGCGGGCAGCTCGCGGATCTGCTGCCGCGCGGGGGTGCGCACCTGCTCGTACCGGGTGGAATTGGCGTGCCGGACGAGGATGTCGCTCGCCTCGCGGACGGCGGCCTCGGCGGCGGACAGGTCGGCGGCGCAGCCGCGCAGTGACCGGCGGGCCTCGGACGCGGACTGGCGGGCCTCCTCCAGGGTGCCGGGGTAGGGATCCGGCGCCTCCTGTTCCTCCTCTGGCGTGTGCTCGCGCAGCAGGTCGCGGAGCATGGCGGCGATCTCGTCGAAGCCGCCGGCCGCGTCCTCGGCGGCGCGGTGGGCGTCCAGCAGCTCGGCGTGCGCCTCCCTGGCCCGGACCGACGCCTCGGTGCGGGAGGCGAGTTCGGCGGTGGCGGTGCGCAGCAGGGACTGCGCGTGCTCGGCGTCGCGCGGCTGGAGCTCCTCGGGCAGTTCGGTGTGGGCCTCGCCGTCCTCCGGCGCGTGCCGTTCGGCCTCTCCGCGCAGCCGGCCGAGCTGCTCGCTCGCGGTGGACACGCGGGTCTCCAGGAGCTGGACCAGCTCCTCCGCGCGCGCGGAGGCCGCCTGCCGGGACGGTCCGTCGGAGCCGTCCGGTGACTGGAGCAGCTGCTCCGCGCGCGTGCGGACCTTGTTGCTCAGCCGGTCCAGTTCCGCCAGGGCCGCGCTCTCGTCGCCTTCCGCGCGGGCCTGTTCCGCCCGCAGGTCGGCGCCGACGCCGACCTTCTCGTACAGCTGGGAGGCGGCCCGATAGGCCTCCCGCAGGGCGGGCAGGGACGCCTTGGGCGCGCCCGGCTCCTCCTCCGGTACGTCGTCGGGGGCGCCGGCGATCTCGGAGCGCTCGGCGCGCAGCGCACGCGCGGTGCGGCGGGAGTCGTCGGCGGCCCGCTGGGCGGCACGGCGGTCCTCGTCGGCGGCGCGGGCGCGCTCCAGGCATGCCTGGGCGCGGGCCTCGGACTCGGCGGCCTCGTCGGCGAGTTCACGCAGCTTGACCTGCCAGCCGGCGCGCTCGCGCAGCCGGAAGGCGAGCCCTGCGAGGGCGTCGGCGGCGCGCCGGGCCTTCTGGGCGGCCTCCTGCCGCTCGTCGCGCACCTGCGCGGCCTCGGCGGCAGCCTCGTCGGCCTCCGCGCGCACGGTCCGTGCCTCGGCCAGCTCGGCCTCGGACTCCTCGGCGAACGCGCGCGCCTCCTCGGCGCTCCGTGCCAGTTCGGTGAGCCGCCCGGCGGGGCAGCCGGTGCGCCAGGAGGCGAGACGCGCCGCCAGTTCCCGGTCCTTGCCGAGGCGGGCCGCGAGCCGGCGGATCTCCTCGTCCCGCTCCGTGGCCCGCGCGCGCAGCGTCCGCCGTTCCTCGTCGGCGGCGTGTTCGTCGTGCATGGCCGGGTTCGGCGGTACGAGGAAGACGTCACCGGTGTCGGTGCCGGGCGCCGGGGTGGGGGCGAGGAGGGCGGCGGCGGTGCCGACGGCCACGGCGGACCGGGGCAGCAGGGCGGCTTCGCCGAGCGCCTCACGCGCGCGGGCGTGCGAGTCGGGGTCGGTGATGATCACGCCGTCGACCAGTTCCGGCCGGGCGGCGAGGACCCGAGCGTGGTCGACGGGGTCGACGGCCTGGGCGAGGTAGCGCCAGCCGGGCAGGGCGGGGATGCCGTGCTCGCCGAGGTACTCGACCGTCGCGAGCACGTCCGGGCCGGGCGGCAGCAGTCCGCCGTCGCCGAGCGCGCCGAGGATGCGGGAGTCGTCGGCGGCGGCGGTCCGCAGCTCGAACAGCTGTCGCTCGGCGGAGGAGACGGTGCCGTCGAGGAGTTCGCGCAGCTCGTCGGCGTAGCGGTCGAGGTCCTCGGGTGTGAGTCCGGTGCCCTCGGCCTCGTTCTCCTGGCGCGGCTGCGGGATGATCCGCGGGGTCGAGGCACCGGTCACGCTCAGCAGTTCGGCCAGCCGCTCCTCGCCGGCGAGGCCCTCGGCGAGCCGGCGCTCGGCGTCGTACGACCGGTGCGCGGCCGACGCCGCGTCGGCCGCGCGGGCCGCGGTCAGCTCGGCCCGCGACTCGGCGGAGGCGGCCTCGCGCGCGTGCTCGGCGGCCTTGCGCGAGGCCTCACGGGCGGTGTCCCAGGCGGCGACGGCGCTCTTCTCGGCGTCGCTGGCGGCGAGGGCTGCGCGCGCAGGGTCGGCGTCGGGCGCGCTGTCGTCGAGCCAGCCGGCGCGTACCGCTTCGGCGGTCTCCTGCTCGACCTCTGTGAGGCGCTGACGCAGATGTCCGGCCTCGCTGCGGGCGCGCTGCGCCTCGGTGGCGGCGGACGTGGCGTCGCGGTGCGCGGCCTCGCCGACCTCCTGGAGGGCCGCGGAGCGTTCCTCCTCCTCGTTGGCGAGGGTCTCGGCGCTCCCGGCCGCGCCGTGCAGGGCGCGGACGAGGTCGACGGCGGCCTTGGCGCGGGCGGCGAGCGCCGGGGCTGCGTCCCGCTCGGCCTCCTGGATGGCGGCGGACACGCGGGCGACCCGGTCGGCGGCGGCGCGCTGCCGCAGGGAGACCTCGGCGGCCTGCCAGGCGGCGTGGAGGGTGCGCGCCTCGGCGAGTTCGCGCTTCTGCGCGGCGGCGGACTTCTCGGCGGCGGCGAGCGCCAGCGAGGCGTGCCGGAAGGCGAGTTCGGCGGCGATCAGCGCACTGCGCTCGCGGGCGCTCTCGGAGTGGGTGACGGCGTAGGCGGCGGCCGTGACCCGCTGGGCCAGGTCGGCGGCGCGGGTGCGCTCCCGCAGCCCGCGCGCGGACAGCCTGCGGGCGAGGGCGCGGTTGCGGCGCTCGGCCCCGGCGTGGATGTCACGCGCGCGTGCCCGCGCGTCGGCGGCCTCGACGATCCGCCCGAGCAGGTCCACCGAGCCGGCGGTGAAGTCCCGTTCGGCCATCAGCTCGGCGCGCCGGCCCAGCTTGTTGCCGAAGCCGCCGACGAGGTCGGCGAGGCCGTCGGTGTCACGCGTGTCCGTGACCGCGCGCAGCAGCAGGTCGGTGAAGTCGGAGTCCTTCTTGACCGCGAAGAGGCCGGCCGCCTCGCCCTCGTCGGCGTTCATCTCACGCTGGTAGCGGAAGAGTTCGGGGTCGAGGCCCAGCTCGCCGAGGTGCTCGATCCACCGGTCGTGGATCTCCTCCCAGTGCACCTCCAGGTGCGGATACGCCTTGCCCGCGTCGGTGAGCGCGTCGCGGAAGCCCTTCATGGTGCGCCGTCGGCCCTGCGCGCCCGACTGGCCCTCGGCGGACGGCCGTACTGCGGTGGACTCGGCGACGGGAAGGTTGTCCAGGGTGAGTCCGGGGCCGGGCCGGAAGGAGTACCAGGCCTCGGCGAACTTCCGCGGGTCGTTGGACACCTGTCGGCCGCGCCACTCGCTGACCTTGCCGACGACCACGCACTCGCCGGTCAGCACGTGCTGCCACTCCAGCGCGACATGGCCGCAGTCGTCGGCGAGCAGGAACTTGCGCAGGACGCCGGAGCTGGCGCCGCCGAGGGTGTTGCGGTGGCCCGGCAGCATCACCGAGAAGATCAGCTTGAGCAGGACGGACTTGCCGCCGCCGTTCTCCAGGAACAGCACGCCCGCGGGCGCGGGCCGGCGCGGCGGGCCGACGGGCTCGTCCTCGAAGAACTCCGCCTGCGTGGGGGCGGGATCGGGCACGACCTCGCCCACGCCCCGCAGGTCGAGCACAGTGTCGGCATAGCGCGCACCGGCAGGCCCGATCGAGTAGAGGCGGACTCGGGACAGCTCGTACATGGCGGACTCTCGTAAGTCTTCGGAAGGTGCGGTGGATCGGTGGATCGGCTTCGGGAACTCCGGGAGCTTCGGTGGGCTCCGTGGAGTCTCAGGAGTGGAACGGCAGTCCGGCGTCGGCGACCAGGTCGAGGTCGTCGGACTCCTCGGGGGGCAGCAGCGTCGGCGTTCCGTCGGTGACCGGGACGACGCCCAGTTCCAGCAGCTCGGCCAGGGCCGCGCTCCCCGCCATGTCCCGGACCTGGAGCTGGTAGCGGGCGGTGGTCCGGTACGTGCCGCCGTTGTCGTCGCCGGTGCGCTGGAGGAAGCCGGAGTCGGTGAGGAACGCGACGGCCTTGCCGACGATGCCGGTCGTCGAACCGGCGAGCCGGCGGGCGTCCTTGGTGGCGCCGGCGGCGCTGCGTCGGGCCCAGATCCGCCAGGCGGCCTCCAGGTCCGGCGCGTCGGTCGCGGGGTCGGTGTTCTCGCCCTGCTCTTCCGCCCGCTCCTCCAGGCGGCGGCAGGCCTGGCGCACGAAGGCGTCCACGCCGTTGACGCTGACCCGGCCGATGTAGCCGTCGTCGGCCAGGTCCTCGGGCCGGGGGAACGCCATCGCGGCGACGGCGAGATGCGCGAGGCCGTGCAGGAACCGGTCTCCGGAGTCCGCGGACGTACGACGGGCGTAGTCGCCCATGCGGACGGCGAACACCGAGTCCTCCGCTGCGGTGACGGCCATCCCCGCGCGCGGGGACACCTCCAGCACGATCAGGCCCAGCCCGGTGGCCACGGCGTCCGCGAGCCGCGCGAACGGCGGGTCCTCGCGGTAGCGCCGGAGCAGGTCCGCGTACTCCTGGTCGCGCGCGGGCTGAAGTCTGGGCTGGAGGCCGAAGGCGACGAGCCGCGCCGCGTCGGCGGCGTCGGCTGGGGTGACGACGGCGGAGGCCGGCGCGGCGGCCTCGGGTTCACTCCGGTCGACGTGCTCGGTCACGGTGTCGGCTCCTTGCTGCGGGGGTGCTCGTGCTGGCGATTCCGGGTCCGGCTCATGCTGCTTCCGTCCGGTCCGCGGCCATCGCCGCCGCGTCCAGCAGCGCCATGCCCACTATCAGGTCGGCCCCGCCGAACTCCGGATCGTCCAGTTCGGTCCCGTCGTCGACAGCGAACAGCAGCTTCTCCTCGCCCTGCCGGTAGGCGGTGCCGACCGCCGGGCTGGCCGCGTGCACCGCCAGCAGCGCCACCAGGTACGGCAGTTCGGGATCTCGCCCGCGTGCTTCCGCGAGGAGCCCCGACAGCCGTCGTGGCGCGTCCGCGGGCAGGTCCAGCAGTTCCATGGCGGCGGCCAGTTGCTCCTCGCTGAACCGGCTGTCGTCGGGAGTCGCGATGAGGTCGGGCTCCGGCATCTCCGCGCCGAGGTTCTCCCGCTCCACCGGCGGCGTCAACAGCAGGTCGATCAGGTCGCCCACCCGCACGGACGCGGGTGTCCGCAGTCCCGTCCCGCGCGCGAAGAACGCGTCGGTGACCCGCACCGCCTGCTCCAGCGGCAACGGCAGCACGGGCGCGACGAGATGGCCGTAGAGGTCTGTTCCCGACGACGTCATGGGGGTGGCGAAGGCCTGCCGGTCCTGCTCGGCACGGAACAGCGGTCCGGCCTCGAGCAGGCGGGACTGCAGCTGGGTGTGCCGGCGGATGCAGTCCTTGACGATGTCGACGAGTTCGGCTGCCCGCCGTTTGTTCTCCGCGTCCTCGATCTCGTCGCGGGCCTTGCGGATGTTGGTGAGGATCGCGTTCTCGTGGCGGTAGCGGTCGGCGACGTGGTCGAGGGCCTCGGCGATCATGTCGGGAACGGCGTTGAGCCAGTCCACCGCGCGGACGTTGCGCCGGGTCGCCTCCAGGGCCCTGCGCAGCGTCTCGGAGTACTGCACGGTCCGGTAGCGGGCCTGTTCGGCGGCGAGTTGGGCGTCGGCCAGGCGACCGCGGCGGATGAGGACCTCGAGTTTGACCTCGGCGGCGATCTGCGCGCTGGTGACGTCGGTGTCGAGGGCGCCCACGAGGACGTTGACCGCCTCGTCCGTCGTACGGAGGTAGACCGTGCCGCCGTACCCGGGGACCTCCTCGATCAGCTTGAAGTCGTAGTCGCGGCGGACGTAGGTGCCGTCCGGGGTGAAGGTGCCGTACACGGCGCGGAAGCCGCGGTCGACGGTGCCGACGTTGATCAGGTTCTCCAGGACCCAGCGGGCGACGCGCTCGTGCTCCTCGGCCTGCCGCCCGGGGGCCTGCGCGGCGATGCGCGGGATCAGGCGGGCGACTATCTGGTCGTGGTCGGCGCCGGTGTCGAAGTCCATGTTCAGGGTGACCAGGTCGATCGCGGCGAGGGCGATCTCCGCCATGCCGTAGACCGAGTACTCGCCGGCGAGGTTGGCCTTGCGTGCGTCGAGGTCGTGGATCGGTGCGGTGCAGGCGAGCGCGCGCAGCCGCCGCGCCAGTCCCTCGTCGGCGGCCGGGCCCGGCGCGGGGCGCGGCCCCGCGCTGAGCTGGGGCGGAACACGGTCCGTCGATGCAGGCGAAGTCACGGTGCACAGACTAGGTCCTCGGTCTGACATCGACCCAAACGACGCAGAAGCGACCCACGTCACAGCGGTGCGCGACGCGTGGCAGGCCGCCCGGGAGCCTCGGCCGGGACCCGGCCGGGGAGCCTCGGCCGGGGTCCGCGAGAGCCGTGGCGGCACACCTCAGCCGTCGGAGGGGTCGTCGCCCACCCGGCGCCGGTACACCTCGACGATCCGTTCCAGTGAGTCGCCCAGATACACGGCGAGCAGCGTCTCCGCCTCCGCCCTGTCGCCGGCCTCGAGCGCCTGGAGGATCTGCCGGTTGCGGGCGAGGTAGGGCTCGTGCAGCCGACGCGGGTCGTCGACGACGTGGAAGGCGAGGCGCAGTTCGGCGAAGACGCTGCGCATCAGCTCGTCGGTGCGCTCGCTGCCCGCGAGGGCGACCAGTTCCCGGTGGAAGTGGATATTGGCCGTGCCCAACGATTTCCAGTCACCTTCGCGCGCCGCCCGCTGCCCCTCCTCCACGGCCTCGGCAAGGTTGCCGAGCGCGTACGGCGGCTCTCCCAGGCCTCGTACGACGGCGCACTCGACGAGACTGCGCGTGCGGTAGATGTCCTCGACGTCGTCGACGGTCAGGACTCTGACGAACACGCCCCGGTTCAACTCGTGGACCAACAGGCGTTCGTGGGTGAGCAGCCGGAACGCCTCACGCAGCGTGTTGCGGGAGACGCCGAGGGCACCGCCGATGCTGTCCTCCGACAGCCGGGTCCCCGGCGGGAAATAGCCCTCCGCGATACGGCTCCTGAGGATGTCCGAGACGCGTTCCGCCGTGCTGGTGCGGCCCAGGAGGGCGCGGTCGTCGGCCAGTCCCGCCAGCTGCTCTGCCATGCCCGGAATTCAACCGCAGACACGAGAACGAAACAACAGGGGTATTGAGGGATCGTTCAACGATCCTCTACCTTGCTGGATACCTTGCTCCGCTCAGCACCCCTCCCGCACGGCACGGCTCGGTCCCAGCACCCCCCGTCATCCCTCTGCGAGGTGCCCATGAGCACGACCCCTCCACCGCAGGCCCCGTCCACCGACGCCCACCCTCCAGCGGCCGAACAGGCCTCCGACGACGGCGCGCTGGGCTGGTTGCGCGCCCTGGGCCCGCGCGGGCGCCGTGCCTTCGCCGGGGCCTTCGGCGGCTATGCCCTGGACTCCTACGACTACTTCACGCTGCCGCTCAGCATGGTCGCGCTGGCCGCCTACTTCGGCCTGGACAGCGGCCAGACAGGCCTGTTCACCACCGTCACGCTGGTCGCCTCCGCGGTCGGCGGCGCCCTCGCGGGCGTCCTGGCCGACCGGATCGGCCGGGTCAAGGCCCTGATGATCACGGTCATCACGTACGCCGTCTTCACCGTGGCCTGCGGCTTCGCGCCCACCTACGAGACGTTGCTGCTCTTCCGCGCCCTCCAGGGTCTCGGCTTCGGCGGCGAGTGGGCCGTCGGCGCGATCCTGGTCGCCGAGTACGCGAGCGCGAAGCACCGGGGCCGCACCCTGGGCGCGATCCAGAGCTCCTGGGCCGTCGGCTGGGGCCTGGCGGCCATCATGTACACGCTCGTCTTCTCGTTCTTCGGCGACGACGTGGCCTGGCGCGTGATGTTCTGGACGGGCGCCCTGCCCGCCCTGCTCGTGGTGTGGATGCGGCGCCGCGTGCAGGACGCGCCGACGGCGGTCGCCGCGCGCGAGCGCCATGCCGGAAAGGGCTCCTTCGCGGCGATCTTCCGGGGCCGCCTGCTGCGTACGACGATCTTCGCGGGCCTTCTCTCCACGGGCGTCCAGGGCGGCTACTACACGCTGGCGACCTGGGTGCCGACGTACCTCAAGAGCGAGCGCGGTCTGTCGGTGGTCAACACGGGCGGCTATCTGACGTTCCTGATCTCCGGCGCCTTCCTCGGCTATCTGACCGGCGGGCATCTCACCGACCGGCTGGGCCGGCGCCGCAACATCTGGCTGTTCGCCCTGCTGTCGGCGGTCTGCATCCTGGCCTACGCCAACATCCCGAGCGGCGCGGACACCCTCCTGCTGATCCTCGGGTTCCCGCTCGGGTTCTGCATGTCGGCCATCTTCAGCGGCTTCGGGTCCTACCTGAGCGAGCTGTACCCGACGGCCGTGCGCGGCACCGGCCAGGGCTTCACGTACAACACCGGGCGTGCCGTCGGCGCCGTCTTCCCCACCACGGTCGGCTTCCTCGCCGACAGCTGGGGTGTGGGCGGAGCCCTGGTCTTCGGCGCGATCGGGTACGGCATCGCGGCCCTGGCGCTGCTGGGGCTGCCGGAGACGCGCGGAAAGGAACTGGAGTGAAGCGTCCGATCATCGTGCAGGACCCTCCTGTGACCCTCGTCGACGAGCACGCGCACGCGTGGAGCCCGAAAACCGCCAGGTCCCGTTTCCGGGACGGCCTGACCGGCCCCACGGCGGGCGTCGCCGCGGGCCACACCCAGGTCAACCTGATCTCGGTGCCGGCGGACTGGGCGTACGACATGCTCCTGTTCTGCCAGCGCAATCCCAAGCCCTGCCCCGTTCTCGACGTCACCGACGCCGGCTCCTGGACGACCGTCCTGGCCGAGGGCGCGGACCTGCGCACCGACCTGCCGCGCTACCGGGTGTGGCGGGACGGCGAGCTGGTGGACGAGCCGACGGACGTGCGTGGGTACTGGCGGGACGACCTGGTGTCGTTCCTCATCGGGTGCAGCTTCACCTTCGAGTGGGCGCTGGCCGGGGCGGGCGTACCGATCCGCCATGTCGAACAGGGGCGCAACGTCCCGATGTACGCGACGAGCCGTCAGTGCCGCCCGGCGGGGCGGCTGCACGGCCCGCTGGTGGTGTCCATGCGGCCGGTACCGCCGGAGCACCTGGCGGCGGCGATCCGGGAGAGCAGTCTGCTCCCTGCGGTGCACGGCAGCCCCGTACACTGCGGCGATCCGTCGGGACTGGGCATCGACGACCTCGGCCGCCCCGACTTCGGGGAACCGGTGGACGCCGAACCGGACGACATCCCGGTGTTCTGGGCCTGCGGTGTGACCCCGCAGGCCGCGGTGATGGCCTCGCGCCCGCCGTTCGCCCTGACCCACGCACCGGGACAGATGTTCCTCACCGACGCCCGCGACGAGCAGTACCGCGTGGCCTGACCAGGAGACAGGCATGATCGATCTCAACGCCGACCTCGGCGAGGGCTTCGGCCGCTGGCGGCTGACCGACGACGAGCAACTGCTGTCCGTCGTCACCAGCGCCAACGTGGCCTGCGGCTTCCACGCCGGGGACGCGGTCACCATGCGGCGCGTGTGTGAACTGGCGGCCGCACGGGGCGTGACGATCGGCGCGCAGGTCTCCTACCGCGACCTCGCCGGGTTCGGGCGGCGCGCGATGGACGTGCCGCCCGCCGAACTGGCCGCCGAGGTGGCCTATCAGATCGGCGCCCTGGAGGTTTTCGCGCGCGCGGCGGGCGCCCGTGTCGCCTACGTCAAGCCGCACGGCGCGCTCTACAACCGGGTCGTGCACGACGAGGAACAGGCCGCGGCGGTCGTCGACGGCGTGCTCCTCGCCGACGCGACACTGCCCGTGCTCGGGCTGCCGGGCTCGCGCCTGCTGGAACTGGCCGGGAAGGCGGAGCTGCCCGCCGTCCCGGAGGCGTTCGCGGACCGTGCGTACACCGAGGAGGGCACCCTCGTGCCCCGCGGTCAGGACGGGGCCGTGATCACCGACCCGGACACCGTCGTCGAACGCTCGCTCAGCCTGGCCCGGCTGGGCGAGGTCACCTCCCGCGCGGGGGCTCGCATCGAGGTACGCGCGCGTTCCCTCTGCCTGCACGGCGACACGCCCGGCGCGGTGGAGCTGGCCCGCCGGGTCCGGGGGCGGCTGGAGGAATCCGGTGTGCGTGTCGAGGCGTTCGCATGAGGGCGCTGCCCGTCGGCGACGACGCCCTGCTCGTCGAGGTGGCCTCCGGCGAGGACGCCCAGGCCCTCCACGCGGAGCTGCTGCGCCGCCGCGCGGAGGGCTCACTGGCCGTCCGCGAGATCGTCCCGGCGGCCCGTACGGTCCTCCTCGACGGCCTGGCCGACCCCGCCCGCTGGGCCGCCGAACTGACGAGCGCCACCGTGCCGCCCGCTCCCCCGCGGACGGGCGAGGTGATCGAGCTGCCGGTGCGCTACGACGGCCCCGACCTCGCCGACGTCGCCGCCCACTGGGACGTGTCCGCGCAGGAGGTGGCCCGCATCCACGCGGCCACCGAGTTCCGCGTCGCGTTCTGCGGCTTCGCGCCCGGCTTCGGCTACCTCACAGGCCTGCCGCGGCGCTACGACGTCCCGCGCCGGGCGACCCCGCGCACCGCCGTTCCGGCCGGGTCGGTGGCCTTGGCGGGCCCGTACACGGGGGTCTACCCGCGCTCCTCGCCGGGCGGCTGGCAGCTGATCGGCACTACACGCGCCGTGCTGTGGGACCACGCGCGCGTGCCGGCCGCGCTGCTGACGCCGGGTACGCGCGTGCGCTTCGTCCCGGCGGACCGGGCGGGTGCGGCATGACCGGCCCGCTGTCGATGCCCCACGGCTACGGCGGGAGTGCCCTCGCCACCGACGCACGGCACCCTTCCGCGTGCGCTGCCCGGAACAGCACGCGGCGCACGCCCGGCCACGCCGCCCGGGGCGCCTGCGTTCGGGAGGGCACCCTATGACGGACCGCGCGCTCGTCGTCGTACGCGCCGGGGCGCTCACCACCGTGCAGGACCGGGGCCGCCCCGGACACGCCCATCTCGGGGTGCCGCGCTCCGGCGCCCTGGACGAGCCCGCGGCGGCGCTCGGCAACCGGCTGGTCGGGAACCCGCCCGAGGCCGCCGTCCTGGAGACGACGCTCAACGGCTGTGCCCTACGCCCGCGTTCGGCGGTCACCGTGGCCGTCGCCGGGGCTCCTTGCCGGGTCACCGTGGACGGCCGGCCGGCCGCCTGGGGGGCGCCCGTGCGGGTGCCGGCCGGGGCGGTCCTGGACGTCGGTCCGGCCGTCTGCGGTGTACGGAGCTATGTGGCCGTGTCCGGCGGCATCGCCGTCGATCCCGTCCTCGGCAGCCGCTCGACGGACCTCCTGTCGGGCCTCGGTCCGGCACCGCTCGCTGACGGCACTGTCCTGCCTCTCGGACGTGCGCGCGTCCCGCACGCGCGCGTGGACGTCGCCCCGCAGCCCGCTCCTCCGGCGGAACTGGTCCTCCGGATCACGCTGGGTCCGCGTGACGACTGGTTCACACCGGAGGCGGTCCGGCTGTTCACCTCGGGCGCGTACCGCGTATCGGCGGCGAGCAACCGCATCGGGCTGCGCACCGAAGGACCCGCTCTGAACCGGGCGGTGACGGGCGAACTCGCCAGCGAGGGGATGGTCCTGGGCGCCGTACAGGTCCCGCCCGACGGCAGACCGGTGGTCTTCCTGGCGGACCATCCGACCACCGGGGGCTACCCGGTGATCGGGGTGGTCCGCCCCTCCGACCTCCCGTCCACCGCGCAGGCGACACCGGGTACCCCGGTCCGCTTCGTGGCGGTACGCCGACGCTGACGCCCGGTCGGCGTCGCTAGGCCGCGTCCGGCTGCCGCTCCGACACCGACAGGGCGGCCAGGGCCGCCGACATCGCCGCGGAGGTGCGCAGGTCGAGGCGGGCGCTCGTGCCCCGCGCGCGGTGCCGCTTCTCGTCGACGGCGAGGGCCAGCAGCTGCGGCACCAGGTCGGTGCATCTGCGGGCCAACCAGCCGGTGCCCCCCGTCGCCAGCCACCACGGACCGGCCGACCTATCCCAGCCCTCCGGCCACGAAGGGACGAGACGGTGCCGTCCCGTCGTGCGCGTCGGGACGGGCCCGTAGCGTCGCCTCACCCGCGACGGAACGGACCGGTAGCGTCGCCTCGCCCACGTCAGAACGGACCGGTAGCGTCGCCTCGCCCACGTCAGAACGGACCGGTAGCGTCCCATCGTCCGGGCCAGAACGAGACGGCACCGTCGCCTCGCCCTCACCGGAACGGAACAGCCCCGTCCCACCGTCCGCCCCAGAACGGAACAGCCCCGTCCCGTCGCCCACGCCACGACGGAACGCCACCGTCCCGTCGTCGCCCACCCCCGAGCCGCTCAGCACCCCCGCGTCGTGCGCCGCCAGGAACGCCTCCACCGCCGTCCCCCACCCGAAGCACTCCGCACGCGCGCGTGCCGCCTCGCGCCGCTCCACCGGAGGCCGGTGGAGCAGCCGCTCCACCGCGTCCGCGAACGCGTCCCCGTGGTCCGAAGAGGTCGCCCCCGCGGCCCCGATCACCTCGGGCAGCGCCGAGGAGGCGCTGGCGACCACGGGGGTGCCGCAGGCCATGGCCTCCAGCGCGGCGAGCCCGAAGGTCTCGGCGGGCCCCGGGGCGAGGCACACGTCGGCGGAGGCCTGGAGAGCACCCAGCAGGCCGCGGTCGGAGACATGCCCCAGGAAGAGGACCGGCAGCCCGCGGCCCCGTGCCCGCTGCTCGAGCCGACCCCGCAGCGGTCCGTCCCCGGCCACGACCAGCACCGCGCGCGTGCCACGGCGCACCAGGGACTCCAGCGCGTCCAGCGCCGTACCGGGGCGCTTCTCCACGGACAGGCGGGCGCACATCACCAGCAACACCTGGTCGTCGCGGGCGTACCGGGCCCGCAGTCCCGTGTCGGCCAGCGCGGGGTGGCGCTCGGTCAGGTCGACGCCGAGCGGCGCCCGCACCACGTTCCGGGCGCCGATCCGCACGAACTCGCGCTCGGCGTACTCGGTCGTGCAGACCACGCGCGCGTAGGCGTGCGCCGTACGGACGTTGAGCGAGTCGGCGGCCCGCCGGGCGGCTCCCTCCGGCAGACCCCACGTGCGCAGCACCCCGTCGGCGGTCTCGTGGGAGACCATCACGGCGGGCACCCGGGCGCGCCGCGCCCACTTGCCGGTCCAGCGCAGCGTCGTACGGTCGGAGACCTCAAGGCGGTCCGGTGCCAGGTCCGCGAGCAGGCGGGCGAGGCGTCGCTTGTCGGTGAGGACGCGGTAGCCGCCGGTGCCGGGCAGCAGCGGTCCGGGAAGGGTGATCACCCTTCCCTGTTCGGTGTCGCGGTCGCCCGCCCGGTCGCCGGGCACGACCAGGACCGGCTCGTGTCCGGCGGCGCGATAGCCCTTGCCCAGTTCGCGGAGCGCCGTGCGCAGTCCGCCCGAGGCGGGTGCGACGAAGTTGGCGAGGCGGACGATCCGCAGAGCGCCGGCGCTCATGCGGCCACCACCGGGCGGCGCGCGGCGAGCACATCACCGTAGTGGCCGATCAACTGGTCGCCGACGGCGGCCCAGGTGCGGCCCTGGACCATGGCCCGTCCGGCGTCGCCGTAGGCCGCCCGGCGCGCTGGGTCGGCGGCCAGGGCGGCGACCGCGTCGCGCACGGCGCCGGCGTCGCGCGGCGGGACGAGCAGCCCGGTGCGCCCGTGGGCGACCAGGTCCAGCGGTCCGCCGGCGGCGGGCGCGACGACCGGGACGCCGCTCGCCATGGCCTCCTGCACGGTCTGGCAGAAGGTCTCAAAGGGCCCGGTGTGCGTGAAGACGTCCAGCGAGGCGAAGATGCGGCCGAGTTCGTCACCGGTACGGGGGCCGAGGAAGACCGCGCCCGGCAGTGCCTCGGCCAGCCCCGGCCGGGTGGGCCCGTCGCCCACCACCACGACCCGCACGCCGTCCAGACCGCAGACGCCGGCGAGGAGTTCGACCTGCTTCTCGGGGGCCAGCCGCCCGACGTAGCCGACGATCACCTCGCCGTTCGGCGCGAGTTCACGGCGCAGCGCATCGTCGCGGAGGTCGGGGCGGAGGCGGACGGTGTCCACGCCGCGCGGCCACAGCCTGACCCGGGGCACGCCGTGCGTGTCGAGGTCGTGCAGGGCGGCTCTGGAGGGGGCGAGGGTGAGGTCGGCGGCGGCGTGCACGGAGCGGATGCGGCGCCAGGCGGCCGCCTCGCCCGCGTGTACGTAGGTGCGGGCGTATCCGGCCAGGTCGGTCTGGTAGACGGCGACGGCGGGGATGGCGAGCCGGGCGGCGGCGGCCATGCCGCGTACGCCGAGGATGAAGGGGCTGGCCAGGTGGACCATGTCGGCCCGGTGGTCGACGAGGGCCGCGGCGACGCGTCGGCTGGGGAGGGCGACGCGGACCTGGGGATAGCCCGGGAGCGGGAGGGAGGGGACACGGACGACGGGGCAGGGCGCTTCGGTGTCCGGCCCGGGACCGGCGGCGGTGGCCGGCGCGACGACGAGCGGGAGGTGACCGCGATCTACGAGGTGCCGGGCGGTCTGGAGCGCGCAGTGGGCCACGCCGTTCACGTCGGGGGGAAAGGATTCGGTCACGATGACGACACGCATACGGGTGTTGTCGCCTCGCTGGACGTGGACGCGTCAACGTGGATCTTTCCGGACGCCGAACGTCCCATGAGCGTTGCGCTGCACGCCCGAGCAGGTCAGACGGCGTCCATGCCCGTCTGACCCGCGGGTCATCCGCCGTTCACCCGGCGGGTACGCCTCTGCCGTCGATCACATGGCGGAGGCGGCGTCCGGCCCGATCCGGCTGCGTACGGCCGTCTGGACCTCGTCCTCCTCGGCCGGGTCGGCGGCGAGGCGGCGGAGCCGCTCCACGACCCGGGCGTCGCCGGTCTCGGCGTGCCGGGCGGCGATCTCGCGGGTGGTCTCCTCGCAGTCCCACAGGCACTCGACGGCGAAGCCGGTGGCGAAGGAGGGGTCGGTGGCGGCCAGTGCGCGGGCGCAGCGCCCGCGCAGATGGGACGAGGCGGTCTCGCGGTAGATATGGCGCAGCACCGGGGCGGCGCAGGCGATGCCCAGCCGTCCGGCGCCGTCGACCAGGGTCCACAGGGTCGGCGCGTCGCAGCCCTCGCCGCGCACGGCCTCGCGCAGGGCGCCGAGGACCAGGTCGCTGTCACGGCCGCCGCCCCGGCAGGCGAGCACCCGCCCGGCGGCGGCCCCGAGCGCGTCGGGCCGGTGGGCCCAGCCGCGGGCCCGGTCGACCGCGGCGACGCTGCGCATGCGTTCGAAGGCGTCGACGGCGGCCTCCACGACGAACCTGCTGCCTGTCGCCACGGCCTGTTCGATCAGGTCGGGGGCCTGGGGGTCGTCGTGGTCGGCGAGATAGCGCAGGGCGGTGCACCGGGCTCCCTCGGTGCCGTCCTCGGCGGCCTGCACGATCTCCGCGCGGTCCTCGGGCCCGGCCACGGCGGTGAGACAGCGGGCGGCGGGGACATGGAGCGCGGCGCCCCGTTCGATGCCTTGCTGGGCCCATTCGAAGACGGCGCGCACGCTCCAGCCGGGGCGGGGCCCGGCGGGGCTCATCTGCCGCTGCCAGCGGTCGAAGCAGCCGGCTTCCTGGGCGGCACGCACGCGTGCGGAGACGTACTCGCGGGGATCCTCGGCCCACAGCCGCCAGGGCCGTGGCTCGAAAGCGTCCCGCACGACGGCGGCGAGTTCGGCCTCGCCCTCGGCGTCGGTACCGAACCGCGCGAGCACGGGAGCGGCGAGGGCACGCAGGCCGGCGTCGTCGTCGCGCAGGGCGAGTTCGTCGAGGGCCCAGGCCCAGTTGGAGCCCGAGGCGGCGTACCTGCGGAGCAGGTCGAGGGCGTCCCGCCTGCCGTAGGAGGCGAGGTGGCCGAGGACGGCCAGGGACAGGCCCGTGCGGCTTTCCTCGGTGTCGAAGGCGTCCTCGACGTCGAAGAGGTGTGTCTCGATCTCGTCGAGGTCGCCGTTGAGGTCGAGGTAGAGACGGGCGTAGTAGAGGGAGCGGTTCTCCACCTGCCAGTCGTGGCGCGGATCGCGCAGCACGCAGTGGTCGAGTGCCGCGAGCGCCTCGGAGCGGGGGGCGGTGAGCGCATGCAGTGTGCCGTCGCCGCGGCCCCGCTGGAGCAGGCCGAGCAGCGTGCCGCTGGGCGCTATGAACGGATCGAACATGGGAAACAGCCTCACATCAAGCGTCGACGCAACCGGGGGACGTGCATTACCTGGCCGCGTGACAACACGTCGGGGCGCCCGCCGTTTCCTGCTTGCTGTAAGCCATCTTCCTCTGCCTCTCGTCGGTGGCCCATGCGGACCGCATCACGGCCCGCGCGGTGCGGCAACACCTGCCCGGCCATCGCGTCCGTGAATCACGTCGTCATGATGACTCGGCACGTCAGGCTGCCGCGACCGAAATTTCCGGCGGCCCCGTACCGCCTCCCCCGTGGTCGTCGATTTACCTGGTCAGGAACTGTGTTCTGCCCGCTCAGGAACTCCGGCTCATTGCACGCCGAACAGCTCCAGGAGCTCCGTCTTGCCGAACATGCGGGCCGTGTCGACGGCCGAGGGGGTGCCCGCGGCCGGGTCGGCGCCGGCCTCCAGGAGCGCCTTGATGACGTCCGTCTCCCCCTTGAAGACCGCCCCGGCGAGGGGGGTCTGGCCCCGGTCGTTGATCCGGTCCGCCTCGGCTCCCCGGGCCAGCAGCGCCCGGACCGCCTCGGCGTGGCCGTGGTAGGCGGCGAGCATCACGAGCGAGTCGCCGCGGTCGTTGGTGAGGTTGGCCGGCACGCCCGCGTCGACGTAGGCCACGAGCGCCTCGGTCTGTCCCCGGCGGGCAAGATCGAAGATCTTGGTCGCCAGTTCCACGACCTCGGGGTCGGGGACTTCGGTCATCGGCCGGACCGCCTCTCGTTGCAACCGTTCAGGTGAATCGCCAGGGTACTGGCTCACCGGACACATGGCGGGACCCGCCGGAGGCAACGATCACGGCGGGATCCGTTCGCCGCAACTCTTCTGCTCGCACGGCTCGCCTGGACCTCCACCATCCGGGGGAAATTCTCCGAATTTCACCCAGTTGCACCTTTTATCGTATGGATACATCCTGTGAGCCTGGAAGTACTCATGGTGACTGTCCCCCGCGAACCAGGAGAACAGAATGATCCTGTCCATCTCAGGCGTGGTCCTGCTCGGCATCATCGTCTTCCTCTTCTTCCGCAAGGACGGGCTCAAGGCGTCGCACGGCGTCGTCTGCGCCCTGTTCGGCTTCTACCTGGCGAGTACGGCCATCGCCCCGAGCATCAAGGCCGGCGGCGAGAGCCTGGCCAGCCTCCTCGGCGGCATCAAGTTCTGACGCCGCCTTTCCCCGCCGTCCGTCCCTTCCGTACGCACCTCCAGGAGACAGCAGTGGCCCGGCGCCCCCTCCCTCGCATCCTGAGCACAGGCAGCGCGCAGATCGCCCGGAGCCGGGAGCTGGCCCGGACGGCGGCCGACAGCGCCACCGACATCCTCCACCCACTGATCACGGTCACCCGCGGTCTGCGCCGGCTGGCCTCGGCCGGGCGGCGCAAGTGGGCCGAGACCCCCAAGGACAGGCGCGGGCCGCTGCTGTTCCTGGTGGCCTCGGTGATCCTGGTCGTGGCGCTCGTACCGTACGGTCCGCTGCTCGCCGTCATCACACTGATGTCGGCAGCCGCCTGGCAGGGCCGGGACCGCATCCCACCGGCTCCCGACGGCCCCGACGAGTCGCAGACCCAGCGACTCCAGGCGCTGTACGAGGCCCTGGTGCCGTACTTCTCCACGACGGAGGACCCTTCTCCCCTCTACGCCCACGGCGGCGAGTGGGAGAAGGCCTTCCCGTCGTACGAGTTCGACGGACCGGGCCGGATCACCCAGCTGGAGATCCGCTACCCCGCGTACTTCCCGGACGGCGAGGGCGAGGCACGCGCGCGTGTCGAGCATCTGCTCACGGCCAAGTCCGGCCGGGGCCGCGAATACCACTTCGCCTGGGACGAGGAGGGCAACACGCTCACCGTGTCGGTGCTCGCCCCGCTCCCCACCGACCTCGCCGCCCAGCGCTTCGTGACCGCGCCCGGCGAGACCGTCCTCGGCTTCACCGACCCCTCCCAGGTCCAGCGCACGCTCCCCCTCACCCACGGCGAGGAGCGGCGCGACGTCCCACCGGTCGTCTGGCGCACCGGCCTCCGCTCCACCGAGCCGCACCTGCTGGCGGTCGGCCAGCCCGGCAGCGGCACCTCCACCCTGCTGCGCTCGATCGCCCTCCAGGCCCTCCGGTACGGCGACGTCCTGGTCATCGACGGCGGCGGCACCGGCGAGTACGCCTGCCTGACCGGCCGGGACGGCGTGCTGGGCGTCGAGGTCGGGCTCGCCGGGGCGCTGGCCAGCCTGGAGTGGGCGGCGCACGAGACCGAGCGCCGTCTGATCGCCGCCAACCGCGCCCGCCAGGAGGGCCACCCCCCGCCGGACGACACCAAGCGCCCCCTGTGGATCCTGCTCGACCGTCCCACGGCGTTCACCCACCTCGCCGACGCGGACGGCCGCAAGGACCCGCAGGTCCTCCTCCAGGTTCCCCTCCGACACGGCCGCGCCGCCCAGGTGACGGTGGTGGTGGCCGAACAGTTCGACAGCCTCGACACGCTCAGCGACGCCGTACGGCAGCACACGCGCGCGCGGGTCGTCCTCGGGCCCGCCCCGGCCAGGCAGCTGGAGGCGGTCCTGGGCGTCCGCCCGCACACCACCCCCGCCGAGCACGTTCCACCGGGGCGCGGGTACGCCCGGCTGGGCACCGGCCCGGCGCACCGACTCCAGGTGCCGGCCACTCCGGACCCGTACGACGACGCCACCAGCGACGCGCACCGGCAGGCCGTGCTGGACCTGCTGCCGCCGCGGACGACCCCGGCGGACGGCGAGAGCCTGCCGGTGCCGGCCGAGGCCGTGGCGGCGGAGAGTTCCTAGAAGGGCCTGTCGCGCAAGCGATGACTCCGACGGGCCGCGGACGGGTGATCCCACACCCGTCCGCGGCCCGTCAGGCGACGAACGTGCGGGGGCCCTCGCCGCCCGCGGTCCCCCCGCTCTCCACGATCCGGGCCGCCGCGGCCAGTCGCGCCGCCGCCTCCTCCGCCACCGCGCCCCCCACCGTGAACGGCAGCCGCACATACCCCTCGAAGGCGCCGTCGACGCCGAACCGGGGCCCGGACGGCACCCGTACCCCGACGCGCTCCCCCGCCTCGGCCAGCCGCGACCCGGACAGTCCGCCGGCCCGCACCCACAGGGTCAGTCCGCCCTTCGGCACGGCGAACTCCCACTCCGGCAGCTCCCGGCGCACCGCCGCGACCAGCGCGTCCCGGTTGCCCCTGGCCTGTTCGCGCCGCAGTTCCACGGCCTGCTCCCAGCCTCCGGTGCTGAACAGCCAGTTCACGGCCAGCTGCTCCAGGACCGGCGTGCCGAGGTCGGCGTAGGCGCGGGCCGCGACCAGGCTGCGGATGACGTCGGGGGCGGCCCGGACCCAGCCGATGCGCATCCCGGCCCAGAAGGCCTTGCTCGCCGAGCCCACGGTGATCACCGTCGATCCGGCCGGGTCGAAGCCGCACACCGGACGGGGCATCTCGACGTCGTCGTCGAGCCACAGCTCGGTCATCGTCTCGTCGGCGACCAGCACGGTCCCGGCCGACCGGGCCGCCTCGACGAGCCGGCGCCGCTGGTCCTCGTCGGCGAGCGCGCCGGTCGGGTTGTGGAAGTCGGCGACGACATAGGCGATGCGCGGCGCCGCCTCGCGCAGGACCTGCCGCCAGCGGTCCATGTCCCACCCGGCGAGCCCCTCGGCCATCGCCACGGGCACCAGTCGGGCGCCCGCCTCCCGCATCAGCTGGAGGATGTTGGCGTACGAGGGTGATTCGACGGCGATGCGCTCGCCGCGGCCGCCGAAGAGATGACAGATCGCGTCGATGGCGCCCATCGCGCCGGTGGTCACCATGATCTGCTCGGGCATCGTCGGGATCCCGCGCCGGGTGTACCGCTCGGCGATCATCGCGCGCAGGGCGGGCAGACCGGCCGGATAGTCACCGTGCGTGTGGGCGTACGGGGGCAGTTCCTCCAGCGCGCCCTGGACGGCCCGGGTGAGCCACGGCTCGGGGGCGGGGAGGGCGGCGCAGCCCAGGTCGATCACCGAGCCGAGGGCCTCGGGCGGCAGGGGTTCGAGCCCGCGCGCGGGCACCGGGTTTCCCGCGGGGACGGAGGTCCAGCTGCCGGCGCCCCGCCGGGACTCCAGGAACCCTTCCGCGCGCAGCGCCTCGTAGGCGGCGGCGACGGTCGTACGGCTCACGGACAGGGCGAGGGCCAGTTCGCGTTCGGCGGGCAGCCGGGCGGCGACGGGGACCCGCCCCTCCAGGACGAGCAGCCGGACGCCGTCGGCGAGCGCGCGGTAGGCGGGCGGACGCCGGGTCCCGGGGCCGGCCGGCCGGTCCTGCTGGGACGTGAGAAGCCGCGCGAGCTGTGCGGCCCCCACCGCGGAGGTCCACTGCGCCATGAATATCAGTCCACCTTCCCGGGATTGGCCATGGTTGGCCATGCCTTCCACGCCACAGAGTGACATGCGCAAGGCCACTACCACCACCAGGGGTCCACTTGTCCGAGCCGCCTTCGCCGACCGTCCCGCCGAACGGCGGCCTCCCCCGCCGCCTCACCCAGCTCTACGCAGGGCTCGCGCTCTACGGCGCCAGTTCCGCGCTTCTCGTGCGGGCGGGCCTCGGTCTGGAGCCCTGGAACGTGCTCCACCAGGGGCTCGCCGAACGGAGCAACCTGTCCATCGGCGTCGTGTCGATCATCGTGGGCGCCGCCGTTCTGCTGCTGTGGATCCCGCTGCGCCAGCGTCCGGGCCTCGGCACCGTGTCGAACGTCTTCGTGGTCGGCCTCGCGATGGACGGCACGCTCGCCCTGGTCCCCGAGGCGCACGGTCTGGCCGTGCGGGTGCCGCTGCTGGTGGCGGGCATCGTCCTCAACGGCGCGGCCACCGGCCTCTATATAGCGGCGTCCTTCGGGCCGGGTCCGCGCGACGGGCTGATGACGGGGCTGCACCGGCGCACCGGCCGGTCGATCCGCCTGATGCGGACGGCCGTCGAGATCACGGTCGTGGCGACCGGCTTCGCCTTGGGGGGCACCATCGGCGTCGGCACACTGCTGTACGCGCTGTCGATCGGACCCCTCGCGCAGCTCTTCCTGCGGGTGTTCGCCGTACCCCCGGCATCCGGCGGCGGCACGGTCGTTGCCACCGGGCCACCGCAGGGGGCGATACTGCGTCCGTGAGCACCCTCATACGCCACCCGTACCTCGACCATCCGGGCCCCATCCCGTTCGCCCACCGCGGCGGAGCCGCCGACGGTCTGGAGAACACCGTGGCGCAGTTCCGGCGCGCGGTCGAGGCGGGCTACCGCTACATCGAGACGGACGTGCACGCCACGCGGGACGGCAGACTCGTCGCCTTCCACGACGCGACGCTGGACCGGCTGTCCGACGGCGCGGGCCGCATCGCCGATCTGCCGTGGGCGGACGTACGGGACGCGCGCGTGGCGGGCAAGGAGCCGGTCCCGCTGTTCGAGGAACTCCTGGAGACCTTCCCCGAGGTCCGCTGGAACGTCGACATGAAGGCCGAACCGGCGCTCCACCCGCTCCTCAACCTCATCGGGCGCACGAACGCATGGGACCGGGTCTGCGTCGGCTCCTTCTCCGAGGCCCGCGTCGTGCGCGCCCAGCGGCTGGCCGGCCCTCGCCTGGCCACGTCGTACGGCACCCGGGGGGTGCTCAATCTGCGGCTGCGGTCCTGGGGGGTGCCCGCGGCGCTGCGCCGGTCGGCGGTCGCCGCCCAGGTGCCGGAGGCCCAGTCGGGCATCCAGGTCGTGGACCACCGCTTCGTGCGTTCCGCCCACGCGCGCGGGCTCAAGGTGCACGTGTGGACGATCAACGAAGCGGATCGGATGCACCGGCTCCTGGACCTGGGGGTGGATGGCATCATGACCGATCACATCGACACGTTGCGCAAGGTCATGGAGGACCGGGGCGTCTGGGTCTGACCCGGTCCTCCCCTGGTCCGCGGCCCGCGCGCGACATCCGGGGCGGGGAGGCGAGGGGCGGGTGGGCACGGAGACCGTGCGGACGGAGGCGTCCGACGACGCCGCCGGGCGGCGGCGCGAGCAGCGCGGCTGGTACTTCTACGACTGGGCGTGCTCCGTCTACTCGACGAGCGTGCTCACCGTGTTCCTGGGCCCGTACCTGACCTCGGTCGCCAAGGAGGCCGCCGACCCCGGCGGCTATGTGCACCCCCTGGGCATCCCGGTCCGCGCGGGCTCCTTCTTCGCGTACTCGGTGTCGCTGTCGGTGATCGTGGCCGTCCTGGTGATGCCGCTGGTGGGCGCGGCCGCCGACCGGACCGGCCGCAAGAAGCCCTTCCTCGCGGCCGCCGCCTACACCGGGGCCGCCGCCACGACGGGCATGTTCTTCCTGTCCGGCGACCGTTATCTCCTCGGCGGTGTGCTGCTCGTGGTGGCGAACGCGGCCCAGTCCGTAGCGATGATGCTCTACAACTCCTACCTGCCCCAGATCGCCCCGCCCGAGGAACGCGACGCGGTGTCCTCACGCGGCTGGGCCTTCGGATACGCGGCGGGCTCCCTGGTCCTGGTCGTCAACCTGGTCCTCTACCTCGCCCACGACTCCTTCGGCGTCTCGGAGTCCACGGCCGTGCGGATCTGCCTCGCCTCGGCGGGCCTGTGGTGGGGCGGCTTCGCACTGATTCCGCTGCTCCGGCTGCGCGACCGCCCGCCGGCGGTCACCTCCGCGGTGCGCCAGGCGGCCGCCCCGGGCCTGCGCCAGCTCGTGGCCACCTACCGGGACATGCGCCGCCACCCGCTGACCCTCGCCTTCCTGCTGGCCTATCTGGTCTACAACGACGGCATCCAGACGGTGATCTCCCAGGCCTCGGTCTACGGCTCCGAGGAACTAGGCCTCAGCCAGTCCATCCTCATCGCCGCCATCCTGCTGGTCCAGGTCCTGGCCGTCGCGGGCGCCCTGACGATGGGCCGGCTGTCGCGGAGATACGGCGCGAAGCGCACGATCCTCGGCTCGCTGGTGGCCTGGACGCTCACCCTGGCCGTCGGCTACTTCCTGCCGTCCGGCGCGCCGGTGGGCTTCTTCCTGCTGGCGGCGGCGATCGGACTGGTCCTCGGCGGCAGCCAGGCCCTGTCCCGCTCCCTCTTCTCCCACCTCGTCCCGCCCGGCAAGGAGGCCGAGTACTTCTCGGCGTACGAGGTGAGCGACCGTGGGACGAGCTGGCTCGGCCCGCTGGTGTTCGGGATCACCTACCAGGTGACCGGAAGCTATCGGGACGCGATCATCTCGCTGGTGATCTTCTTCGTCCTCGGTTTCCTGCTGCTCGCGCGGGTCCCGGTGCGGCGGGCGATCGCCGACGCGGGGAATCCCGTACCCGAAAGGATTTAGCACTCAAGGCGAAAGGGCGGTAGTGTACGCGTTTGGCCTGCCAGGCGTACCGTTACTGCGTGTCAAAGATGCCGAAACGCTGGGTGACATCTCCTTTCAGATGTGACAAACCGGGCGCCGGTGGGTACTGCACTGGTTGACAAGGCTGCGGCTACGACGGCGACGCACGACCCGGAACGGGACTCCGAACGGGAATCTTTACCGCCGACCGGACGTTGACCGGATGACGACGACAGCGACACCTGTCCTGTGGGCGACAAGCCCGGGAGGCACGATTCATGAGTGAGCGAGCTCTTCGCGGCACGCGCCTCGTGGTGACCAGCTACGAGACGGACCGCGGCATCGACCTGGCCCCGCGCCAGGCCGTGGAGTACGCATGCGAGAAGGGGCACCGCTTTGAAATGCCCTTCTCGGTGGAGGCGGAGATCCCGCCGGAGTGGGAGTGCAAGGTCTGCGGAGCGCCTGCGCTTCTCGTGGACGGCGACGGCCCTGAGGAGAAGAAGGCCAAGCCCGCGCGTACGCACTGGGACATGCTGATGGAGCGGCGGACCCGCGAGGAACTCGAAGAGGTCCTCGAGGAACGGCTGGCCGTTCTGCGTTCCGGGGCGATGAACCTCGCGGTTCATCCTCGGGACAGCCGCAAGTCCGCATAGTTCTGCGGAGCTGGGGCTGGTTCACAGCGCACGACAATGACCGCGGGCGCCGTACGTGATTGCACGTACGGCGCCCGCGGTCTTTGCGCTGCTGCGGGGTCCGGGGGCTGCGCCCCCCGACCGGCCGGCTCACCGAGTCAGCGGAGGACGCTGTTCCTCCCGGCCCTCACCGCGCTCGTCGTGCTTGATCACCTCGCCCTGGACCACCTTTCCGTCCGGGCGGTGCATACGGGCCTGCTGGAAGGCGTCGCCGAGGGTGCCGGGGGTCGCCGCGCGGAGCTTGCGGTCGACCGTGCGTTCCGCATAGCGGCCGACGGCCTTCTGGACCGGCGGGAGGAGCAGCAGCAGGCCCAGCGCGTCGGAGGCCAGGCCCGGAATCATCAGGAGGAGACCGCCGAGCATCATCAGGCCGTTGCCACCGCCCGAGGAGGGGGGTGTGCCGCGCTGGAGCGCCTCGTTGAGGTTCTTGAAGGCGCGTCGGCCCGCTCGCTTGATGACCACCGAGCCGAGCAGGAAACCGGCGAGCAGGAGCAGGAAGACGGTGAACCCGCTGGTCGCTCCGGCCACCACGGTCAGCAGCCAGATCTCCAGCACCAGCCACGCGGCGAGCCCCAGCGACAGGAACGTCCGCAGACGCGAGCGCCTGGGCCGGGCGTTGGGGGGCGTGGGAGTCTGAGCGCCAGTCGTCATGCTCCCAGTGTGCCTGGCCCCGGCTCAGAGCGGCATAAGGGGCTGATCAGCGGTTCCTGTGCGATCCCGCCGGGTGGGTGCCCAGGACTACGACGACTGCTGCGACGAGGGAGAGGACGGGGAGGACTGTGACGGGGCGGGCTGCGGCGGGGACTGCGGCTTCTCCTGCGCGCCCGTCCGGCCCGCGATCTTGCCGACGCGCTCTCCCACGCCCCAGGCGGTGACCCGCCAGAGTGCCTCCACGAGGATGTCGCGGCTCATCTTGGAGTCGCCCAGCTCGCGCTCGACGAACGTGATGGGGACCTCGACGACGTGGTAGCCGGCCTTGACCGCCCGGCGGGCGAGGTCGACCTGGAAGCAGTACCCCTGGGAGGCGACCTCGTCGAGGCCGAGGCCTTCGAGGGTCTCGCGCCGGAAGGCGCGGTAGCCGCCGGTGATGTCGCGCAGCGGGAGGTCCAGCGCCAGGCGCGAGTAGAGGCTGCCGCCGCGGGAGATGATCTCGCGGGATCTGGGCCAGTTCACGACCCGGCCGCCCGGCACCCAGCGGGAGCCCAGCACGAGGTCGGCCCCCTTCAGGGCGGTGAGCAGGCGGGGCAGTTCCTCGGGCTGGTGGGAGCCGTCGGCGTCCATCTCGACCAGGACGCCGTAGCCGTGCTCCATGCCCCAGCGGAAGCCCGCGAGGTAGGCGGCGCCGAGGCCCTCCTTGCCCTTGCGGTGCAGCACCTGGACGTGGTCGTCCGCGGCGGCCAGTTCGTCGGCGAGTTCGCCGGTGCCGTCGGGGCTGTTGTCGTCGGCCACGAGGACGTGCGCCTCGGGGACGGCCTCCCGCACCCGGCCGACGATGCTCTTGATGTTCTCCGCCTCGTTGAAGGTCGGAATGATCACCAACGCCGTGCCGAGCGGACCGAACTTCCTCCCCCGGTCCTGTGCCGCGCGGGTCGCGTCGCCGTCGTTCACTGCTGCCCCTTCGTGTCCATACGCAGGGGACCACCATAGTGGCCGCCGCCTGCGGTGACGTGACAGGACGTTCGTATGGTGGTGTCGTTTCCACAAGAGCGGGGTATGAGTGTGCCTTTGGGCTTGTATGTCCGAGCGTACTGCCTGGGGCAGTGCCCGTGCGGTCCTGCGGATGGGGGCCCGGCGCCCTTCGGGCCGACCTGGGACCCGCCGGCTGCGGGTCGACCTGAAGCCGTTGTCTACTGAGCGTCCGGGCCCCACCCGGGTCACACCTCCCCGACCGGCCGGAACGTTCCCGCGCCCTGGTGCGGCGCTGAGCCTGGCTCCCAGTGGCGGTGCGCCGGTGCGGCACACCGTCCCTGACCCAGCGGCGCCCCGGCGAGTGCGCGGACGTTCCCCGGTGGGGCGTCCGGTGGTGGACCCGGCCGAACCTACCGGCCCCCCGCGGTCGGCTGTCAACAGCCGTTCGACCTGCGACTCTTCGGGTAACGCGCTGGTCAGCGGGCGGTCGGCGGCTCTCTCGGGACGCCGCGCGGACGGGTGATCTTCCGCGCCGCGCCCCGGCGGATCACTCGCCCGGCCGTACGAACACCGACCGGCCGCCGACGACCGTACGCAGGCACACGGGCGACTCCGTGCCGGGTGTCAGGTCGGGCAGGCCGGGGGTGCCGGAGCGGGGGTCGGTGGACCAGCGGGCGACCCGGTCGTCGGGGGCCTGCACGACGAGCGCGCCGGTGCGCCAGACGGCGTAGTCGGCGGGGGCGCCCGGCACCAGGACGCCCGCGTCGTCGCGGCCGACCGCGCGCCAGCCGCCGCGGGTGTGGGCGGTGAAGGCGGCGCGTACGGAGACCCGGTGCTCGGGCGTGCGGTGGAAGGCGGCGGCCCGGACCGTGCCCCACGGGTCGAGGGGGGTGACCGGGCTGTCGGAGCCGAAGGCGAGCGGGACGCCGGAGCGCAGCAGGGCCGCGAAGGGGTTGAGGGTGCGGGCCCGCTCGGCGCCCAGGCGCTGGGCGTACATGCCGTCCTCGCCGCCCCACAGGGCGTCGAAGGCGGGCTGGACAGAGGCGGTGAGGCCCAGCTCGGCGAAGGCGGCGATCGTCTCCGGGGTGAGCATCTCGGCGTGCTCGACCCGGTGCCGGGCGGCGCGGACGCGGGCCAGGCCGACCTTGTCCGCCGCCGCGCGCACCCCCTCGACGACGGCGGTGACGGCGGCGTCGCCGATGGCGTGGAAGCCCGCCTGGAGGCCGGCCTCGGTGCAGGCCGTGACATGCACCGCGACGGCGACGGCGTCCAGGTACGCGGTGCCGGTGTGGGCGGCGTCGGTGTACGGGTCGTGCAGGCAGGCGGTGTGCGAGCCGAGGGCCCCGTCGACGAAGAGGTCCCCGGCGGCGCCGAGGGCGCCCAGTTCGCGGGCCTTGTCGACGTCCTGCTCCGCCCAGTAGCCGACGACCCGCGGGCCGGGCTCCTCGGCGGCCAGTCGCAGCAGTGCGGTGAAGTCGTCCTCGGAGGAGATCTCGGGACCGGCGCACTCGTGGACCGAGCCGATGCCGAGCGAGGCGGCGTGCGCGAGGGCGGCCCGCTGGGCCTCGGCGCGCTGGATCGGCGTCACGGCTGCGAACGCGGCGGCGCGGACGGCGTGGTGGGCGCCGGCGGTGAGCGGGGCGTCGAGCGGCCCGTCCGTCGCGCCGAGGCCGGGGGCCAGGTCGAGCAGGGCGGTGGTGACGACCGCCGAGTGCACGTCGATCCGGGACAGGTAGAGGGGCCGACCGCCCGTGGCCTCGTCCAGTTCCGCACGCGTCGGGGGGCGGCCGCCGGGCCAGCGCGAGGCGTCCCAGCCGTGGCCGAGCAGGACCTTGTCCCGTGGTCGGGCCGCGGCGAAGTCCCGTACCCGGGCCAGGGCCGCCTCCAGGTCGGGCGCGGTCGACAGGTCGAGGCCGGTCAGGGCGAGGCCGGTGGACGTGGTGTGGACGTGCGCGTCGGTGAACGCGGGGGTGACCAGGGCGCCGTCCAGGTCGACCACCTCGTCGACGCCGTCCGCGAAGGCGTCGGCCGCGCCCTCGGAGCCGACCCAGGCGACCTGGCCGCGCTCGACGACCATCGCGGTCGCGAACGGGTCGGCGGGGCTGTGCACCTCTCCTCGGCGGAGCAGGACGGTCTTCGGGTCGGGCGTGCGCTCACTCATGGCACCAGTTTCGCGCCTCGCCCGTGCCGGCCGGCACGGGGGACCCCTGGTACCGGGAGCCGCCTGGGGACCGTCCGGTGCGACGGCCCTCAGATCCGGGGCGGGCGTGCCTCGTACGGGGTGGACAGCACGACCGTGGTGCGCGTGGAGACGCCCGCGAGGGCCCGCAGCCGCCCCAGCAGCTCCTCGAGTTCGTGCGGGGTGCCCACCCGCACCTTGAGGATGTAGTTCTCGTCCCCGGCCACGCTGTGGCAGGCCTCGATCTCGGGCACCCCGGAGAGCCGGTCGGCGATGTCGTCGGGCGCGCTGGGGTCGAACGGTTTCACCGAGATGAAGGCGGTCAGGGGCAGCCCGACGGCCTCGGCGTCGACGACGGCCGCGTAGCCCCGGATGACGCCGCGCTGTTCCAGCCGGCGCACCCGCTGATGCACGGCCGACGTGGACAGGCCCGTGGCCTTGCCCAGGTCGGTGTAACTCATCCGCCCGTCCTTGACGAGCAGCTGCACGATCTGTCGGTCCAGCTCCTCCATGACGCAAGAACCTACAGGGCCCGTGATCTCTTCGTATACGTATACAGCCCAGGTCATACCGGTTCGTGATGTGGCGGACCGTACGAGCTGATCGGCATCTGCGATTGGCATGTGACGAACGCCACAGTCCGTGCCAAGTCTTCGTGATGCTGCCGTGATTACCGCCGAGACGGGCTGGGAAGTGCTTGCTGTGGTCGAGGCCGCAGCGCCTGAACGGCCCAGCCCGAGGGGGAGAATCCCATGCAGAGTCTTAAGCGCCCTGGTCGCACCGCGCCCAAGCGGTTCCAGCCCACCATCGTCGAGTCCGAGCCGGAGGGCGTCGAACCCGACGGCTTCGACGGCCCGGACGGCTTCGACGACGAGAACGGCGACCACGCCGACGAGTTCGACGCGTACGACACCTTCGAGATGTACCGGGTGATCTGCCCGGACTGCGCGCAGCCCATCGCCCTGCTGGCCGACGAGGAGATCCTGCCGGAGCACGCGCTGTGCGCTTCGCCGTGGAACCCGTTCGGGCTCACCGTCTGCGCCGGCACCGGCCGTACGGCGGCCGAGGCCCGTCCGGCGGACGAGTCGGTGGATCCCCAGGAGCAGGAGACGGCACTGCTGTTGACGCTCCCTCAGGGGCTGGACTGGCGCACGCAGCCCTTCTCGCACGTCGGCGGACCGGCCTCGCGCCCCATGCGCGTGCCGGCGATGCGCCGCCACGCCGCCTGAGCGCCTCGGCCCGACTCCCGTAGCCGCCCCGCGCCATGGCCGGCAGCCCGGCCGTGGCGCAGGATCAGCATGTCCGGGTGTCGCTCGATCGCGGGTGCAGGTCGGGCATGTGACGGTACGTCCGGAGGCGGTACGCGGTTCGTGCGGGCACGGGGCATGTCCCGAACTCACGCACAAGGGTGCGGGCCGTGACCTGGCGTCGCGCGCTCGCGTTGCCCTGGTATGACCCCCACATATCCAGACCCCGGGCGTCACCGCCAACTGTTCGTCCCCGTGCCCGCAGGATCGGTTCCGCTGGCTCCGCCGCCGCCTCCGCCGGACCCGCCGATCTACCGCGACATGATGCGCGTCTGGGCCGACGGGGGCCGCACCCTGCCCGGCCGGCGGGACCCGGAGTGGGTGCGGCTCGCGGCGCCACTGGTGCGGCCGGGCCAGTTCAGCGGGTCTCCGGACCCAGCAGGTGACGGGCGATGACCATGCGCTGGATCTGATTGGTGCCCTCGACGATCTGCAGGACCTTGGCCTCGCGCAGATAGCGTTCGACGGGGAAGTCCGCGGTGTAGCCGTATCCGCCGAGCACCTGGACGGCGTCCGTGGTGACCTGCATCGCCGCGTCGGTGCAGTGCAGTTTGGCCATGGCCGCCTGCCGGACGAACGGCCGGCCCGCGTCCCGCAGCCGTGCCGCCGCGAGGTACAGGGCCCGGCCCGACTCGACCCGGGTCGCCATGTCGGCGAGCAGGAAGCGCAGCCCCTGGAAGTCGGCGATCGGCCGCCCGAACTGCCGCCGCACGGTGGCGTAGGCGACCGCCTCGTCAAGGGCGGCCCGCGCGACGCCGACCGCGCAGGCGGCGATGCCGAGCCGTCCGGAGTCCAGTGCGGCGAGGGCGATGGCGAAGCCCTGGCCCTCGCCGCCGATGCGCAGCGCGTCGGGGATCCGCACGCCGTCGAAGTGGACCTGGGCGGTCGGCGAGCCCTTGAGACCCATCTTCCTCTCCGGCGGCGCGGCGCTCAGCCCCTCGGTGTCGCCGGGCACCAGGAACGCGGTGATCCCGCGGGCGCCCTCGCCGCCGGTGCGCGCCATGACGGTGTAGAAGTCGGCGACGCCGCCGTGGGTGGTCCAGGCCTTGGTCCCGTCGATGATCCAGCCGTCGCCGTCCCGGACGGCCCGGGTGCGCAGCGCGGCCGCGTCCGAGCCGGAGGTGGGCTCGGAGAGGCAGTAGGCGCCGAGCAGTCCGCCGCCGAGCATGGCGGGCAGGCGGGCGCCCCTCTGCTCCTCGGTGCCGTGGGCGGCGAGGGCGTAGCTGGCCAGGGTGTGCACGCTGACGCCCAGTCCGACGGTGAGGCGGGCGGCGGCGAGTTCCTCGAGGACTTGGAGGTAGACCTCGTAGGGCTGGTCGCCGCCGCCGTACGCGGAGGGGTACGGCAGGCCGAGGAGGCCCGATTCGGACAGGAGGGTGAACAGCTCGCGTGGGAAGCGTCCGGCGTCCTCCTCCTCGGCGGCCTTGGGGGCGATCTCGCGGCGGGCGATGTCCTGGACGAGGCCGAGCAGGTCGCGGGCCTCGTCGGTGGGCAGGAGGCGGTCCGTGGACGGCGGGACACGGTCGGTCATGGCATCCCTCTCCTTCCCCTGCCGGCCGGCGGCTCGGCGCTGTGAGTATGCCCGCGGGGCAAGAGGGCCGCACGGCAGGACCGGACAGGATTGGTCCGCACCATTGACCAACTGGTCTAGTCCTCCTACGCTCTCGACACCGCGTTACCGCGTTCATGCCAATCGGCGCGCGTTCCCCTCTCCCCCACGAGGTGACACCCGATGCAGCACTCCGCCCACCGCCGCTCCCGCTTCCGGGCGCTCGTCGCCGCCGCCTGTACGGCCGTGCTCGGCGCCGGCCTGCTCGCCGGTGCGGGCTCCGCCACCGCCACCGACGCCGCCACCCCGTCCGCGCGGGTGGCCGCCGGGTCCAAGGTCCTCGGCTACTTCACGGAATGGGGCACCTACGACCGCAAGTACCTCGTCAGGAACATCGAGACGTCCGGATCGGCGGCGAAGCTCACCCACATCAACTACGCCTTCGGCAACGTCACCGGCGGCAAGTGCACGATGGGCGACGCCTACGCCGCCACCGACCGCACCCACACCGCCGCCGAGTCCGTGGACGGGGTTGCCGACACCTGGGACCAGCCGTTGCGCGGCAACTTCAACCAGCTGCGCGAGCTGAAGAAGAAGCACCCGGGCCTCAAGGTCCTCTGGTCCTTCGGCGGTTGGACCTGGTCGGGCGGGTTCGGCGAGGCCGCCAGGAACCCGGCCTCGTTCGCCCGGTCGTGCTACGACCTGGTCGAGAACTCCAAGTGGGCCGACGTCTTCGACGGCATCGACATCGACTGGGAGTACCCGAACACCTGCGGCGCCACCTGTGACACCAGCGGCCGGGCGGCCTTCAAGAACCTCATGCAGGCGCTCCGCGCGAAGTTCGGCACCGGGAACCTCGTCACCGCGGCCATCACCGCCGACGCCACCGCGGGCGGCAAGATCGACGCGGCGGACTACGCGGGCGCGGCGCAGTACGTCGACTGGTACAACCCCATGACGTACGACTACTTCGGCGCCTGGGACGCCACCGGGCCGACGGCCCCGCACTCGCCGTTGCACTCCTACTCCGGCATCCCGAAGGCGAACACCCACACCTCGGCGACCATCGCCAAGCTCAAGGGCCTCGGTATCCCCGCCTCGAAGCTGCTGCTGGGCATCGGCTTCTACGGGCGCGGCTGGACCGGAGTCACCCAGTCGGCACCCGGCGGCACCGCGACCGGACCGGCCGCGGGGACGTACGAGCAGGGCATCGAGGACTACAAGGTGCTGAAGACCAAGTGCCCGGTGACGGGCACGGTGGGCGGGACGGCGTACGCCAAGTGCGGGAACAACTGGTGGAGTTACGACACCCCGGCGACCGTCGCGACGAAGATGACGTACAAGAACCAGCAGGGTCTTGGCGGGACCTTCTTCTGGGAGCTGAGCGGCGACACGGCCGGCGGTGAGCTGATCAAGGCCATCAACTAGCCGGTCCCGCGAGGGCACTCGGGGCGGAGGACCACGAGCCTTCGCCCCGAGGGCGGTTCAGGCCTGGCGTCGGGCCGGCTTCGGGGCCGGGAAGGCGGGGTCGAGTTCCTCGACGGCGCGCAGGGCACCGCCCAGGGTCCTCACCAGGAGGTCGCGCATGGTCTCGCGGGAGAGGTCGGGGCGGTCGATCCAGTCGAGGGTCGCGCCCTCCACGCTGCACACCCACGACAGCAGGCTCATGCGGGGCAGCGCCGGGATGTCGCTGTGGCCGTACGCCCCTTCGGCGATGGTGGCCACGATCGCCTCGCGGACCCCGTCCCGGATGGCGTGCACCTCGATGTCGAAGCCGACGCCGCCGCTGACGATGGTGCGGTACGCGGACTGGTGGTGCTCGGCGAAGCGCAGATAGCCGTCGATCGTGCGGTGGACCCGGTCCACCTGGGGCAGTTCGATGCCGCTCGCCGCGAAGGACACCAGGTCGGCTACGGAGTCCTGGATGATCGCCAGGTAATAGCCGCGCTTGGACTGGAAGTAGTAGTAGATCAGCCCCTTGGCGACGTGCGCCTGCCGGGCGATGTCGTCCATGGAGAGCGCGTCGTAGGACGTGTCGGCGAACAACCGGCGCCCGATGGCGATGAGTTCGGCGCGACGCGCCAGTGAGCGCTCGGTGCCGCGCGCCCGGGGACGGGACGCGTCACGCTGCTGGCTGATATTCAATGTCGACCCTGGTCTCCAACGGTCGGCGGGACGACGTCAGTATGTCAGGTCGAACGTGGGTGACGTCACAGCGGCTGCGGGCCGCCGACGGCGCTCCCGCACCGGTGTCAGACCAGGCCGAGCTGGGTCACGAGCATCGCCACGACGACGACCAGGGTCCATCCCATGACGTGTTCGAAGATCTTCGGACCGTCGTCCTTGGGCCCGCCGGTACGCGTGCGGGCGGCGGTGACGGCGGCGGTGTGTGCGGTCATGGTGTCTCACTGACGGTCGGGCGTGCGATGGACGGCGGACCCCCGCCGATCCGTCCACCTTGCCACCGCGCGGGGCTTTTGCGGCTGAGAGCTTCCTCACACGCCGACGGCCCCGGTCGCGCCGGGGCCGTCACCGAAGGGATTCTCAGCGGACGCCGACCGCCTCGAGCGCCCTGCACTGGAGCGGGCTCGGACGTGCCGGGAAGTAGAGGTAGCAGACGCCTCCGGTGCCGGACGCGACCTTGCCGCTCGCGTTGTAGCGCTTGGTCCGCAGCCAGATGTTCTCGAACTCCCGTCGCCGGTAGACGCGCCGCACCGCCTGATCGCTCGGCGAGGCCGGGTCGTTGGCGATCACGTCGCCGTCCGCGGTGAAGCCGATCACGGTCATCAGATGCCCGGACGTGCCGTACCCCGCACCCGTCAGCTCCTCCTTCAGGAAGGACTGGGAGGTGATGGCCGGGATACCGGCCGCGATGAGCGTCTCCAGGTCGGTCAGGGAGGTGAGCCGGGTCACCACTCCCTGGAGGTCCTTGAAGGTCGCGGCGTAGGCGGCGTTGAACGGCCAGTTGCCGCAGCCCTTGTACTGGTGGTCGAAGGTGTACCGGGCCGCGTGACACACCTGCGGGTCGGCGTACGTGGGGTCGACCCAGGCCAGTTGGCCGGGGGTGAGACGACCGCCCCAGTACTCGATGATCATCTGGGAGGAGGTGGGGCTGCACCAGGCCTCGCCGCCGTTGTCGTACTCGGGGTACTGGCCGACGTGGATCTCCTGCGAGTAGCGCGGGACGACCAGTTCCTGCGCGAGGCCGGGCACCGAGGCCGGCACGGTGAAACGGTCCGGCACGTCGGAGCCCATCGCGCCGACCCGCCACACGGTGGGGGTGAGCTTCGTGCCGGGCCTGCGGTAGAGGGTCAGCCGCAGCCGGTACGACGTGAGGCGCAGGCCGGTCGCGGCGTCGTCGACGGCGAGGGTGTCCGTCCACACGGTGCTCTTGCCGTCGGTCTGGTCGTCGACGGAGGTCCGCTTGATGTCCTGGTCGCCGGCCGCCCACCGGCCCATCACGTACCAGGGGGTGTCCGTGCCGTCGGAGTAGGCGGCCTTCAGCTCGATCCGGAGCCAGGTGCCGGCCGGCGTGCTGGCGTTCCAGGAGGCGATCGCCTCGGTGGCGGGGACCGCGAGGCGGTGGACGGGGGACGTCCAGGTCGCGTACTCCCAGGCGGCGGTGGTGCCGGTGTGCGGGTCGGTGTAGTCGGTGGTCCCGGCCGGGGCCGCGAGGACCAGGCCGGGCCGGGCCCCGGAGACGGCACGGGTGCCGGCGGCGGTGCCGGAGCGCCAGCCGGTGTAGGTGGTCCAGGAGTGGTGGTCCACGGTGCGGGCCGGGGCCGCGCCGGGCGCCGCGTCCGGACCCCCCGGCTCGGCCGGCCCGGCGGCCTCCGCCACCGCGGGGGCCGCGCCACCCGCCACGGCGGCGACGACCGCGGCGGCGAGGAGTGTCCTGCGGGACGGCTGATCGGTTCGGTCGGAGAGCTGGTCGGCTCTGCTGGACGGTTGTGCGGCTCTGCTCATGAGCGGAAGACCCCCAAGGTGTCCGAGTCGGAGCGGTCCGGTGTGCGGTGTGGGCCAACTATGGCGGGAGGCGGGCGGACCTGCCAGCACCTCAGCCTGTGCCACGCCAGGCAATATTGGTCTGGTCCACTGGCGTGACCTGCGGGAGGGCGGCCCCGCGCCGCTAGACTTGCCCACCCCGCCGCCACCACCGCCATCTCTGCCACCACCGCGACCACCGCCAGGAACCGCCATCCGCCAGCTCGCCTCCCGGCTCCGCCGTCTGCCGCCGTCCTGCGGCCCGGTCCGCCTGATCGGCGTCGACGGGCACGCCGGGTCGGGCAAGTCCACGTTCGCGGAGCGGCTGGCCGAGGCACTGGGCGGGGCGCCGGTGCTCCACCTGGACGACCTCGCGACCCACGACGAGCTGTTCGCGTGGACCGGGCGGCTGCTGACCCAGGTGATCGAGCCGCTCGGCCGCGGCGGGACGGCGCACTACGCTCCCTACGACTGGCGCACCCGTCGCTTCGGCCCGCCCCGGCCGCTCCCCCCGGCTCCCGTGATGGTGATCGAGGGCGTCGGCGCCGGCCGCCGCGCCCTGCGGCCGTATCTGGCGCAACTGCTGTGGATGGAGTTCCCCCGCGAGGAGGCCTGGACCCGCGGGCGGTTCCGGGACGGGGAGGAACAGCGGGAGTTCTGGGACGGCTGGGTCGAGGCGGAGGCGCGACATTTCGCCGAAGACCCGTCGCGGCCGTACGCGCACGGTTTGGTACGGCAGTTGCCGGAGGGGTACGAGGTGCTGCCGGGACCCGAGGGAACGCGCTGAGCGCACCATCTGGTCACGCACGGTGAGTGGCCACCCTCAATGTGGTGAAACGGTGAAGGACCTTGCGTTTGGACTTCGTCAAGTGCTTCAACTCGGCTTGACCGAGGGCCCGTACAGGACTTACGTTCTCAATGTGCGGCCTCAGAAGCCGCCCCGCAGTCGCGAAGCCCCCGGTTGTTCCCCCGTGATCGGGGGCTTCGTTCTGCCCTCACGCCCCCATTCGCGCCGGTTTGCGGATGCGCCGTGCCGCCGCCAGCTCACCCAGGGTCACCACGCGACGGTGCGCCCCCTCTGCTCCCACCTCGTCGAACGGGCTCTGCCACACCCTTCGGCGGGGTGCTCCCCCGCAGGTACGATGCCCCTCGGTGCGACCTACGGACGACTGCTGCGCGCACCTGGCAACTCCGGTCTGCAGCACAGCGGTTCGACCATGGCAGCCGAGGGGCTCCGGCCCGGCGGCATACCGACGGGGGCACGGTTTGTGGGGGACGTGATGGACTTCGGCACGCAGGGCCCCGAGGCCCCGGCCGACCTCGCCTGGCTACGAGGCGTGGACGCCTACACCATGGGCGCGTATCCGCAGGCGGAGGAGGAGTTCCGCACCGCGGTGCGGATCGATCCCGGCATGGCCGACGGCTGGCTCGGGCTGCACGCGCTGCGCGTCGACACGACGACGGCGCTGCTCAGGATGTTCCGGCACCGCGATCGCTTCGGTGACCAGCGCACCCGGCACCGCCGCACGCTCAACTCCTGGTACTGGCTCGGCTGGTGGGTCCAGCCCGTGCTGGAGAGCCCCCGCGATCTCCTGCTCGCGCACGCCTCGCACTGGCTGGACGGCCGGCACGTGCCCGAGCTGGACCGGGCGCTCGCCGGTCTCCCGCCCGTCGACACCGACCACCAGGTCCGCTTCCTGCACGCCTGCCGCGCCTACCTGGTCAAGGACTGGGAGCAGCTCGTCCGGCACACCGACCCGCTCCTCGACGACCCCCTCCTCGGCATCGAGGCCGGTCTGTTCGGCGGAATGGCCCGGGTCCGGCTGGAGATGTACGGGCAGGCCGAGCCGCTCCTCTCGACGGCGTTGATGCGCTGCCGCAGCGAACAGCCGCAGCGCAAGGAGCTGCGGTACTGGCTGGCCCGCGCGCACGAGGGCACCGGCCGTTCCGCCGCCGCGCTCCCCCTGTACCGGGCCGTGCACCGCGTCGACCCCGCCTTCATGGACACCTCGGCCCGGCTCGCCGCGATCTCCGAGGGCGACGGCTACGACGACACCGCCGACCTCGCGGCCATCACGCTGAGCGGAATCGGCCAGGACGTCGGGGACGGGCCGGACGTCCTGGACCCGCTGTTCGGCACCGAGGGCCGGGACCTCAAGCTCACCGAGCCCTCGGACCTGCCGCCCGTCGGTCCCGCCCCGATCGTGCCCGACCCGGCCGTACGCGAGAAGACCGTCGTGCCCTCGGTCCTGCCGGCCGGCCCCACCGACCCGGTGTTACTGGAGGAGGCGCTCGCCGAACTGGAGCGCATGGTGGGTCTGGAGCCGGTGAAACGGCAGGTCAAGGCCCTTTCGGCACAGCTCAACATGGCCCGGCTGAGGGCCGGACAGGGCCTGCCTGTCCAGCCTCCGAAACGGCACTTCGTGTTCTCCGGCCCGTCCGGCACCGGCAAGACCACGGTGGCCCGCATCCTCGGCCGCGTCTTCTACGCCCTCGGCCTGCTCGGCGGCGACCACCTCGTGGAGGCCCAGCGGGCCGACCTCGTCGGCGAGTACCTGGGCCAGACGGCCGTGAAGGCCAACGAACTGATCGACTCCGCGCTGGGCGGCGTCCTGTTCGTCGACGAGGCCTACTCGCTGTCCAACTCCGGCTACGGCAAGGGCGACGCGTACGGAGACGAGGCCCTGCAGGTCCTGCTGAAGCGGGCCGAGGACAACCGGGACCACCTGGTGGTGATCCTGGCCGGCTATCCGGAGGGCATGGACCGCCTCCTCGCGGCGAACCCCGGACTCTCCTCCCGCTTCACGACCCGCGTCGACTTCCCGTCGTACCGTCCGCTCGAACTCACGTCGATCGGTGAGGTGCTCGCCGCGGACAACGGGGACGCGTGGGACGAGGAGGCGCTGGACGAGCTGCGGTCGATCGCCGGGCACGTGGTGGACCAGGGGTGGATCGACGAGCTGGGCAACGGACGCTTCCTGCGGACCCTGTACGAGAAAAGCTGCGCCTACCGGGACCTGCGGCTGTCGACGTATCCAGGGACGCTGACGCGGGACGACTTGTCGACACTGCGGCTGCCGGACCTGATGCAGGCGTACGGCGAGGTGCTGTCGGGACGGGGGCCGCAGGACCCGGCCTAGGCCCGCTGATCGGACAGGCGGGGGCGGGCGGACGCACAGGGCCCACCCGTCCCGGCGACCGGGCCTTCTAGGTCGCCATCACCACCTCGGGATAGTCCCGGTGCGCGGGATCCGTCACCTCGCCGACCAGCAGCTCCAGGACATCTTCCAGCGCGACCAGACCGAGCACCCTGCCCGAGGCGTCGGCGACCTGCGCCAGGTGGGTCGCCGCCCGCCGCATCACCGTCAGCGCGTCGTCCAGCGGCAGCTCGGAGCGGAGCGTCGTCATCGGGCGCCACACCTGCTGCGGCACCGCCCGTTCGGACTCCTCCAGGTCGAGGACGTCCTTCACATGGAGGTAGCCCATGAAGGCGCCGTTCTCCGCGGCGACGGGAAAGCGCGAGTAGCCGGTGCGGGCGGTGAGGGCGACGATCTGCCCCGGAGTGACCGACGGCGGGACCGTCACCAGCGACTCCCGCTTGAGCAGGACGTCCGTCACCGGGCGGGAGCCCAGCTCCAGCGCGTCCTCCAGCCGCTCCTGCTCCTCGGGGTCGAGGAGACCGGCCTGACCGGAGTCCTCCACCAGCCGGTTGAGCTGCTCGCTGGTGAAGACGGCCTCGACCTCGTCCCTGGGCTCGACGCCGAAGAGGCGCAGGATGCCCTGGGCGCAGGCGCCGAGGGCGACGGTGATCGGCCGGCAGAGGCGGGCGAAGGCGACCAGGCCGGGGCTCAGCCACAGCGCGGCCTTCTCCGGGGCCGCCATGGCGAGGTTCTTCGGGACCATCTCGCCGACGACGAGGTGGAAGAAGACCACGGCCGCCAGGGCGATGACGTAACCCAGCGGGTGGATCATGCCGTGCGGCAGATGGATCCACCCGAAGACGGGCTCCAGCAGGTGTGCCACCGTCGGTTCGGCGACCGCGCCCAGGGTCAGGGAGCACATGGTGATGCCGAACTGGGCGGCGGCCATCATCTGCGGCAGGTGTTCCAGGCCGTGGAGGACCTGGCGCGACCGCGTCGTGCCGAGCGGTTCGATCTGGCTGCGGCGGACGGAGACGAGGGCGAACTCGGCGCCGACGAAGAATCCGTTGGCGAGCACGAGCAGGCCGGCGAAGGCGAGTTGGAGCACGCTCATCGGGCGACCTCCACGACCACTCCGGTGCGGACGATCCGGACCCGCTCGGCCCGGTAGTGGCCGACACGGCGGACCGACAGCCGCCAGCCGGGCAGCTCGGCCCGGTCACCGACGGCCGGGATGCGGCCGAGCAGGTCGGCGACGAGCCCGGCGACCGTCTCGTACGGCCCCTCGGGCGCGTCGAGGCCGATGCGCCTGAGGGTGTCGACCCGGCAGCTGCCGTCGACGTCCCAGGCGGGCCTGCCGTCCTCGGGCGGGGCGGCGGCCAGTTCGGGGGTGTCCAGGCCGTCGTGCTCGTCGCGGACCTCGCCGACGATCTCCTCGACGATGTCCTCCAGCGTCACCACGCCGGCGGTGCCGCCGTACTCGTCGACGACGACGGCGATGGGCTGCTCGCTGCGCAGCCGGGCCAGCAGGGGCCGCACGGGCAGGGTCTCGGGGACCAGCAGGGCCGGGCGGGCGATCCGGCCGAGCGGGGTGCGCAACCGGTCGTGGACGGGGACGGCCAGGGCGTCCTTGAGGTGCACCATGCCGACGATCTCGTCGATCTTCTCGCGGTAGACGGGGAAACGGGACAGGCCGGTGGCGCGGGTCAGGTTGACCACGTCCTCGGCGGTGGCCGACGCCTGGAGGGCGCTGACCTTCACGCGCGGTGTCATCACGTGCTGCGCGGTCAGCTCGGCCAGCGACAGGGTCCGCACGAACAGGTCGGCCGTGTCCTGTTCCAGCGTGCCGGCCCGAGCGGAGTGGCGGGCCAGGGAGACGAGTTCACCGGGGGTGCGGGCGGAGGCCAGCTCCTCGGTGGGCTCGACGCCCAGCGCGCGCACGAGCCGGTTGGCGACGGCGTTGAGGCCGGCGATGACCGGCCGGAACAGGCGGGCGAACGCGTGCTGCGGGCCGGCGACGAACCGTGCGACCTGGAGGGGCTTGGAGACCGCCCAGTTCTTCGGCACGAGTTCACCGACCACCATCTGTACGGCGGAGGCCAGCAGCATGCCGATGACGACGGCCACACCGGAGACGGCGCCCTCGGGGACGCGGATCGCGGTGAGAGGGCCGCCGAGCAGCTCGGCGAGCGCCGGTTCGGCGAGCATGCCGACGACGAGAGAGGTGATGGTGATGCCGAGCTGGGTGCCGGAGAGCTGGAAGGACAGCTCCTTCAGCGACTCGACGACCGTACGGGCTCGTCGGTCGCCTTCGGCGGCGGCCTTCTCGGCCTCCTGTCGCTCGACGGTGACGAGGCCGAACTCGGCGGCCACGAAGAAGCCGTTGGCGAGGATGAGCAGGAACGCGGCTGCCAGGAGCAGCAGGGGGATGGTCATGGTGCCGCCGCCTCCACGTCGGAGGGGGCGGCGCAGGTACTACAGGACGAACCGTCCATCGCCGGAGAGGGTCACTCCTCGGGTAGCAGGACCCCCCGTGCGCCCGGCAGGGCACCACGGGGGTGGAGGCGCAAAGGGGAACGTCTCCGTCACCAGATTAATCAAGACAGAGGGTCCAGCGGCAGGGTGGACGCCCCCGAGTCAGCCCTGACAATGCTCCGGGTCAGCCCTGATCCGGCTCGGAGCGGTGCACGGACCGGGCCTCCACGAGGCTGCGCAGGGCGCGCGCGTGGGCGATGGCCTGCTGCTTGTCGATGCCGGGCTGGATGCCGAGCGCGGGCAGGCTGGTGCCGTCGCTGAGGTCGAGGAACACCCAGGGGTCGCCCGCCCGGAGGTTCACCCTGAGGATCTCGGCCCATTCCAGGCGCCGCCTGCTCGCGATGTTGACCACGGTGACACCCGAGTCGTCGGCGACGACCCTGACGCGGGCCAGTTGGGCCGGCACCCAGAAGCAGAGGGCGCCGGTGAAGACGAAACTGAGCCGCTCCCCCGGGCCGAGCTGCTCCAGCAGCAGAGCCACGGCGGAGATGACGGCGAAGAGCGCCACTCCGGCCGAGAGCAGCACCACGCGGGTGCGGCTCGGCCGGAAGGTGACGGGGAGCGTGGGCTGGTCGGACATCTTCCCGGGGTTCTCAGAGTCGGCAGGCGTGGATGGCCGTGGTGAGGATGGCGCGGGCGCCGATGTCGTACAGGTCGTCCATGATCCGCTGGGCCTCCTTGGCGGGGACCATGGCACGGACGGCGACCCAGCCCTCGTTGTGCAGCGGGGAGACGGTCGGCGACTCCAGGCCGGGGGTCAGCGCGACGGCCTTCTCGAGCTGCTCGACGCGGCAGTCGTAGTCCATCATCACGTAGGTCCGGGCGACCAGGACGCCCTGGAGGCGGCGCAGGAACTGCTGCACCTTGGTGTCCTCGCCGTCGGCGCCGGTCCGGCGGATGACGACCGCCTCGGACTTCATGATCGGCTCGCCGATGACCTCGAGGCCCGCGTTGCGCAGGGAGGTGCCGGTCTCGACGACGTCGGCGATGACCTCGGCGACGCCCAGTTCGATGGCGGTCTCCACGGCGCCGTCCAGGTGGACGACGGAGGCGTCGATGCCGTGGTCGGCGAGGTGCTTGGCCACGATGCCCTCGTAGGAGGTGGCGACCGTCATGCCCTTGAGGTCCTCGACGCCGCCGGCCGTGCCCGGCTTGGTGGCGAAGCGGAAGGTGGAGCGGGCGAAGCCCAGCGGGAGGATCTCCTCGGCGTCGGCTCCGGAGTCGACGAGCAGATCGCGGCCGGTGATGCCGATGTCGAGGCGGCCGGAGGAGACGTAGATCGCGATGTCGCGGGGGCGGAGGTAGAAGAACTCGACCTCGTTCTCCGGGTCGACGATCCGCAGTTCCTTGGACTCGCGGCGCTGCTGGTAGCCGGCCTCATGCAGCATCTCCCCCGCAGGTCCGGACAGGGAACCCTTGTTGGGGATGGCGATGCGCAGCATGAGGTCGGCTTCCTTCGCGTGGTGTTGTTCGGGGGAGGGTGGGTGGGGCTCAGAGGTGGGCGTAGACGTCGTCCAGCGAGATGCCGCGGGCGACCATCATCACCTGGACGTGGTACAGCAGCTGCGAGATCTCCTCGGCTGCCGCCTCCTTGCCCTCGTACTCGGCGGCCATCCAGACCTCGGCGGCCTCTTCGACGACCTTCTTGCCGATGGCATGGACCCCCTTCCCGACCAGTTCTGCGGTGCGGGAAGTGGCGGGGTCGCCGTCGGCGGCCTTCTGCTGGAGCTCGGTGAACAGCTCCTCGAACGTCTTCTTGGACATGGTGATGCCACCCTAGCCGTTGTGCCGGTCTGCCTATCGCCAGGGTTCGGATACTGAGCGGAGGGTGGCCGCGGTCGCGACCGCCGCGGTCACCGCCTCGTGTCCCTTGTCCTCGTTCGAGCCCTCGATGCCGGCCCGGTCCAGGGCCTGCTCCTCGGTGTCGCAGGTGAGGACGCCCATGCCGATGGGGACGCCGGTGTCGACGGAGACCTGGGTCAGGCCCTGGGTGACGCCCTGGCACACGTACTCGAAGTGCGGGGTGCCGCCGCGGATGACGACACCGAGGGCGACGATCGCGTCGTAGCCGCGGCCCGCGAGGACCTTGGCGACGACCGGGAGTTCCCAGCTGCCGGGGACCCGGAGCAGGGTCGGCTCGTCGATGCCCAGGTCGTGCAGGGCGCGCAGGGCGCCGTCGACCAGTCCGTCCATCACCTTCTCGTGCCACTGTGCCGCGATGACGGCGACCCTGAGATCACCCACATTGCGTACGGACAGTTCCGGTGCACCCTTGCCGCTCACGTCTCTCCTTCGTGCCGTGCTTACTGGTTGCCGCAGGGGGACACGGGGGCCGTGTCCAGCCAGGGCAGGTCGTGTCCCATCCGGTCCCGCTTGGTGCGCAGGTAGCGGATGTTGTGCTCGCCCGCCTGGACGGGCATCGGTTCGCGGGCGGCGACCTCGATGCCGTGCCGGGTGAGCGCGTCGGTCTTCTCGGGGTTGTTCGTCATCAGACGTACGCTGCGCACGCCCAGGTCGTCGAGGATCTGAGCGCCGGCCGCGTAGTCCCGGGCGTCGGCGGGCAGGCCCAGCTCCAGGTTGGCGTCGAGGGTGTCCCTGCCGCGTTCCTGGAGTTCGTACGCCCGCAGCTTGGACAGCAGGCCGATGCCGCGGCCCTCATGGCCGCGCAGGTAGACGACGACGCCCCGGCCCTCGGTCTGGATGCGTTGCAGGGCGGTGTCGAGCTGGGGGCCGCAGTCGCAGCGCGCGGAGCCGAAGACGTCTCCGGTGAGGCACTCGGAGTGGACACGGACCAGGACGTCCTCGCCGTCGCCGATCTCGCCGTGCACGAGGGCGACATGCTCGACGCCGTCGACGGTGGAGCGGTAGCCGTACGCGGTGAAGGTGCCGTGGGCGGTGGGCAGGCGGGTCTCGGCCTCGCGGCGGACGGTGGGCTCGGCGGTGCGGCGGTAGGCGATCAGGTCCTCGATGGAGATGATCGTCAGACCGTGCTTGCGGGCGAACGGGATCAGCTCGGGCAGACGCAGCATGCGGCCGTCCTCGCCGGCGATCTCGACGATCGCGCCGGCCGGGCGCAGGCCCGCGAGCCGGGCGAGGTCGACGGCGGCCTCTGTGTGCCCGTTGCGGACGAGGACGCCGCCGGGCCTGGCGCGCAGCGGGAAGACATGGCCGGGCCGGACGAGGTCGGTGGGCTCGGCGGTGCCGTCGGCCAGGAGCCGCAGGGTGGTGGCGCGGTCGGCGGCGGAGATGCCGGTGGTCACGCCGTGCGCGGCGGAGGCGTCGACGGAGACGGTGAACGCGGTCTTCATCGACTCGGTGTTGTCCGCGACCATCTGCGGGAGTTCGAGCCGGTCCAGTTCGTCGCCCTCCATGGGGGCGCAGATCAGGCCGCGGCACTCGCTCATCATGAAGGCGACGATCTCGGGGGTGGCCTTCTCGGCGGCGATGACGAGGTCGCCCTCGTTCTCGCGGTCCTCGTCGTCGACGACCACGACCGGGCGGCCGGCGGCGATGTCGGCGATGGCCTGCTCGATCGGGTCGAGCGCGAAGTCCTCGACGCCGTCGGTGGTGTAGAGGATGGGTGCCGTGCTCATGCGGGCGCTCCTTCCAGAGCGGGCCGCGACCCCCTGCGGGAGCGCAGCCACCAGTCGCGCATGCCCCACAGGACGAGCGCGCCGTAGATGACGTAGACGAAGCCGGAGAAGGCGTAGCCGTTGGCGAAGTTCAGGGGGACGCCGACGAGGTCGACGAGGAGCCAGGCGAACCAGAACTCGACCATGCCCTTGGCCTGGGCGTACATGGCGACGACGGTGCCGACGAAGATGTAGGCGTCGGGCCAGGGGTCCCAGGACAGGGTCGGGTAGGCCTTGAAGAGGAGGGCCACGGCGACCGTGCCCGCGGCGGCGGCGCCGGCCATGGCGGCGCGCTCGCGCCAGGTGGCGAAGCGCGGGGTGATGTGGCCGTCGGCGGACCCGCTCCGGTCGCGGTTCCACTGCCACCATCCGTAGAGGGCGACGGTCATGACGACGGCCTGCTTGCCGGCGCTGCCGGTCAGGTGGCCGAAGAAGGCGCCGAAGAGGATGAGGCCGGAGAGGAACTGGACGGGCCAGCTCCAGATGGACCGGCGCCAGCCGAGGGCGAGGGCCGCCAGGCCGAAGATGTTGCCGATCATGTCCGACCAGAGGATGTGCTGGTCGAGGAGGACGAACGCCTCGGAGTTCAGCGAGTTCACTTCGCCGCTCCCGGAGTGGCGGCCATCAGCCGCTCCACGTACTTGGCGACGATGTCCACCTCGAGGTTGACCGGGTCTCCGGGCTGCTTCAGGCCGAGGGTGGTCAGGTCGAGGGTGGTGGGGATGAGGCTGACGGTGAAGTGGTCCCGGCCGGCTTCGACGACAGTGAGGCTGATGCCGTCGACGGTGATGGAGCCCTTCTCGACGACGTACCGGGCGAGGTCGGCGGGGAGCGCGACCTTGACGATCTCCCAGTGTTCGGAGGGGGTGCGCTCCAGCACCTGTCCGGTGCCGTCGACGTGGCCCTGCACGATGTGGCCGCCGAGGCGCGCGCCGACGGCCGTGGGCCGTTCGAGGTTGACGCGGGAGCCGACGGTGAGGGCGCCGAGGCTGGAGCGCTTCAGGGTCTCCGCCATGACGTCGGCGGTGAACTCGTCGCCCTCGTGTTCGACGACGGTGAGACAGACCCCGTTCACGGCGATGGAGTCGCCGTGCTTGGCGCCGTCGGTGACGACGGGGCCGCGCAGCCGGAAACGGGAGGCGTCGCCGAGATTCTCGACGGCGGTGACCTCACCCAGTTCTTCGACGATTCCGGTGAACACTTCCCGGGTCCTCCTGCCTCATTCGGGCACGGACTCCGGGGCCTGTCGAAGACGACAGAATGAAACGAGCGAGGACACCGGGGGCGACGCCGGACAGACTCGTCCGCGGACGAGTACATGTACGGCGGCACGCACGAATGCCTGCCCGCCGCGCACTGCCTCCCATCCGGACTTTAACCGTCGGTCCAGGAATTTCACCTGGTCAACCGGTCGCTGGAAGCGACCGGGTCGCGGACTGTAACCGCCGGTTCGGACTTTCACCGACCCCGGAGTGCGCTGCTGTAGGTACAGGGCCAGTGTGCCACGCCCGGCACTGGTCCATGCGGGTGAGGTCTGTGGGGTGGCTCACAGGGGGTGTCCATGGACATCTCGGGCGGGCCGCCGGGGCCCCAACTCGCCGCCGGCGCAGCCCTCTTCAAATTGGTCCATACCTATTGACGCACTGGTCTAGTCCTCTCTAGGGTCTGCGCAACTTCCGTGGAGAGGAACCGACTGTGCTGTCCCCCTCACGACACCGGGCGAGACCCGCGCTGCTCGCCGCCGCGGCGGCCGTCGCGGGCCTGCTGCTCGCCGGACTCCCGGCCACCGTCTCGAACGCCGCCGACCAGGACTCCTGCCGCCCCGACGGGCTGTACGCAACGCCGGGCGTGGACGTCCCCTACTGCTCGGTCTACGACACGGCCGGCCGGGAGAAGATGGGCGCCGACCACCAGCGCCGGGTGATCGGCTACTTCACCGGCTGGCGCACCGGCAAGGACGGCACACCCGCCTACCTGGCCCCGGACATTCCCTGGGACAAGGTCACCCACCTCAACTACGCCTTCGCGCACGTCGACGGGGCCAACAAGCTCTCCGTGGGCGCGGACGGTGCCGCCAACGCGGCGACCGGGATGACCTGGCCGGGAGTGGCCGGCGCCGAAATGGACCCGGCACTCCCCTATCAGGGCCATTTCAACCTGCTGAACAAATTCAAGAAGCAGCACCCGGACGTCAAGACCCTGATCTCCGTGGGCGGCTGGGCGGAGACCGGCGGCTATTTCGCCGCCGACGGCACCCGGGTGAACTCGGGCGGCTTCTACTCCATGGCCACGAACGCGGACGGCTCGGTCAACCAGACCGGCATCGACACCTTCGCGAGTTCCGCCGTCGACTTCATCAGGAAGTACGGCTTCAACGGCGTCGACATCGACTACGAGTACCCGACGACCATGAAGGACGCGGGCAACCCGCTCGACTGGTCCCTTTCCAACGCCCGCCGCTCCGGCCTGGTCAAGGGCTATGCCGCGCTGATGAAGAGCCTGCGCGAGAAGCTCGACCGCGCGGGTTCGGCGGACGGAAGACACTATCTGCTGTCGGTGGCCGCGCCCTCGTCGGGATATCTGCTGCGCGGCATGGAGACCTTTCAGGTCCAGAAATACCTGGACTACGTCAACATCATGTCGTACGACCTGCACGGCGCCTGGAACGAGTACGTCGGTCCGAACGCGTCCCTCTTCGACGACGGCAAGGACGCCGAACTCGCCGCAGCGGGCGTGTATTCGACGTCCCAGTACGGCGGGATCGGCTATCTCAACACCGACTGGGCCTACCACTACTTCCGCGGGTCGATGCCGGCCGGCCGGATCAACATCGGACTCCCCTACTACACACGGGGGTTCAAGAACGTGACCGGCGGGACCGACGGGCTGTGGGGCAGGGCCGCCACGACCACCTGTCCGGCCGGGTCCGGGCTCACCAAGTGCGGGGACGGTGCCGTCGGCATCGACAACCTCTGGCACGACCTGGACACCGCCGGCCGGGAGGCACCCGCGGGCTCCAACCCGATGTGGCACGCCAAGAACCTGGAGAAGGGCGTCGTCGGCGACTACGTCACCCGGTACGGCTTCCCGGCCGACACCCGGCTGACCGGCACGTACGCCCGCAAGTACGACGCCACGCTGGTCGCGCCCTGGCTGTGGAACGCCGAGAAGAAGGTGTTCCTGTCCACCGAGGACGAGCAGTCCGTCGCCGCCAAGGCCGACTACGTGGTCGACCAGGGCATCGGCGGCACGATGGTGTGGGAGCTGGCCGGCGACTACGGCTGGAACGCGGCCGAGGGGCAGTACGAGCCGGGGTCGACGCTGACCTCCGCCATGTACGAGAAGTTCAGGTCCGCCTCCCCGTACGGCGCGAAGCGGTCCACGGTGGAGCTGCCGACGGAGGCGCTGAGGATCGACGTGGAGTTCGGGCAGTTCCCGCTCGGCGACTCCAACTACCCGATCAGCCCCAAGCTGAAGATCACCAACAACACGTCCACGACCCTGCCCGGCGGCACGGAGTTCCGCTTCGACCACGGCACGTCGGCGCCCGGCAACGCCAAGGACCAGTCGGGCTGGGGGACTTCGGTGATCAGCAGCGATCACACGGGGAGCAACGTCGGCGGCCTCAAGGGCAGCTTCCACCGGGTCTCGCTGAAGCTGCCGGCCTGGCAGACGCTGGCGCCGGGCGCGTCGGCGGAGCTGGACCTCGTGTACTACCTGCCGGTCTCGACACCCTCGAACTGGACGGTGACCTTCGGCGGACGGACGTACGCGCTGGCCGGTGATCTGACGCGGGGCACGACGGTGGTGGAGCCGGGAGCGAGCCCCAGCCCGTCGACCTCGGCAAGCCCGAGCGCGAGCCCGAGCCCCAGCGCCAGCCCGAGCCCGTCGGCGAGCGTCTCCCCGTCCCCCTCCGGCGGGACCGGGCAGTGCACCGTCCCGGCCTGGGCCGCGACGACGGAGTACGTCGGCGAGAGCAAGGTGTCCCACAAGGGACACAGCTGGCGCGCCAAGTGGTGGACGAAGGGCGAGGAGCCCGGCACCACCGGTGAATGGGGGGTGTGGCAGGACCTCGGTGCCTGCTGACCCCTGACCCCGTGAGACCGGCCCGGCGGCGGTGACGACGGCCCTTGCCCGCCGCCGGGCCTCTCCATGACCGCGGCCACCCACGGAACTCAGTGGCCCCCGAACAGTTCCTCCTGGGCGGACTCCCGTGCCGTCAGCAGCGCCCCGCGCAGTACCGCGGCGCCGCCCAGGAGGCTCGGGCGAACCTGGGTGGGGAGCGGCGCCATCCGCCGCAGCCGTTCCGCCACCCGTGTCGCGAGCGCCTCGCCCCCGGCCTGGCCGACCTCCCCGCCGAGGACCACGCATCCGGGGTCGAGGACGGCCACGACAGAGGCGGCGCCGATGGCGAGCCGGTCGGCGAGGGCGTCGAGGAAGCGGCCGGAGGCGTCGTCGAGGCCGCTGCCGGGGGTGTCGTCGGAGGTGTCGTCCGGGGTGCCTCCCGCGGCGTGCGCCTGTGCCACCGCCGCCCGCACCAGGCCCGCCGCCTCCGGCTCTCCAGGCACCGGCTCCGGGGCCGGTCCCAACCCGTGTTCCCGTGCCAGCGCAGCGATCCCCGCCGAGCCCGCCAGGGAGTGGAAGCCGCCCTCGCAGTCGGTGGCCGACGGCAGGCCGGTGGTGCCGGGGACCGGCAGGAAGCCGATCTCGCCGGTGCCGCCGGAGGCTCCCCGGCGCAGGGCGCCGTCCAGGACGACGGCCGCGCCCGTGCCGTGGCCCAGCCACAGCAGCACGAAGGTGTCCCGGTCGCCGGCGGCGCCCTCGCGCTGTTCGGCCAGGGCCGCGAGGTTGGTCTCGTTCTCGACCGTCACGCGGGCCTCGGGGAGCCGCTCCTGCAGGGCGGCCACCAGACGGCGGTGCCAGGCGGGCAGGCCGGAGGAGTCGCGCAGTTCGCCGCTGGCGGGGTCGATCAGGCCGGGCGCGCCGATGCCGACGGTGTGGAGCCGGTCGGCGCCGGAGTCCTTCAGCGCCCGCTCGACGAGGGTCACCGCCTGCTCCACGGCGGGCCCGGTGCCGATGTCGCCGCCGATCGGCACGGACGCCTCGGCGAGCACCCGCCCGACCAGGTCGGAGACCAGCACGGCGACGCCCTCGGTGCGCACGTCCAGCGCCGCCAGATGGGCGCGGCCCGTGACGATGCCGTACAGCCGGGCGTTCGGGCCGCGTCGCTGCTCCCCCGCCTCGCCGACGATCTCGATCAGGCCGGAGGCGGTGAGGCGTTCGACGAGGTCGGCGACGGTGGGCCGGGACAGGCCGGTGAGCTGTTTCAACTGCCCCGCCGTCAACGGGCCTTCGTCCTGGAGGTGCCGCAGGGCGAGCCGGTCGTTGATGGCCCGGGCGGTGCTCGGGGATGCGGGCATGCGCGGAATCCTCCCATGGGCGCCGGAGCGTCACGCCGGACCGGCCTCTATTTATCAGGCAGGGTCCCTGATAGTTTACCCAGGCGCCGCGACGACGTGGCCCCCGCACGGCAAAGCGCCGGGCGGCACACTGACGAGGAGGGGCCCCAGGAATGAGCGAAGTGACCTACGCACCGTCGGAGCTACGGCGGGCCCGGTACGCCGTGGCCGCCGTGTTCGCCGTGCACGGCGCGGTCACCGGCTCCTTCGCCACACGGGTGCCGTGGATCCAGGACCACGCCTCGGTGGGAGCCGGCCTGCTCGGCTTCGCCCTGGCCTTCACGGCGTTCGGCGCCGCCTGCGCGATGCCGCTGGCGAGCCGGATCACCCATCGCTTCGGCAGCCGCGCGGCCCTGCGCGGACTGCTCGTGCTGTGGACGCTGGCGCTGGTCCTGCCCTCGCTCGCACCGAACATGGTCACCCTGTGCCTGGCGATGTTCGTCTACGGCGCCACCGCCGGCATGGCCGACGTGGCGATGAACGCCCTCGGCGTCGAGGTCGAGCAGCGGCTCGACAGGTCGATCATGTCGGGCCTGCACGGCATGTGGAGCGCGGGCGCGCTGATCGGCTCGGCGGGCGGAACGCTCGCCGCGCACCTGGGCACGGACGCGCGCCTGCACCATGTGCTGGCGGCCGCCGCCCTCACCGTGCTCGGACTGCTGGCCTGCCGGTGGGTGCTCGATCTGCGGCCCACCGACGACGAGGAGGCCCCGCCGCGTTTCACGCTGCCGCCCCGCTCGGCGCTGCTGATCGGCGCGGTCGGGTTCTGCGCGGTGTTCGCGGAGGGCGCGAGCCTGGACTGGTCGGCGGTCTACCTGGAGGACCACCTCGGTACCTCGGCCGGTCTCGCGGCGGCCTGCACGACCGGCTTCATGCTCACGATGGCGGTGGCCCGGCTCGTGGGGGACGCGGTGGTGAACCGGTTCGGCGCGGTCCGCACGGTCCGCGCGGGCGGGGTGCTGGCCGCCGCGGGCGGGCTGCTGATCGTGGTGGCGGATCACCCGGCGGTGGCGATGGGCGGGTTCGGGATGATGGGCCTGGGCATCGCCGTCGTGGTCCCGCTGTGCTTCGCGGCGGCCGGACACAGCGGCCCCAATCCCAGCCAGGCCATCGCGGGTGTCGCGACGATCACCTACACCTCCGGGCTGATCGCGCCGAGCCTGATCGGCGGGGTGGCGCAGGCGACCAGCCTGATGGTGTCGTTCGGCGTGGTGACGGTGCTGGCCTTCGGGCTGGTCCTGTTCGCGGGCGTCCTGCGCGGCGGCGAGCGTACATCCGTGAAGGTCAGTCCGCCGGACGCAGCAGTGCCCGGCCCGCGCTCCTGAGGGTCTCGCTCCACGGCGCCGGGCGCATGGTCGTCGCGTCCAGCCGGACCAGGACCCGGGTGCCGCGGGCGTAGGTGACCGCCCCGTCGGCCGAACAGAACCGGAAGCCGTAGGTCAGGCCGGTGTTGCCGAGCCGCTCAAGCCACAGGTGGACGGCGTAGGCGCCCGGCTTGGTGACGGGGGCCTCGTAGCTGACGCGCAGTTCCTTCACGGCGTTGCAGGCGTCGCCGGCGGCGGCCCAGTCCCCCTCGAAGCGCACGCCGTGCTCCTGCCACAGCTCGGTCCAGGCGCGCTCGACCATCAGCGGGTAGCGGGCGTTGTGCAGCAGTCCGAGCGCGTCGAGGTCGTCGAAGTGGACGGTGACGGGGATCAGCCGGCCGTAGGACAGGGCGGGGGCGGCCGGGGCTTCGGCGGTCACGGGCGGGGCTCCTGAGGGGGCGAAGGAAGATGCATGAGGCACTCACCCCTATCCTAAGCGGTCGCTCACCCTCCGGTTTCACGTGAGAATGGGCCGGACATCCCCCGCTCGAACGAAAGCGAAGCCCCACCATGGATCTTGGCGTCCGCTGGAAACTGCACGGCGACGGACGCACGCCGGAGCCCGCAGCGGTGGTCCGCCCCGACGAACGGCTCTCCTGGCCCCGCACGGCCGGGCTCGGCGCGCAGCACGTGGTGGCCATGTTCGGGGCGTCCTTCGTGGCCCCCGTCCTCATGGGCCTGGACCCCAACCTGGCCATCATGATGTCGGGCGTCGCGACCATCATCTTCCTGCTCGCGACCCGCGGCCGGGTGCCCAGCTACCTCGGCTGCTCGCTCTCCTTCGTGGGCGTCGCGGCGGTCATCCGCGCGCAGGGCGGCACCAGCGCCACCGTCACCGGCGCGGTCCTCGTCGTCGGTGTCGCGCTGTTCCTGGTGGGTCTGGCCGTGCAGCGGTTCGGCGCCCGGATCATCCACGCCGCGATGCCGCCGGTCGTGACGGGCGCGGTCGTGATGCTGATCGGCTTCAACCTCGCCCCGGTCACCGCCTCCACCTACTGGCCGCAGGACCAGTGGACGGCCCTCCTGGTCATGCTGTTCACCGGCCTGGCCGTGGTCTGCCTGCGCGGATTCTGGTCCCGCATCGCGATCTTCCTCGGCCTGGTCTTCGGCTACGGCATCTCCTGGGCGTTCGACCGGATCCTCGGCCGGATCCACTCGGCGGACGCGAGCGGCAAGATCACCGACCACTGGCGGCTCGACCTCTCCGCCGTGGGCCGGGCCGACTGGATCGGCCTGCCGTCCTTCCACGGCCCGAGCTTCGAGTGGTCGGCGATCCTGGTCGCGCTCCCCGTCGTCATCGCGCTGGTCGCGGAGAACGCCGGGCACGTCAAGGCGGTCGGCGAGATGACCGGCGACCCACTGGACGACAAGCTGGGCACGGCGATCTCGGCCGACGGCGTCGGCTCGGTGCTGTCCACCGCGGTCGGCGGCCCGCCCAACACCACGTACTCCGAGAACATCGGGGTGATGGCCGCGACCCGCGTCTACTCCACGGCCGCCTACTGGGCCGCGGCCGGCTTCGCGCTCCTCTTCGGCCTGTGCCCCAAGTTCGGCGCGGTGGTGGCCGCGATCCCGGGCGGCGTCCTCGGCGGCATCACCGTCATCCTGTACGGCATGATCGGCCTGCTCGGCGCCCAGATCTGGCTCAACGCCGGCGTCGACCTGCGCAACCCGCTGAATCTGGTCCCGGCCGCCGCGGGCATCATCATCGGCGTCGGCAACGTCACCATGGAGTTCACCGACACCTTCTCCCTCAGCGGCATCGCCCTCGGCACGCTGGTCGTCATCACCGGCTACCACGCCCTGCGCGCCTTCGCCCCGGTCCACCTCAAGACCCAGCCACCGCTCCTCGACGAGGGCACCAGCTCCTACGACGAGGCCGGTTCGTAGCCGTACGACGTACGGCGGGCCGCGGTCATCGCTTCCCCCCGTCCCCCAGGGATCCGTTCCCCCGTTCCGGGGAAGCACGGGTCCCGCCGGCCCGCGGGCCCGGGTAGGGCTGCGACCCTTCCTGCATGCCGCACTTGGAACAGTTCGTCCCTCCCCTCGAGACGTCCGTCGAGGGGGTGCTCTCCCGTATGCGCGCCCTCGACGCGGCCCTCCCGCCACGGGACGGGGTCGCCGTCTTCAACCGCGTCTATCTCGCCGTGACGGAGGAGGTGGACCGGCACATCGACACCGGCCGGTTCCCCGACGTCCGGGCCGCGGTCACGCTCGACGTGCGGTTCGCGGAGCGTTACCTCGCCGCCGTCGACGCCGCCACGGCCGACCGCCGCCCGCCGGCCTGCTGGCGCCCGGTGTTCCAGCTCCGCCGCCATCCGGGCGTGCGGCCCCTGCAGTTCGCCCTCGCGGGCATCAACGCCCATATCGGGCACGACCTGGTGCTCGCCGTCGTGGACGCCTGTCAGAGCCTCGGCTGCGAACCGGCCGACCTGGAGGACGAGTTCGACCGGGTGGGCGATGTCCTCGTGGCGTTGGAGGAGCGCATCCGCGAGGAGCTGATGCCGGGCCCCGACCTGCTCCAGATCGCCGATCCGCTGACCCACCTGCTCGGCTCCTGGAGCCTGGAGCGGGCCCGCGACGCCACCTGGTCCGCGGCCCGCGCCCTGTGGGCACTGCGCCGTCTCCCGGACGTCGCCGGGGACTTCACCGACCGCCTCGACGCGGCGGTCGGCTTCGCGGGCCGCATGCTCCTGACCCCGATGGCGGACTGGCCGGGCGGCGCGGTCGTACCCCGGCTCTGAGGCCGAGGCCGGGGGGACAGGGCCAAGGGCGAGGGGGCAGGGCGGGGGGCCGACAGGCCTCAGTCCTCCGGCAGTTCGACCGGTGCGATCTCGTCGTACACGTCACCGGGGCCCGGGTTGGTCGCGTCCGTCGTACCGCCGAGGTGGTGCATCACGCCCCAGACCGCGTTGAGGGCGGTCTGGACGGCGCCCTCGGCCCAGCCGGCCGTCCAGGAGATGTCGTCCCCGGCGAGGAAGATGCCCCGCTTGTCCTCGGGCAGCCGGTCCTGCATGAAGTGGGTGAACAGGCGCCGCTGGTAGCGGTAGTGGCCGGGCAGGTTGGCCTTGAACGCGCCCATGAAGTAGGGCTCGTTCTCCCAGGAGACGGTCACCGGGTTGCCGATGACGTGCTTCCTGATGTCGACCTTCGGGTAGATCTCGCCGAGCGACTTCAGCATGACCTCCATCCGCTCGTTCGCGGACAGCGGCAGCCACTTCAGGCTGTCGTCGCACCAGGTGTAGGACAGGCAGATGACGGCGGGCCTGTCCGGTCCGTCGTCGAGGAGATAGGTGCCGCGGGTCATGCGGTCGGTGAGCGTCATCGACATGACGTCCCGGCCCGTCTCCTCGTCCTTGTCGAGCCAGAACGGCCGGTCCACGGGCACGAACAGCTTGCTGGACTCCATGTAGTGGGTGCGCTCGATCGCCGTCCAGTGGTCGATCGGGAAGAGCGAGTCGTCGCAGGCGATCTTCGACAGCAGCATCCAGGACTGCGCGGTGAAGATCGCGGCCCGGTAGGTGCGGATGTCGCCGTTCGCGTCGGTGACGGTGATCCGGTTGCCCGCGGTGCGGTTGAGGCGGGTCACGGCCGGGCGGGGCTCGCCGCCCTCGTGCAGGCTCGCGAGCGAGGTGCCGTAGGGCCAGTGGACGATCTTCTCCGGCTCGCGCTCCCACAGCCGCAGCGGCAGCTGCTGGGAGCCGCCGACGATGCCGCGGTGGTGGTCGTCGGCCTCGGTGTAGACGACGCGGAGGATCTCCAGGATGGAGTTGGGGAAGTCGGTGTCCCAGCCGCCGGTGCCGAAGCCGACCTGGCCGAAGATCTCGCGGTGGCGGAAGGACCGGAAGGCCTCGGAGTCACAGAGGAAGCCGTAGAAGGTCTGGTTGTCGAGCTTCTCGACGAGCTTCGCCCAGATCTCGCGGATGCGCGGTACGTCGCGCTCGCGCATGGCCTGGTTCATGTCGGAGAAGTCGGCGCCCTCCTCGAGGCACTTGTTCCAGGCGGCGGCGACGTCCCGGTAGACCTGCGGCAGGTCGTCGACCGTCTCGGCGTAGTGCGACTCGCCCTTGAGGTCGACGACCGTCGAGGGCGTGACATCGGCGAGCGGATTGGGGAACGGCCTCGTCTCCAGGCCGACCAGGTCGATGTAGTGCTGGAGCGCCGTGGAGGACGGCGGGAAGCGCATCGCGCCCATCTCGGCGGTCAGCGAGGGATCACAGCCGTCGAAGCCCACGGTGCGCAGGCGCCCGCCGATCCGGTCGGCCTCGTACACGACCGGCTTGAGGCCCATCTTCATCAGCTCGTACGCGGCGACGATCCCGGAGAGCCCGCCGCCGATCACGGCGACCTCCGTGCCGTGCTCGGTCGCCGGGAGCTGGCCGAGGCCCGCCGGGTGAGCGAGGAAGTCGTCGTAGGCGTACGGGAAGTCCGGGCCGAACATGGTGATCGGCGGCTGTTGCTCGTCTGCGTGCTCGACGGCGTTGGGCACGGTGGACGTCATGAGGTGCGGACTCCTTGCGGCAACGAAGAGAGAGGGGGGAGGGGAGGTGAGAGGGGGGTCAGACCAGGGACCCGTAGAGGCCGGGGCGGCGGTCCTTCAGATACGGGTTCGCCTCGCGGGAGGCGGCCACGAAGGCGGGGTCGGCGTCGGCGAACACGAGTTCCTCGTCGCGTCCGGCGCGGGCGCGGGCGACGCCGTCGGGACCGGCCAGCGTGGAGAGCCCGACGAACTCGTATTCCCCTTCGCGGCCCACCCGGTTGACGTAGGCGACGTACATCTGGTTCTCGAAGGCGCGCACCGGGATCATCGACTCGGCGACGAACTGGAAGGGATGCATCTGCGCCGTCGGCACCACCAGGAGGCCGGTGCCGGCCAGGGCGTGGGCGCGGACGTTCTCCGGGAACTCGACGTCGTAGCAGATCATGAGGCCGACGGTCAGGCCGCCCAGTTGCGCCTGGACGACGGGCTGGTCGCCGGGCGTGAAGTGGTCCCGTTCGAAGCAGCCGAAGAGGTGGGTCTTGCGGTAGTTCGCGAGGCGGACGCCGTCGGCGGTGATCAGCTGGGCGGAGTTGTACACCGCCTCGCCGTCGCGCTCCGGGTATCCGTAGGCGACCGCGAGGCCGTGCCGCCCGGCGAGGTCGGCGACCGCGTCCGCGGAGTCGCCGTCGGCGGGTTCGGCGAGGCGGGCGATGTCGTCGCCGATCGCGTAGCCGGTGAGGAACATCTCGGGCGCGACGAGCAGCCCGGCGCCCGCGGCTGCGGCACGGCCCGCGGCCTCGTCGAGGACCTTGAGGTTCTCGACGACCGAGCCGGGCCGGCCGGAGCTCTGGAGCAGGGCGATGCGCATGCGTGTTCCTCACCGGAAGCGGAAGGGTGTGGGGGACACCTAGACGGTACGGCCCGCTGACCAGCGCGGACAAGAAGAAGCCGTTGCGCGCTGGTGAGCGGTTCGTTGCGTGCGCGGGGCGCGGGGCGGCGATTCGTTGCGCGGCCCCGCGCCCGCTGTCATCGCCGCAGGACGACCAGCAGGGCGACCGGTGGGACGATCACCAGATAGGGCACGGCGAGCAGGGCGAAGGCGGTGCCGTGCGCGGTCGTCGAGGCGAGCTGCGCGTAGGTGCCGTAGACGGCGATCGTGGCGAGTTCGGTGCCCAGGCCCGCGACCGAGGTGAGGGTGGCCCGGCCGGTGCCCTCGATGCGCTGCTGGAGGCGGGCGTCGGCCAGCACGGTCGCCAGCTGGAAGCCGCCGAAGGCCACGGCCACCAGGGCGAGGCCGGCCGGTGTGCCGGCCCCCGCGCCGACGGCGAGGGCGAGCGCGGAGGCCGTGAGCAGCGCGGCGAGCCCGCTGCCGCCCAGGCGTTCGGCCGGGCCGGCCAGCAGGCTTCCGGCGGTGACGCCGGCCCAGACCATCATCAGCAGGTAGGGAATCGTCGCGTCGGGGGCGCCGGTGTCCCGTGCCAGCAGCGGGGTGTACTCGTCGAGGGCGCCCCAGACGGCGGCGACGGCCGGGACGAGCAGCAGGGCGCCACGCACGGAGCGGTCGCGGCGGGCCTCGGCGAGACCGGCCCGCAGGGTCGACGCCCAGCCCTCACCGCCCGGTACGGCCGTCGCGGGGCCTCGGTGCTCGGGGAAGCGGGTCGCCGTCGCGGCGCAGAGCAGACAGGCCAGCACACTGGCCGCGCCGACCGCCGGATAGCCGTACCCCGCGAACACCGGCCCGGCCAGGGCCATCGCCGTCATCACCGCGACCTGCCCGGCCGCCTGGGCCCTGCCCATGACCCGGGCGTACCGGTCCGCCGCGCCGAGCCGGTCCAGTTCCTCGTAGACCAGGGCCTCCAGCGCGCCCGAGCCCAGCGCCCCGCGAGCACCCCACAACACGAAGCCGGCGGCGAAGGCCCAGTACGACGGGACGAGCACCCACAGGGCGAAGCCGGCCGCGCCCAGCAGCGGGCCCAGCCACAGCAGCAGACGGCGCGAGACGGCGTCCGCCCAGGCGCCGGAGGGCACCTCCAGCAGGACACCGGTGGCCGACCAGAGGACGAACAGCGAGGACATCTGCCCGACGGACAGCCCGGTGTCGGCGAACAGCAGCGCGTACACCGGGTAGAGCAGGACGAACTCGTCCAGGAACGAATAGCCGTACAGCGTGGCCGTGAGCCGCCGTACGCCGGGCGCGCCGACGGGCACACGCGCAGGTGAGAGAGTCATGGGGCCTTCCCGCAGGGACGTTTCGGACACCGGGGGTACGGCGTCCGAGGCGGCCCTCGGGAGGCACGGCTACTGGATCAATGTCGCCAGGTCATGGCATCGAGGGTAGACCCGGGCCGGGCTCGCCCACCAGCTCTTTGCGAAGCCGGAGCCGGAGCCCGGCCCGGAGCCCGAGCCCGACCCGGAGCCGGCGGCGCTCAGGTCGGCGAGCCGGACGAGAAGCGGCGCAGCAGCGGGGAGAGGACCAGCACGGACTTCGTGCGCTCGACGAACGGCTCCCCCGCGATCCGCTCCAGGACACGCTCGAAGTGGCGCATGTCGGCGGCGAAGACCTGGGCGATCGCGTCCGCCTCCCCGGTGACGGTGGAGGCGGCCACGACTTCCTGGTAGCGCTCCAGGCCCCGCTGGATGGTCTCCGGCGAGGTGTTGCGCCGGCAGTAGATCTCGACGTACCCCTCGGTCTCCCAGCCCAGGGCGGCCGGGTCGACGCGGACCGTGAAGCCGGTGATGGCCCCGGTGGCGCGCAGCCGGTCCACCCGCCGTTTCACGGCGGGCGCGGAGAGGCCGACGAGCTGCCCGATGTCCGCGTAGGAGCGGCGGGCGTCCTCGGCGAGGGCGTGCACGATGCGTTCGTCGAGATCGTTCAGCACTGCGGGTCGTTCACTTCACTTCGGATGACGCGAGGCGGGAGCGGCGATGGCCGTAAAGGAAGTAGAACACGAGCCCGACCGCCATCCAGACACCGAAGACCACCCAGGTGACGGCGGACAGGCTGCCCATCATCCAGAGGCAGAAGGCGAAGCCCAGCGCGGGCAGCAGCGGCGACAGCGGGACGCGGAAGGTGCGGGGCATCTCCGGACGGGTCCGGCGCAGCATCACGACGGCCACGTTGACCAGCGCGAAGGCGAAGAGGGTGCCGATGCTGGTCGCGTCGGCCAGCTGGCCCAGCGGTACGGCGGCGGCCAGGACGCCGCAGAACAGGGAGACGATCAGCGTGTTGGCGCGGGGCGCGCCGGTCTTCGGGTGGACGCGGGAGAACACCTTGGGCACGAGCCCGTCCCGGGACATCGCGAAGAGGATGCGGGTCTGGCCGTACAGGACGGTCAGGACGACGCTCGCGATGGCGATGACCGCACAGAACGCCAGCAGGGTGCCCCAGAACGTCTGGCCGGTGACGTCGCGCATGATCTGGGCGAGCGCGGCCTCCGAGTCGGTGAAGCCCCGCCAGGGCTTGGCGCCCACGGCGACGGCGGCGACGAGGACGTACAGCGCGGTCACGATGACCAGGGACAGCATGATCGCGCGGGGCAGGTCGCGCTGCGCGTTCGTCGCCTCCTCACCGGCGGTGGACGCGGCGTCGAAGCCGATGTACGAGAAGAACAGCGTGGCCCCCGCGGCGCTGACGCCGGCCATGCCGAGCGGCATGAAGTCGTCGTAGTTGCCGGAGCGGAAGCCCTGGACGCCGATGGCGCAGAACATCACCAGCGCGGCGATCTTCACGACGACCATGACGGTGTTGGCGCGGGCGGACTCGCGGGCGCCGCCGAGCAGGAACGTCATCGCGAGCAGGACGACGATCAGGGCGGGCAGGTTGAAGACACCTCCGTCACCGGGCGGGGCGGAGAGCGCGGCCGGGATGGTCACGCCGATCGTGCCGTCGAGCAGTTCGTTGAGGTACTCGCCCCAGCCGACCGCGACGGCGGCGACCGACACGCCGTACTCCAGGACCAGACACCAGCCGCAGACCCAGGCGATCAGCTCGCCCATCGTTGCGTACGCATACGAGTAGGAGGAGCCGGCGACCGGGATGGTGCCCGCCAGTTCGGCGTAGGACAGGGCCGAGAAGAGGGCCGTGAGTCCGGCGATCACGAAGGACAGCGTGACGGCGGGGCCGGCCTTGGGGACCGCCTCGCCGAGGACGACGAAGATGCCCGTGCCGAGCGTCGCGCCGATGCTGATCATGGTGAGCTGCCACAGCCCGAGGGAGCGCCGAAGGGACCCTCCCTCACCCTGGCCACCCTCGGCGACCAGGCGTTCCACGGGCTTGCGCCGCATGAGGCGCGCGCCGAGCCCGGGGGATGCGGGGACGGTCCGACTGCGCTGTTGCGGGGGTGCGCCTTGGTCGAGCACGCGCTGACTCCTTTGTCGCTGCCGAGCGGAGCGACGGGGACCGGCGGCACCCCTGCGCGAACAGGAACCCACCGAGCGGGGTCCCCGCCACACCTTGTACAGCGCACGACCCTACGAGGGGGAGCGTTGCCGGTGTAATGCAGCAACCTTGCGCGTATCCGCAAGATCGTTGCGTCTATCCCGGCGGGGTGCCTATTCGTTGCGCGAAGGCGGCCGCGCACGTCGGGGAGCGCATGTCAGGGGGCGCACGCGGGGGGCGGGCGCAGGGGCGGGCGCGAAAAGAAACCGCGGGCCCGGCCAGAGCCGGACCCGCGGGCACTCCCCGACGGAGCGGTCAGCTCCAGCTGGCGTGCAGGGGCTTGCCCTCCGCGTAACCGGCCGCGCTCTGGATGCCGACGACGGCCTTCTCGGCGAACTCCTCCAGGGAGCCGGCACCGGCGTAGGTGCAGGAGGAGCGGACGCCCGCGATGACCGAGTCGATCAGGTCCTCGACGCCCGGACGGGCCGGGTCGAGGAACATGCGGGAGGTGGAGATGCCCTCCTCGAACAGCGCCTTGCGGGCACGGTCGTACGCCGACTCCTCGGAGGTGCGGTTGCGCACCGCGCGCGCGGAGGCCATGCCGAACGACTCCTTGTAGAGCCGTCCGCTCGCGTCCTGCTGGAGGTCGCCCGGGGACTCGTAGGTGCCCGAGAACCAGGAGCCGATCATCACGTTGGACGCGCCGGCCGCGAGGGCCATGGCCACGTCGCGCGGGTGGCGGACACCGCCGTCGGCCCACACGTGCTTGCCGTACTTCTTCGCCTCGGCCGCGCACTCGAGGACCGCGGAGAACTGTGGGCGACCCACGCCGGTCATCATGCGGGTGGTGCACATGGCGCCGGGGCCGACGCCGACCTTGATGATGTCGGCGCCCGCGTCGATCAGGTCCTTGACGCCCTCGGCGGAGACGATGTTGCCGGCGACGATCGGGACCTGCGGGTCGAGGTCGCGCACCAGCCTGATCGCGCTGAGCATCGACTCCTGGTGGCCGTGGGCCGTGTCGATGACGAGGGTGTCGACGCCCGCGTCCAGCAGCAGCTTGGCCTTCTCGGCGAAGTCGCCGTTGATGCCGACGGCGGCGGCGATCCGCAGCCTGCCCCGCGCGTCGGTGGCGGGCGTGTACAGCGTGGCGCGCAGGGCGCCCTTGCGGGTGAGGATGCCGGCGAGCCGGCCGTCCGCGTCGACGGCGGGGGCGTAGCGCCGGTTGGCCGCGTCGAGGGTGTTGAACGCCTCGCGGGGGTCGATGTCCGCGTCGAGCAGCAGCAGGTCCTTGGACATGACCTCGGTGAGCTGCGTGAAGCGGTCGACGCCGCTGAGGTCCGCGTCGGTGACGACACCGACGGGGCGGTCGTCGCCGTCCACGACGACGCCGGCGTTGTGCGCGCGCTTGGGCAGCAGGGCCAGCGCGTCGGCGACGGTCTGGTGCGGGGCGAGCACGATCGGGGTGTCCAGCACGAGGTGGCGGCTCTTGACCCAGGAGATGACGTCGGTGACGACGTCGATCGGGATGTCCTGGGGGATCACCACGAGCCCGCCGCGCCGCGCCACGGTCTCGGCCATCCGGCGCCCGGCGACGGCGGTCATGTTGGCGACGACCAGCGGGATCGTGGTGCCCGTGCCGTCCGGGGAGCTGAGGTCCACGCCCAGACGCGACCCGACCGCACTGCGGCTCGGCACCATGAAGACGTCGTCGTACGTGAGGTCGTAGGCGGGCTGGATGTCGTTGAGGAAACGCACGTGCTGCACATCCCAGTCGATCAGAGGTGACCCCCGGACCGGCCGGCCAGGGGGCAGAGCACGTACTTCATTGTCCCATGAGAGCCGTGACGACCGACCCGGGACGATCGTCCAGGCTGGTCAGGATGGGGTTCGGAGGAACATCCGAGGGATGCCCGCGCAGCCCGGCCGGTCAGGCGCCACGCGGGGCCCCCGCCGGTCAGGCGCCCGCGACGCCCCCGAGGGCGAGCGCCACCGACAGCTCCGGCGTCCGGTCCACGGCCTGTGCGAAGACGTCCTCGGCGACCGCCCACTCCTGCGCGTTCTCCCGCGCGTAGGGCCGCCAGCCCCGTACGACGACCAGCAGCCCCCGGTCCGTGCCCTCGGCGGGCCAGACGCCGGGGTCGGACAGGCAGTCGACGAGCGCGTCCCAGTTGCGCCCGAACCATTCGGGCAGGTCAAGTGCACGGGCGGCACGGTCCATCAGCCCCGCCTTGTCCGTGACCCCGTCGAGGTCCAGCGTGACCACGTGCTGCGTCATCTCAGTACCGCCCTGAACGAGTCGTAGTGATCGTCGGTGTAATAGATCTCGCCGCCTTGCCCGGTGACGATGCGCCGTGCCCCGCGGTCGCGCGAGCCCGGCGTGGGCACGGTGTACTCGTGGTAGTAGCCCCGCTCGTGCCGGGGCAGCAGCCCCTCGAAGTTACCGAAGACGGCGCCGTCCTCGGCGTACGGGAAGGGCCCGCCCGCGTCGATGAGGTCCAGGGTCCGCCGGGCCTCGGCCGGCAGCTCGGAGACCCTCACGGTGGCCGTGCCGTCCGACCGGGACGGTCCGGAGGAGGGCTCGGTCGTCGCGCAGCCCGGCAGCAGGGCGAGCAGGCATGCCGTGAGCAGGATCAGCAGAGCGGGAAGCGGGCTGCTGAACCCGCGGCGCAACCGGTGCGGAGACCGGGCGGGAGACAGCCGGGGAAGCACACGGGGGACGCACCGCAGCAGCATGCGTCGATGCTGTCACGGCCGTCCCCCCATGATCTGCTGCCGGGGCCGGTCAGACCCCGTCGGGGTCCGCCCGGTTCAAGGCGGGCCTGGGCGTCGGGCCCGCCGTCATCAGGTAGTCCGCGGCCGAGGTGTCCGTCACCAGGCTGGTGACCAGCCCCGAGCGCAGTACCGCGTCGATCGCGCCCGCCTTGCGCTGACCGCCCGCGATCGCGACGACCTCGGGGATGCGGCGGAGCTGGTCCGCCTTGACGGTGATGCACCGCTCGCCGAGGTCTCGGCCGACCCGTCGCCCCTCGGAGTCGAAGAGGTGCGCGGACATCTCGGCGGCGACCCCGAGCGAGGCGTAGTGTGCCCGCTCCTCGTCGCTGAGCATGTCGTGCACCGTCGAGATGCCCGGCTCCCAGGAGCCGATGGAGACACAGGCGACCGTGACCTTGTCGAAGTACTCGAAGGCGCGGGCGATCCCGGTCTGGTGGCGCAGCGCGATCGCGGTGGCCGCGTCCGGCAGCAGCATCGGCGCGTAGATGGGGTGCGCGTCACCGCCGGACACCTGGGCGGCACGGCGGACGGCCTCGACCGAGCCGCGCTCGGCGGTCCCGGCGTCGTACACGCCCGTCAGCTGCACCACCGTGCAGGGCGGCAGCCGGTCCAGCGCCGCCGCCATGTGAATGGTGGACCGGCCCCAGGCCAGGCCCAGGACGTCCCCCTCGTTGAGCAGCTCGCCGAGCAGGTCGGCGGCCACCTCCCCCAGGTTCTCGGGGTCGGGCGACTCCTCGGCATCGGCCGGGGACTCGACCACCACGGCGTGCCTGAGGCCGTACCTGGCGCGGAGCGCGTCGGAGCGCTCGGCGTCCAGTTCGGCCGGCACGCGGATCTCGATCCGTACGAGATCCCGTTCGAGAGCGGTTTCCAGGACCCGGGCCACCTTGAAGCGGCTGACGCCGAACTCCTCGGCGATCTGGATCTTGGATTTGCCCTCGAGGTAGAAGCGGCGGGCCATGGCCGCCGCCTGGACCAGCTCAGCGGGCCCCATCCGCATGGCTGACCGGCCCGCCGACATACCCGACACGGCGATCTCCTCACTGCTGTTCACACTCTGGATACGCCGTTCATCCTTGCAGATGCGGCGCACTTGATCAGTCCCGATGAAAGCCGTTCACGTAGCTGTGGCTCAGTGGTCGCACGCCCAGGACGCCTTGGCGGTCGCCGCGTCCGCCTGCGCGCGCAGCGCGCGGACCGCCTCGGCCGGGTCGTCGGCCCCGTACACCGCCGAACCGGCCACGAAGACGTCCGCGCCCGCCTCCGCGCAGCGCTCGATCGTCGACGCCGACACACCCCCGTCGACCTGGAGCCACAGCTCCAGTCCGTGCTTGCCGATCAGCTCCCGGGTGCGGCGGATCTTCGGAAGCATGATGTCGAGAAAGGCCTGGCCGCCGAAGCCGGGCTCGACGGTCATGATCAGCAGCATGTCCAGCTCGGGCAGCAGATCCTCGTACGGCTCGATCGGCGTCGCCGGCTTCAGCGCCATGGACGCGCGGGCGCCCTTGGCGCGGATCTCGCGGGCCAGCCGCACCGGCGCGGCGGCCGCCTCGACGTGGAAGGTGACGGACGAGGCACCCGCCTCGACGTACTGCGGGGCCCAGCGATCGGGGGCCTCGATCATCAGGTGGCAGTCCAGCGGGGTGTCCGTCGCGCGGGCCAGCGACTCCACGATCGGCACGCCGAGCGTGAGGTTCGGGACGAAATGGTTGTCCATGACGTCGACGTGGAGCCAGTCGGCTCCGGCGACCGCCTGGGCCTCGTCCGCGAGGCGGGCGAAGTCGGCGGACAGGATGCTGGGGTTGATCTGCGCGGCCATGCCCCAAGCCTGCCATGCCCTACGGGGGTTAGCGGCATCGGTCCCGAACGGATATCCGGCTCTGCACGGTGCGGGCCGTCGGCGCGGCCTCACGGCGCCGACGCCCTCGCACCGCGGGCCCGCGGTCAGCCGGTGCGCCGGATGATCGCCAGGTACATCGCATCGGTCCCGTGCACATGCGGCCAGAGCTGGATGTCGGGGCCGTCACCGAGGGCGGGTACGCCCGGGAGCAGGGGCCGGGCGTCGACGAGTTCGGTCTCCGGGAACTGCTTGAGCAGGTCGGCGACGACCGCCCGGGTCTCGGCGAGATGCGGCGAGCAGGTGGCGTACCCGACGACGCCCCCGACCCGTACGGACTCCAGGGCGGTCCGCAGCAGCCCGCGCTGCAGGGGCGCGAAGCCGTCCAGGTCCTCCGTCTTGCGCCGCCAGCGCGCCTCGGGCCGGCGGCGCAGGGCGCCGAGCCCGGTACAGGGCACGTCCATCAGCACCCGGTCGAAGGAGCCGGGCCGCCACGGCGGCCGCGTCCCGTCGGCGGTGATGACCTGGTACGGCCCGGGGTTCCCGTCGAGCGCCTTGGCCACCAGCCGGGCCCGGTGCGGCTGCTTCTCCGAGGCCAGCAGCACGGCACCGCGTTCGGCGGCGAGCGCCGCCAGCAGCGCGGCCTTGCCGCCGGGCCCGGCGCACCCGTCGAGCCAGTGCGCGTCAGGCCCCTCCAGGGGCGCGTTGGCGAGCGCGAGCGCCACCAGCTGGCTGCCCTCGTCCTGCACGCCCGCGCGCCCGGACCGCACAGCGTCGATCGCGCCGGGCTCGCCGCCCTCGGTGAGCCGCACGGCGTACGGCGACCAGCGTCCGGCGACGGCGGCCTCCTCGCCCAGCAGCTCGTCCGTCGTGGACCGTCCGGGCCGGGCGACCAGGGTCACCTCGGGCCGCTCGTTGTCGGCCGCCAGCAGCTCCTCGATGCCGGCCCGGCCGCCGCCGAGGGAGTCCCACAGCGCGGAGACGATCCAGCGCGGGTGCGAGTGGACCAGGGCCAGATGGTCCTCGGGGTCGTCGTCGTAGGGCGGCGCGATCTTCTCGACCCAGGTGTCGAAGTCGTGCTGGGCGACCTTGCGCAGTACGGCGTTGACGAACTTGGCCCGCCCGTCGCCCAGCACCACCCGCGCCAGCTCCACGGAGGCGGACACGGCGGCGTGCGTCGGGATGCGCGTCCCGAGCAGCTGGTGCGCCCCCAGGCTGAGCACGTCCAGCACCGGCGGGTCGACCTCCCGCAGCGGCCGGTCGACACACGCGGCGACGATCGCGTCGTACGTCCCCTGCCGCCGGAGCGTCCCGTACACCAGCTCCGTGGCGAGGGCGGCGTCCCGCCCGTCGAAGTCCCCGCTCGCCCGCGCCTTGCGCAGCAACGGCGGCAGCACGAGGTTGGCGTAGGCGTCCCGCTCGTCCACGGCCCGCAGCACCTCGAAGGCGAGGAAGCGGACGGGGTCCTTCTTGGGCCGACGGTGGGGCTTGCCGGTGGTGCGGGGACGGCTGGGCTGCTCGCTCACGAAAAAGGTGCTCCGGATTGCAGGATGAAGGTACGCCCAGCCTACGACGGGCGGGCCGGGCCCGGTGCAGGAGCGTTACCCCCGGCTACGCACCCGTCGGCTCCCCGACCCGCTCACCGTCCGCGATGCGCACCCCGCGGGCCCAGTCGGCCGCCTGCATCGGCTTCTTGCCCTGCGCCTGCACCCACAGCAGCTCGACGGCGTACGACCCGGTGCCGACGTGCACGCTGTTCTTGCCGACGGCCAGTTCGCCCGGCGCGAGGTCCTCGCGCCCCGGCGCGGTCCGCACCTGGACGAGCTTGAGCCGCTCACCGCGGAACCTGGTCCAGGCGCCCGGCGCGGGCGTGCACCCGCGCACCACACGGTCGACGCGCATCGCCGGAGCGGTCCAGTCCACCTGGGCGTCCTCCACGGAGATCTTCGGGGCCAGCGTGATGCCGTCCTGGGGCTGCGGTACGGCCTTCAGCGTGCCGTCCTCGATGCCGTCCATGGTGGCGGCGAGCAGCCCGGCACCCGCGAAGGCCAGCCGGGTCAGCAGGTCACCGCTGGTGTCGGTGGGCCGGATCTCCTCCGTCACCGTGCCGTAGACGGGCCCGGAGTCGAGCCCCTCCTCGATGAGGAACGTGGAGGCGCCGGTGATCTCGTCACCCGCCATGACGGCGTGCTGCACCGGCGCGGCCCCCCGCCAGGCGGGCAGCAGCGAGAAGTGCAGATTGACCCAGCCGCGGGCCGGGATGTCGAGCGCCGCCTTCGGCAGCAGGGCGCCGTAGGCGACGACGGGACAGCAGTCCGGCGCGATCTCCGCGAGCCGCGCCAGGAACTCCGGCTCCCGCGGCCGGGCGGGCTTCAGCACCTCGATCCCGGCCTCCTCGGCCCGCTGGGCCACGGGAGAGGCGACCAGCCTGCGCCCCCGGCCCGCCTGCGCGTCGGGTCGCGTGACGACGGCGGCCACCTCGTGCCGCCCGGAGGCGAGCAGGGCGTCCAGAGCGGGAACGGCGACCTCGGGGGTACCGGCGAACACGAGCTTCATGAGTGGGCACGGGCCTCTCGGAGGAAACGGACGACGGGCGACGCACAAGTTTATTGCGCCGGAAGGAAGAGCCGCCGACGGCGCTGAGCACCCGCGGGAGAGGTTCACTCCCTGCCCGACCGGTCGCGCGGTGAGCGGGTGGGAGACAGAAACGGCGAAGGCCGAGCCGAGACCTCCGCCGGGGGCGTACGCATATGCCCATACGCCCCCACACCGTGACCAGCGGAGCGCACCCGCGTTGGTCAAGACAGAGTTGACCACACCGGACCGCGCCCACCGCGGCCCGCCCCCTTATCTCTTCAACGCCGGTTCGAGAGGCTTGTTCATGGCCGACCACGCAACCCACGACGCCCAGGCTCGGGCCAGCCTGCAATTGCTGGTGCGGGACATCGAGCGGGTCCGCCGGCAGGTGGACGCGCTGCGCACCCTCACCGCCCAGCTGGGCAACGTCTACCGCCCGCGCCGCTCCGGCCCGTCCACGGGCTTCGTCGTCTACGGACGCGCCCCCGCTCCGACGGTCCGCCTCGCCCAGGAACTGCGGGACAGTGTCGAGACCCTGGTCACCGCGGCGGTGGACTTCGACCGCTCGCTCGGCTTCTCGTGGGACGCGGTCGGCTCCGCGCTCGGCGTCACCAAGCAGGCGGTCCACCGCCGCTACGGCGCCCGCCGGGCGGCCGCTCAGACAGCCACGGCCACCGCCACGGACGTCGAGCGCACGACGGCGGAGGCTCCGGTCCCCCGCACGGTCAATGTGGGCACCGGCATCGCCGTGGTGCCCACGGTCCCCGCGGCCCGCTCGATGCCGACCCAGCCGACGGGGGGCAGCTCGTCCCTGCGCGAGGAAGCAAGACCGACGGCCTTCCCCGGCCCGCGGAACGGCTGAGGCGCTCCGCCCCGCTGCCCTCTCGGCGCACGTCCGAGAGGGCAGACGCATGTCCGCTACGCAGCCCCTGCGACGCTCAGCCGATGTCCGGCGGATCGACCCGCACCCACACCGCTCCCGAGACCCCCTCGCTCCGCGAGGCCGCCGCACCGCCCCGCGCCGCCATCCGCGCGGCCTGGGCCGTCTTGAGCGCCGCGGCCAGGGCGGCGCCCTTCCCCGGCGGCACCCGGATCAGCGCCCGCTCCCACTGCTCGCCGGGCGGCGGCGCCCCCGGCCGACGGGTCCGCCCCGCCGGCGTGACCGGCAGCGGGACGGGCCCCAGTACCTCGGCCTCCCCGGGCAGCTCCACGGAACCCAGGAACGCGGCGAGCGCCTCCCCCGTCGCCGCGACGGCCGCCATCCGTGACACCGGTGGAAAGCCCAGTTCGGCCCGCTCCGTCAGTTCCCGCACGGCGTGTCCGACGGGGTCCCACCGCACCAGCGCCTGCACCGGCCGCAGGGTCGGTTCGGCGACGACGACCACGGTCCCCCCGTCGCCCTGCGGCCGTACCAGCGAGGCTGCCGCGATCCAGCGCCGCAGCGCGTCCTCCCCGGCCCGCAGGTCGGGCCGCCCGACCATGGCCCAGCCGTCCAGCAGCAGGGCCGCCGCGTACCCGCCCTCGGCGACGGGCTCGGCCCCCGGCGTGCTCACGACGAGCGCGGGCGTACCCGGCACGGTGTCCAGCACCTGTTCCCGCCCGGACGTGCGCACCGGGACGGCGGGGAACGCCCGGCCCAGTTCCTCGGCGGTCCGCCGCGCCCCGACGACCTGGGCGCGCAGCCGGAACCCCCCGCACTCCGGGCAGTGCCAGGCGTTCTCCTCGCGCCCGCACCAGCCGCACCAGAGCGATCCGCTGTCCCGCGCCTCCAGGGGCCCGGAACAGTGCCGGCACCGGGCGGGTGCCCGGCAGGCGGCGCACGCCATGCGCGGCACATAGCCGCGCCGTGGGACCTGCACGAGCACGGGCCCGTGCCGCAGTCCTTCACGGACGGCCTGCCAGGCGAGGCTGGGCAACCGGGCGGCCCGCGCCGCCTCGTCCCGGGCGAGATCCTGGTCCCCGACGGTCCGCACCAGCGGCACGGCCCGCCGTACCTGCTCCCGGTCGGCGACCAGGGGCCGCGCCCACCCGCTCTCGACCAGCTGCGCGCCCTCGACGGTGCAGCTCCAGCCGCCCATCAGAAAGCCGCACCCGTCCTGCGCCGCCCGCAGCAGCAGCACATCGCGCGCGTGCGGCTGGGGGGCGTGCTGCTCGCTGTGGCTGTCGTCCCCGTCGTCCCACACGGCCACCAGCCCGAGGTCACGCACCGGGGCGAACATGGCGGCCCGCGTCCCGACGACCGCGCGCACGCTGCCGCGCCGCACGGCGAGCCACTCCCGGTACCGCTTCTCCGGCCCGGCGTCGGCGGTGAGCAGCGCATGCCGCCCCTCCCCCAGCAGAGCCGTCAGAGCGCCGTCCACGCGCGCGGCGGCCCGCCCGTCCGGTACGACGACGAGGGCCCCGCGCCCCGAGGCCAGCGTGGCGGCGACGGCCCTGGCCAGTTCCTCGCTCCACCCGGGACCGGGCAGGGCGTTCCACACGGCCCTCGGGGCCCCTCCCGAGGCGAGCGCGTCGAGGAACGCGCCCCCGTGCTGGTAACGCCCCCAGGACCCCGGCTGGGGCGCCTCCGGCGGGGGAAGCGGCGCGGGTGAGGGCCGCTGCTCGGCGCGAGCGCTGCGCGGCGGCACCGCCAGCTGGAGGACGTCCGCCAGGCTCCCCGCGTACCGGTCGGCGACGGCCCGCGCCAGCCCGAGCAGCTCCGGACTCAGCACGGGCTCGGGCGACACGACCTGGGCGAGGGCGGCCAGCGGCCCGGCGTAGTCCGACTCGGCGAGCCGCTCGACGAGAAACCCGTCGATCAGCCCCCCGCCCTCTCGGCGCCCCTCGCGCACCCGTCCGCGCCCGGCACCGAACCGGACCCGCACCCGCACACCGGGCTGGGCGTCCGCGTCCAGCTCGGCCGGCACCGCGTAGTCGAAGTACCGGTCGAGGTGCAGGACCCCCTTGTCGACGAGCACCCGCGCGACCGGCAGTTGCTCGGCGAGCGCCGCTCCCCGCCAGGTCCGGGGCTTCGCCCGCGGCACCTTGGCCTGCCGGACGGTCTCCCGGAGAAGCGCGAGCTGCTCCGGCGGCGCCCCGTCCCCGCCGCCACCGCCCTCCTGCTGCCCGTTCTCGCTGCTCACGCTTGCATTCATACCAAACGCCACTGACAGCGGCCCCGCCGAAGCCCGTACCCCTCAGCCGCCTGCCCGCGGGGCCGGGCCGCGCAACGCCGAGGCCCGGCCTCCCTGAGGAAGCCGGGCCCGGTGCGTGCGTCGAGGTCGGGAGCTCAGAGCCCCGCCGCCTCCTTGAGCGCGTCCACGCGGTCCGTGCGCTCCCACGTGAAGTCGGGCAGCTCGCGGCCGAAGTGGCCGTACGCGGCGGTCTGGGCGTAGATCGGGCGGAGCAGGTCGAGGTCCCGGATGATCGCGGCCGGGCGGAGGTCGAAGACCTCGTCGATGGCCTTCTCGATCTTCTCGGGATCGATCTTGTGCGTGCCGAAGGTCTCGACGAACAGACCGACCGGTTCGGCCTTGCCGATCGCGTAGGCGACCTGGACCTCGCAGCGCGCGGCCAGGCCGGCTGCGACGACGTTCTTCGCGACCCAGCGCATCGCGTACGCCGCGGACCGGTCGACCTTGGACGGGTCCTTGCCGGAGAAGGCACCGCCGCCGTGACGGGCCATGCCGCCGTACGTGTCGATGATGATCTTGCGGCCGGTCAGGCCGGCGTCGCCCATCGGGCCGCCGATCTCGAAGCGGCCGGTCGGGTTCACCAGCAGGCGGTAGTTCTCCGTGTCGAGCTTGATGCCCTCGTCCAGGAGCGCCTTCAGCTCCGGCTCCACGACGAACTCGCGGATGTCGGGCGCGAGCAGCGAGTCCAGGTCGATGTCGGACGCGTGCTGCGAGGAGACGACGACCGTGTCCAGCCGGACCGCCTTGTCGCCGTCGTACTCGATGGTGACCTGGGTCTTGCCGTCGGGGCGCAGGTACGGGATGGTCCCGTTCTTGCGGACGTCCGAGAGGCGCTTCGACAGGCGGTGGGCCAGGAAGATCGGGAGCGGCATCAGCGTCGGCGTCTCGTCGGACGCGTAGCCGAACATCAGGCCCTGGTCGCCGGCGCCCTGACGGTCCAGCTCGTCCTCGTCACCCTCGACCCGGGTCTCGTACGCCGTGTCGACACCCTGCGCGATGTCCGGGGACTGCGCGCCGATCGACACCGAGACGCCGCAGGAGGCGCCGTCGAAGCCCTTCTTCGAGGAGTCGTAGCCGATCTCCAGGATCTTGTCCCGGACCAGCTGCGGGATCGGCGCGTACGCCTTGGTGGTGACCTCACCGGCGACGTGCACCAGGCCGGTCGTGATCAGGGTTTCCACGGCGACCCGGGACGCCGGGTCCTCGCGCAGAAGCGCGTCGAGAATGGTGTCGCTGATCTGGTCAGCGATCTTGTCGGGGTGACCCTCGGTCACAGACTCCGAGGTGAACAGGCGACGGGACACAACGCTCCCTGGGGTTGCAGCGGCTGCTGGCTCATCATGGGCGGACGCGACGGGAGCTGCGCCCGGCGTCGTCCGACAACAGTTTATCGGTCGCGCTTCACCACCGGCCCACCTGTCTCGCCTCTCGGGAGCGCTGTGACCTGCGGCACAGGCATTCTGCCGAATGCGGGCCACTGTTGGCCAGGGGCGCACACCCGAACGGGCAATGCCGGGGGAACGGTGATGCGCATCAAACAATCACTCCAGACGCCGCGTCACCAGGTCCCACACGATTTCGGCCAGGGCTTCCTTGGGGCCGTGCGGGACCGGGGTCTCGCTGCCGTCGGCGCCCAGGACGACCGCCTCGTTCTCCTCGGAGCCGAAGGTCTTGCGCTCGCCGACCTCGTTGACCACCAGCAGATCGCAGCCCTTGCGCCGGAGCTTCGCCCGGCCGTTGGCCAGCACGTCGTCGGTCTCGGCGGCGAAGCCGACGACGACCTGGCCGGGGCGGGCGCGCTCGGCGGAGATCTCCGCGAGGATGTCCGGATTTCGCAGGAGAACGATGGGGTCCGGTTCCTGTCCGTCCTTCTTCTTGATCTTGCCCACGGCGTAGTTCGCAGGCCGGAAGTCGGCGACCGCGGCCGCCATGACCACCGCGTCGGCGTCGGCCGCCGCCTTCAGCACCGCTTCCCGAAGCTGTACGGCGGTGCCGACCGGGACGACGTCGACGCCCGCGGGGTCGGGCAGTGCGGCGTTGGCCGCGACGAGCGTGACGCGGGCGCCGCGGGCGGCGGCGGTACGGGCGAGGGCGTAGCCCTGCTTGCCCGAGGAGCGGTTGCCGAGGAAGCGGACGGGGTCGAGAGGCTCACGGGTGCCGCCCGCGCTGACGACGACATGCCGTCCGGCCAGGTCGGGTTCCCGGACGCCTCGGGCCAGGACGCGTCGGCAGACCTCGAAGATCTCGGCGGGGTCGGGCAGCCGGCCCTTGCCGGTGTCGACGCCGGTGAGCCGGCCGACGGCCGGTTCGACGACGACGGCACCGCGGCGGCGCAGCGTCGCCACGTTCTCCTGCGTGGCCGGGTGCTCCCACATCTCGGTGTGCATCGCCGGGGCGAAGACGACCGGACAGCGGGCGGTGAGCAGGGTGTTCGTCAGCAGGTCGTCGGCCAGGCCGTGGGCCGCCTTGGCGAGCATGTCGGCCGTGGCGGGGGCGACGACGACCAGGTCGGCGTGCTGGCCGATGCGGACGTGCGGGACCTCGTGGACGTCGTCCCAGACCTCGGTGGAGACCGGGTGGCCGGAGAGGGCGGACCAGGTGGCCGCGCCGACGAAGTGCAGGGCGGAGGCGGTGGGGACGACGCGCACGTCGTGGCCCGACTCGGTCAGTCTGCGCAGCAGCTCGCAGGCCTTGTACGCGGCGATGCCGCCACTGACCCCCAGCACGACCTTGGGTTTGTCCACCGTCTCTCCCCGACCTCGGAAAACGTACGCCGCGGCTCCCGGCGTACGGGTCCATGCTGCCTCATCGCGGGGGCCGACCCCCGCACCCCCGAGCAGACCACAGGCCCGGCAGTCGCGCTGCCGGGCCTGTGGGAAAAACTGACTGCGAGCTGAAAATACTACTGAGCCGGGCCCTCGATGGCCTCCGACGTCAGCAGACCCGCGTTGATCTCGCGGAGCGCGATCGAGAGCGGCTTCTCGTGGACGTGGGTGTCGACGAGCGGACCGACGTACTCGAGGAGGCCCTCGCCGAGCTGCGAGTAGTACGCGTTGATCTGGCGGGCCCGCTTGGCCGCGTAGATCACGAGGCTGTACTTCGAGTCGGTGGCCTCGAGGAGCTCGTCGATCGGCGGGTTGATGATGCCCTCGGGAGCGGAGATGGAAGAGGACACGCTCTACCTTCCGATAGGTGGGAAAAGACGGACGGTGATCACATGGTTCCGATCACACGACATCCATCAAGGCTAGCAGCTCGCGCGCTACGTCCTCGACGGAGGTGTTGACCAGGGTCTCGTCGAACTCCGGCTCGGCCGCGAGTTCGATCTTGGCCGCGTCCAGACGGCGTGCGATCACCTCGGGGGGCTCGGTGCCGCGGCCGGTGAGCCTGCGCACCAACTCCTCCCAGGAGGGCGGAGCCAGGAACACCAGCTGGGCCTCGGCCATGGAGCCGCGGACCTGCCGGGCGCCCTGGAGGTCGATCTCCAGGAGAACGGGCTCGCCCGCCTCCAGGCGCTCCAGTACGGCGGCACGCGGCGTGCCGTAGCGGTTGCCGGCGAACTCGGCCCACTCCAGCAGCTCGCCGTTGGCGATCAGCTTGTCCATCTCGTCGTCGGTGACGAAGAAGTAGTGGACGCCGTGCTGCTCGCCGGGGCGGGGCCTGCGGGTCGTCGCGGACACCGAGAGCCAGACCTCGGGGTGTTCCTTGCGCATATGAGCGACGACCGTGCTCTTGCCGACCCCAGAGGGGCCGGAGAGCACGGTCAGCCGCGGACGTGCGTCCGGGGGTTCGGGGGTCGTCCCCCGGGGTGTTACAGCCATGCAGCGATTATTCCAGCTGTCTCGCCGTGCCCGGGACGCTCTGCCCGGAGCACTTCGGACTCACTTGGCCGTGTCGCCGAACTCACGCTCCAGGGAGGCGATCTGGTTGGAGCCGAGACCGCGCACTCGGCGGCTCTCGGAGATGCCGAGCCGCTCCATGATCTGCTTGGCGCGGACCTTGCCCACGCCCGGCAGGGACTCCAGGAGTGCGGAGACCTTCATCTTGCCGACGACGTCATTCTCCTGGCCCTGCTTGATCACCTCGTGAAGGGAGGCGCCGGAGTGCTTGAGTCGATTCTTGACCTCGGCCCGCTCCCGGCGAGCCGCGGCGGCCTTTTCGAGCGCGGCTGCGCGCTGTTCGGGGGTAAGGGGCGGAAGAGCCACGCCTACGTCACCTCGGATGTCGAACTGTCGGATACGGACCGGTGAGGAACCTAGTCGCCCCACACCTGGGGAGCTACGAGCAACACGCTTGCCCGTTCACCCTCCGCTCGGAGACTAGCGGCCAACACCGCCAGAGTCAGCGAGAACAGCGGAAAAGTCCTGGTCAGCCTCAGCCAGGACGGATATTTAAGACAAATTGCCCCGGATTTGAGGATGTATTCAGGCTCAAGTCCGTCCGCGGCCGTCCGACGGAGACCCCGGTCGGACGGCCAAGGGCGTTCAGGCGGCTTCGACCGCCGCCCTGACCTGTTGCGCGAATCGATCCGCGGCGTCACGCAGCGCGACGACATCGGGTCCGTGGCGCAGCACTCCGCGGCTGACGTTCGGCACGACGTTGCGCACCGCGGCCCCGAAGACGCGCGGCAGGTCCGCCGGAGTCGCTCCCTGGGCCCCGATACCGGGCGCGAGGATCGGGCCGCTGATGTCGAGGTCGTACGCCGACAGGTCACCGAGCGTGGCACCGACGACCGCGCCGAAGGAGCCCAGCGGCTCCTCCCCGGCGTTCTCGGCGGCCAGGTGCGCCAGCATGGTCGCTCCGACGGTACGCCCGTCCGCCCGCACCGCGTGCTGGACCTCGCCGCCCTCCGGGTTGGAGGTCAGCGCCAGCACGAACAGTCCGGCGCCGCTCTCGCGCGCGAGCGCCACGGCGGGCGAGAGCGACCCGTAGCCGAGGTACGGCGAGACGGTCAGCGCGTCCGAGAACAGCGGGGCGTCCTTGCGCAGGAAGGACTCGGCGTACGCGGCCATGGTCGAGCCGATGTCGCCGCGCTTGGCGTCCATCACGACCAGGGCGCCGGCCGCCCGCGCCTCCTCGACGGACTTCTCCAGGACGGCGACCCCGCGTGAGCCGAACCGTTCGAAGAAGGCGCTCTGCGGCTTCAGGACGGCGACCCGGTCGGCCATGGCCTCGACGACCGTGCGGCTGAACCGCTCGAGACCGGCGACGGTGTCGTCCAGGCCCCACTCGGCGAGCAGCGAGGCGTGCGGGTCGATGCCGACGCAGAGGGGGCCGCGCTCGTCCATGGCACGGCGCAGTCGGGCGCCGAAGGGTTCCAGGGTCATGCCGTCTTCCTCACGTCGGCGCCGACCGCGTCGGCGAGGGTGGCGTACGGGCTGGTGCGCAGGCGGGCGGCGAGCCCCTTGTGGATCGCGCGGGCCCAGAAGGGCCCCTCGTAGACGAAGGCGCTGTAGCCCTGGACGAGGGTGGCGCCCGCGAGGATGCGCTCCCAGGCGTCCTCGGCGGTCTCGACGCCGCCGACGCCCACCAGGGTGATGCGGTCGCCCACGCGCGCGTAGAGGCGCCGCAGTACCTCCAGGGAGCGCGCTTTGAGCGGCGCTCCCGACAGGCCGCCGGTCTCCTTCACCAGGGTGGGTGCGGACGTCAGACCGAGGCCCTCGCGCGCGATGGTGGTGTTCGTGGCGATGATGCCGTCCAGGCCCAGCTCGACGGCGAGGTCGGCGACGGCGTCCACGTCCTCGTCGGCGAGGTCGGGGGCGATCTTCACCAGCAGCGGCACACGCCGGTGGGCGACCGTACGGTCGGCGGCCTCGCGCACCGCGCTCAGCAGCGGCCGCAGCGCCTCCGTGGCCTGGAGGTCGCGCAGCCCGGGGGTGTTCGGGGAGGAGACGTTGACGACCAGGTAGTCGGCGTAGGGCGCGAGCCGCTCGGCCGACTTCACGTAGTCGGCCACCGCCTCGGCCTCCGGTACGGCCTTGGTCTTGCCGATGTTGACGCCCACGACGGTCGTGAAGACGGGCTCGCGGGAGGCCAGGCGCGCGGCGACGGTCAGCGAGCCTTCGTTGTTGAAGCCCATGCGGTTGATCAGCGCACGGTCGGCGACGAGACGGAACAGCCGCTTCTTGGGGTTGCCGGGCTGCGCCTCCCCGGTGACCGTGCCGATCTCGACGTGGTCGAAGCCCACCATCGCCATGCCGTCGACGGCGACCGCGTTCTTGTCGAAGCCTGCGGCGAGCCCGAAGGGGCCGTGCATGCGCAGGCCGAAGGCCTCGGTGCGCAGTTCCTTGTGGCGGGGGGCGAGGGCGGCCGCGACGAACGTGCGCAGCACCGGGATCCGGGCGGCGAGCCGAATCCAGCGGAAGGCCAGGTGGTGGGCCTTCTCCGGATCCATCCGGGAGAAGACCAGGCGGAAGAAGAGCTTGTACATCACTGTGTCCTCATACGGAGGGGGACACCGTTTCCGGTGTCCCCCTGGGGCTGCTAGTCGCGGGCCGCGGTCAGATGCGCGGCGTGTTCCTGGAGGGAACGCACCCCCACATCCCCGTGGTTGAGGGCGTCGATGCCCTGGACGGCGGCGGCGAGCGCCTGGACCGTCGTCAGGCAGGGCACCGAGCGCGCCACCGCCGCCGTACGGATGTCGTAGCCGTCGAGGCGGCCGCCCGTGCCGTACGGGGTGTTGACGATGAGGTCGACCTGGCCGTCGTGGATCAGCTGGACGATGGTCTTCTCGCCGTTCGGGCCCACGCCCTCGGACTGCTTGCGCACGACCGTGGCGTTGATGCCGTTGCGCCGGAGGACCTCGGCGGTGCCGGAGGTCGCGAGCAGCTCGAAGCCGTGGGCGACCAGCTCGCGCGCCGGGAAGATCATCGAGCGCTTGTCGCGGTTGGCGACCGAGATGAACGCGCGGCCCTTGGTGGGCAGCGGGCCGTAGGCACCCGCCTGCGACTTGGCGTACGCCGTGCCGAAGACGGAGTCGATGCCCATGACCTCTCCGGTGGAGCGCATCTCCGGGCCCAGGATGGTGTCGACGCCGCGGCCGGAGGTGTCGCGGAAGCGGCTCCACGGCATCACGGCCTCCTTGACGGAGATCGGCGCGTCCAGCGGCAGCTCGCCGCCGTCACCGGTCGCCGGGAGGAGCCCTTCGGCGCGCAGCTCGGCGACGGTCGAGCCCAGGGAGATCCGGGCGGCGGCCTTGGCCAGCGGCACCGCGGTCGCCTTCGAGGTGAAGGGGACGGTGCGGGACGCGCGCGGGTTGGCCTCCAGGACGTAGAGGATGTCGCCGGCCATCGCGAACTGGATGTTGATCAGGCCGCGGACGCCCACCCCGCGCGCGATGGCCTCGGTGGAGGCCCGCAGGCGCTTGATGTCGAAGCCGCCGAGGGTGATCGGGGGCAGGGCGCACGCCGAGTCGCCGGAGTGGATGCCGGCCTCCTCGATGTGCTCCATGACGCCGCCGAGGTACAGCTCCTCGCCGTCGTAGAGCGCGTCGACGTCGATCTCGATGGCGTCGTCGAGGAAGCGGTCGACGAGGACCGGCCTGGTGGGGCTGATCTCGGTCGACTCGGCGATGTAGGAGGACAGCCGGGTCTCGTCGTAGACGATCTCCATGCCGCGGCCGCCGAGGACGTACGACGGCCGGACGAGGACCGGGTAGCCGATCTCGTCGGCGATGGCCTTGGCCCCGGCGAAGGTGGTGGCGGTGCCGTGCTTCGGGGCCGGCAGGCCGGCCTCGGCGAGGACACGGCCGAAGGCGCCCCGGTCCTCGGCCGCGTGGATCGCCTCGGGGGGCGTGCCGACGATCGGTACGCCGTTGTCCTTCAGCGCCTGCGCCAGGCCCAGCGGGGTCTGGCCGCCGAGCTGGACGATCACACCGGCGATCGGCCCGGCCTGCGCCTCGGCGTGGACGATCTCCAGCACGTCCTCGAGGGTCAGCGGCTCGAAGTACAGGCGGTCTGAGGTGTCGTAGTCGGTGGAGACGGTCTCCGGGTTGCAGTTGACCATCACCGTCTCGTACCCGGCGTCGGACAGCGCGAAGGAGGCGTGGACGCAGGAGTAGTCGAACTCGATGCCCTGGCCGATGCGGTTCGGGCCGGAGCCCAGGATGATGACGGCCGGCTTCTCGCGCGGCGCGACCTCGCTCTCCTCGTCGTAGGAGGAGTAGAAGTACGGCGTCTTCGCGGCGAACTCGGCGGCGCAGGTGTCGACCGTCTTGTAGACCGGGCGGATGCCCAGCGCGTGCCGGACCTCGCGGACGACGTCCTCGCGCAGGCCGCGGATCTCGGCGATCTGCTGGTCGGAGAAGCCGTGCCGCTTGGCCTCGGCGAGCAGGTCGACGTCCAGACGGTCGGCGGCGGCCAGGTCGTCGGCGACCTCCTTGATCAGGAACAGCTGGTCGACGAACCAGGGGTCGATCTTCGTGTACGCGAAGACCTCCTCGGGGGTGGCGCCCGCGCGGATGGCCTGCATGACGGTGTTGATCCGGCCGTCGGTGGGACGGACGGCCTCCGTCAGGAGCTGCTGCTTGTCGCCGGGCTCGCCGACGAAGGTGAACTGGCTGCCCTTCTTCTCCAGCGAGCGCAGCGCCTTCTGGAAGGCCTCGGTGAAGTTGCGGCCGATGGCCATGGCCTCGCCGACGGACTTCATGGTGGTCGTCAGCGTCGAGTCCGCGCTCGGGAACTTCTCGAAGGCGAAGCGGGGTGCCTTGACGACGACGTAGTCGAGCGTGGGCTCGAAGGAGGCCGGGGTCTCCTTGGTGATGTCGTTCGGGATCTCGTCGAGGGTGTAGCCGACGGCGAGCTTGGCCGCGATCTTGGCGATCGGGAAGCCGGTCGCCTTGGAGGCCAGCGCCGACGAACGCGACACGCGCGGGTTCATCTCGATGACGATGACCCGGCCGTCCTCGGGGTTCACCGCGAACTGGATGTTGCAGCCGCCGGTGTCCACGCCGACCTCGCGGATCACGGCGATGCCGATGTCGCGCAGGGTCTGGTACTCGCGGTCGGTCAGCGTCATCGCGGGCGCGACGGTGATCGAGTCGCCGGTGTGCACGCCCATGGGGTCGAAGTTCTCGATGGAGCAGACGACCACCACGTTGTCGTGCTTGTCGCGCATCAGCTCCAGCTCGTACTCCTTCCAGCCGAGGATGGACTCCTCCAGGAGCACCTCGGTGGTCGGCGAGAGCGTGAGGCCCTGGCCGGCGATCCGGCGCAGCTCCTCCTCGTCGTGGGCGAAGCCGGAGCCGGCGCCGCCCATGGTGAAGGAGGGGCGGACGACGACCGGGTAGCCGCCGAGCGTGTCGACGCCGGCGACGACCTCGTCCATGGTGTGGCAGATGACGGAGCGGGCGGACTCGCCGTGCCCGATCTTGCGGCGGACCTCCGCCACGACGTCCTTGAACTGCTCGCGGTCCTCGCCCTTGTGGATGGCCTCCACGTTGGCACCGATCAGCTCGACGCCGTACTTCTCCAGGACGCCGTTCTCGGACAGCGAGATGGCCGTGTTGAGGGCCGTCTGGCCACCCAGGGTGGGCAGCAGCGTGTCCGGCCGCTCCTTGGCGATGATCTTCTCGACGAACTCGGGGGTGATCGGCTCGACGTAGGTGGCGTCGGCGATCTCCGGGTCGGTCATGATCGTCGCCGGGTTGGAGTTGACGAGGATCACGCGCAGGCCTTCGGCGCGCAGGACGCGGCACGCCTGGGTGCCGGAGTAGTCGAACTCGGCGGCCTGTCCGATGACGATCGGGCCGGAGCCGATGACCAGGACGGACTGGATATCGGTGCGCTTAGGCACGCTGGCCCTCCATCAGGACTGTGTTCATCAAAGACGTGAAGCGGTCGAACAGGTAGGCGGCATCGTGCGGGCCGGCTGCCGCTTCGGGGTGGTACTGGACGGAGAAGGCCGGCTGGTCGAGCAGCTGGAGCCCCTCCACGACGTTGTCGTTCAGGCAGACGTGCGAGACCTCGACGCGCCCGAACCTGGTCTCGCTGACCTTGTCGAGGGGCGCGTCCACGGCGAATCCGTGGTTGTGCGCGGTGACCTCGACCTTGCCGGTCGTACGGTCCTGGACGGGCTGGTTGATGCCGCGGTGGCCGTACTTCAGCTTGTAGGTGCCGAAGCCGAGGGCGCGGCCGAGGATCTGGTTGCCGAAGCAGATGCCGAACAGGGGAGTCCGGCGCTCCAGCACCTCGGCCATCAGTGCCACGGGGCCGTCGGCGGTGGCCGGGTCGCCCGGACCGTTGGAGAAGAACACGCCGTCGGGGTTCACTGCGTACACCTCGTCGGCGGTGGCCGTCGCGGGCAGCACATGCACCTCGATGCCGCGCTCGGCCATGCGGTGCGGGGTCATGCCCTTGATGCCGAGGTCGATGGCGGCGACCGTGAACCGCTTCTCGCCGACCGCCGGGACGACGTACGCCTCCTGGGTGGCGACCTCCTCGTAGAGGCTCGCGCCCTTCATGTGCGGCTGGGCCTGCACGCGCGCGAGCAGCTCGGGCTCGGCCGCGATCGCCTCACCGGAGAAGATGCCGGCGCGCATGGAGCCGCGCTCGCGCAGGTGGCGGGTGAGGGCGCGGGTGTCGATGCCGGAGATGCCGACGACGTTCTGTCCGGCCAGTTCGTCGTCCAGGGAGCGCTTGGACCGCCAGTTGGACGGCACGCGCGCGGGGTCGCGCACGACGTAGCCGGAGACCCAGATGCGGCCCGACTCGTCGTCCTCGTCGTTCCAGCCGGTGTTGCCGATCTGCGGGGCGGTCGCCACGACGATCTGGCGGTCGTAGGAGGGGTCGGTCAGGGTCTCCTGGTAGCCGGTCATGCCGGTGGAGAACACCGCTTCGCCGAAGGTCTCCCCCACGGCCCCATAGGCACGGCCGCGGAAGATCCGGCCGTCCTCCAGGACGAGTACGGCGGGAGCCTTCGCGGCTCCCCTGGTGGAGGTCGTCATCGTGCGCCTTCCGTTTCCCTCTTGTTGATCATGGAGTTGATGGTGTCGACCCATTCGGTGTGCTCGGCCGCGTGGTCCGAGCGGAACCCGGAGTCGATCAGCTTGTCGCCGTGCTCCCAGGTCACCAGGAGCAGTCCGCCCTCGGCGAGGACCTTGCCGGCGATGCCCTTGCCGAGCACCGCCTCGCGCAGCGCGCCGGCCGGGACGAAGAAGTCGCTCGCGCCGGGGCGTACGACGTCCAGGCCCGCGTCCGTCAGGGTGAGCTCGACCCGGCTGCGGGTGCCCAGGCCGTGCGCGACGATGCGGTCGAGCCACTGCCCGGCGGTGGTGGAGCCGTGGTAGCGGCCGCTCATCGTCAGTCTCGCCTCACCCGGGTCGGACGGCGCGGTAAGCAGCTCCGGCAGGTCGCTCTGGAGCGTGCCGCGCCACTTCCAGCCCTCGCGCATCAGCCAGTAGACGAGCGCGACGAAGAGGCCGAGGCCGACGACCCAGCCGACGCGGGCGGCCCAGTCGGTCACTGCGGCCGATTCCTTCTCGGCCGCGAGCAGGATTACAGGTGTCACGTGAGCTTCCCGTCGACGAGCGTGGCCTTGCCCCGGAGCCAGGTGTGCGTCACACGGCCCGGCAGCTCACGCCCCGCGTACGGGGTGTTCCGGCTGCGCGAGGCGAAGCCCGCGGGGTCCACCGACCCACGGTATGCCGTGTCGAGGAGCGTGAGGTTGGCGGGCTCACCAGCCGAGACGGGCCGCCCGTGGCCCTTGGCCTGCCCGATGCGGGCCGGCGCGAAGGACATGCGCTCGGCGACCCCGGCCCAGTCCAGCAGGCCCGTCTCCACCATCGTCTCCTGGACCACCGACAGCGCGGTCTCCAGGCCGACCATGCCCATGGCGGCGGCGGCCCACTCGCAGTCCTTGTCCTCGTGCGGGTGCGGGGCGTGGTCGGTGGCGACGATGTCGATGGTGCCGTCGGCGAGCGCCTCACGCAGGGCGTGCACGTCACGCTCGGTGCGCAGCGGCGGGTTCACCTTGTAGACCGGGTCGTAGGAGCGCACCAGCTCGTCGGTGAGGAGGAGGTGGTGCGGGGTGACCTCGGCGGTGACGTCGATGCCGCGGGACTTGGCCCAGCGGACGATCTCGACGGACCCGGCGGTCGACAGGTGGCAGATGTGGACGCGGGAACCGACGTGCTCGGCGAGCAGCACGTCCCGCGCGATGATCGACTCCTCGGCGACGGCCGGCCAGCCGCCGAGCCCCAGCTCGGCGGAGACGACGCCCTCGTTCATCTGGGCGCCCTCGGTCAGCCGCGGCTCCTGCGCGTGCTGGGCGACGACCCCGCCGAAGGCCTTCACGTACTCCAGGGCGCGGCGCATCATCACGGCGTCGTCCACGCACTTGCCGTCGTCGGAGAACACGGTGACCCCGGCGGCCGACTCGTGCATGGCGCCCAGCTCGGCGAGCTTCCTGCCCTCCAGGCCGACGGTGACGGCGCCGATGGGCTGCACGTCGCAGTAGCCGTGCTCGCGGCCCAGTCGCCAGACCTGCTCGACGACGCCGGCGGTGTCGGCGACGGGGAAGGTGTTGGCCATGGCGAACACGGCCGTGAAGCCGCCGCTCGCGGCCGCCCGGGTGCCGGTCAGGACGGTCTCGGAGTCCTCGCGGCCCGGCTCGCGCAGATGGGTGTGCAGGTCGACGAGGCCCGGCAGCAGCACCTTGCCGTCCGCCTCGACGACCTCCGCCCCCTCGGCGGACAGCCCGCTGCCGACGGCCTCGACGACCTCGCCGTCGATCAGGACGTCCTGGGGCTCGCCGCCGAGCACCCGCGCACCACGGATCAGGATCTTGCTCATGGTCGTTACTTCTCCTCGGTGGTACGGGCGTGGGCGACGGCGGGTTCGTTCCCGCCCAGGAGCAGGTACAGGACGGCCATCCGGATCGAGACCCCGTTGGCGACCTGTTCGACGACGGTGCAGCGGTCGGAGTCGGCGACCTCGGCGGTGATCTCCATGCCGCGGACCATCGGGCCGGGGTGCATCACGATGGCGTGCTCGGGCATCCGCGCCATCCGGTCGCCGTCGAGGCCGTAGCGCCGCGAGTACTCGCGCTCGGTCGGGAAGAAGGCGGCGTTCATCCGCTCGCGCTGGACGCGCAGCATCATCACGGCGTCGGACTTGGGCAGCGTGCTGTCGAGGTCGTACGACACCTCGCAGGGCCAGGTCTCGACGCCGACCGGCACCAGGGTGGGCGGGGCGACGAGGGTGACCTCGGCACCGAGCGTGTGCAGCAGGTCGACGTTGGAGCGGGCGACCCGGCTGTGCAGGACGTCACCGACGAGGGTGATGCGCTTGCCGGACAGGTCCCGGCCGAGCCCGGCGTCCCGGCCGACGAGCCGGCGGCGCATGGTGAAGGCGTCCAGCAGGGCCTGGGTGGGGTGCTGGTGGGTGCCGTCACCGGCGTTGATGACGGCGGCGTCGATCCAGCCGGAGGTGGCGAGGCGGTACGGCGCTCCGGAGGCGCCGTGCCGGATGACGACGGCGTCGACGCCCATGGCCTCCAGGGTCTGGGCGGTGTCCTTCAGGGACTCGCCCTTGGAGACGCTGGAGCCCTTGGCGGTGAAGTTGATGACGTCCGCGGACAGGCGCTTCTCGGCGGCCTCGAAGGAGATCCGGGTCCGGGTGGAGTCCTCGAAGAACAGGTTGACGATCGTGCGGCCGCGCAGGGTCGGCAGCTTCTTGATGGGCCGGTCCGCCACCCGGGCCATCTCCTCGGCGGTGTCGAGAACATGGACGGCGTCGTCGCGGGTGAGGTCGGCGGCCGAGATGAGATGACGCTGCATCTGTCAGGCTCCGTAAGACATGAGGGAGTTTTCGGGCATGCGGGCGCGTGGGGGCACGCACTCGGGGGCGTACGTCGGAGTGCTAGCGCTGTGCGCCCGGGGCGGTCTGCCTGACACCGAGCAGCACGGTGTCGCGACCGTCCTCCTCGGCCAGCTGGACCTTGACCGTCTCCCGCAGTGACGTGGGGAGGTTCTTGCCGACGTAGTCGGCGCGGATGGGCAGTTCGCGGTGACCGCGGTCGACGAGGACCGCGAGCTGCACCGCGCGGGGGCGCCCGATGTCGTTCAGGGCGTCGAGGGCGGCGCGGATGGTGCGGCCGGAGAAAAGCACGTCGTCGACGAGGACGACCAGCTTGCCGTCGATCCCGTCGCCGGGGATCTCGGTGCGGGCCAGCGCACGCGGCGGGTGCATGCGCAGGTCGTCGCGGTACATGGTGATGTCGAGGGAGCCGACCGGGATCTTGCGGTCGGTGATCTGCTCGAGCTTGGCGGCGAGCCGACGGCCGAGGAAGACGCCCCGGGTCGGGATGCCGAGGAGCACCACGTCGTCGGCGCCCTTGGCGCGTTCGACGATCTCGTGGGCGATACGGGTCAGCACCCGCGCGATGTCGGGGCCTTCGAGAACGGGCCGCGCGTCCTGCGTGTCGTGCGAGCCCTGCGGGTCTTGGCTGTCCTGCGAGTCCTGCTTGTCCTGCATGTCCATATGAAACGGACCTCCTTCTCCGCCTCACGGGACGGACCTTAAAGGACGTCGGATTTGCGCCATCCACGGTAGCAGGCCGGGAGGACGCCCCCGTTCACCCTATTGGCTCAATCGGCCACGGATACCACGGAAGAGTCGGTGTGGACCATTCGGCTTGACGCAGAAGAATCACGCTGCGTAACCTCACAGTGAGTTACCAGCCGCGCGGCATGGAAACCCAACCCAGTCGCGTCGACCCAGTGCCGGGGAGCTATATGTCCAGCGAATACGCCAAACAGCTCGGGGCCAAGCTCCGGGCGATCCGCACCCAGCAGGGCCTTTCCCTCCACGGTGTCGAGGAGAAGTCCCAGGGACGCTGGAAGGCGGTCGTGGTCGGTTCGTACGAGCGCGGCGACCGCGCCGTGACCGTGCAGCGCCTTGCGGAGCTGGCCGATTTCTACGGTGTTCCCGTGCAGGAGCTGCTCCCGGGCACCACTCCGGGCGGGGCCGCCGAGCCGCCGCCGAAGCTGGTCCTGGACCTGGAGCGGCTGGCCCATGTGCCGGTCGAGAAGGCCGGTCCCCTCCAGCGGTACGCGGCCACGATCCAGTCGCAGCGCGGCGACTACAACGGCAAGGTGCTGTCGATCCGCCAGGACGACCTGCGCACGCTCGCCGTCATCTACGACCAGTCGCCCTCGGTCCTGACCGAGCAGCTGATCAGCTGGGGCGTGCTGGACGCGGACGCGCGTCGCGCGGTCTCCCACGAGGAGGGCTGAGCGCTAGCGGCGACTCAGCAGAAACGTACCGCCGGGGCGGCCGGACCGAGAGGTCCCGGCCGCCCCCGCGGC
>NZ_JBHXHX010000023.1:46846-126020 GCF_042723915.1 Streptomyces sp. NPDC058335 | reverse complement strand
GGGGGGGCCGCCCCCCCCCCCCGCCACCCCCAGGGGGCACCTCACCCGTTCGGGTGAGTTCCCCCTGCGATCCGGTCCTCCGGGTCACGACATCGACAGAATCAGACCGGCCTTTCGAGGCCGGTCTGTCTGCGCTGTACGGTCCTAGATGGGGGGCCACCCGACATGTTCGGCATCAGGCGGCCGTTGCGCCGGGCCCTCTCGCTGGGGTTGCCCACGGCGTGGGGCGCCACGGCGATCACCTACAAGCTGACCTGCCCGCTGGCCCACGAGGACGGGCTCGGCGCCAGGCTCGTCACCAGCGCCGTCTTCTTCGTCGTCGGTACCGGACTGATCCAGCACGTACGGCAGACGCTGCTGCGCGAGCTGAAGCAGGCCCGCCGGGTCGCCGGGGCCGCCCAGAGCGTGCTGCTGCGGCCCCTGCCGCCGCGCGTCGAGGGGCTGAACGTGGCCGCGGCACAGCTCTCCGCGGACCGCGGCGCCTCCGTCGGCGGAGACCTGTACGAGGTCAGCTCCACCGAGCACGGTGTGCGCGTCGTCATGGGCGACGTACGCGGGCACGGGATCCCCGCGCTGGGGACCGTCGCCGCGCTCCTCGGCAGCTTCCGCGAGGCCGTGCACGACGAGCCGGATCTGGACGGCGTCCTGCGCCGGCTGGAGCGTGCCCTCGCCCGGCATCTGCGGGAGCGCCACCGCGAGGAACATCCCGCGAGCGGCCGTCCGCCCGACACCCCGGTCGCCGAGGAGTTCGTCACCGTCCTGCTGCTGGAGATCGACGCGGAGGGCGGCGTACGGGCTCTGAACTGCGGGCATCCGTGGCCGTATCTGCTCCGGGGGACGGAGGTCGGGCCGCTGGCCCGCTCGGAACCCCTCCCGCCGCTCGGCCCGTTCCCGCTCCCGCCCGAGCTGCCGGCGGCGCACTGCGGTCACCTCCGCAGGGGGGAGTCCCTGGTCCTCTACACGGACGGCGCGGAGGACGTGCGGGACACGAGGGGCCGCTTCTTCCCGCTGGCGGAGACCCTGACCAAGTCGGTCCACGACCATCCGGTCCCACCCGAGCAGATCCTGCGCACGGTCTTCAGCGCACTCCTGCGCCACACGGCAGGCAGACCGACGGACGACGTGGCGTTACTGGTGCTCCGCAACGAGCGCGCACACCAACCGGCGACAGGGCCGCCAGGCACCGCGTACCCGCAGCCGACGGCACAGCCGTGACCGACGCTCCGCGGTCCCCGGCGCGGCCCGCGGAGCGAACTGCCGGGCCGCCGCTTTATGAGGGGGAGCCGACGGCCCGGCGACCTCTTTCGAGGCATTTCAGTCAACCGGCCCGGAACGCTCCGCGACAGCGCGTGCACAGTACGGATACGAGCACTCCGTTCACACCCCGTGTGAAGACGCACCCGCTACCGTGAGTGGCGCCGTCGGCACCGAACCATCCGGGGGGCACCTCATGCAGCCCAACACCCTGCTCGACGCGATCCTGGACGAGGCGGGCATCTCGCACGCGGGCCTCGCCGCGCACATCAACCAGGCGGGCCGCGCCCGCGGGCTCGCGCTGCGCTACGAGCACACGGCCGTCGCCCGCTGGCTGAAGGGCCAGCGCCCACGCGGACAGGTGCCCGACCTGATCTGCGAGGTGCTCGCCCGCCGACTGCGCCGGCCCGTCACCCTCGACGACATCGGCCTGGGCGTGCCCGGCGAACTCTCGGCCCCGCACGGCACCTCGCTCTCCGGGTTCGTCGAGCGGGCCACCGCCCTCTGGCGCTCCGACGAACAGCAGCGCCCGCACATCCTGGGCGCCCCCGCCGTCACCGGCACGCCCGCCGTGATGCCGGTGTGGGAGTGGGAGAACCCGCCCGAGGACGTCGACGTCTCGCGCGGCGGCCGGCACCGGGTCACCCCCGCCGACATCGAGACGCTGCGCGCCGCCCGCGCCCATTACGAGCAGATGTACCGCAAGGCCGGCGGCGTCGCGACCCGCAGCCGCATCGTCGGTTTCCTCAACGCCGAGGCGACCCCCCTGCTGCGCGGCGGCTACACGGACGCGACGGGCCGCCAACTGCACCGAGCCACCGGCGGGTTGGTGGCGATCGCCGGCATCTGCGCGTACGACTCCGACGCGCACGGGCTCGCCCAGCGCTACTTCCACCAGGCGCTGCGGCTCGCGAAGGCCAGCGGGGACCGGGGACTCGGGGCGTACGTGATCGCGCTGTTGGTCAACCAGGCGCTGTTCATGCGGGAGTTCCGGCAGGCCGTCGCCTTCGCGGAGGCCGCGCTGCGCACCGTCGGCAACGACGTCACCCCCGCCCTCGCCTCCGATCTGTACGCGATGCAGGCGAAGGCGTACGCCCACCTCGGCGACGGCACGAGCGCCCTGTCCTGCATCCGGCGTGCCGAGGCCGCGGCCGGACGCATCCGGCGCGGCACGGAACCGGACGAGACGGGCTATGTCCAGCCGGGCCTGGTCAACGTCCAGGTGGCGGAGGCCCTGTTGAGCCTCGGCGACCTCACCGCGGCGGCGGAGCATGCCGCGGCCGCCGTCGGCACACCCGCCCACGACCGGGGCCGGGTGCACCGGCTCGCCATGCTCAGCACCGTCGAACTGCGTCAGGGCGACGCCGACAAGGCGGTGGTCACCGCCGTGCTGATGGCCGAGCAGGCGCGGGGAATGGAGTCCCAGCGCGTGCGCGACAGACTCCGGGCGGTACGCGAACACCTGGTGCGCAGCGGCTGCGCGGGCACGGCGGAGGCGGCGGAACTCATCGACGGCGCCCTGCGCGTACCGCTGTAGCGACCGGCGCCCCACAGGTTCCTGCTGCGATATTGCCACCTACTCGACGGAAGGTGGCAGAACCGTGCAGTGGACGAAACGGAACGAACGAACTGTGTATGAAAACCGCTGGTTCAGCGTCAACCTCGCGGATGTCGGACTGCCGGACGGCCGGCAGCTCGACCACTTCCTCATACGGCTGCGGCCCGTCGCGGTGGCCACCGTGGTGAACCGGGCCAACGAGGTGCTCCTGCTGTGGCGGCACCGCTTCATCACCGACAGCTGGGGATGGGAGCTCGCCGCGGGCGTCGTCGAGGACGGCGAGGACATCGCCGTCGCGGCGGCCAGGGAACTGGAGGAGGAGACCGGCTGGCGGCCCGGCCCCCTGCACCATCTGATGAGCGTGGAGCCGGCCAACGGCCTCACCGACGCCCGGCACCACATCTACTGGTCCCCGGAGGGCGAGTACGTCGGGCATCCGGTGGACGACTTCGAGTCCGACCGCCGCGAATGGGTCCCCCTCAAGCTCGTGCCCGACATGGTGGCCCGGGGAGAGGTCCCGGCCGCCAACATGGCGGCCGCGTTACTGCTCCTGTACCACCTCAGGCTCGGCCACGACAGCGCTGGCTGACGCCACCCGCGGCGCGTGCGAGGGCCCGGCACCGCACCCGGTGCCGGGCCCTCGCGGGGCGCAGTGCGCGGAGCGCCGTCAGCCGTAGGTGTAGAAGCCCGAGCCGGTCTTGCGGCCCAGCCGGCCCGCGTCCACCATGCGCTGGAGCAGCGGGGGAGCGGCGTACAGCGGCTCCTTGTATTCGTCGTACATGCTCTGCGCGACCGAGGCGACCGTGTCCAGGCCGATCAGGTCGGACAGCTTCAGCGGGCCCATCGGGTGGGCGCAGCCCAGCTCCATGCCGTTGTCGATGTCCTCGCGGCTGGCGATGCCCGTCTCGAACATCCGGATCGCGGAGAGCAGATACGGGATCAGCAGCGCGTTGACCACGAAGCCCGAGCGGTCCTGGGCGCGGATGGCGTGCTTGCCGACCGTCTTCTCGGCGAACAGCTGCGCGCGGCTGATCGTGCCCTCGGAGGTGGTCAGCGCCGGGATCAGCTCGACGAGCTGCTGCACGGGGGCCGGGTTGAAGAAGTGGATGCCGATGACCTGGTCGGGCCGCGAGGTGGCGACCGCCAGCTTCACCAGCGGGATGGAGGAGGTGTTGGAGGCCAGGATGGCGTCCGGGCGGGTCACGACCTGGTCCAGGACCTGGAAGATCTCGGTCTTGACCTGCTCGTTCTCCACGACGGCCTCGATGACCAGGTCGCGGTCGGCGAACTCGCCGAGGTCGGTGGTGAAGCTGAGGCGCGCCTGCGTGGCGTCCCGCTCCTCTTCGCTGATCTTGCCGCGTTCGGCGGCCTTGGCCAGGGAGTTGAACAGCCGGGTGCGGCCGAACTCCAGGGCCTCGCCGGTGGTCTCGGCGACCTTGACGTCGAGTCCGGCCCGCGCGCAGACCTCGGCGATGCCCGCCCCCATCTGGCCGCAGCCCACCACTCCGACGCGTTCGATGTCGGTCACATCGGTCCCTTTCACTGGCTGACTCCGGTCACTGCGCAGGTCTTCCGGGTCCCGGCGGGCCTGCTCCGATCGTGCACGTTACTAGCAAGTATCGATGATCGATCGCCGGGGTGCGGGCATGCTGGGCGCGGAGACGATCCGTGACCGAGCGGATCCGCGGTGTATGTGGGGATGTGCGCGATGGGGCGACTGACTCGGCGGGCGTTCGCACTCGCCGCGCTGTCGGCGTTCACGACGACCGGCGCGGCGCGCGTCCCGTCCGGACGCGCCGCAGGCGGGCACGGCCGCGCGGTGGCGGAGATGAGGGGCGTCTGGCTGGCCACGGTCGCCAACCGGGACTGGCCCTCGAAGGCCGGACTGACCGCCGCCCAGCAGCGCTCGGAACTGCTCGGCTGGCTGGACCTGGCGGTCCGCGACCGCCTCAACACCGTGATCTTCCAGGTACGGCCCACCGCGGACGCCCTGTGGCCCTCGCCCTACGAGCCCTGGTCGCAGGTGCTCACCGGGACCCAGGGCAAGGCGCCCGGCTGGGACCCGCTGGGCACGGCGGTCACGGAGGCGCACGCCCGCGGACTCCAGCTGCACGCCTGGTTCAACCCCTACCGGGTCGCCACCCACGACGACCCGACCAGACTCGTCGCCTCCCACCCCGCGCGCAGGCACCCCGACTGGGTGGTGCCGTACGGCGGGAAGCTCTACTACAACCCCGGTCTGCCGCAGGTCCGGGCGTTCGTGCAGGACGCGATGCTCGACGCGGTGCGGAAGTACCCGCTCGACGCCGTGCACTTCGACGACTACTTCTATCCCTATCCGGTGCCCGGCCAGACCTTCGACGACGACGCCGCCTACGACGCCCACGGCGGCGCCTTCCCCAACCGGGCCGCCTGGCGCCGCGACAACATCGACCGGCTGGTGCGCGAGACCGCCGCCCGGATCAAAGCGGTCCGCCCCACCACTCAGTTCGGGATCAGCCCGTTCGGGGTGTGGCGCAACGCCTCCACCGACCCGCGCGGCTCGGACACGCGCGCGCTCCAGTCGTACGACGCCGTCCACGCCGACACCCGGAAATGGGTGCGCGAGGGCTGGATCGACTACGTCGTGCCGCAGCTGTACTGGAACATCGGCCTCCCGGCCGCCGACTACGCCGCGCTCGTGCCCTGGTGGGCGCAGGTGGCGCGGGGCAGCCGGACGAAGCTGTACCTGGGAGAGGCGCTGTACAGGGCGGGCGATCCGGCGCAGTCCGCGGCCTGGCAGGACCCGGCCGAGCTGTCCCGGCACCTCACCCTCGCGGCCGGCCACCCCGAGGCCCGCGGCCATGTCTTCTTCGCGGCCAAGGACCTGCGCACGGACCGGATCGGCGCCATGGCACGGGTCGTCGCCGACCACTACGGGCAGCCGGCGACGCCACCGCGCTGAACTACCGTGGTTCCTCGGCCTTGTGGCGGATCTCGGTGTCCGGTCCCGGCGAGCACACGCCCTCGTGCCCGTCCGTGAAGCGGACGCGGTAGGGAGGATTGCCCTCCGGTCCCAGCACTTCGACGATCTCGCCGACCTTGTCGTGTTGCCCGACCACCCTGCCGTGCTGGACAAGCTGGTCGCCCGTGGTCGCACGCATCCGTGAGACCTCCTCACCGTGTGCGGGAGCAGCGGTCCGTGTCCTGGAGTCCGTTTCTTCGAGTCTACGGCGCACCGCACCGGCCGAACCGGCGCGTGCGCGCCCTTCAACCGCGCGCCCGCTGGGTGACGGCGATGCAGACCAGGACGGCCGCGGCCGTCAGCGGAGCGGCGGGCGTGAGGTGCTCGCCCAGCAGCAGCACCGACCACACCAGTGTGAGCAGGGGCTGGGCCAACTGCAACTGGCTGGCCTTGGGGATGCCGATGGCGGCCATGCCCCGGTACCAGACGACAAGTCCGAGGAACTGCGAACCCGCCGCCACCCACAGCAGCCCGGTCACGCTGTGCGCGGTGAGCCGGACCGGCTCATGGGCGAGGGCGAGGGCGGCGGCGGGCACGGCGAGAGGCAGGCAGAACACCAGCGCCCAGCCGATGACCTGCCAGCCCGGCATCACCCGGGCCAGCCGGCCGCCCTCGGTGTAACCGGCCGCGCACACCAGCAGCGCCCCGAACAGATACAGGTCGGCCGTGGTGAGGGCACCGCCGCTCTGGTGCACGGTGAAGGCGACCACCGCGCCCGCGCCGACCAGCGCCGCGGCCCAGAAGGTGCGGGAGGGGCGGGAGCCGACGCGCAGGGCGGAAAGCAGGGCGGTCGTCAGGGGCAGCAGACCGACCACGACGGCCGCGTGCGCGGTGGAGGACGTCTGCAGGGCGAGCGTGCTCAGCAGCGGGAAGCCGACGACGACCCCGGCGGCCACGACGGCGAGCCCCGCCCAGTGCCGCCGGTCGGGGAGCGGTACCCGCAGGGCGAGGAGGCAGCCGCCCGCGATGAGCCCGGCCAGCACGCTGCGGACGGCGACCAGCGCCCAGGGGCCGAAGCCCTCCAGGCCCCAGGCGGTGGCGGGGAACGTGAGGGAGAAGGCGCCTACGCCGAGAGCGGCCTGGAGGGTGCCGAAACCGCTCGTCCGCGGGGTGGTGACCGCTATCGCGGGGAGGGCAGTAGCGCTACTCTGTGTCTTCATGCATGAGCGTAGCAGTGTGGCTGAACTGGCGGATCAGCTGAGAAGAGAGCTGGACCGCTACTCTCCCGATGGAAAGCTCCCGTCGAGCCGTGCCCTCGTCGAGCGGTTCCGGGTGAGCCCGGTGACCGTCTCGCGGGCCCTCGCGCAGCTGGCCGCCGAGGGGCTGGTGGTCACCCGGCCCGGCGCGGGGGCCTTCCGGGCCCGTCCCCGCCCGGCGCCCCCGTCGGCCGGCGACACCTCCTGGCAGGAGGTCGCGCTGAGCGCCGAGGGCGCCGACCTCGTGCCCCGCTCGGTGGACGCCTCCGGGGTCACCGTCACCCTCGCCGCTCCTGCCCCCGGCGTCGTCGAGTTCAACGGCGGCTATCTGCACCCCTCCCTGCAACCGGAACGCGCCATGTCGGCGGCCCTGGCACGGGCCGGGCGACGCCCCGGTGCCTGGGGACGGCCGCCCGTCGAGGGCCTGCCGGAGCTGCGCGAGTGGTTCGGGCGTGCCATCGGCGGCGCGGTCACCGCCGCGGAGGTGCTCGTCAGCTCCGGCGGCCAGACAGCGCTCACCACCGCCCTGCGCGCGCTGGCCCCGCCCGGCGCCCCCGTGCTCGTCGAGTCGCCGACGTATCCGGGCATGCTGGCGATCGCCCGGTCCGCGGGACTGCGTCCGGTACCGGTGCCGGTCGACCCCGACGGGGTGAAGCCCGAGCTGCTCGCCGACGCGTTCCGCGCGACCGGTGCCCGGGTCTTCGTCTGCCAGCCGCTGTTCCAGAACCCGACCGGCGCCGTCCTGGCGCCGGCCCGGCGCGGTGAGGTGCTGCGCATCGCCCGCGAGGCCGGCGCCTTCGTCGTCGAGGACGACTTCGTGCGGCGGCTCGCGCACGAGGACGCCGGGCCGCTGCCCCGCCCGCTCGTCGCCGACGACCCGGACGGCGTCGTCGTGTACGTCGGCTCGCTCACCAAGGCGACCTCGCCGAGCTTCCGGGTCAGCGCGCTCGTCGCCCGAGGCCCGGTCCTGGAACGACTGCGGGCCATCCAGGTCGTCGACACCTTCTTCGTGCCCCGCCCCCTCCAGGAGGCGGCGCTCGAACTGGTCGGCTCGCCCGCCTGGCCGCGCCATCTGAGGGCGGTCGCGGCCGAGCTGAGGAGCCGGCGCGACCTGCTGACCAGCGCCCTGGCCCTGCACCTGCCCGAACTCGCCCTGCCGCACATCCCGTCCGGCGGCTACCACCTCTGGCTCCGCCTGCCCGACGGCACGGACGAGCCCGCGTTCGCGGCCGCGGCCCTGCGCGCGGGCGTCGCCGTGACCCCCGGCCGCCCCTACTTCAGCGCCGAACCCCCGGCCGCTCACGTCCGCCTCAGCTTCGCGGCCGTGGCGGGCGCCGAGGAGATCGCCGAGGGGGTACGACGGCTGCGGGTGGCCTGCGACGAGGTCCTCGCGGAATCCGTTCGACACCGGGCACGCCGTCTGTGAAGGTCCCCCCATGACCTCCGTCCCGCCCCTCGCCGAGGGCTACGAGATCTCCGCCGACACCGACCGGATCGACGTCCCACGGGTGCACCACTGGCTGTCCTCCGACGCCTACTGGGCGCTCGGCCGGGAGCGGGACAAGCAGGAGCGGGCCATCGCCGGGTCGCTGAACTTCGGGGTGTACGAAACGGTGTCAGGGGAGCAGGTCGCCTACGCGCGCGTGGTGACGGACCTGGCGACCTTCGCCTGGCTGTGCGACGTGTACGTCGATCCGGCGGTGCGGGGCAAGGGCATCGGGACCTCGCTGGTCGCGGCCGTCCGGGACCACCTGCGCCCGCACGGCCTGCGCCGCGTCCTGCTCGCCACGCACGACGCGCACGGCGTGTACGAGAAGATCGGTTTCGAGGCGCTGGAGAAGCCCGAGCGGTGGATGGCGCTGGTTTTCGAAAAGTTTTCAAAGAACATCTCTTGACCTGCGTAGTTGTACGTCCCACCATCACCGCATGGCACTCCGGGTCACGTTCGTCGCCGCGGCGCGCAGCTCCGCGTCGCTCGCCGAGCGCTTCGAGGACGACCGCCCGCTGGACCAGGCGGGCTGGGACGAGGTGCAGCGGGCGGCCGGTGATCTGCTGCCGCTGGCGGCCGCCGAGCTGCGCTACTGCTCGCCGACCCCGCGCAGCCGCGCCACCGGCGACGCGCTCGGCTACGCCCCGCTCGTGCAGCTCGCCCTGCGGGACTGCGACATGGGGCGCTGGCGCGGGTTCACCGTCGGGGAGGCGATGGCCCGGGAGCCGGCGGCGGTGGACGCCTGGCTGGCCGACCCGCGGTCCACTCCGCACGGCGGCGAGTCACTGCTGGCGTTCATCTCCCGGGTGGGCGGCTGGCTCGACACCCGGCCCGTGGAGGACGGCTGCCGGATCGTCGCCGTCGCCGAGCCGAGCGTGATCCGGGCCGCCCTGGTCTACGTGCTCAAGGCGCCGCCGTCGACGTACTGGAACCTCGATGTGCGCCCGCTGTCGAGGACCACCGTCACCGGCCGCGGCGGGCGGTGGAACCTGCGCTTCGAGGGGGCCGCGGCTCAGACCTCGCGCACGTAGTCGGTGGTGAGCACCAGGTCCTTCGCGGGGCCGCGCACCTGCCAGAGCGTCCGCCAGCGGTCCGCGTCCCGCACGGTGAACTCGCCCCGGTAGAGGTCCGCGACGCACGGATGGTCGGTCACATGCCGCCCGCTCGTCAGGTCCAGGTCGTGGAAGGGCCGCCCGTCGGCGAACGTCACGTCCGCCGTGCCCGGCACCCGCCCGGGGAGGAAACGCAGGGTCCGCTCGGCGGGCCGCGGGACGCCCTGCCAGACGAATGTGCCGGACTCCTCGTGCAACAGTCCGCCGCCGTCCAGCGGGCCGAAAACCGTCGTGCCCTCGAAGCGCCCTGCCGCGCCGCTCGTCAGATCCCGCACCGACCGCTCGACCCGCCAGGCCCCGGCGAGGTACGCCAAAGTGTCCGGCACCGGCCAGAGCTCGCCCATCGCGTGCCGCCCTCCGTCACATCCGTTGCTGCGCGAACCATTGACGCGCTCCGACCCCCTCCCTATCTTGCCGTTCGAAGTGCTGATCAAAGTCCGATATTTCGAACATCGTGTACTGAGAGCCGCGGAGTATCCATGTCACGCAGCACCACCCGCACCACCACCGGCACCCGCTGGAGACTCGGCCTCACCGCCACCGCCCTGCTGACGGCGACCGCCCTCCTCCCCGCCCCGGCGCACGCCGAGGACGCCACCGACTACACGATCACCGTCGACCCGACCGCCCAGGGCGCGGCGATCGACGACACCATGTACGGCGTCTTCTTCGAGGACATCAACCGGGCCGCCGACGGCGGCCTCTACGCCGAACTCGTGCAGAACCGGTCCTTCGAGTACTCCACCGTCGACAACCGGGCCTACACCCCGCTGACCTCCTGGACGGTCGACGGCACCGGACAGGTCCTGAACGACGCGGGCCGCCTCAACGAGCGCAACCGCGCCTACCTGTCCCTCGGCGCCGGCTCCTCCGTCAGCAACGCGGGCTACAACACGGGCATCCGCGTCGAGCAGGGCAAGAAGTACGACTTCTCGGTGTGGGCCCGCGCCGAGAACGGCACCACGCTCACCGTCGGCCTCCAGGATGCCGACGGCACCCTGGCCACCGCCCGCAAGGTGGCGGCGAAGGGCGGCTGGGCCAAGTACCGGGCCACCTTCACGGCGACCCGCACCAGCAGCGACGGCCGCCTCACGGTCGCCTCCTCGGCCGCCGCCGCCCTCGACATGGTGTCCCTGTTCCCGCGCGACACCTACAAGCACCAGTCCAACGGCCTGCGCAAGGACCTCGCCGAGAAGGTCGCCGCCCTCAAGCCCGGCTTCCTGCGCTTCCCCGGCGGCTGCCTGGTCAACACCGGCTCCATGCAGGACTACAGCGAGGCCTCCGACTGGCAGCGCGCCCGCGCCTACCAGTGGAAGGACACCATCGGCCCGGTCGAGGAACGCGCCACCAACGCCAACTTCTGGGGCTACAACCAGAGTTACGGCCTCGGCTACTACGAGTACTTCCGCCTCGCCGAGGATGTCGGCGCGATGCCCCTGCCCGTCGTCCCCGCCCTGGTGACCGGCTGCGGCCAGAACAGGGCCGTCGACGACGACGCCCTGCTCCAGCGGCACATCCAGGACACCCTCGACCTCATCGAGTTCGCCAACGGGCCCGTCACCTCGACCTGGGGCAAGAAGCGCGCCCAGATGGGCCACCCGAAGCCCTTCCACCTCACCCACCTGGGCGTGGGCAACGAGGAGAACCTGCCGACCGAGTTCATGGCCCGGTTCAAGCAGTTCCGGGCGGCCATCGAGGCCAGGTACCCCGACATCACCGTCGTCTCCAACTCCGGCCCGGACGACTCCGGTGCGACCTTCGACACGGCCTGGCGGCTCAACCGCGACGAGAACGTCGACATGGTCGACGAGCACTACTACAACAGCCCGCAGTGGTTCCTCCAGAACAACGACCGCTACGACTCCTACGACCGCAGCGGGCCCAAGGTCTTCCTCGGCGAGTACGCCTCCCTGGGCAACGCCTTCAAGAACGGCCTCGCCGAGGCCGCCTACATGACCGGCCTCGAACGCAACGCGGATGTCGTCAAACTCGCCTCCTACGCGCCGCTGTTCGCCAACGAGGACTACGTGCAGTGGACCCCGGACATGGTGTGGTTCAACAACCACGCCTCCTGGAACTCCGCCAACTACGAGGTCCAGAAGCTGTTCATGACCAACGTCGGCGACCGTGTGGTCCCGTCGACGGCCACCTCCACCCCCGCCGTGAGCGGCCCCGTGAGCGGCGCCGTCGGCCTGTCGACCTGGGCGACCAGTGCGGCGTACGACGACGTGAAGGTCACCGGCGCCGACGGGAAGACGCTGCTCAGTGACGACTTCTCCGGTGACGCCACGCAGTGGACGCACACCGGCGGTGGCAGCTGGAGTGTCCAGGACGGGCAGTACGTGCAGAGCGACGGCGCCGCCGAGAACACCATGGTCTCGGCCGGGGACCCGGCCTGGCACGACTACGACCTGCACGTGAAGGCCACCAAGAAGTCCGGCAGGGAGGGCTTCCTCGTCGCCTTCGGTGTGAAGGACACCGGCAACTACTACTGGTGGAACCTGGGCGGCTGGAACAACACCCAGTCCGCCGTCGAACAGGCCGTGGACGGCGGGAAGTCGACGCTGCTCGCCAAGGCCGGCAGCGTCGAGACAGGCCGCGCCTACGACATCGACATCAAGGTCCGGGGCCGCCAGGTCACCCTCTACCTCGACGGCCAGGAGTGGGGAAGCTTCACCGACGACAAGCCGGCCGAGCCGTTCCGCCAGGTCGTCACCCAGGACAAGAAGACGGGTGACCTGATCGTCAAGGTCGTCAACGCCCAGTCCGTGGACGCCCGTACGGCCGTCGACCTCGGCGGCGCCAAGGTCGCCACGAAGGCCCGCGTGACCACGCTGGCCGCCGCACCCGACGCGGTCAACTCGGAGACCGCGACCCCGGTGGCCCCGGTGACGTCCACCTTCACCGGCGTGACCGACAGGTTCACGTACACCTTCCCGGCGAATTCTGTCACCTTCCTTCGGATCAAGCAGAAGTAGCCGAAAGAAATCCGCGAGGGGGCCAAGTGTCCGGTGAACCCGTGCAGTTGGCCCCCGTGAAACGTGCGATACATTTCCCGTTTCCCTCCCGGTAACGGAATGCGTGAAAGGCTCGCAGGCGCATCGGGAATTCCCTCCATAATTTCGTCGTGCGGCACAACCATGCGGAATGACCACCCGTCTGAGCCGGCGAATCGACCGGCACGGGGGTGACCTCCCCGGCGCACGACGACCAGACGGGGGCACGGCGTGACATCGACGACCTCTCCGGAGCCGAGGGCACCGGCCGCCCCCGGCGGCGACCGGCCCCCGCCGTCCCGACCGCGCCCGGCCACCGAGCCGACGTCCGGGGGAACGCGCGGCATCCTGGCCCGGCTGCTGCCGCCGCCCGGCCTGAGGCGGTCCGCGCCCGTCCTCGCCGCCCTCCTCACCGTCACGGCGTTCTGCGCCTCGGACGTCGTCGCCCGCAGCCATCCCTTCGGCCCCCGTACCCGGAGCGTCAACGACCTGGGCAACCAGTACCTGCCGTTCCACGCGCACCTGTGGGACCTGCTGCACGGCCGGGCCGACGGCGGTGTCCTCTTCAACTGGCGGTCCGGTCACGGCGCGAGTTTCCTCCCCGACCTCGCCACCTACGTCACCAGCCCGTTCGCCCTGCTCGTCGGGGTGTTCCCGCGCGACCGGATCGACCTCGCGGTGTACGTCGTCACCGTGCTGAAGCTCGCCTGCGCCGCCGCAGCCATGGCCCGGCTGCTGCTGACCCTGCGGCCCGGCCGCTGGTGGGCGGCGGGACTCCTCGGCGCCTCCTACGCCCTGTGCGGCTGGAGCGTGTCGAGCGCCACGTACAACCTGATGTGGCTCGACGGCCTCATCGCCCTGCCGCTGCTGTGCCTGGCCGGCGAGTGGGCCCTGGCCGGACGGCGTCGGTTCCTCGGCGTGGGGATCGTGGCGGCGGCCTGGACCGCCAATTTCTACACCGCTTACATGGCCACCCTCGCCGCCGGTCTCGTCCTGCTCCTGCGGCTGTGGCTCTCCGGACTCCCGCGCCGCCAGGGCCTCGCCGCGGCGGGCCGGGCCGGCCTGACCACCGCCCTGGGCATGGGCCTCGCGGCACCCCTGGTGACCGTCGTGTACTTCGGCAGCGCCCACGCCTCCCCGGGCAGGTTCACCGGTTTCACACCGGTGTCCACCCAGGACCTGCTGGCCCGCCTGCTGCCGACGACGTACAGCTTCGGCTCTCCCGCCCTCTTCGTGGGCACCACCGCCCTGCTGCTCGCCCTCGCGCTGCCCTTCGTCCGGTCGGCGCCCCCACGGGTGCGTGCCGGGTGGACGCTGCTGGTGGCCGTGGTGACGCTGTCGATGCAGTGGGGCCCGACCCAGCTGCTCTGGCACGCCTTCGCCGCCCCGCAGGGCAGCTCCTACCGGCAGACCTTCGTGGTGTGCGCGCTGCTGGTGATCGCGGCCTGGCACGCACTCTCGTACGGCCCGCCCGACCGGCGCGCCCTGGCCGCGGCGGGCGGGCTGCTCGCGCTGATCGCCGCTGTCGCGGGCCGCAGCGACCTGGTGCGCCCCCTGGCGTGGCCGGTGCTGCTCCTGGCCGCGGCGGGCGCGCTGGGCGGGCTGTTCCTGCTCGGCCGTCCGCACGCCGGGCGCCCCCTGGGCACCCGGCGCCGTAGCCTGCCGGCCGTGTGTGCCGTGGTGCTGCTCCTCGGCACGCAGCTCGGCGAGGCCACCGCCACCGCCGCCGTGGCCACCCGGCTGCGGCTCGGGCACATGGACGACTACGCGCCCTGGGGGCAGCGGCGACAGCAGCAGGCCGAGGCCGTCGCGGAGGCCGACGGCTGGCCCCGGTACCGGACCGACCCGGGCCGGGAACAGACCGTCGGCAACGACCCGCTGATGGTCGGCGGACAGGGCGCCCAGTACTACAGCAGCCACACCTCCGACGTGCTCTTCCGCACGCTCACCGCCCTCGGCGGCGGCTGGACCTCGGGCGGCCGCAGCCTCCAGAGCCTGGACAACGCCGTCACGGACGCGATCTTCTCCGTCGGCGCCCGGGTGCACTCCCCGCCGGACCCGCACCAGAACTGGTTCCCGCAGGACGGCGGCGGCGTGACCGTGACCCGGCAGGACGTCCCGCCCCTGGTGACCGTACGGCCCACCGGAACCGGTGCCTCCGTCTTCGGGCCGTCGCCGTACCGCAACCAGGAACTCCTGCTGGGCGCCCGGGTCTACACCCTGCCCCGCCTCACCGTGCGGACCGGCGACGGCAAGGCGGCCCGCCGGGCCGAGGGCGACCGGCCGGGCGTACGCCTCGACGCACTCCCCGCGGGCACCGCCACGGGCCTTCCGACGATCACGGCCCGCTGCGCGGCGGGCAGCGAGGTGTACCTGTGGACGCCGCACCTCGCGGGCACCGCGCGGCTCGCCGATGCCCCCGCCGGCGCTCCGACCGGGCGCTTCCGGTCCGACTCCGTGAGCAAGATCGCCGCCATGCAGCGGCTGGGCAGCGTCCCCGCGTCCGGACTCCTGCGCATCGAACTGTCCCCGAACCGGCCGAGCACCGTCCCGGACGGCGCCGTCGGCTGCCTGGACACCGCACGGCTGCGCACCGCCGTCGAGCGGCTCACGGCCACCGGCGCCACCGAGGTGAGCGTCTCCGGCGGCACGATCCGGGCGGCACTCCCCGAGGGCAGCACGGGCACCGCCGTCGTCGCGGCGCCCCGGATCGCCGGCTGGCGCTGCGCCACGGGGGACGCCTCCGCCGTACCCGCCGGTCAGTACCACGGACTGATCGCCGTACCCCTCGACGGCACCTCTAACCGACTCACCTGCACCTTCCACCCACCCGGTCTGCGATTGGGCACGGCCGTGGGGGGTATGTCGCTGCTGGCCGCGGCGCTGCTCGGCGTCCTCACCGCCGTCCGGCGACGGCGCGGGACGGGCCGTGCGCCGGAGGATGGATTGTATAAACGTGCATAGCGACGTATAGTCATGCCATCCAAGAGGAGGGTGGACATGACGGTACGTGCGGCAGTGGCCGGAGCGAGCGGGTACGCGGGCGGCGAGGCGCTGCGCCTGCTCCTCGCGCACCCCGAGATCGAGATCGGTGCCCTCACCGGCAACTCCAACGCGGGTCAGAAGCTGGGATCCCTCCAGCCGCATCTCCTTCCCCTGGCCGACCGTGTGCTCCAGGAGACGACGCCTGAGGTGCTCGCCGGACACGACGTCGTCTTCCTCGCCCTCCCGCACGGACAGTCCGCCGCCGTCGCCGAACAGCTCGGCCCCGACGTCCTCGTCGTCGACATGGGCGCCGACTTCCGACTCGAGGACCCCGCCGACTGGGAGCGCTTCTACGGCTCCCCGCACGCCGGGACCTGGCCCTACGGCCTCCCCGAACTGCCGGGCGGCCGCGTCGCGCTGGAGGGGTCCAAGCGCATCGCGGTGCCCGGCTGCTACCCCACGGCCGTCTCGCTCGCCCTGTTCCCGGCGTACGCCGCGGGCCTGGCCGGGACCGAGGCCGTGATCGTCGCCGCCTCCGGCACCTCCGGCGCGGGCAAGGCGGCCAAGCCGCATCTGCTCGGCAGCGAGGTCATGGGGTCGATGTCGCCGTACGGCGTCGGCGGCGGGCACCGGCACACACCCGAGATGATCCAGAACCTCAGCGCGGCGGCGGGGGAGCGGGTCTCCGTCTCCTTCACGCCGACGCTCGCGCCGATGCCCCGCGGCATCCTCGCCACGTGCAGCGCCGCTGCCAAGGCCGGCGTCACCGCCGAGTCCGTGCGCGCCGCCTACGACAAGGCCTACGCCGACGAGCCCTTCGTGCACCTGCTGCCCGAGGGCCAGTGGCCCGCCACGGCGTCCGTCTACGGTTCCAACGCCGTTCAGGTGCAGGTCGCCCTCGACGAGTCGGTGGGCCGCATCATCGCGATCAGCGCCATCGACAACCTGACCAAGGGCACCGCGGGCGGTGCCGTCCAGAGCATGAACATCGCCCTCGGGCTCCCCGAGGCACTGGGACTTTCCACGATCGGAGTCGCACCGTGAGCGTCACGGCAGCCAAGGGATTCACGGCGGCGGGCATCGCCGCCGGGATCAAGGAGAACGGCAACCTGGACCTGGCCCTCGTGGTCAACACCGGGCCGCGCCGCGCCGCCGCGGGCGTCTTCACCTCCAACCGCGTCAAGGCCGCGCCGGTGCTCTGGTCCGAGCAGGTCCTCAAGAGCGGCGCGCTCTCCGCCGTGATCCTCAACTCCGGCGGCGCCAATGCCTGTACGGGACCGAAGGGCTTCCAGGACACGCACGCCACCGCCGAGAAGGTCGCCGAGGTCCTCGGCCTGGGCGCCGGCGAGGTCGCCGTCGCCTCCACCGGCCTCATCGGCCTCCTCCTGCCGATGGACAAGCTGCTCCCCGGGGTCGAGAAGGCCGCCGAGGCGCTGAGCGAGCACGGCGGCGAGAAGGCCGCCATCGCCATCAAGACCACCGACACCGTCCACAAGACGTCCGTCGTGACGAGGAACGGCTGGACCGTCGGCGGCATGGCCAAGGGCGCGGGCATGCTCGCCCCCGGCCTCGCCACCATGCTGGTCGTCCTCACCACCGACGCCGACCTGGACAGCGAGGCGCTCGACAAGGCCCTGCGCGCCGCCACCAGGGTCACCTTCGACCGCGTCGACTCCGACGGCTGCATGTCGACCAACGACACCGTGCTGCTGCTCGCCTCCGGCGCGTCCGAAGTCACCCCCGAGTACGCCGAGTTCGCCGAGGCCGTCCGCACCGTCTGCGACGATCTGGGCCAGCAGCTCATCCGCGACGCCGAGGGTGCCAGCAAGGACATCAAGGTCGAGGTCGTCAACGCCGCCAGCGAGGACGACGCCGTCGAGGTGGGCCGCTCCATCGCCCGCAACAACCTCCTCAAGTGCGCCATCCACGGCGAGGACCCCAACTGGGGCCGCGTACTCTCCGCGATCGGCACCACCAGGGCCGCCTTCGAGCCGGACCGGCTCAACGTCGCCATCAACGGCGTCTGGGTGTGCAAGAACGGCGGCGTCGGCGAGGACCGCGACAAGGTCGACATGCGCTACCGCGAGGTGCACATCGTCGCCGACCTCGCGGCCGGCACCGAGACCGCCACCATCTGGACCAACGACCTCACCGCCGACTACGTCCACGAGAACAGCGCGTATTCCTCATGAGCACCACCCGCAAGCACACCGCGCTGCCCAAGGCCCAGATCCTCATCGAGGCGCTGCCCTGGCTGACCCGGCACAACGGCAAGACGGTCGTCATCAAGTTCGGCGGCAACGCCATGATCGACGAGGACCTGAAAGCCGCCTTCGCGCAGGACGTCGTGTTCCTGCACCACGCCGGCCTCAAGCCCGTCGTCGTGCACGGCGGCGGCCCGCAGATCAGCGCCGCCCTCGACAAGCACGGCATCGTCAGCGAGTTCAAGGCCGGCCTGCGCGTCACCACCGAGGACGCCATGGACGTCGTACGGATGGTGCTGGCCGGGCAGGTCCAGCGCGAACTGGTCGGACTGCTCAACCAGCACGGCCCGCTCGCCGTGGGGCTGACCGGCGAGGACGCGCACACCATCACCGCCGTCAAGCACCAGCCCACGATCGACGGCGAGCTGGTCGACATCGGGCGGGTGGGCGAGATCACCGCGATCGACACGGGCGCGATCGAGGCACTGCTCGCCGACGGCCGTATCCCGGTCGTCTCGTCGATCGCCCGTAGCCAGGACGACCACCATGTCTACAACGTCAATGCTGATACGGCGGCTGCGGCACTCGCTGCTGCTCTGGGTGCCGAAACCCTCATGGTCCTCACGGACGTCGAGGGCCTCTACGAGGACTGGCCGAACTCCGACGAGGTGATCAGCCGCCTCACCGCTTCCCAACTGGAGAAGCTGCTGCCGGAGTTGTCCGCCGGCATGGTCCCGAAGATGGAGGGCTGTCTGCACGCCGTGCGAGGCGGCGTCACCACCGCCCGCGTCATCGACGGACGCGTCCAGCACTCGATCCTGCTGGAGATCTTCACCGACGAGGGCATCGGCACGATGGTCGTGCCCGACGAGAACGAGGGGGAGTCGTCATGAGCAACGCCGTCACGGGCAACGAGGAACTGACCACGCGCTGGCAGGGCGCCCTCATGAACAACTACGGCACCCCGCTGCTGCCCCTGGTCCGCGGTGAGGGCACCCGGCTGTGGGACGCCGACGGCAACAGCTACCTCGACTTCGTCGGCGGCATCGCGACCAACGCCCTCGGCCACGCCCACCCGGCGATCGTCGAGGCCGTGACCCGCCAGATCGGCTCCCTCGGCCACATCTCCAACTTCTTCATGGCCGAGCCCACCGTGGCCCTCGCCGAACGGCTCCTCCAGCACTTCGGCCGCGAGGGCCGGGTCTTCTTCTGCAACTCCGGCGCCGAGGCCAACGAGGCCGCGTTCAAGATCGGCCGGCTGACCGGGCGCACCCACGTCGTGGCCACCGAGGGCGCCTTCCACGGCCGCACGATGGGCGCCCTCGCGCTCACCGGGCAGCCCGGCAAGCGCGACCCCTTCCTGCCGCTGCCCGGCGACGTCACCCACGTCCCCTTCGGTGACGCGCAGGCATTGGCCGCCGCCGTCACCGACGAGACCGCGCTCGTCGTCATCGAGCCGATCCAGGGCGAACTCGGCGTCGTCGTCCCGCCCGCCGGCTACCTCAAGGCGGCCCGCGCGATCACCGCCGCCACCGGGGCACTCCTCGTCCTCGACGAGGTGCAGACCGGCATCGGCCGCACCGGGCACTGGTTCGAGTACCAGGCCCACGAAGGCGTCCTGCCCGACGTCGTCACCCTCGCCAAGCAGCTCGGCGGCGGGCTGCCGCTCGGCGCGACCGTCGCCTTCGGACGGGCCGCCGAACTGCTCCAGCCCGGCCAGCACGGCACGACGTTCGGCGGCAACCCCGTCGCCTGCGCGGCCGGACTCGCCGTCCTCGACACCATCGAGAACGAAGGGCTGCTGGAGAACGTCAAGCGGCAGAGCGAGAAGCTGCGGAACGGAATCGAGGGTCTCGGCCACCCGTTGATCGATTATGTCCGGGGCGCGGGTCTCCTCCTGGGTATCGTGCTCACCGAGCCGCTCGCGCCCCAGGTGCGCCAGGCGGCTCAGGAGGCCGGGTTCCTGGTCAACGCGCCCGCCCCCGACGTCGTACGGCTGATGCCACCGCTGAACCTCGGCGACGACGAGGTGGACGCGCTGCTCGAGGCGCTGCCCGGCATCCTCCAGGCAGTTGACGGGGACGGACGAACCGGGGAATGAGACGACGATGAGCCAGGCGCAGGACCACGAGCAGCCGGCGGCCAACGGGCCCGCCGTGCCGCAGACCCGCACCGCCCGCCACCGCCGGATCGTGGACATCCTCAACCGGCAGCCCGTGCGCTCGCAGAGCCAGCTGGCGAAACTGCTCGCCGACGACGGACTGAGCGTCACCCAGGCGACGCTCTCCCGCGATCTCGACGAGCTGAACGCGGTGAAGATCCGCAACAACGACGGCGACCTGATCTACGCGGTGCCCAGCGAGGGCGGATTCCGGACGCCGAGGGTCCCGCTGGGGGAGTCGGCGAAGGAGGAGCGGATGCGGCGGCTGTCGGCGGAGCTGCTGATCTCCGCGGAGGCATCCGCCAACCTCGTGGTCCTGCGTACGCCGCCGGGCGCGGCCCAGTTCCTCGCCTCGGCGATCGACCAGGCCGAACTGCACGACATCCTCGGCACGATCGCCGGCGACGACACGCTGCTGCTGATCAGCCGCGAGCCGACGGGCGGCCAGGCACTGGCGGACCACTTGCTGCGCCTGGCCCAGAACACGTGAGGCTCCGCCGGTCGGGGCGGTCCTTCGGGCGCGCGTGAGTGGGGGCTGGGCGCGCGTTTCCCCGCGCCCCCGGGGGTCGCAGTCACCCGCGTCGCCCGGCGTGCCGCAGGCTGTGGGCATGCGTGTCGCCTGGGGCGATGGGGGAGGGTGGGCGCAGGCGGCACCCCGTTGGCGCCGGGTCGCGCAACTCATCCCCCGGAGCCGGTCCACGGTCGGCCGATACCGGGGTCAGCCCAGCCGACGTGCCAAACCTCCCGTGCACCGCACCTCGTCCCCCGCCGTGATCAGCAGTGCCTCCACGTCCGGGAGTGACTCCAGCCACCGGAGCCCCTCCCGCGAACCCATGGCGAACGCGGCCGTCGCCCAGCAGTCCGCCCACGTCAGCCGCGGCGCGACGACGGTCACGGCGACGAGGTCGGTCACCGCGGAGCGGCCCGTGCGCGGGTCGACGATGTGCGCTCCCCGCTCCGCCGTCCCCGACGTGGCCACCGCCAGCTCGTCCGCCCCCGCCGCCGAGACGACGGCCGCCAGCCCACCGGGCCGCAGCGGGTCGGACACCCCGACCCGCCAGGGCCGGTCGGGACCGGGCACGCCCAGCAGCTGGACGTCCCCGCCCCCGTTGACGCTCACCCCGCTCACCCCCGCCGCGGCGATGACCCGCGCCGCCCGCTCGGCCGCCCACCCCTTGACGATCCCGGTGGGGTCGAGCCGGCCGCCCTGGTAGCGCATGCTGAACCAGCCCTCGCTGGCCCGCTCCGCCTCGGCGCCCAGCTCCAGCACCTCGGCCACTTCGGGGTCGCATGCGTCGACGGTCAGCTCGCCGCGTACGAGCCGGGAGATCTGACTGTCCTCCCGGTAGGTGCTGAACACCTCGTTCACCCGGTGCAGCCCGGCGACGGCCTCGTCGAGGGCCGCCCGCACCGCACGGGGTTCCCCGCCGCGGACGTCGAAGGAGAAGACGGTCCCCATGACCTCCTCCGCGTGCCGCACCACGGCGGGGGCCTGCGCCGATTCGGCCACCGTGTCAGCCACCGGCCTGGTCCAGCGCCGACTGGAGGGATTCCTTGTAGCCGCCACTGGTGTAGGTGGCGCCGGACACGGCATCGATGTCGGCGCTGCCGGCGGCCACGGCGGCCTGGTTGAGCTTGGGCACGGCGTTGGCGGTGATCTGGTCGCTCTGGCCGCCCTTGGGCGCCTGGACGGTCTCCGCCTTGGTGATCTTGCCGCCGCTGACGGTGATGCGGACCTGCACGGTCCCGTACTCCGTCTGTACGGCCTCCCCGGTGAAGGTGCCGCCCGCCTGGGCGTTCCCGGAGCCCTCCGGTGCCTTCGAGGCCTCGGGTGCCTTCGGCGCCTCCGGGGCCGTCGACCCCTCCTGCGCCCCCGAACCCTGCGCCCCCGCACTCGCGTTGGCCTTGTCGATCGCCGACTGGAGGGACTGCTTGTACCCGGTGCTGGTGTAGGTCGCCCCGGAGACGACGTCGATGTCGGGGCTCTGCTTGGTGACCACGGCCTGGTTGAGCTTGGGCACCGCGTCGGCGGTGATCCGGTCGCTCTGGCCGCCCTTGGGCGCCTGGACCGTCTCCGCCTTGGTGATCTGGTTGTTGCTGACGGTGATCCGCACCTGCACGGCCCCGTACTGCGTCTGCGCCGCGTCCCCCTCGAAGGTGCCGGACACCTGGGCGGTGCCGGCCGCCCCCTGGGAGGCCCCTGCGCTCGCCTTCATCTTGTCGATCGCCGACTGGAGGGACTTCTTGTATCCCTCGCTGGTGAAGGTGGCGCCGGAGACGGCGTCGATGTCGGCGCTCTGCGCGGTGAGGGCGGCCTGGTTGAGTTCGGGTACGGCGTCGGCGGTGATCCGGTCGCTCTGGCCGCCCTTGGGCGCCTGGACCGTCTCCGCCTTGGTGATCTTGCCGTTGCTGACGGTCACGCGGACCTGAACGGCGCCGTACTGCGTCTGTGATGCGTCACCGGTGATCGCCCCGGACACGGCCGCTCCGGCCCCGCCCTGAGCCGCTTCCTGTGCCGCCGCGCCCGCGCCGGCGGCCTGGGCGGAGCCCGGGTCCGACGACGGCTTCAGTGACAGCAGCAGCACGATCCCGGACACGGTGGCCGCGCCGGCGAGTACGACGCGCCGCAGAGGGTGGCTTTTCTTCATCGCTCCTGTTTCCCGTTGCTTCCCGTGTTGCTTCCGGTGGATCCGTGGATTTCCGTCGCTCACATCTCGAACGACTCGTGGTGGATGCGACGGGCGGGAACCCCGGCGCCGCGCAGTGCCGCGTACACGTTCTGGGCGAAGCCGGCCGGCCCGCACATGAAGACGTCGTGGTCCTCGATGTCCGGCAGCTTGCGTTGCAGGGACTCCGCCGAGATGTCGGGGCGTTCCCCGTCGGGGCTGTTGACCGCGTACATCAGCCGCGCCCCGCGCTCGTCGGCGATCTTCGCCAGCTCGTCCCACAGCGCCAGGTCCTGCGTGCTGTTGGCCCGGTAGAGGAGCGTGATGTCACCTTCCGCGCCGGGCAGCGTCTCGAACAGAGCCCGCATCGGCGTGATGCCGACGCCGCCGGCCACCAGCAGCACCTTGCCCTGGCTGCGCCGGGAGGCCGTCATCGCGCCGTACGGCCCCTCGGCCCACACCTTCACGCCGGGCTTCAGGCCGCGCAGCGCGGAGCTGTGGTCGCCGATCGCCTTGACGGTGATGCGCAGCAGCTCGGGGCGGGGGGCGGCCGACAGCGAGTACGGGTGGGAGCTGAACCGCATGCCCGGCGCCAGGAACCGCCACCGGAAGAACTGCCCGGCCTCCGCGCCGATCCGGTGCAGCCTGCGCCCGCCGATCAGCACCGACACGATGCCGGGCGTCTCCTCGATGACCGCTTCGACGTACATGCGGTGGCGCAGGTTCAGCCGGATCGGGGCGAGGATGCGGTACCACACGACCAGCGCGGTCACCGAGCCGTACAGCGCGTACCAGGCGGTCTTCGCGGCCGGCTCGACGGCGAAGTCGTTGCCGGTGGTGATCTGGTGCCAGAACGTCAGGAACACCGCGGCATACGTCAGCAGATGCACGTGGTACCAGGTGTCGTACGGCATCAGCCGGCGCACCGGGCCGATCGACGCCAGGCCGATGACCACCAGCAGGGCGGTGCCGATGGCGGCCTTGCCCATGTCGGGCAGTTGGTTCACGGAGTCGATGGTCTGCTGCACGATGTCGCCGAGCGACCTGCCGGCCTGGAGCGCGTATCCCCACATGATCAGGAACACGTGCGCGAAGGTGAGGCTGAGCGTGTAGCGGCCGGTCATCGCGTGCCAGCGGGCGACCCGGTCCGAGCCGACCCGGCGTTCCAGCGCGGGCACCCGGGCCATCTGGAGGACGACGAGCGCCATCAGGTATCCGGCGAGCAGGCCGGTGATCCGCCCGGCGTTGAGAATCTTGCCGCTGGTGTCCGAGATGGACGGGGTGTTGTTCCACCACAGCCACAGCACGCCCGCGGCGCCCGCCCAGACGGCGAGCAGCAGCGGGACGGCCGGGGAGCGGCGCGGGCGGATGCGGCGCATCGTCTGGCGGCGGGCGGCACGGCCGCCGGCGATCGTCGTGGTCACTGTTCCTCCGTGGGTACGGACCCTTGACCCACAGATACGGGCCGCAGTCGCCCGGTGTTCAGCGGCGCCCCGTCCGGTACGGGTTCAGTACCGGGTGACCGCCGTCCGCCCGCTGTCCGTCCCGATCGCCAGGTGGGGCCGGTGCGCCGGACGGGCCCAGGCGAGGACACGCCGCATCGCGCCGGCCGATACCGACACACAACCGGCCGTCGCCCCGCGCCCGTTGACGTGCAGGAAGATCCCCGCCCCGCGATCGCGCACCGGCTTGCGGTAGTTGAACCCGATCACCAGCGCGTGCGCGTACTGGGTCCGGTAGGTGATCAGGTGCTCGGACTCGGCGGCCCGGCAGTCGGCCGGCCGCGGCTCGGTCCACCGGTTGTAGGAGCGGGACGCGTTGTCCTGGCACCACCAGGAGTCCTCGCGCACGGGACGGTAGGCGTACGTCGTCCCGCGCGGCGGTGCCTGGACGCCGAACGCGAACGGGAGGTCGTACAGCCCGGTCGGTGTCGTGTTCGTGCCCTGCCGGCGTACGGCTCCTTCGACCAGCCCGTTCGCGCCGAACCGTGCCGGTGCGGAACCGGCCCGCACCCACCGGCCGTGCCGCAGGTCCCACCAGGTGAGCGTGCCGGCCGTGGCGCCGGTGTCCGGGGCCACGGCGGTGATCAGCTGGGTGCCGCCGCCCGTGTCCGCCATCCGCGCGGGCAGCGGCGGCGGTGGCGTCGGCCCGCCGGTGCCCGGAGCCGCCCCGAGCAGGAGCAGGGACGCACAGACGAGGGCGGTGGCGAGGGCACGAGGGCGCATGGTCAGACGCTAAGCGGCGGTGGCGGCACCGGCAGGCCGGGTGGGCCGACCGTGCGCGGCACCGCCGCCCTGATCCGCCGGTCAGGTCACCGGCCCCAGCGGGTTGAGCTGGTCCGCCCGGCCGTCGAAGGCGTACATCAGCAGGTCGGTCATCTCGAAGACGTCCTTGGCGTTGCGGTCCTCGACGGGGCTGAGGAAGGGCCGCCAGAAGGGGTCGCGGACGATGGAGTGCCGGCTGCCCTCGATGGCCCGGTGGAACACCTCGGCGACGATACGGCCGCCGACGCCGGTCAGCTTGCCGCCGCCCTTCACCTCGGCCTCGCGCAGGACGTAGAACCAGAGCGGGGCGTGCTCGGCTACCGTGTCCGCGAGGCCGGCGGAGAGCCGGGCACCGCCGCCCCGGACGAAGTCGGCCTTGGTGAGCGGCTCCACGTCGATCTTCCGGTCGTGGAAGTACGCGGCCATCTGCTGTCCCGTCGCGAGCCTCAGCATCGAGGCGCGGGTGAGGTTGCGGAAGGCGAGGTTCAGCTCGATCTCCGGCGGTGCGGGCTGCCCCCGTCCGCCGAAGGAGCCGAGCGGCAGGTTGGCGAGCGGGTTGACCAGCAGGGTGTCGATGCGCTTGGCGAGGTTGAACTGGCCTGCCGGAACCTGGAGTTCGGCTCGCTCCGGCACCGCCTCCTGGAAGGCGAACAGCCGTCGGAAGTCGGCGATCCAGTTGGTGGGCAGCCGCTCGAACTCGCCCGCCTCGGGGTCCGCCGGATCGGCGGGCGGCGGCGAGAGGATGCCGCTGGTGCCGCTGAACTGGAACAGCAGCTCCAGCGTGCCCTGGCCACGGTCGAAGATCCGGTTCCAGTTGTAGCGGCCGCGGACCATGCTGTGGCCCAGCCGGTAGGCGGCCACGGAGAACTCGATCGGCATGGTCGGCAGGTCGTGCTCACCCGCCGACGGCTCGACCACCCGGCGGCCGTTGCTGAAGACGTCTTCGACGACGTCGGGGTCGACGATCCTGCGCAGGAAGTCGTGGCGCAGCATCCACTGGTAGTGCTTGACGACCGTCTCGCGCGCCGACTCGAAGAGGACGGCGCTCGACACACCCTTGTCGACCAGGTCGGCCACCACACGGTTGTGGAAGCGGATGAACGCGGCATGGATCTGGGCGACGACCAGGTTCTCGTCGTTGCGCGGGTCCGGGATCAGCGGCCGGCGCCGCTCGGACCGCAGCGAGCCGGTGCCCACGCGGGGCAGGTCGAACCCGGCGAGGGGCCGGCCGACGATGGACGGGTCGTCCGGGACGCCCTGTGTCGTGCCCGACTTCAGCCGTAGGCCGTCGTCCTCGTAGAACCGGCGGTCGAAGCGGTGGTCGGGGCCGAGACCGTAGAGGGAGTCCAGGTCGAGGGCCGGGGAGCGGCCCTGGAGGAGCTGGCGGACGGTGATCTCGTCCTCCAGACGCACGGCGGTGGCGTCCAGGGTGAGGTCGTGGTCGACGAACTGGCCGAGATAGGTGAACCCGGCCGGGACCCCAGGCTGGTCGGGGTGGTCCCGGTCGGGGTCGGTCATCGCCCTGGCCAGCTCGGCGCGGGAGTTCCGGTCGAGCTGGTGGGCCGGCCGCGAGAGCGGGCCCAGCCGGGAGAACCGGAACTTGCGCAGCGCCGCCACGGTCGACGCGGCCTGCGGCTGTGCGGGTCCGCCGTCCTCCGACTCGCCGAGGATGCCCTCGCCGACGACGTAGAAGGAGGAGCGGACATGGCGTTTGCTCTGTGGTTCGCGTGCGGGTCGGAACATGTTTTCCCCCATGTGTCCACGAATGCGCGACAGCGCGCCCGTGCCGCCCCACGCTAGGCGAGTGGAAGCGCGGAAGGGAGAATTCCGTCAAATGCCCTAAGAAACACAACAGTTACCGGTCTCTACACATGACCCATGCGCGTCAAATCGGGCGCATGGGCAGAGGCAGAGGGAGTCCGGGCAGTCCGTCCATGCTCGTCGCGATGTGTTCCTTCTTCGCGAAGTACGCGCTGAGCGACTCGTCGTCCTCCCGCGCGAACCGCTTCGCGTGCAGATCGCGATCCTCGTCGTACGTCATGAAGGGCACCGCGTACCCGCAGGTGTCCCGGACGAGTTCGGCGTGCACGACGATGATCGCCCGCAGCCCGTGCGGGCTCGGGTCGATCTCGGGGAAGTGGGTGGTGAGGAGGTCCGTGAAGCGGGGGTCGTCGCGGAAGACGGGTTCGCCGCGGCCGTGCACCCGCACGATGTTGGGCGGTCCCTGGAACGCGCACCACATCAGGGTGATCCGGCCGTTCTCCCGCAGATGCGCGATCGTCTCGGCGTTGGAGCCGGCGAAGTCGAGGTAGGCCACGGTGTGTTCGTCGAGGACCGCGAACGAGCCCTTGAGTCCCTTGGGGGAGAGGTTCACCGTGCCGTCGCCGGACAGCGGCGCGGTCGCGGTGAAGAAGAGGGGCTGCTCCTCGATGAAGGTACGGAGTCTGCCGTCGATGCGCTCATAAGTCTTTCCCATGCCTAACGATTATCCGGGAAAGTCTTTCGAATGTCTAAGCGATTGCGTGATCCGGCGTCGCGGTGGCCGCCCCGGCCGACGTCCTTCGGGGCGGCCACCGCGACGTGTCACGTCACTTGTTGAGGGCGCAGGGTGCGAGGGCGTCGAGGCCTTGGGGCTTGGCGGCGGTGCGGCCGATGGCGGTCGCGATGCGGTTGACGGTCGCGACGCGCTTGTCCTTGAGGGGGCCCAGGATCGCGTTGTTGACGAAGTTGGGGCCGCCCTGGCCGACGGTGTCGACGAGGCGCTTGTTGGCTTCGGCGATCTGGGTGTTGAGCAGGGCGAGGTTGCGGTCCACCTCGGCCTTCGCCGTCGCGGGGATGGCGGGGAGCTGGGAGGCCACGTCCGGGCAGCTGATCGTGCCGGCGGCACCGGCGTTGCCCGCGTTTCCGCCGTTGCCCGCGTTTCCGTTGTTTCCGGCGTTCCCGGCCGGCTGGCTGGCCGCCGCACTCGGGGTCGCCGCGCCGCCGCCGTTGACGCCACCGCCGTTGAGGGCGCAGGGTGCGAGGGCGTCGAGGCCTTGGGGCTTGGCGGCGGTGCGGCCGATGGCGGTCGCGATGCGGTTGACGGTCGCGACGCGCTTGTCCTTGAGGGGGCCCAGGATCGCGTTGTTGACGAAGTTGGGGCCGCCCTGGCCGACGGTGTCGACGAGGCGCTTGTTGGCTTCGGCGATCTGGGTGTTGAGCAGGGCGAGGTTGCGGTCCACCTCGGCCTTCGCCGTCGCGGGGATGGCGGGGAGCTGGGGGGCCACGTCCGGGCAGCTGATCGTGCCGGGGGAGGCGAGCGTCTGGGCGTTCGTGCCGCTCTTCTTGGACGTCTCCCCGGCGAGGGCGGAGTTCACGACCACCGCGCCGGTCAGCGCCAGAGCGGCGGCGCCGCCGATGACCGCCACACGACGCTTGTTGTACTTCGGAAGGGCCCTGGACATGCGGATGCCTCACTTGGGTCAGGAGTGGGTTTACCAACGCGGCGCCAGCGTTCAGCGGTGAGTACGGGTAAGCGGTTGCCATTGTTCAAGGCATCTTCAAAACTCTTCGGAACTCGTCCGGTCCCGACTCTCCGGGCCACGTCGAATTGACGAATCATGCATAGCTCTGCATACTCATGCATAACGTTGAGGTGTAGCGGTGAGGAGCAACCCAAGTGAGCAGCAACAGCGGTGACGTACGGCTCTGGGGCGGCCGTTTCGCCGACGGTCCCGCCGAGGCCCTGGCGAAACTGTCCGCGTCCGTCCACTTCGACTGGCGGCTCGCGCCCTACGACATCGCCGGTTCGCGTGCCCACGCGCGCGTGCTGCACAAGGCGGGTCTGCTCACCGACGACGAACTGACGGGCATGCTCGGCGGCCTCGACCGGCTGGAGGCCGACGTGGCCTCGGGCGCCCTCGTCGGCACCATCGCCGACGAGGACATCCACACCGCCCTGGAGCGAGGGCTGCTGGAGCACCTCGGTCCCGACCTCGGCGGCAAGCTCCGCGCCGGCCGCTCCCGCAACGACCAGGTCGCCACCCTCTTCCGGATGTACCTGCGCGACCACGCCCGGATCATCGGCGCTCTGATCGCCGACCTCCAGGACGCCCTGATCGGGCTGGCGGAGGCCCACCCGGACGTGGCGATGCCCGGCCGCACCCACCTCCAGCACGCCCAGCCGATCCTGTTCGCCCACCACGTCCTCGCGCACGTACAGCCCCTGACCCGGGACGCGGAGCGGCTGCGCCAGTGGGACGAGCGCACGGCCGTCTCGCCGTACGGCTCGGGAGCCCTCGCTGGTTCCTCGCTCGGCCTGGACCCCGAGGCGGTCGCCGAGGACCTCGGCTTCGAGCGCGGCAGCGTCGGCAACTCCATCGACGGCACGGCCTCCCGTGACTTCGTCGCCGAGTTCGCCTTCATCACCGCGATGATCGGCGTGAACCTCTCCCGGATCGCCGAGGAGATCATCATCTGGAACACGAAGGAGTTCTCCTTCGTGACGCTGCACGACGCGTTCTCCACGGGCTCGTCGATCATGCCGCAGAAGAAGAACCCCGACATCGCGGAGCTGGCGCGCGGCAAGAGCGGCCGCCTGATCGGCAATCTGACCGGTCTCCTGGCCACCCTCAAGGCTCTGCCCCTCGCGTACAACCGCGACCTCCAGGAGGACAAGGAGCCGGTCTTCGACTCCTGCGACCAGCTGGAGGTCCTCCTCCCCGCCTTCACCGGCATGGTCGCGACCCTCACCGTCCACCGCGAGCGCATGGAGGAACTGGCCCCGGCCGGCTTCTCCCTCGCCACCGACGTCGCCGAGTGGCTGGTCAAGCAGGGGGTGCCGTTCCGGGTGGCGCACGAGGTCGCGGGCGAGTGCGTGAAGGCCGCCGAGGCCGAGGGCAAGGAGCTGGACGAGCTGACCGACGACCAGTTCGCGAAGATCTCCGCCCACCTCACCCCCGAGGTGCGCTCCGTCCTCAACGTCGCCGGCGCCCTCGCCTCCCGCGACGGCCGCGGCGGTACGGCGCCCAGCGCGGTCGCCGTCCAGCTCGCCGAGCTGAAGGCGGACGTGGCCGTCCAGCACCAGTGGGCGAACGCCAAGAAGAAGGGGTGAGGACAGCGCCCGTAAGGGGGGCGGGGCCGTATCGGCGTGCGGCTCCGCCGCGTGGGCGCGAGTGACCACCACGCGCCTTCACTCGCCGAAGCACCGCACGAACCTGCTCCGAGACGAAGGTCGTCGCGGGTTACGTTGGTCGGAAGCCGTACCCGAGCCGACCGAACGGAGCCCGCGATGCCCTTCGCGCGACTGGCCACCGCGACAACCCCCACCTGCCACCTCGGACTCGGTCTCGCAGCCGTCGGCCGCCCCGGTTACATCAACCTCGGCCGGGACCACGACCTGGGAGAGGACCGCAGCGTCGAGGCGCTGCGCGCCCGCACCCACGAACTCCTCGACGCCGCCTACGCGCAGGGCGTCCGCTACTTCGACGTGGCCCGTTCCTACGGCCGTTCCGAGGAGTTCCTCGCCGACTGGCTGGCGGCCCGTCCCGGCCTCGACGACATCGTCGTGGGCAGCAAGTGGGGCTACACCTACACCGCCGACTGGACGACCGACGCCGAGCGGCACGAGGTCAAGGACCACGGCGTCGGGACGTACGAGCGGCAGCGCGCCGAGACGGCGGCCCTGCTCGGCGACCGTCTCGACCTCTACCAGATCCACTCGGTGACCCCGGACAGCCCGGCCCTCACCGACAAGGAACTCCACGCGAAGCTGGCCGAGGCCGCGGCCGGGGGCCTCACCGTAGGCTTCTCCACCAGCGGTCCCGCCCAGGCCGACGCCATCCGCGCCGCCCTCGCCGTCGAGGTCGACGGCGCCCCCCTCTTCCGTACCGTCCAGTCGACGTACAACGCCCTGGAGACCTCGGCCGGGCCGGCCCTCGCCGAGGCCCACGACGCCGGACTCACGGTGATCGTCAAGGAGGGCATGGCCAACGGCCGCCTGGCGGAGCCTCACGCGCCGGACGCCCTCAGGGCGGTGGCCGAGGAGGCCGGGCTCGGCTGCGACGCGGTCGCCCTCGCGGTGATCCTGCGGCAGCCGTGGGCCGGGGTCGTCCTGTCCGGCGCCGCGACCGTCACCCAGCTGTCCTCCAATCTGCATGCCGCTGTCGTCGACCTCGACGAGGACCGGCTGACCCGGCTCGCGGCACTGACGGAGGAGCCGGGCGCGTACTGGGAACGGCGCGGCCGGCTGCCCTGGCACTGAGAGATCACCGCGGAGCGACCGACGTATGAGACGTGCACGCACTTGATGAGACGTTGATGTCTCACATGGGTTAGTGTTGTCTCATGGCTGTCGATCGTGACCACGTGCTGCGCAGTGCCGCGGCCCTGCTGACCCGGAGATCCACCGCGACGATGGACGAGGTCGCCAAGGCCGCCGGGATCAGCAGGGCCACCCTGCACCGGCAGTTCGCCGGACGCGACGCGCTCGTCCGGGCGCTGGAGGCGCTCGGCATCCAGGAGTGCGAGGCGGCCCTGGACCGGGCCCGCCCCGACGACGGCCCGGCGAGCGAGGCCGTCCGCCGCGTGGTCCGCGAGATCGAACCGGCGGCCGCACTGCTGGCCTTCCTGTACAGCGAGAACCAGCTGTTCGAGGGCGAGGAGCAGAACGAGGGCTGGGCCAGGATCGACGACCGCATCGCGGCCCTGTTCCGGCGCGGCCAGGCCGACGGCGAGTTCCGCATCGACCTGACCCCGGCCTGGCTCACCGAGGCGCTGTACGGCCTGCTGGCCTCCGGCGCCTGGGCGGTCACGGAGGGCCGCGTCGCCCGGAACGACTTCACGCACATGATCGTCGAGCTGCTGCTCGGCGGCGCCCTGAGGAGAGAGGAATCATGACCAGCACGTTGCAGCCGGTGGACCCCGACGAGGCGGTGAAGCGCCCCGGCCGCTGGCTCGCGCTGTCCGTCCTCGTGTTCGCCGTGCTGCTGGTGGCCGTCGACGCGACCGTCCTGGGCCTGGCGACCCCGTTCATCAGCGAGGACCTCAAGCCCTCCGGCACCCAGCTCCTGTGGATCGGCGACGTGTACTCCTTCGTCATCGCCGGTCTGCTGGTCTCGATGGGCAGCCTGGGCGACCGGATCGGTCGCAAGCGCATTCTGCTCATCGGCGCCACCGCCTTCGGCGCGATATCCGTGCTGAACGCCTACGCGACGACGCCGGAGATGATGATCGCCGCCCGCGCGCTCCTCGGCGTCGCCGGCGCCACCCTGATGCCCGCCACGCTGGCCCTCATCCGCCACCTCTTCCACGACCCGCGCGAGCGCAGCCTTGCCGTGGGCATCTGGGGCGCGACGGCCTCCGCCGGCACGGCGGTCGGCCCGATCGTCGGCGGACTCCTCCTCGAACACTTCTGGTGGGGCTCGGTCTTCCTCATCAACCTGCCGGTGATGGCGGTCCTCGTCGTCGTCGGCATCCGGACCCTGCCCGAGTCCCGCAACCCGAACCCCGGCCCCTGGGACCTGGCCAGCGTCCTGCTCTCCCTCGTCGGCATGATCGCCGTCGTCTACGCCGTCAAGGAGGCCGCCACCCACGGCCTCACCTGGGCCACGGCAGGCGCCGCCCTGCTGGGCGCGGCCGCGCTGTACGGCTTCGTCCGCCGCCAGTTGACCCTGCCGGTACCGCTGCTGGACATGCGCCTGTTCCGCAACCGCGGCTTCAGCGGCGCGGTCCTGGCCGACCTGCTGACCGTCCTCGGCCTGTCCGGCCTGGTCTTCTTCCTCTCGCAGTACCTGCAACTCGTGCAGGGCAGGCGCCCGTTCGAGGCGGGTCTGGCCGAACTGCCCGCCGCGGTCGGCGCGGTGGCGGCCGGTCTGATCGCCGGCCACGCGGCCCGCCGCTTCTCGGTCCGGGCGGTCGTGTCCGGCGGCCTCGCGGCGATCGGCCTGGCGCTGGCCGCCCTGACGGTGATCGACGAGAGCACCGGCTATCCGCTGCTGGGAGCGTCCCTGCTGGCCGTCGGCGTGGGCGCCGGTTTCTCGTTCACCGTGACGGCCGACGTGATCCTGTCCTCGGTCCCGAAGGAGGAGGCGGGCTCGGCGTCCGCGGTCTCGGAGACGGCGTACGAACTGGGCGCGGCCCTCGGCATCGCCGTACTGGGCTCGATCGTGACGGGTGTCTACCGCGGCTTCCCGTCCCCGCCGGGCACCCCCGAGGGCGCGCACGAGTCACTGGGTGGGGCGGTCGAGGTGGCCTCGGGCATGCCGGCGGCCACGGCCCAGGAGATGCTGGCGTCGGCGCGAGAGGCCTTCGTCAGCGGACTGAGCCTGGCGGCGGGCGCGGGCGCCGTGGTGCTGCTGGCGACGGCGGCCGCGGCATGGGTACTGCTGAAGGGCCAGAAGCTGGACAGCTCAGGCTGAGGGTGACGAGGCCGGGGGCGCGACGCGGCGCGCCCCCTTCGTTCCGCCGTCCGCCGGAGGCCTACGCGGCCTTCGCCTTGGTCGCGTACATGTCCACGTACTCCTGCCCGGACAGCCGCATGACCTCGGCCATCACGGAATCCGTCACCGCACGCAGCACATACCGGTCCCGGTCCATCCCCTCGTACCGGGAGAACTCCATCGCCTCACCGAAGCGGACCGTCACCTTCGAGGGGCGGGGCATCCCCGATCCGCCCGGCTGGATCTTGTCCGTGCCGATCATCGCGAAGGGCACCACGGGCGCGCCGGTCATCAGGGTGAGGCGGGCGATGCCCGTACGACCCCGGTACAGCCGCCCGTCGGGGGACCGCGTGCCCTCGGGGTAGATCCCGAAGACCCGGCCCTCCTCCAGGATCCGGCGCCCGGTCATCAGGGCGGCGACCCCGCCCTTGCCGCCGTCGCGGTCGACGGGGATCATGCCGACGCCGATGAAGAACCAGGCCATCAGCCGGCCCTTGAGTCCCTTGCCGGTGACGTACTCGTCCTTGCCGATGAAGAAGACCTGCCGGTCGCAGACCAGGGGCAGGATCATCGAGTCGATGAAGGTGAGGTGGTTGCCGGCCAGGATGACCGGACCGTCGCCCGGGATGTGCTCCACGCCTTCGACCCGGGGGCGGAACATCAGGCGCATGACCGGTCCGAGCACTGCCTTGATGAGCGCGAAGCGGGACAACGGGCCCTCCGATAGCGGTATGAGTATGTGCAGGTGAGGACGATACTCGCGCCGCCGGTGGCGACGCACATCGGGTTCACCGAGGTCTTACGCACTGTTGACCTACGTTTACCTGTACGGCCGGTCCGCCGCGGGCCCGACACACGGGCGGAACGTGGTGACGGACATCGCGACCCGAAGGCCGTGAGTTCTCCACCGGCACCGCGTGGCAGGCCGGGCACGGCCGGTACCGATCGCCTACCCCGCCCCGCGCCGCCGAATCGGACGTTCCGTCATATCGTCGTACGGCACACGCCATCCATCGTCACCCGCGTGTTCGGATCGAGGTCTCCCGGCCGTCATGTCCGCGCACCTACGATCGGCGCGCACGGGACGAGCCGATGGCAGGAGGACCCTCATGGGTACGCAGGAGTCGCAGCACTCGAACACCCAGGAGAGCGGAACCGGACGGCGGGCGTTCCTCGGAGCGGCCGCCGCGATCGGCGCCGCCGGAACGACCCTGGGCCTCTCCGGCACCGCGAGAGCCACCGAGGCCCGGCACGGCGGCAGGGGCATCGGGAGCCTGCCCGTGCCGACGATCATCGGCCACCGCGGCGCCAGCGGCTACCGGCCCGAGCACACCTTCGGCGCCTACCAGCTCGCCCTCGACCTCGGCGCCGACATCGTCGAGGCCGGCGACCTCGTCCCCACCAAGGACGGCCACCTCGTCTGCCGGCACGAGCCGGAGATCGGCGGCACCACGGACGTCGCGGGCCACCCCGAGTTCGCCGGCCGCAGGACCACCAAGGTCCTCGACGGCGTCTCCACCACCGGCTGGTTCACCGAGGACTTCACGCTCGCCGAGCTGAAGACGCTGCGCGCGACCGAGCGCATCCCCGCCAACCGCCCCCACAACACCCTCTACAACGGCCGCTGGGAGATCCCCACCTTCGAGGAAGTCCTGAAGTGGCAGGACGAGCAGACCCGCAAGCGCGGCAAGCAGGTCTGGATCTACCCCGAGCTGAAGCACCCCACCTACTTCCGGGGGCTCGGCCTGAACCTGGAGGAACGCGTCGCGGGGCTGCTGCGCAAGCACGGCAAGGACGGCAGGAACGCGCCCGTCATCCTCCAGTCCTTCGAGCCGACCAGCATCCGGCGCCTGAACAAGATGGTGGGCAACCCGCTCGTCGTCCTGCTCTCCGGCGCCACCACCCGCCCCTGGGACTTCGTCGAGACCGGCGACCCCCGCACGGTCGCCGACCTGGTCACCGTCAAGGGCCTGCGGGAGATCGCCGGTTACGCGCAGGGCATCGGTCCCACCCTCGACCTGGTCGTCCCCAAGGACGCGGCCGGCAACCTCACCACGCCGACCACCCTGGTGAAGGACGCCCACGCGGCCGGCCTGATCCTGCACCCGTACACGCTGCGCAACGAGAACCCCTTCCTGCCCGCGAACTTCCGCAAGGGCACCGAGGCGGACGCCTACGGCGACGTCTTCGGCGCCTACAAGGCGTACTTCGCGACCGGCATCGACGGTGTGTTCACCGACCAGCCGGACACCGGCCGCCTCGCCCGCGAGGACTTCGTCAACGGCTCCTGACCCGTTGGGGTGACAACCGGCCGTCCGGGCAACCCGCCGCCCGGACGGCCGCGTCGTGCCGCACATGACGTACGACATGCTCGCCGCCCTGCGCCCGCTGCTCACCGCGGAGGCCGACGCCGAGGCGCACGCCACCGGAACCGAGTCCGCCGACCTCGAACAGGGCGTGTGGCTGCGCCTCCTGGAACATCTCGCCACCGACGGCCCGCCCCTCGACCCGCAGAGCTGGCTGCGCCGGGCGGTGCGCGCCGAATCCCGCCGAAACCGTCGTACGGCCCGGCGGGAAGGGCCGTACGCGGAGGACCCGGCCGAGGACGGCGACCGCGGTCCCGAACAGATCGTCCTCGCCGCCGCCCGGCACCGCGCGCTGCGCGACGCCGTCCACCGGCTTCCCGCGCGGTGCTCCCGGCTCCTGGACGCCCTGCTGTCGCCGGAGGACCTCACGTATCGCGAGATCGCGGGGGAGTTGGGTATCTCACAGGGAAGTCTCGGACCGGAACGTTCCCGATGTCTGGGATGTCTGCGACGTCTGCTCACACCGGAGGTTGCGGCCCGCGAAGTGCGGGGATAGGAGTGTAGGACCACAGGCGATCAGGTGAGCGGGAGGCGTGCGCATATGGGCATGAGCGTGACCATCTCGGTGGCGACCGAGCAGGATGCCGAGCAGATCTTCAGGCTTCAGTACCTGTGCTTCCAGGGCGAGGCGGCGCTGTACGGCAACTACCGCATCGCTCCCCTCGTCCAGACCCTGGACTCCGTCCGGCAGGAACTGGCCTCCGACTGCGTCTACGTGGCCCGGCTGGGCGAGGAGGTCGTCGGCTCGGTCCGCGGCACGATCACCGAGGACGGCGCGGCCTCCATCGGCAGGCTCTGCGTCCACCCCCGCCTCCAGGGCCACGGCATCGGCGCGAGGCTGCTGCGGGCGGCCGAGTCGGCGCTGGCCGGAGAGCGCGGTGCCACCAAGTTCCGTCTCTTCACCGGCCACCGCAGTGAGGGCAACCTCCGCCTGTACCGCCGCGTCGGCTACCGGACGGTGGGCACGTCCCAGGGATCGGACGGCGTCCCGATGATCGTCCTGGAGAAGCCGGCCGACGAGTTCGCCACCACGGCCTGAGCGGCGCCGGGCTCAGCCTGCCTGCCGCGCACGCGTCTTCCGCAGCCAGAAGAGAGCGGTCAGGGGCAGCAGCACGGGGATGAACACGTACCCCATCCCGTAGTCCGACCACACGGTCGAGTCCGGGAAGGCGTCACGGTCCACCAGGGTCCAGGTGCCCACGACCAGCACACCCACCAGCTCGGCGGCGCAGCACACCTGCGCCGCCCTGCGCGCCGTCTCCCCGCCCCGCACCAGCGAGTACGTGATGAAGCCGTACACCAGACCGGCCACCGCGGACAGCGAGTACGCGAGCGGCGCCCGGTCGAACTCCGTCGCGATCTGATACGCCGAGCGCGACACCGCGCCGACCACCATCACGCCGTAGAACCAGACCAGCAACAGGCCGGGCCCGCCGATCAGCCGCGCCGGCTTCTCCTCCACGGCCGTCACCTCAGCCTCCCCAGATGTCATGGAGCCGCACTTCCAGGACGGCGAGGACGACCCCGCCCGCCGCGACCGTCACCGAACCCCACCGGGTCCGCTCGCCCAGCGACATGAACCCCGCCGCCGGAACGCACGCGAACGCCCCCAGCAGATACGCCACGAAGATCGTCGTGCCCTGCGCCGGCTCCTCGCCCCGCGCCAGCTGCACGATCCCGACGACCAACTGGACCAGCGCCAGCACCGAGACCACGGCCATCCCGATGAAATGCCAGTCCTTCGTCGGCTGGTCACGGTAGGCCGCCCAGCCGCACCAGGCGGCCAGCAGCAGTGCGGCGACACCGGTCACCAGCGTCAGGGCATCAAGCATGCAGTGACCTTATTACGGCCGTATGCGGCCCCCCGCGGCCGGGCCCGAGCCGCGGGGGGCCGCTCGGACGGCGACCGTGGCGTTGGCCACAACCCACCCCGCCCGTCGACCCGGTACCGGCCCTGTGATGAAGACCTGTCAGCCTTGTCCGCACTGGTCGCCGGCGAGGGAGCGCGACCTTCCGTATGTGTGCGCGCACTGTCCACGGCTGTCCATCATGTGGACGGCTCGGCTTTGTCAGGACCGTCGGTCTGCTTTACTGATCGCATGACCACGACGAGCAGCCGCACCCTTGCGACCGAGGCGACCCTGACGCCCGGTGCTCGTTGTATGTGTCGAATGTGCGCCTTCTAGAGGGCCCCCGCACCACCCCAGAGCTCGCGCCCCGAAGCGAGACGCCGTGGCACGTCCGTACGCCCTGAGTACGTGACGAGACGCCGCCCGCGCACATGTTCTCCCCCCGGTTCCATCGCCACCGCGAGAACCGTGTCGCGTCCTGACCGAATGCACCCGTGCCGGGCACACCCACGCCCGCGCACTCGACAGTGACGGAAACCCACGTGATCACCACCACGGGCCTCACCAAGGTCTACCGCTCGCGCGGCCGTGAGGTCACCGCCCTCGACGGCGTCGATCTGCACGTCCGCGAAGGCGAGGTGTACGGCGTCATCGGCCAGTCCGGCGCCGGCAAGTCCTCGCTGATCCGCTGCATCAACCTCCTGGAGCGCCCCACCTCCGGCACGGTCACCGTCGCCGGCCAGGACCTCACCGCCCTCGCCGGCCGCGGCCCGCGCGCGGGCCGGGAACTCCGCGAGGCGCGCAGCCGTATCGGCATGGTCTTCCAGCACTTCAACCTGCTGTCGTCGCGGACCGTGCAGGACAACGTCGAGCTGCCGCTGGAAATCCTCGGCAAGTCAGGGAAGGAACGTTCCCGCAAGGCGCTCGAACTGCTCGACCTCGTCGGCCTCGCCGACAAGGCGGGCGCCTACCCCGCCCAGCTCTCCGGCGGTCAGAAGCAGCGCGTCGGCATCGCCCGCGCCCTCGCCGGCGACCCCAAGGTGCTGCTCTCCGACGAGGCCACCAGCGCCCTCGACCCGGAGACCACCCGCTCGATCCTCCAACTGCTGCGCGACCTGAACCGCCAGCTGGGCCTGACGGTCCTGCTCATCACGCACGAGATGGGCGTGGTGAAGTCCATCTGCGACTCCGCCGCGCTCATGGAGCGGGGCCGCGTCGTCGAGTCCGGCACGGTCAGCGAGCTGCTCGCCACCCCCGGCTCCGAACTGGCCGCCGCGCTCTTCCCGGTGGGCGGCGAGCCGACCGGCGACGACCGGACCGTCCTCGACGTCACCTTCCAGGGCGAGGCCGCGACCCAGCCGGTCATCTCCCAGCTGTCGCGCACCTACAACATCGACATCTCGATCCTGGGCGCGGCCATCGACACCGTCGGCGGCCTCCAGGTCGGCCGGATGCGCATCGAACTGCCCGGCCGCTACGAGGACAACGTGGTGCCGATCGGCTTCCTGCGCGAACAGGGTCTTCAGATCGACGTGCCGGGCGCCGCCGACGAGCGGCCCCAGCTGGTGAAGGACGGTGCCAAGTGACCTGGTCCGAGATGCAGCCCCTGCTGGAGCAGGCGTGTTGGGACACCCTCTACATGGTGGGCTGGTCCACGCTCATCGCCGTCGCCGGCGGCCTTCCGCTCGGCATCCTCCTCGTCCTCACCGACCGGGGCGGCCTGCTGCAGAACGTCGTCGCCAACAAGGTGATCGGACAGGTCGTGAACATCGCCCGCTCGATGCCGTTCATCATCCTGATGGTCGCGCTGATGACCTTCACCCGCTGGGTGACCGGAACGACCATCGGCCGTGAGGCCGCCATCGTGCCGCTCGCCATCGGGGCGATCCCCTTCTTCGCGCGTCTCGTGGAGATGTCCGTCCGCGAGGTGGACGGCGGGCTCGTGGAAGCCGTGCAGTCCATGGGCGGCAGCACCTGGAAGATCGTCCGCAGCGTGCTCGTCCCCGAGGCGCTGCCGTCCCTGATCTCCGGCGCCACCACCACCGTCGTCGCCCTGATCGGCTACTCCGCGATGGCGGGCACCGTCGGCGCCGGCGGCCTGGGCGACATCGCGATCCGCTACGGCTACCAGCGCTTCGAGACGGGCCTGATGTGGATCACCGTCGCGATCCTGGCCGTCGTCATCTCCCTGCTCCAGTTCGGCGGTGACCTCGCGGCCCGGTCCCTGCACCGGCGCACCGGCAAGGGCGGCCCGCTGCTCCTCTTCAGGCCGCTGAGCGGAATCTTCCCCGGCGCGGTCGCCACCGACGCCGTGAAGAAGAGCTGAACCGCACCCCACCTGCCACCCCCTTGTTCTCCCCGCACACCCACAGCGGGGACGTATCACCTCAGGAAAGGCACTTTTCGTGCGTAACACTGCCAAAATCACCACCGCTGTCCTCGCCGCCGGAGCCCTCACCCTCGGGCTCGGCGCGTGCGGCTCGGACAAGGACTCCGGCTCCTCCTCCGCCACCAGCGGCCCGCTGGTCGTCGCCGCGAGCCCCGTCCCGCACGCCGAGATCCTCACCTTCGTCAAGGACAACCTGGCCAAGGACGCGGGCCTCGACCTGGAGGTCAAGGAGTTCACCGACTACGTCACGCCGAACACGGCGACGGAGGACGGCTCGGTGGGCGCCAACTACTTCCAGAACCAGCCCTACCTCGACGACTTCAACAAGAAGAACGGCACCCACGTCGTGCCCGTCGTCACGGTCCACCTGGAGCCGCTCGGCCTCTACTCCCACAAGTTCAAGAGCGTCGACGACCTCAAGAGCGGCGCGACCGTCGCCGTCCCGAACGACACCGTCAACGAGGCACGCGCCCTGAAGCTGCTCGCCGCGAACGGCCTCATCACGCTGAAGGACGGCGCGGACAACTCGGCGACCCCCGCCGACATCAGCGAGAACCCGAAGAACCTCAAGTTCAAGGAGCTGGAGGCGGCCCAGACCCCGCGCTCCCTGGACGACGTGGACGCCGCCGTCGTCAACGGCAACTACGCCATCGAGGCCGACCTCAAGCCCTCGAAGGACGCCCTCGTCCTGGAGTCCGCCACGGACAACCCGTACGGCAACTTCCTCGCCGTCAAGGAGGGCAACGAGGACGACCCGCGTGTGAAGAAGCTCGCGAAGCTCCTCACCTCCCCCGAGGTCAAGAAGTTCATCGAGGACAAGTACGCCGGCTCCGTCATCGCGTCCTTCTGAGACGCCGACCCCACGGGGGAGAGCAGCATGCGCAAGACCCTCATCGCGGCGTCGGCCCTCGCCCTGAGCCTCGGGCTCGCCGCCTGCGGTTCGGGTTCGGGCTCCGGCTCGGCTTCCGGTGCCGGTGACGGCGGCGGCTCCGACGACACGCTCGTCGTCGGCGCCACCGCCGTCCCGGCCGGCGAAGTCCTGACGTACATCAAGGACGAGCTGGCCGCGCAGGCCGGCCTCGACCTGGAGATCAAGGAGTTCACGGACTACGTCCTGCCGAACACCGCTCTCCAGGAGGGCTCGCTCGACGCGAACCTGTACCAGAACCAGCCCTACCTGGACGACTTCAACAAGGCCCGGGGCACCGACCTGGTGTCGGTCGCCAAGGCCTACCTGCCGCCCATGGGCGTCTACTCCAAGAAGGTCGAGGACGTCCGCGACCTCGCCGACGGAGCCACCGTCGCCGTACCCGCCGACACCACCAACGAGGGCCGCGCCCTCAAGCTGCTCGCGTCCCAGGGCGTCATCACGCTCAAGGCGGACGCCGGAGCGGACGCGTCCCCCGCCGACATCGGCGAGAACCCGAAGAACCTCGAGTTCAAGGAGCTGGAGCCCGCCCAGCTGCCCCGCTCGCTCGACGACGTGGACGCCGCGGTCATCAACAACAACTACGCCCAGGACGCGGGTCTCAGCCCCACGAAGGACGCCGTCCTCCTGGAGTCGGCGAAGGACAACCCCTACGACCCCTACGCCAACCTCCTCGCCGTCAGGCGCGGCGACGAGGACGACCCGCGGGTACGCAAGCTCGTGCGGCTCCTCACCTCCGCCGAGGTGAAGAAGTTCATCGAGGACAAGTACCAGGGCTCGGTCCTGCCGGTCACCTCCGGCTGACCCCCGTACACACCCGGGGTCCGCACCTTCGGCCGGTGCGGACCCCGTGGTGCGACACGGTGCTTTCATGCTGCATGCTGAGCAGTTCAGCGGGCCTGACGGTCAACCAGGTCGGACCCTGACGGTTTCGAAGGTTACGGAGCGGCGCATGACGAGCACCTTCCCCAGCATCTCCATCAGCACGGAGCGGTTGGTGCTGCGTCCCCTCGACGAGGACGACGTACCCGCCCTGGCCGAGATGATGAACGACGAACAGGTCACGGCCTGGACCTCCGTCCCCCAGCCCTTCACCGCGCGGAACGCCCGCACCTGGATCACGCAGTACGCCCCCGCCCAGCGCACCTCCGGACGCGGACTCGACCTCGCCGTCACCGAGTTCCTCACCCAGCGGCTCGTCGGCGTCATCCAGCTCGGCAGGACCAACTGGCACGTACGGTCCACCGAACTGTCGTACATCATCGCCCCCTGGGCGCGCGGCGAGGGCTACGCCTCCGAGGCCGCGCTCGCCACCGCCCAGTGGCTGCTCACCGACCAGAAGCTCGAGCGCATCGAGCTGCGCACGGCCGCCGACAACACCGCCTCGCAGCAGGTCGCGCAGAAGATCGGCTGCATCAGCGAGGGGGTCCTGCGCGGCGCCTGTATAGCGCGCGTCCGCGCCGACGACGGCACCTGGAGCGAGGCGCGCACCGACTTCATCGTGTGGAGCCTGCTCCCGGAGGACATCGAGGGCGCGGGGGAGCACCTCACGGAGAGCGGCGGCTACCCGTCGTACGCCGACTGGAACTGACCCCGCGGTCCCGCACCGCCCCGGCCCGGCCCCGCGCGACCAGGTAGTCTCACCAAGCCCGCCAGCCGCGTAGACCCACGGGAGACTGACGACGATGGCCGACCGCGTCACGGTGATCGGCTGGGACGGCTCGCCGCTGACCGCCGCCGCCCGCTCGGCCCTGGGCGCCGCCACCCTCGTGGCCGGTGCCGCCCACCACCTGGCGCTGCCCGAGGTGCCTCCCGCCGCCGAACGCATCCGCCTCGGCAGCGTCGCCCTCGCCGCCCGCCGCATCGCCGGCCACCGCGGCACGGCGGTCGTCCTCGCCGACGGCGACCCCGGCTTCTTCGGCGTCGTACGCACGCTGCGCGCACCCGAGTTCGGCCTGGAGGTCGAGGTCGTCCCGGCCGTCTCCTCCGTCGCCACCGCGTTCGCCCGCGCCGGCATGCCCTGGGACGACGCCCAGGTGGTCGTCGCACACCGGCGCACCCTGCGCCGCGCCGTGAATGTGTGCCGGGCCCACACCAAGGTCGCCGTCCTCACCTCGCCCGGCGCCGGCCCCGCCGAACTGGGCCTGCTCATGGAGGGCGTCCACCGCACCTTCGTCGTCTGCGAGGAACTCGGCACCGACCGCGAACAGATCAGCGTCGTCACCTCCGAGAAGGCCGCCGACCACACCTGGCGCGACCCCAACGTGGTCATCGTCATCGGCGGCACCGCGGGCGCGCCGCCGTCGAGCGACGGCGGCTGGATCGCCGGCCGCGACCCGGGCACCGGCCCACGCGGCTGGACCCTGCCCGCCGGTGAGTACGGCGGCGGACTGGGCGAGGGGGAGGCCGAGCTGCTGCGGGCCGCCCAACTCGCCCGTCTGGGACCGCGGGTCGGCGACCTCGTCTGGGACATCGGCTGCGGCAGCGGCGCCTTCGCGGCCGAGGCCGCGCGGGCCGGTGCGGCCGTCATCGCCGTCGACCGCGCCATGGAGGCGTGCGCCCGCACCGACGCCGCCGCGCGCCGCTTCGGGGTGCAGCTCCAGATCGTCCGCGGCACCGCCCCGCACGTCCTGGAGGACCTGTCCGAACCGGACGTCGTCCGCGTCGGCGGCGGGGGAGCGGCCGTGGTCTCCGCGGTGGCCGACCGCCGCCCGCAGCGCATCGTCACCCACGCCATGACCCGCGACGCCGCCGAACTCGTCGGCCGCGACCTGACCGAGCACGGGTACCGCGTCGAGTGCGCCCTCGTCCAGTCCGTCGAACTCGACACGCGGGCCTGGACGGAGACGGAACGGAGCGTCGCGTTCCTGCTCAGCGGGGTCCTGCCGGACCGTTCGGCCTGACCCGGTTTGCCCTCCCCGTGATCCTGTTGTCCTACTGCGCGCGGTAGGCTGGCCGATCGTCGTACCGCATCCGGTCGCCCGGCCTTTCGTCGGCCAATGTCCGGAAAACACATCCGTTTTGGGGTGGGTGTGGTACGGCAGAACCTGAGGGCGCGCAACGTGGCGCAGTCCACAGCGGAGCGTCGCGGATCAAGCTGTCGCGACGCGGCAACGACCGCGACAATGCCACTGAGTGGCTTTGTCGTCTTTTTCGTGCGGGTCGTTCGTGCCGCTGGGCGCGGACGCTCGTTCTTCACTACGGGGCGGTCGGTGCGCCGTTCCGGGTGAGCTGGTCGTAGGAGCACTAACCGATGGGCGAGGGGTACGCATGACCGACACCGGCCAGGTCCCGGGCGAGGGACTGCCGGAGAACGCAGGCATGGTGGATCAGCAGGGCGTCCCCGCGCCCGGCGCGTACACCTACCTCTCCGAGACCACCGCCGAGGACGAAGATCTGTTGCTGCTGCCCGGCGCCCAGAGCGCCTGGGGCAACGAAGTCGCGCCGCCCGCCCCGGAGCCGGTGGTCGAGGCGGTGCACGAACCCGGCCCGCACGAGACGGCGGGCCGTGACAGCGGCTCCGTCGACCTCAGCGCCGTCCGCCTCCCGAACCCGTCGCCGCCCGCGGCACCGCGGCGCCCTCTCCACCTCGGCCCGCCCATCCCCGACACCTCCGCGAGCCCGGTCCGCTCCCTCGCCGACCGCGGACCCGCGGGCGCGCCGGTACGGCACCCGGGCACGCCCACGGCCGGACCCGAGTACCTGGACGCCCAGCACCTGCGCGAGATGCCTCCGCAGGGCGCGGCGCCCTGGGGCGCCCAGGCGGCCGTCGAGGCGCCGATCGCTCCCGGGGCGGTCCCTGCGGAAACGGTTGTTCCGGCCGCGCAGCAGCAGACCGAGCAGATGGGCGCGGCCCAGGCGGTCATGGCCCGCCCGGACACGGACGCGGACCCGGGTGCGCCCCAGCCGGAGGACCTCGCGCAGACGCCCCTGGCAGCGGAGGCGTCCGAGCCCGCGTACGCCGGTGAGGGCGCCGGCGCGACGGTTCCGGCCGAGCCCGCCGGCGTGGTGCCCGGACCGGCCCCCGAGCCGGTGCCGCAGGTCCCCGAGCCTGTGCAGGAGGCCGCCCCGCACGCCCCCGACACGGACGTGATTCCCGCCGAGGAGGTACCGGCGCCCGCCGCCGAGGCGACCGAGGTGCCCGCGGAGGTGCCCATCCCCGAGGCGGACCAGGTGCCCGAGGCTCCGGTGCCCGACGCGATCCCCGAGGCGCCCGCCGCCGAGGTGGCGCACCACCCCGAGACCCCGGCAGCCGTCGAACCCGTCGCTGCCGAGGCCGTCACCACGCCGGACCCGGTGCAGGCGCCGGAGGCTGTCGGCGCGCCCGCGCCCGAGGCCGTCGCCGTGCAGGCGCCGGAAGCCGACCTCCCGCCGGTCGTCCCGCAGGCCGCGCCAGATCCGGGCCGGATGCCCGAGTACGTGGTGGCCCCCGTCTCCGAGGCGCCCGCCGCTCCGGAGGCAACCGCGCCCGCACCGGACGTGGCCACCGCACTGCCCCAACCGGAGGCCACCGCCCCCGAGCCGGAGGTCGCGGCCCAGGCACCGGCACCGGCGGTTCCCGCCCCCGCCCCGGAGATCATCGCGCCCGCACAGGCGGACCCGGCTGCCGAGATTCCGGCCCCGGAACCCGAGGCCCCCGCCGCTCTCCAGCCGGACGACCAGCCGGACCACCTGCCGCAGCCCGAACCGGCATCCCCGGAGCAGCCGACGGCGGAACGGCCCGCGGCCGAGCCGGCCCCGGTGGAACTGCCCGCACCGAGCGCCCAGCTCACCGAGCCCGAGCCCGAGCCCGAGCCCGTGTCCGCGCCCGAAGTGCCCCCCACCCAGCCCGCGCCGGACATGCACCCCGTCCCGGTCCCGCAGCACCAGGAGCCCCCGCAGGGCCCCGCCCACATCGCGGACCCGGCGTCCCAGACCCTGGCCGCCCCCGCCCCCATGCCGGCAGCGTCGGCCGGGGAAGCGGCCCAGCCGGAACCGACGGCGGCCGCCTCCACCGCGGCCCCCGCCGCGACGGCCCCCCAGCCCGCCGAGCCCGTCGCCCCCGCGGTGCCCCTGGAGCCCCAACCCCACCAGCCCCTGGGCCAGTTCGTGCCGGTCGAGGGCATGGTGCCGACCACCCCGCACCTCGCCCCCACCCCGCCGCACCCCCTCGTCCTCCCCACCGACGAGCCACTGACCCCCGAAGCGACCGCGCCCGAGGCGACCGCGCCCGAGACCTCCCCGGTCGCGCCGCCACCCGCCGCCCCGGTGGCGGACATCCCCGCCCCCCGCGATGCGGACCCCGCCGCACCGGAGCCGCAGCCCGAGCAGCCCGATCCGAACGTCGCACAGAACCCGGAGGACCTGGACACCAGGGCCGCCGATCAGGAAGAAAGCACGGCCGCCGTGGCAGAAGTACGGGAGTCCACCGGCCCGGCCGCCCCCGCGTACGCCGACGCCGAGCGCGAGGCCGTCCTGAAGGTCATGCGCGAGCGCCGGGACATCCGCAACGGCTTCCGCAGCGACCCCATCCCGCACGAGGTGCTCCTGCGCGTCCTGGAGGCCGCCCACACCGCGCCCTCCGTCGGCCACTCGCAGCCCTGGGACTTCGTCGTGATCCGCTCCGCCGACACCCGGCGCGCGATGCACGAACTGGCGATGCGGCAGCGGGACGCGTACGCGAAGTCCCTGCCGAAGGGCCGGGCGAAGCAGTTCAAGGAACTGAAGATCGAGGCCATCCTCGACACCCCGGTGAACATCGTCGTCACCGCCGACCCGACCCGCGGCGGCCGCCACACCCTCGGCCGGCACACCCAGCCGCAGATGGCGCCGTACTCCTCCGCGCTCGCCGTCGAGAACCTGTGGCTCGCCGCCCGCGCCGAGGGCCTCGGCGTCGGCTGGGTCAGCTTCTTCGACGAGCGCGAGATGGTCCGCGCCCTCGACCTGCCCGAGCACCTCGACGTCGTCGCCTACCTCTGCGTCGGCTACGTCGACGAGTTCCCGGACGAGCCCGAGCTGATGCAGGCCGGCTGGGCAAAGCGCCGCCCTCTGTCGTGGGTCGTCCACGAGGAGACGTACGGCCGTCGCGCGCTGCCCGGCGAGGACCCTCACGACCTGCTCGCCGAGACCGTCGCCGGGATCCGCCCGCTGGACGCCAAGGCGTTGGGCGAGGCCTGGGAGCGGCAGAAGCGCATGACCAAGCCGGCCGGCGCGCTCGGCATGCTGGAGATCATCTCCGCGCAGCTTTCCGGCCTGTCCCGCCAGTGCCCGCCGCCGATCCCGGAGCCCGCGGCCGTCGCCATCTTCGCCGGTGACCACGGGGTGCACGCCCAGGGCGTCACCCCTTGGCCGCAGGAGGTCACCGCGCAGATGGTGGCCAACTTCCTGGGGGGCGGCGCGGTCTGCAACGCCTTCGCGAACCAGGTGGGCGCCGAGGTCTGCGTCGTGGACGTCGGCGTGGTGGCCGACCTTCCGGCGACCCCCGGCCTGCTGCCCCGCAAGATCCGCGCGGGCACGTCCGACATGACGACCGGCCCCGCGATGTCCCGCGAGGAGGCCAAGCAGGCCATCGAGGTCGGCATCGAGACGGCCCGCGACCTGGTGGCGGCCGGCAACAAGGCGCTTCTCACCGGTGAGATGGGCATCGCGAACACCACGGCGTCCGCGGCCCTCATCTCGGTCTTCACGGGCGCCGACCCGGCCGAGGTCACCGGCCGCGGCACCGGCATCAACGACGAGACCCTCGCCCGCAAGACCGAGGTCGTCCGCCGCGCCCTGGAGGTCCACCAGCCGGACCCGGCCGACCCCATCGGCGTCCTCGCGGCCGTCGGCGGCTTCGAGCACGCGGCGATGGTCGGCCTCCTGCTGGGCGGCGCGTCCCTGCGCACGCCCGTGATCCTGGACGGCGTGAGCGCCGGAGCCGCGGCCCTGGTCGCCCGCGCGATCGCGCCCGAGGTCCTCGCGGCCTGCATCGCGGGCCACCGCAGCGCCGAACCGGGCCATGTCGCCGCCCTCAACAAGCTGGGCCTGCGCCCCCTGGTCGACCTCGACCTGCGCCTGGGCGAGGGCACCGGCGCCCTGCTGGCCCTCCCGCTGGTCCAGAGCACGGCACGGGCGATGCACGAGGTGGCGACGTTCGACTCGGCCGGCGTGACCGAGAAGTAGGACCCCTCCGGGGTCGGCGGGCATGCGCTCCTGCGTGCCCCCCGACCCCGCCGTACGCTGAACGCACCTCTAAAATCCGCACGTCAGGGCTGCTCCAGAGCCGCAGCGCCCACCCCGCCCGTTCGAGGAGCCGCCCCTCATGGCCGAACACCCCGCCTACCCCGTAGGCCTCCGCCTCACCGGCCGCCGTGTGGTCGTCATCGGTGGCGGCCAGGTCGCCCAACGACGCCTGCCGGCGCTGATCGCCGCGGGCGCGGACGTCCTCCTCGTGTCGCCCGAGGCGACCCCCTCGGTGGAGGCGATGGCGGACGCGGGCGAGATCACCTGGGAGCGGCGGGTCTACACCCTCGGCGACCTCGCCGACGCCTGGTACGCCCTGATCGCCACCGGCGACCCCGATGCCAACGCCGCCGCATCCGCCGAGGCGGAGCGCCACCGGGTGTGGTGCGTACGCTCCGACAACGCCGACGCGGCCACCGCCTGGACGCCCGCGACGGGCCACAGCGAGGGCGTCACCGTCGCGGTGCTCACCACGGACGCCAAGGGCCGCGACCCCCGCCACACCGCCGCCATCCGTGACGCGGTGGTCGAGGGCCTGCGCGACGGCACTCTGGTCGCCCCCCATCACCGCACCCGTACCGCGGGCGTCGCCCTTGTCGGCGGCGGCCCCGGCGACCCGGACCTGATCACGGTGCGCGGCCGCCGCCTGCTCGCCGAGGCGGACGTCGTCATCGCGGACCGTCTCGGACCGCGCGACCTCCTCGCCGAACTCCCGCCGCACGTCGAGGTGATCGACGCGGCGAAGATCCCGTACGGGCGGTACATGGCCCAGGAGGCCATCAACAACGCGCTGATCGAGCACGCCAGGCAGGGCAAGTCGGTCGTCCGGCTCAAGGGCGGCGACCCGTACGTCTTCGGCCGTGGCATGGAGGAACTCCAGGCCCTCGCCGAGGCCGGTATCGCCTGCACCGTCGTCCCCGGCATCTCCAGCTCCATCTCGGTCCCGGGCGCGGCCGGCATCCCGGTCACCCACCGCGGGGTCGCCCACGAGTTCACCGTGGTCAGCGGCCATGTCGCCCCCGACGACGAGCGTTCCCTGGTCGACTGGCCGTCCCTCGCCCGACTGACCGGCACGCTGGTGGTCCTGATGGGCGTCGACAAGATCGGGAAGATCGCCGAGACGCTGATCGCGCACGGCAAGCCGGCCGACACCCCGGTCGCCCTCGTCCAGGAGGGCACGACGGCGGCCCAGCGCCGCGTCGACGCCACCCTGGAGACGGTCGCCGAGACGGTGCGTACGCAGGAGGTCAGGCCTCCGGCGGTCATCGTCATCGGCGAAGTCGTCACCGTCGGCCCGCGGACGTCGGCGTAACCGCCGGTAACAGACCCGTGCCAAGCCGTTGGCACCGTACTCAGGACAAGGCAGTATCACCTCTGTGGCCGATCTCATCACCGTTGAGGATCCCGACGACCCGCGTCTGCGCGACTACACCGGCCTGACCGACGTGGAGCTGCGCCGCAAGCGCGAACCCGCCGAGGGCCTGTTCATCGCCGAGGGCGAGAAGGTCATCAGACGGGCCAGGGAAACCGGTTACGAGATGCGCTCGATGCTGCTGTCGTCCAAGTGGGTCGACGTCATGCGCGACGTCATCGACGAGCTCCCGGCCCCGGTCTACGCCGTCAGCCCGGAGCTCGCCGAGCGGGTCACCGGCTACCACGTCCACCGCGGCGCCCTCGCCTCCATGCAGCGCAAGCCCCTCCCGACCGCCACGGAACTCCTGCACTCCACCCGCCGCGTCGTGATCATGGAAGCGGTCAACGACCACACGAACGTCGGCGCGATCTTCCGCTCGGCGGCAGCCCTCGGCATGGACGCCGTCCTGCTCTCCCCGGACTGCACCGACCCCCTCTACCGGCGCAGCGTGAAGGTCTCGATGGGCGCGGTCTTCTCCGTGCCGTACGCCCGCCTGCACACCTGGCCGAAGGGCCTCGACCTGGTCCGCGAGGCCGGCTTCACGCTGCTCGCCCTCACCCCCGACGAGAAGGCCAGCAGCCTGGACCGGGCGGCCCCGCACACCATGGACCGGGTCGCCCTCATGCTCGGCGCGGAGAGCGGCGGCCTGTCCACCCAGGCCCTGGTCGCCGCCGACGAATGGGTCCGCATCCCCATGTCCCACGGCGTCGACTCCCTGAACGTGGGCGCCGCGGCAGCCGTCGCCTTCTACGCGGTCGCGACGGGCCGCCCGCCGGCCTAGCGCCCGGCGCCGGCTATCCGCCGGACTGCTGATGCCGTACGTCCGGCTGAACCTGCTGATGCCGTACGACGCCGTTCTCGCCGCCGAGTCCCTGGGCCGGTCCCTGGCAGCCCTGGACGACCGCGATGCCCAGGGCCACGAGCAGCGTCACGACGACGAAGACGAACAGCCGCTGCCGCAGCAGCCGTGGATTGGCGGGCCGCCGCCCGGTACCCGTGTTCCGTGACGCCGGTCTGCCGGCCCCGTTGCGCGGCGCGGGCCTGCCGCCGCTGCCGGACCGGGTGTTGCGGGAGGAGGACGTGTTCCGCCCGGCCGGTGTGGGCCGGGCCCCCGAGCGCGACGACGGGTTGCCGCCGGCGCGCGAGGTGCCGCCGCCACGCGAGGGCCCGCCGCCCCGAGAGGGCGCGGCTCCGCGCGAGGACGGCACCCTGCCGCCGCGCGACGGCGGCGGACCCGGCTGCCGCAGCGTGCGCTCCGGATAGCCGGTGTCGGCCAGCCGCCCGGTGGGCCGGTCGGCCTCACCGGCACGCGGAGCGGGCGGCCGCACCTCGCCCGGACCGTGGGCCTCACGGGCCGCGATCTCCTTGAGCCGCAGGGAGAGATCGAGCGTGCTGGGCCGCTCCTGCGGATCCTTCGCCAGACAGGCCCGGATCAGCGGGGCCAGGGCGTCCGGCACCCCGTCCAGATGCGGCTCCTCGTGCACCACGCGGTACAGCATCACCTCGGAACTGCCGTGTCCGAACGGGGAGTCGGCCGTGGAGGCGTACGCCAGGGTGGCGCCGAGCGAGAACACGTCGGTGGCCGGGGTGACCAGCGCCCCGCGCACCTGCTCCGGCGCGAGGAACCCGGGGGAGCCGACCGCCGTACCGACATGCGTCAGCGTCGAGGCCCCCGTCGCCCAGGCGATGCCGAAGTCGATGATCCGCGGGCCCTTGGGCGAGAGCAGGATGTTGGACGGCTTCAGGTCCCGGTGCACGACCCCGGCCTCATGGACGGCGACGAGCCCCTCCGACAGTGCCGCCCCGATCGTCGCCAGTTCGGAAGCCCCGAGGGGGCCGTCGTCGGCGACCTTGTCGTGCAGGGAGGGTCCGGGCACGTACTGGGTGGCGAACCACGGCCGGTCGGCGTCCAGATCCGCGGCGACCAGCCGGGCGGTGCACCCGCCCCGGATCCGCCGCGCCGCCGACACCTCACGCGCGAAGCGCGACCGGAACTCCTGGTCCTCGGCCAGATCGGGCCGGATCACCTTCAGCGCGACCCGCTGCCCCTTCTTGTCGGAGCCCAGATAGACGACGCCCATCCCGCCCGCGCCGAGCCGTCGGTGAAGCTTGAACGAGCCGACGACGCGCGGGTCCTCGCGCCTCAGGCGCATCATCGCCATGTTCATCCCCGCTGCCCGGTCCGTGTGACGTGGCACAGCTTACGTTTCCACGGCCCCGCGCGCGCAGAGGCCGCGCCCTCTCGGCCCCACCGATTGTCAGTGCCGGGTGGGAGACTTGAGAAGTGGTCAGAGAGCCTGCGAGCAGGCGCACTTCGCCAACCCCCTGATCGCAACCACCTGTCACAGAAGGGGGATTGAACCCGTGCCGGGTGACCGAGTGGAGACAGTCGTCGACGCCGGCGACACGACGCGACCCTCCGAGGTGGCGGTCGGCAGAGCAGGCCGCCGGGTGGAGACGGCCGTACGCCGGGGGGTGGTGGAAGTGAGCGAAGTCACCCCTTGGGAGTCCGTCCGTGCCTTTGAGGCAGCCCGTGCCACGCGAGGACGGCTCGGAGGAGCGGGCCCGGACCGGGCGACCCCTCCGGGAAGACCCCGAGACCCAGGGCTCCGTCTCCACCCAGGGGAGTACTCCGCAGGTCATCGCTCATCCTCCGGGAGGCCCGGCAATCGGTACGAGGGCATGACGCCCGGCACCCGCCGCACGCCTAGATTTGAGGTCAAGCGGCGGGTGCAGCACTCGTCCCCCGAGGTCAGACACCCGCCGCTTGCCAAGGACAACCGAGACAGGTCAGGAGAGGGACCATGGCCCACACGGCACCGCGGACACAGCGACCCCGCCGTACGGGCCGTCGCCACCCCTTGGTGGCGACGGTCATGGCCCTCCCCCTGGCGGTCCTGCTCCTCGTCGTCTTCGACGGCTGGGAGACAGTGGCCACACAGGCGTCGTCCGTGGGTGTGATGCTGGGGCGCTGAGCGGCGACCCCAGGCCCGGAAGAGCGGTCCGGGCGGGGACATCCATCCATGAAACCCCGTGGGGACGGGGGTGCGGCGGACGGCAAAAAATGCCGGCGCAGCTGGGGAGCTGCGCCGGCATTGCTTTGCCATTTTCCAGCGCCGGTTCGATGCCTCAGCCCGTCCGGCGTCTGAGGCCGAGGCCGTTCAGGCCGAAAGCGGGCCCCTGGGGGCGGCAGCCCCCAGGGGCCGGACGGGAAGGGCGGCGGGGACGAACTCCCATCGCCCCCCAGCAGCGCCGGTCGCTCGGCAGGCACCCCCCGCCCCCACCGCCGTACCCTGCGGGAGCAGACCCCGCACCCCCAGGAAGGCCCTGTGCCCACCCACCGCCTCCTCACCGCACTCTCCTTCCGCGCTCAAGCACACGCACACACCCGCACCCCCACCTGCCCCTGCGGCGCAGCCACCCTCGCGGACCGCCCCGACGCCACCGTCGTCCGTCACGCCGACACCGTCGCCAAGGCCCATGCCCCGGACACGGACCCCGCCGCCCTCGCCCCCCGCCTCGCCACGGCCGCCCGCCTCCCCGACGTGCTCCTCCCCCCGCTCACCCCGACCCCCACCGTCCTGGACGCCCGCCTCGTCACGTTCTGGCCGTACGGCACCCCCGTGGACCCGGAGGACCCGGACGCCGCCCCCTGGGAAGCCGCGGGCAACCTCCTCGCCCGCCTGCACCGCACCCCGGCGCCGACCCAGCTCCCGCCGATGCGAGGCCCAGCCAAGGCGGCCGGCGCCGTGGCCCGCCTCCGCGAGGCAGGCTCCCACCCCGCCGTCGGCCCCGTCCTGCGCGCCTGGAGCCACCTGCCCGCCTGGGCCCGCGCCGAGGCCCCCATGCCGGACACCACGACCCTCTGTCACGGCGACCTCCACCTCGGCCAGTTGGTCCGGCACCCCACCCCCGACGGCCCGTGGCGCCTCATCGACGTGGACGACCTGGGCGTCGGTGTCCCCGCCTGGGACCTGGCCCGCCCCGCGGCCTGGTACGCCTGCGGTCTGCTTCCGCCCGAGGAGTGGACCCGGTTCCTGAACGCCTACCGCGATGCGGCCGGCCCCGCCGTCCCCGCCGACGGCGACCCCTGGCCCGCCCTCGACGTCCCGGCCCGCGCCCTCACCGTCCAGACCGCGGCCCGCGCCCTGACGAAGGCGCTCGCCCAGGGCAGGGATCTGGACGAGGTCGAGCAGGCCCTCGCCGACGCCTGTGCCCGAATGGGTTCCGTACCTGCCCAGTTGGCGCCGAGCCCGGCGAAGTAGGGTGCAACCGACCGCAGTGGGACAGAGTCTGTCCTGGTGATACGCGAAGCAGGACCGACCGGCGAGGAGTTGAGCCGAACCATGCAGTGTCCGAAGTGCCACGCCCCGATGCACACGTACAACCGCAACGGCGTCCAGATCGAGCAGTGCAGCAATTGCAGGGGGATCTTTCTCGACTACGGCGAGCTGGAGGCGCTGACCCGCGTGGAGTCCCAGTGGACCCAGCCGGCCCCGCCGCCTCCGTCGGCCCCGCAGGCGTACCCGGCCGCTCCTGTTCCGCCCGCTCCCGCCTGGGGCGCCCCGCAGGGCGGCCACGTCGGTCACGGCGGCCATTACGGCAACAAGCGCCACAAGAGCTTCGGACACATGCTCTTCTCCAGCTGACCGGCGCGCACGAAGAAGCCCCCGACCGCGCTGGCGGCCGGGGGCTCCGGTGTGTGGACGATACTGGGATTGAACCAGTGACCTCTTCCGTGTCAGGGAAGCGCTCTCCCGCTGAGCTAATCGTCCTCGGGGTGATCACGACTCGGGGGCCGTGGATGCTGCGTGCGCGATACTGGGATTGAACCAGTGACCTCTTCCGTGTCAGGGAAGCGCTCTCCCGCTGAGCTAATCGCGCGGGGGACCCGAAGATCCAGTGGACGATACTGGGATTGAACCAGTGACCTCTTCCGTGTCAGGGAAGCGCTCTCCCGCTGAGCTAATCGTCCTTGGAGGTGGAGACGGGATTTGAACCCGTGTAGACGGCTTTGCAGGCCGTTGCCTCGCCTCTCGGCCACTCCACCAGGAGTGTAGGGGACCGTGAAGTCCCCGTCTTCCTTCGAGCGGACGACGAGGCTCGAACTCGCGACCTCAACCTTGGCAAGGTTGCGCTCTACCAACTGAGCTACGTCCGCCTGTCGTTTCGGCCCGCTCTCGCGGCCCGGCGACGAGTTGAACTCTAGCGGATTCCGGGGCCAGCACAAAAACGCGTTTGTGCAGCGTGCTGCGCTGTGTTCCGCCGAGTACCTGCTCAGGCCCCTGCCAGGACATCCCCGGGCCACCCCGGGGACACCCGCCCTAGACTCGACACCGTGCTCGACCTCCCTCCCCTCGCCCGCTTCGGCGACCGCGTCGCCACCGGCCTCCTCGACGTCACCGGAGACGCCTCAGCCCTTGATTCCACGGGTTTCTGGGCTGTTTCCGCCGATTTCGAGGGCCGTCTGGTCTGCGCCCGCTTCGCCGACGTACGAGTGGAGCCGGTGCCGGCACCGGTGCCGGGGGAGTGGCGGGGACCTGCGGCCGGTGACTGGACGTCATCCCTCGATCGCGCCGCGTACACGGCCGGGGTGCGCCGGATTCGTGAGTACATCGCGGCCGGCGAGGTCTACCAGGCGAACCTGTGCCGCGTCCTGTCCGCGCCGCTGCCCGCCGGCGCCGACGCGGACGCCCTGACGGCCCTGCTCGCCCGCGGCAACCCGGCGCCGTACGCCGGAACGATTCGGCTGCCCGCGCACGGGGTCGAGATCGCCACCGCGTCTCCGGAGCTGTTCCTGAGGCGGGACGGGCGGACCGTGGAGTCCGGGCCGATCAAGGGGACCGGACGGACCGAGGCGGACCTTCTGGAGAAGGACTACGCCGAGAACGTGATGATCGTGGACCTGGTCCGCAACGACATCGGGCGGGTCTGCGCCACCGGCAGCGTGACCGTGCCCGACCTGTGCGCCGTGGAGAAGCACCCGGGCCTCGTCCACCTCGTGTCCACGGTCCGCGGCGAGCTGCGCGAGGACGCCGGCTGGCCCGAGCTGCTCGACGCGGCCTTCCCGCCGGGCTCGGTCACCGGCGCCCCCAAGTCCAGCGCCCTGCGGATCATCGACGAGCTGGAGACGGCGCCGCGCGGTCCGTACTGCGGCGGCATCGGCTGGGTCGACGCCGACCGGGGCACCGGCGAGCTGGCCGTCGGCATACGCACCTTCTGGATCGACCGCGCGGCAGGTGTCCTGCGCTTCGGCACCGGCGCCGGCATCACCTGGGGCTCCGGCCCCGAGGCGGAGTGGCGGGAGACCGAGCTGAAGGCGTCCCGACTGCTCGCGGTAGCGTCGGGAGCGTACGAGGTGAGTGGAGAGGGACTGACGTGAAGATCTGGCTGGACGGCGGGCTGCAGGACATCGAGTCCGCCCGTGTCTCCGTCTTCGACCACGGCCTGACCGTGGGCGACGGCATCTTCGAGACCGTGAAGGCGGTGGACGGCAGGACGTTCGCGCTCACCCGCCACCTCGACCGGCTGACCCGCTCAGCGCGCGGCCTCGGCCTGCCCGACCCCGACCACGCCGAGGTCCGCCGCGCCTGCGCGGCCGTCCTGGACGCCAACCCGATGCCGCTCGGCCGGCTGCGCATCACCTACACCGGCGGCCACGGACCCCTCGGCTCCGACCGCGGCGAGCACGGGCCGACCCTCGTCGTCGCCCTCGGCGAGACCGGCCGACGCCCCGACTCCACGGCCGCGATCACGGTCCCCTGGACCCGCAACGAGCGCGGCGCACTCACCGGCCTGAAGACGACGTCGTACGCCGAGAACGTCGTCGCCCTGGCCCGCGCCCACCGACACGGCGCCTCCGAGGCCCTGTTCGCCAACACGGTCGGGCAGCTCTGCGAGGGCACCGGGTCGAACGTCTTCGTCGTCCTGGACGGCGAGATCCACACCCCGCCGCTCGCCTCCGGCTGTCTCGCGGGCATCACCCGCGAGTTGACCGTCGACTGGACCGGCGCCAAGGAGACCGACCTGCCGCTGGAGGTGCTGGAGCGCGCCGACGAGGTCTTCCTCACGTCCACCCTGCGGGACGTCCAGGCCGTGCACCGCGTCGACGACCGCGAACTGCCGGGCACGGCCGGACCGGTGACCGCCAAGGCGATGCGGATCTTCGCCGAACGGGCGGGCGACGACCTCGATCCGTAGAGTCCGCGAGACCTCTGCTCGCGCGGACCGCTTTTATTCGGCTGACCTGAGGTGTGGCAGCGGGTAGAACACCGGTGATGACCACGACCCTGCGGCCGACCGAGCCGCTCCAGCGCACCGCCGACGGGGTGCTGTCCCGCCGCTTCCAGGTGTGCGTGAACAGCCGCCCCGTGGGCGCGGTCCACCTCTCGACCCACCCCGACTTCGGTCCGACGGTCGCCCGCGTCGACCATCTGTACGTGGAGGAGGCGGACCGCGGGCGTGGCCGGGGCGCGGTGGCCGCGCTCGCCGCCGAGGAGGTGGCGCGCGGCTGGGGCTGCCGCAGGATCGAGATCCGGGTCCCCGCCGACGCCGAGGCAGCTCTGCGCCTGGCCCACGCGCTCGGGTACGTCCACCGCAACCGCGGAATGCGGAAGCCCCTCGGAGCCGTCCCGCCCGAACTGCCCGCCGGCAGCCGGGCCAGACCCATGACCGAGGGCGAGTTCGGGCCGTGGATCCAGCGGGGCATCGTGGAGTACGCGCAGGACTGGATCGACCGCGGGGTGCCCGAGGAGGAGGCGTGGGCCAAGGTGCGGCGGGACAGTCGACTGCCGCAGGGCGTGCACACGAAGGACATGCTGTTCAGCGTCCTGGAACACGAGGGCGGCCGGGTCGGCACGCTGTGGATGTCCTTCGCGGGCGACATGGCGTTCGTCTTCGACGTCGAGACCGACGAGCCATTCCGCGGCCGCGGCCACGGCCGCACCCTGATGCTGCTGGCCGAGGCCCAGTCGATCGCCGCCGGCAAACCCGTCATCGGCCTCAACGTCTTCGCCGGCAACACACCCGCCGAGCGCCTCTACGACTCACTCGGCTATGTGCCCGAGGGGTACTCCCTCTACAAGCAGCTGCTCTGAGCCGCCTCAGCCCTGCTCGGCCAGCAACCGGTCCGCGATCTCCTCGACGCGCGCGCGAAGCCCTTCCTGGCTCTTGCCGCCGTCGAGGCGCTCGCCGCCGATGACGTACGTCGGGGTGCCGGTGACGCCGATCGCCTTGCCCTCGGCCTGGTCGGCGTCGACGATCAGGATGTGCCGCCCGTCGATGAGCGCCGTGTCGAACTCCTCGGCGTCCAGCCCCAGTTCCCGTGCCACCTCGACCAGGAAGGGTTCGCCCGCACGGTCCAGCTCCTCGACCCGCCCCAGCACCGCCTCGACGTACGGCCAGCCCTGCCCCTGCTCCACGGCCTCCTCGACGGCCTGGGCCGCGGCGAAGGAGTGCCGGTGCTTCTCCAGCGGGAAGTGCCGCAGCCGCGGCTCCAGCCGGTCGCCGTACCGCTCGCGCAGGGCGCGCAGATCGGCCAGGGCGGTACGGCAGTCGGGGCACTGGAGCTCGCACCAGACATCGAGGACGACGGCGGGACGGGCGGGGTCGGGCGCCGGGACGGCCGCGGGGGAGGAGTCGCTCATGCCCCCAGTCTTCCAGCCCCCGCCCCGGCCCCCCAATCCGGACGTCCCGCACCCCCGGACGACCGGCACCTGCGGAGGAGCTGACCCGGAGATGTCCCTGATGTCCGGCTGAAACATGGCCCGCCGGCCTCTCGCAGGTGCAGGATGGAGAAGACGAAGTGCCGCCCTGCCGCGGCGCCGAGCCGTACTGCCCTGCCCGAGTGTGCCGTGTCTGGAGGACCGGATGATTGCCGAGACCGTGTGTTCCGCCGTCGCCGCGGCCGGCCTGGGCATCGCGGCCGTCACGGCGTACCGCAAGCGTTTCCTGGCGGCCGCCCGGATCGCGGCCTACGCGCTGGTGCCCCTCGGCCTGGTGATGACCGGGGTCGTCGAGTGGGTCGCCGACACCGCCTTCAGCCCCACTGCCTGGGTCGGCTTCGCCTTGCTCGGCGGCGCGTGGGCGATCTTCGCGACCACCCGCGCGGTGGAGCGCCGCAGGGGCGGCGGCACCCGCAAGGAGCGCAGAGCGGCGGCGCGCTCCGCACAGGCCGACGCCGTGGCACCGACCGCGTCGGCGCCCTCCCTGGGCCAGGGCGCCCGGCCCGCCTCCCGTCCCGCCGCGGCGCCGCGGGCGACCGCCTCCGACGACTTCAGCGACATCGAGGCCATCCTCAAGAAGCACGGCATATGACGCGGCGCCGACGGCCGGTGGCGGCCCCGGCACCGGGCCGTCACCGCAGCTGAGAGGCGTCCGCGCGGCGTGACGTCCTCAGGAGGGAAACGACACAGTCGGGCCGCCCGCGCGCGGAAGTGATCAAGGTTGGAAACCGGCATCACGGAATTCGGCGAACTACCGCTCAATCCGGGCGTGCTGATCGCGTGGGGTGTGCCGCCTGCGTCATCATCGCCCGCGAGATGCTGGACACGACACAGAGCGACGCCGCGCCCCCTCAGAACGAGCCGCGCGGATGCCTCTTCGCCCTTTCCCAGCCACCGCTGATGATCTTCCTAGCGGTGATCGGGTGTCTGCTGCTCATGGCCTCGCTGCACGACCTGCTGCTGCTCTGAGCCGTACCCGCGGTCCCCGGCGCCACCCGCCGGGGCCGCGTCGGCATCGAAGAACGGGCCCTCAGCCCGCCGCCTCCTTGCGGCGGGCCCGGTAGGCGGCCACGTGCAGGCGGTTGCCGCAGGTGCGGCTGTCGCAGTACCGGCGCGAACGGTTGCGGGAGAGGTCGACGAAGGCGCGTCGGCAGTCCGGAGCCTCGCAGCGCCGCAGCCGCTCCTGCTCCCCGGCCACCACGAAGAAGGCCAGAGCCATCCCGCAGTCGGCCGCGAGATGGTCCGCGATCGAGGCGCCGGGGGCGAAGTAGTGGACATGCCAGTCATAGCCGTCGTGGTCGGTGAGCCGGGGCGTGGTGCCCGCGGCGGCGACCAGCTCGTTGATGAGGGAGGCGGCGGCGCGGGGGTCCGGCGCCGCGAAGATCCGGGCGAACCGCCCCCGGACCTTGCGCACCGCGGACAGGTCGAACTCGGAGAGCACACCGACGTCACTGATTTCGTGTTTTCGTACGAAGACCTCGAGGGTGGCGACATCTGGCAGCGCGTCCGGGGTGGTGTCGTCCTCCGGTGCGGTGTTCACCAGATCCACCACGGCATCGAGCGCACACCGGGTGTCGTGGGTGATCAGCACGTTTCGCTCCCTGGCCTGGAGGGTCGGGCGGGCGCCCGCCGATGCTGGCCGATGGTAGCCGTACCGGGCCGCCGTGCCACGGCCGATGAGGCACGGAATCACGCCGCCCCACGCAGCCGGGGCCGGGGGAGGGCGGCGACCGGTCCGGGACGCACGCCGGCGCCGCACCACGGAGACCGTGGCGCGGCGCCGGCGCATTCCCTATGCGGTTGTTGTCCGGGCCCGAGCCGTCTCCCCGAGTGGACGGCGCCGGGCGGCTCAGTGGGAGCCCCCTCCCTAGCTTTCCGCCAGGATGTGCGAGAGCTCTTGATCGAGATCGAAGTGGCGGTGCTCCGTGCCCGGGGGCACGGCCGCGTCCGTTCGCTTCAGGAAGGATTCCAGGGCCCGCGCCGGGGCCTCGAGCAGGGCCTCCCCCTCCGGGGAGCTGAGGGCGATGCAGACGACGCCCTGGCCGTGGCTGCGCGACGGCCAGACTCGGACGTCGCCGGTGCCCGTGGGCCGGTGCAGGCCCTCTGCGAGGAGGTCGCGGGCGAACACCCACTCGACGGTTTCCTCGGCTCCGGTGTGGAAGGTGGCGTGCACGGCGTAGGGGTCGGCCGTGTCGTACCGCAGGCCTGCGGGGACAGGCAGGGAGGACTCGCTCGACACAACGAGGCGCAGGTGCAGCTCGCAGCTGACCGTGGTGTTCATAAGCGCCAGGGCCTTTCGCTCAGTGTGCGCTCGGGGATTCGCACGTCGGCGAAATCGACATGCCACCTACGGTGCCGTTGTAAACCCCTCTGCGTGTTTTGCGTGTGTTTACGTAACTCTTCCGGGCGAGGGGGCGTTCGTGAAGTACCACCATTACGGTGACTGGAATCTCTCGGGTAGGGTTTGGCCGTATGAATACGGGGAGTGACGAGCCGGGCGAGGTGGCCATGGCGGCGAACGACGCGAAGTCGGACCGGGCGGCCGAGCAGCAGGAACAGGCCCTCGGTTCCCGGGCTCCGGCGTTCATCAAGGCCCGCCGGATCCTGCATCTGAGCTGGCAGGTCGGCATCTTCGTCGTCGGTCTCGCGGTCGTGGTCGCGGGCATCATCATGCTGCCGCTGCCCGGCCCCGGCTGGGTCGTGATCTTCGGCGGCATGGCGATCTGGGCGACCGAGTTCGTCTGGGCCCAGCTGGTGCTGCGCTGGACCAAGCGCAAGGTCACCGAGGCGGCGCAGCGCGCCCTGGACCCGAAGGTCAGGCGCCGCAACATCATCCTGACCTCGATCGGCCTCGTGATCATCGCGGCCATCATGGTCTTCTACGTGTGGAAGTTCGGCCTCGTGATGCCCTGGAAGATCAAGGACCAGTGATCGGCCGCGGGGGCGCGGGGGCGGCCTGACCTGTCACAGGGACCCGCTGACATGGGGTAATGTACTTCCTGCGCCCGGGCGATTAGCTCAGTGGGAGAGCGCTTCGTTCACACCGAAGAGGTCACTGGTTCGAACCCAGTATCGCCCACCCGGAACCGACGGCCCATCCGCCATATCGCGGATGGGCCGTCGGCGTTTGCGCTGGTCGAGGACCTGCCGGTTGGCCGCGGGTGCGGCTTGATGGTCACTGTCGGTGGCGATCGGGAGCGTCGGGTTGTGCTGGACTGACCGTCTCGTTCGGGTGGGCCGGGTCCGCCCGGGTTCGGGTGGGGGTGCCGGGGCTGCGCGTCCGCCGTTCGGGCTGGGTCGTGGTTGGCGGGGGTGCGGTGCGCGCGTGCCAGGCGTCCGCCGCCGGACGGGCCTCACCGGCGGCCGGGCTCGGTTCCCGTGACCGGCTCCGACGGCCTGCCGTCCACGCCGACCGGGATGTCTCCGTGAGCATCACGCGTGCATGGTGCGGGGGAACGTCTGTTCACATGGCGTGGCGTGGCATGGCATGCCATGGCGCGGTCGGTTCGGTGCCCTAGGCCTTCCCGACCGGGGTGGCGCCCCCGCCCTGCCGGGTGCGCTCGGGGGAGGGAGGGATCCATCGCCGCCCAGGACGCGTCGACGGGCCGCGCAGAGGCCCGCGGCTGCCCGTCCGCACCCACGACACCGATGAACGCGCGCAAGGCCCGCCTGAGGGCCTGTGCGGGCTGAACGCGCGGCCGCTGCTCGGCTCCGCCGCGGGTGGAGCGGCGCAGGGTCGACTGCGCTGTGTGACGACTTGACCCCTTGATGGCGTGCGGCATCCAGGTTGAGCTGGGGCGATGGTCGGCCCGCGCGGCTGGCGGCCCAGCGACGAGCGGTGAGTCGGAGGGCCCGCATCTGTGGCGGGACGCCATCGGCCGTGCCCGGATGTGGGACTACGGCGAGGCACACGGACAGCGTCCGACTCCGGGCGGTCAGTATCGAGTGGTGGTGTGAGTGAGCTGGGCGCCGGGTTTCTCGCCGCGTCGGCGACATGGCTGTGGCCCCTGTCGTTCCCCATGGGAGTCGCTGCAACTTGAGCTGGGCTCGGCGCGTTCACTCTGTGAGTGCGTCGGCACCCGGCGTGGGCTGTGGCGATGGGCGGCCCGCGTGGCTGGCGACGAGCCGGCCAGTGTGGGCCCCGTGCCGCGTCGGCGTCGTCGCGCCTGCCCAGTTGCGGGAGCTGTGCGGGGCGGCGGCCGGTGCTTGCCTCGGTCACGGTGCGCTGATCCCTTGTCTGCTTGCCGGGCACCCTGGGTGAGCTGGGCGATGGCCGGCCGCGCGGTCAGTGTCCGAGGCCGGCGTTGAGGTGCGTGCCGTCGGCTCCTTGCGGAACGACGGCCCACGGGCGGGGCGCTCCTGGCGGACTCCGCAGCCACCGTCCCAGGTGGGGCCCCCGCCGCCCACGCGGGCCCACGAACCCCCAACTCGGCGGTCCGTGTCGGCGATTGGTCGCTGACCGCGCATCGCCGCAGCTCACCGGGGTGTTCGGGCACGAGTGTCGTGGCGTCGGCAAGTCTGGCCGTCCGGTCGTCGGGGCCGCGCCAGCGTCGTACGCCGGGTGAGATACGCCGGAGCGCCGACCTCCCGACCCGGCGTACGAGTTGCCGCCCGCCCGCCCGCACCCCCGCCCCCCCCGTCAGCGCCCCCAGCCCGGCCGCGACCACCGCACCCACCGCCGACGCCACCCCCACGCCCCCTCCCGGCCGTTTCCAGCCGCGCACCTCCCCTGCCCGATTTCCGTCCGGCCGGCCGAACCCCTGCTCTCCACCTGCACCTTCAGCCGTCCGCAAGCCGCCTCGGCCACGCAAACCGCACCCCGTTCGCCCACCCGCTCGCAAGAAATTCCTGTCCGAATCATTGACGCTCCTCCAACCCCCTCGTACCTTGTGCCAGCAAGCGCTTTCTTGAAACGATTCATGCAAGCGGCAATGACGCTGCGGGAGGGGCCCGACTGTGCGAACCAGCAGGAATGTTGAGAGGCGAACGATCCTCAAGGCCGCGGGGGCGACGGCGGCCACACTGGGCCTGGCCGCGACCACGGGGTGTGGGGGAGACAGCGGGACTTCCGCGGACGGAACGGTGACGATCCGTTACGCATGGTGGGGTGGCGAGCCGCGCACCATCGCCATGAAGAAGGCGATCGCGCTCTTCGAGAAGAAGTATCCGAAGATCAAGATCAAGCCCGAATTCACCGACTACGAGGCGTTCTGGGAGAAGTTCCAGACCCAGGCCTCCGGCGGGAATCCGCCGGACGTTTTCCAGAATGCGGTCACCTTTCTGCGCAAGTACGACAAGCGCGGCGTTCTGATGGATCTCAAGACGCAGGCGGATGCCGGGAACCTGAACCTGGAGAACTTCCGCAACGGCGTTCTGGCGAACGGTCAGGTCGACGACAAGCAGGTCGGCATACCCGTCGGCGCCAACACCATGGCTCTCGTCATCGACCTCAAGGCCTTCAAGAAGGCGGGCGTCGAGGCGAAGTTCGGCTGGACCTGGGACGAGTACTTCACCGCGCTGCAGACGATCCAGGACAAGCTGAAGATCGCCGGTGACACCGGCTACTTCAGCATCATGTACCTCTACGACCTGTATCTGCGTCAGAACGGCAAGGCCTTCTACACCGACAGCGACCTCGGCTTCACCGAGGACGATCTGACGCAGTGGTGGGAGGACGGCTACAAGCGCGTGAAGTCCGGGCTGGTCGCCGACCCGAAGAAGATCGAGCAGGTCAAGCCGAAGTCCGGTCTCTCGGCGGGCCTCGCCGCGTCCGAGTTCACCTGGGACAACTTCTCCATCCGCTACCAGGGCGAGGGCGAGTCGGACTACGGACTCGCGCCGATCCCCACCACGAACGGCAAGGACACCGGCCAGTACCTCGGTTCGTTGATGCTGAGCGCCTTCTCGGGGACCAAGCACCCCAAGGAAGTGGCCCAGTTCATCGACTTCATGGTCCACGACCCCGAGGCCGGCAAGATCATGGGCTACGACCGCGGCATCCTCTCCACCACCGAGCAGTACGACGCCTTCAAGCCGACCGACCCCAACAACAAGGGTGTCGCGGCCTACGAGGACGAGGTGGCCAAGGCCGGTGTCCTCGGGAAGATCACCCCGCACCCGTCCGGCGCGGACGTCATCGAAGCGGCCTTCCTGCGGATCGGCGGTGAGGTCGCCCAGGGCAAGACCAAGCCGGCCGACGCCGCGAAGGCGCTGTTCAGCGAGGCCAAGGCCGCGTTCGCGGGCTGAGGGGACGTACCACCATGACGCTCGTCAAGGAAGCGCCCGCGCGCCCGGTGAAGGAGCGGTCCGCCGCTCCTGACCCCGGGCGGCGCGGGCGGCGCCGCGAGAATCTCGCCGGCTATCTCTTCATGTCGCCGTGGATCGCGGGCTTCGTGCTCCTCACGGCGGGGCCGATGATCGCGTCGCTGTACTACGCGTTCACCAGCTACAACCTGTTCACGCCGCCCCGGTGGGTGGGGTTCGACAACTTCACGACGATGTTCCAGGACCCGCGCTGGCAGAAGTCGGTGGAGGTCACGCTCAAATACGTCGTCGTGGCCACACCGCTGAAACTGCTCCTCGCGCTCGGAGTGGCGCTGCTGCTCGCGCAGAAGCGGCGCGGGCAGGCCCTGTACCGGGCCGCGTTCTACATGCCGTCGCTCATCGGCGCCAGCGTCTCCGTGGGCTTCGTGTGGCGGGCGCTGTTCTCCGACGACGCCGTCGTGGACCGTACGCAGAAGATCTTCGGCGTCGATGTCGGCGGCTGGATCGGCAACCCGGACTACGTCCTGTACTCCCTGGTGGCCCTGAGCATCTGGCAGTTCGGTGCGCCGATGGTCATCTTCCTGGCCGGGCTCAAGCAGGTGCCGCAGGAACTGTACGAAGCCGCCGAGATGGACGGGGCCGGCCCCGTCCGGCGGTTCTGGAACATCACGCTGCCGATGATCTCCCCGGTGCTCTTCTTCAACGTGCTGCTGGAGTCCATCCACGCGTTCCAGGTGTTCGGTTCGGCGTACGTCGTCTCCGACACCCGGTGCGGGCCGGCCGACGCGACCCTCGTCTACACCTGTTACCTGTATCAGAAGGGCTTCAAGGAGGCCCAGATGGGCTTCGCCTCCGCGATGGCCTGGACGCTGGTGATCGCGGTGGCGCTCGTCACGGCGGTTCTGTTCTGGTCGCAGAAGAAGTGGGTGCACTACGAGGAGGCCGCCAAGTGACCAGTGTCACCACCCCTGCCGCACGCACCGAGAACGAGCGGCGGCGCACCGGATCCCTCGCCTGGCACGTGGGCGCGCTGGTGCTGCTCGCGGTGGTCCTCTACCCGGTGATCTGGGTGCTCGGCGCCTCGTTCAAGCCGAGCAAGGACATCATCGCCAGCATCGACCTGTTGCCCACCGAGCCGGTCTGGGCGAACTTCTCCGGGCTGGCCGACGGCATCTCCGGCATCTCCATCGGCAGCTTCTTCAGCAACTCGCTGATGTACGCGGCCCTGGCCGTGGTCGGGGTGGTGCTCTCCAGCTCGCTGACGGCGTATGCCTTCGCCAAGATCCGGTTCGCCGGGCGGAACCTGCTGTTCACTCTGATGATCGGCACCCTGCTGCTGCCGTACCACGTGCTGCTCATCCCGCAGTACGTGCTGTTCCGCAACCTCGGCTACATCGACACCCTCGTCCCGCTCGTGGCGGGCAAGTTCCTGGCCACGGAGGCGTTCTTCGTCTTCCTGATGGTGCAGTTCATGCGCGGCCTGCCGCGCGAGCTGGACGAGGCCGCCAAGCTCGACGGCTGCGGACATCTGCGGACCTACTGGTCCATCGTGCTGCCGCTGAGCCGTCCCGCCATCATCACCAGCGCCATCTTCACCTTCATCAACGCGTGGAACGACTTCATGGGGCCGTTGATCTACCTCAACACCCCCTCCAAGTACACGGTTTCGCTCGGTCTGATGATGTTCCGCGACCAGGAGGGCATCTCCAACTACGGCAGCATGATCGCGATGTCGCTGGTGGCGCTGGTGCCGGTCATCGCCTTCTTCATGGCCTTCCAGCGCTATCTCATCGACGGTATGGCGACCTCCGGACTGAAGGGCTGAGGCGGTCACCATGGCGCAAGCACGTGTGAAGGACCGCTCCCGGCGCAGGGAGTCCATGTTCGGCGAGCGCTTCGCGATCTTCGCCGAGTGTCTGCTCACCGGAGTGTGGATCGCCGTGGCCTGTCTCGGGGTCGTCACCTACCCCGCGGCCTTCGCCGCCGGCGCACGGCATCTGCGGCGTCGTACGACGCACCAGGTCAGCGGCTTGCGGGAGTTCGTCGTGGACTTCCGGGCGGCCGTGCGCGGCGGGTGGGCCGTCGGGCTCGCCGGGTGGGCGGCGGCCGTCGCGGTCTGGGTGGACGTCCTGGCCGCGCGGGCCGGGCTTCCCGGTGGACCGTTCGTCGGGGCCGTCGGCATCCTCGCGCTGATCGGCCTCGCCGTGGCCCTGCTGCGGGCGGCCGCCCTCTGGACACCGGACTCCACCTGGCGGGCGCTGCTCGCGGATGCCGGTAGGCGGACCGTGCTCGATCCCGCCGGGTCCTTCCTGGTCGTCTGCGGGCTGGCCGTCGTCACCCTGTCCGCCTTGTTCGTCGCGCCGCTGGCGGTCCCGGTCCTCGGGGCCGTCGCCGCGGCCGCCGTCGCCGTGGAGGAGCGCCACCGGCGCCGCTGACGGACGGGTGCCCTCCGCCAAGGCCGGGCCCCCGGCCGCGACCTGCCCGCCGACGGGCGGTCGCCCCTCTCAGGGTCGGCGCCCCGGCGCCGCACCTCGCTCTGTCATGCCCCTGAGCACATCGCACCCGCACGGAAAGGAATGGCCATGTCCCCCATCCCCCGCAGGTCCCTTCTCAAGGCGGCGGCCGTCGCCGGAGCCGCCGCCCAGTTCAGTTGGGCGCTAGGGGCGAAGGACGCCGAGGCCGCCCCCAGAACGGCGCCCGCGGACGCCGACCCGGTCACCCTCGACTGGTTGGAGGACGGCGGTCTCGGCGCCGCCCCCGGCTCCACGCTCGGCGTGCCCTGGCCGATGGGCACCTACCAGGAGGACCAGACCTTCGCGCTGACGGACGCCGGCGGCAAGGCCGTCCCCGTCCAGTCCTGGCCGATCGCCTACTGGCCCGACGGATCGCTCAAGTGGACCGCCCACGCGGTGAGTTCGGGCGAGGGCAAGCTCACCCTCGCCGCCGGGGCACCCGCCGCCCCCGCCAAGAAGGTCACCGTCGACAAGAGCGGCGGCACCATCGACGTATCGACCGGTGTGATCACCGCGAGGATCGGCAAGTCCGGCGCCACCCTCATCAAGTCGGTCACCCGCGGCTCCACCGAGATCGCCAAGAACGGCCGCCTGGTGCTGATCCGGCAGCCAGAGATCGAGGACGAGGACCAGGGCGCGGTCAAGACCGAGCGCTTCGACGGGGCCATCGACTCCGTCACCGTCGAGCAGGATGGCCCGGTCCGCGCGGTCGTCCGCATCGACGGCAAGCACCGTAAGGGCAACCGCAGTTGGCTGCCGTTCTCGATCCGCCTCTACTTCTACGCGGGCGCCGACTCCTTCCGCATGGTGCACACCATCACCTTCGACGGCACGCAGGAACCCGGCAAGGCCAGCGGCGACTTCATCCGCGGCCTCGGCGTGCGCTTCACCGTCCCGATGCGCGACCAGTCCTACGACCGTCACATCCGCATCGGCGGCGAGGGCACCGGTCTGCTGCGCGAGGCCGTCAAGGGCATCACCGGCCTGCGCCGGGACCCGGGCGCGGCCGTCCAGGCCGCCCAGTACGCGGGCGAGAAGCTGCCCGACCCGGCCACCTGGGACCAGCGGGTCACCACCCGGCTCCAGTACATCCCCGAGTGGGGCGACTACACCCTCTCCCAGCTCTCCGCCGACGGCTTCACCGTCCGCAAGCGCACCAAGAAGGGCCACGGCTGGATCGGCGCCGGCGGCGGCAAGCGCGCCTCGGGCTTCGGGTACGTCGGCGGCGTGAGCGGCGGATTCTCCTTCGGCCTGCGGGACTTCTGGGAGAAGCACCCCGCCCAGCTCGACATCCGTGACGCCCAGACCGAGGAGGCGGAGGTCACCCTCTGGCTCTGGTCGCCCGAGGCGCAGCCCATGGACCTGCGCTTCTACCACGACGGCATGGAGCAGGACACCTTCCCCGAGCAGCTCGAGGGCCTCAACATCACCTACGAGGACTACGAGCCCGGCTTCGGCACCCCCTACGGCATCGCCCGTACCTCGGAACTCCTCTTCTGGGCCAACGAGTCGACGCCGGCCCCCGCACAGCTCGCCGAACAGGTCGAGGCCGTCCGGGTGCTGCCCCAGCTGGCCGCCCCGCCCAAGCAGCTCATCAAGGCGCAGGTCTTCGGGCCGGGCCTGTACTCCGAGCCGGACCGCTCCACCCCCGCCAAGGCCAAGATCGAGGACCACCTCGACTTCCTCTTCACCTATTACAAGGACCAGGTGGAGCAGCGCCGGTGGTACGGCTTCTGGGACTACGGCGACATCATGCACACGTACGACACCGTGCGGCACCAGTGGCGCTACGACATCGGCGGCTACGCCTGGGACAACTCCGAGCTGTCGCCGGACCTCTGGCTCTGGTTCGCGTATCTGCGCAGCGGCCGGTCGGACATCTTCCGCTTCGCCGAGGCGATGACCCGGCACACCGGTGAGGTGGACGTCTACCACCTCGGTCAGTGGGCAGGCCTCGGCACCCGGCACGGCGTCCAGCACTACGCCGACAGCGCCAAGCAGCAGCGCATCGCCAACACGACGTACCGCCGCTACTACTACTTCCTCACGGCGGACGAGCGGGTCGGCGACCTCATGCACGCCAACGTCGACTCCGACGAGACGTTCCTCGTCCTGGACCCGATCCGCAAGATCCGCACCGAGCCGTACACCCCCGACCGGCACGCCCTGTCGATCGGCTTCGGCACGGACTGGAGCGGTCTGGTGTCGGCCTGGCTCACGGAGTGGGAGCGCAAGGGCCCCAAGTGGGAGAAGGCCAAGGCGCGGGTGCTCTCCACCATGGAGACGATCGCCGCCCAGCCCAACGGGTTCGTGCAGGGCACCGGCCTCTACGACCTGGACACCGGGAAGTTCGCCGTCTCCGACAAGCCGGCCGTCGGCGTCTCGCACCTCTCGGCCGTCTTCGGTCTCAACGAGCTCTGCGCCGAGCTGATCCACCTCGTCGACATGCCGAAGTTCAACGAGGCGTACTTCGACTACTGCCGCTACTTCAACGCCACCAAGGCCGAGCAGGCGGCACGCTACGGCTCCAACTTCGGCACCCTGCTCCTGTTCCAGGGCCACTCGCGCCTCGACGCGTACGCGGCCGTCAAGACCGGCGACGAGAAGCTCGCCAAGCGGGCCTGGGAGAAGTTCTACAACTCCGACGGCTACAAGGAGTCCGCGCCCTGGAAGACGGAGGCACTGAGCGGCCCCGCCACCCTGGTGCCGGGCAGCGAGGCCACCTGGGTGTCCACCAACGACACCGCGCTCTACGGCCTCGCCGCCATCGAGAACCTGGCCCTCCTCGGCCACAAGATGCCGTCGTAGAGGGCCGGTTGACCGAGGGCTAGTTCATCCTGTCCAGTACCTCCCGCACATGCCGGACGTCCCGGATCCGACGCTCGTACGTCGCACCCACGGCGAGCAGCAGGACTCCGGCGAGTGCGGGGGGTGCCCAGCGGGGGAGCGCGTCGGCCACCTGGACCAGATAGGGGGCCAGTTCGTGCAGGGCGTCCAGCACCAGCACCGAGCCACCGAGGACCAGCGGGGCCCGCAGCCGGTGCCGGGCGCCCAGCAGCGTGATCAGCAGGGCGGCAGCGCCCAGCAGCAGCGGGCGCGTCCACTCCGGGTCGCTCCAGGCCGCGGCCAGGCTCGGCAGCAGGGTCGCGGCGAGTCCGGGGCCGTACGCCGTCCAGGACCCGGTCAGCGGGTCGTGGTGCCGGCGCCAGGCGCCGACGAGCAGCGCGGGGACGGCCACGGGGAGGGTGTACGCCTCCGGGGTCGTGACGTCCCAGGCGGCGAGCCTGACCCAGGTGGCCAGCAGGAACAGGACGGCGGCCGCGTAGCCGGCCCGGCGGCGCTCGGGCCGGGCCGCCGTGCCCGCGGCGATCGCCCCGCAGGCCGCCAGCACCGTGGCCAGCATCGGCGGGTCGGTCACCGCGAGGCCCAGGGCGAGCACCGCGGCGGCGGCTCCGGCCGCCTCGACCGGCAGGGTCGCCGGTGACGCACCGAGCCGGGCGGCGGCCAGGGCCGCGACCACGGGCACGCAGACGACGAGCAGCGCCGTGTGCGGCGGCTGCCAGTCCGCCGCGGCGCCCGTCGCGCAGGCCAGCGCGGTGGCGTACCCGAGGGCGGCCGTCGCCGCGACCGGGGTGAGGCGCGGCCACCGGGACGCCGTCGCGCACAGCACGGTCAGCGCCGACAGGACGGTCAGGGTCGCCGACTGCGTGGCCAGGGACAGGAACGCGAAGTGGAGCGAGGTGGCCAGGGCGAGCCACGGCGTGGACAGGAAGACCGCCGCCAGCGTCACGGCACCCACCACCGACAGGGCTGCGGTGTAGGGCAATTGCAGCACCGCCGGAAGGGCCAGGCAGGCCGCCCAGGCAAGGAGCACCGCTCCGGTCCGTGCCTGCGAGCGCCAGGCCTCGTGCCGCACGGCCGGCGTGGCCAGGACACCGGCGACGGCCACCAGGACGAGGAGCGACTGCCCCGCGTACGGCGGCCACGGCGTGTGCACGGTGACCGCCGTGCGGGCGTCTGGCAGCCCGCCCGACCAGGGGCGTTCGACCCAACCGAGTGGGCCCAGCAGCGTGACGACGACCAGCGGCACGGCCCACAGCAGCGCCAGCGCCTGCACCGCGGCGGAGGCCCGGAGGAGACCCTGCCGCACGGGCTCGGGGAGCCGGTCCGCGCGCACCGCCGCCAACAGCGCGACGCCGAAGGCCAGATGGACCGGGACCGCCCAGCCGGCGGACAGCAACACCCGCAGCAGGCCACCGCCTGCCGCCACCAGCAGCAGGCCTCCGGCGATCGCCGTGCCCGAGGCGACGGCCGGCTCCGGCAGCCGCGCGGCGGCCACCAGGGCGATCACCGCCGCGAAGGTGAGGAGCGCCGCCGCACGGGCGGCGGCGCTCGGACCGGTGGCCGTCCAGGACAGCCAGCCGGCCGTCAGAACTCCCCAGCCGCCCAGGCCGTACGCACCGGCCGTGACCGTGACCCGGACGGCACCGGCCGTCACCCCGAACGCCAGCACCGCGTCGAGGCCGGCCGTCACCAGCATCGCCGTCGCGAGGCCGTACGGGTCCGCGCCGGCCGCGACCGCCCAGAGAACCAGGGGGAGTTGGGCCGCGACCAGCCCGGCGGGCAGCGGCAGCCGCAGCGCGCCGAGACCGCGGCCGTACGCCGCCCAGAGTGTGGCGAGCACCGCCGCGGCGACCGCCGCGTAGCCCGTGCCGTCGGTGTCCGTGAGGGCCGCCTCGTGCAGGGCGTAGGCGTCCAGCACCGTCAGCGCCAGGCCGAGACCGGCCACCGACTCCGCCGTCGAGCGCAGTCCGCGCCGCAGCAGCGGCACCGGCGCGGCGAGCACCGCCAGGGTGACCGTGCCCAGCACCAGGGCCCGCCCGGCGATCCCGAGGTGACCCCAGCTGACCAGCGTGAACGCGATCGCCGCGATGGTGAGCAGCACCCCGCCGAGCAGCAGGAGCACGTTCTGGACCCGCGGGGCGCTCGCCTCGGGGCGGGGCGCGGCCGTGGGCAGCGGCGGCTGAACCGGGCGCACGGACTGGAGCGAGGCGACCAGCCAGGCGCGGCGTGCGAGCAACTGAGCCCGGCGGGCTTCCAGTTGCCACAGCTCTGCGTCGAGGAGCCGCAGCTCCTCGGCCGGGGGCGGAATGTGCGTCATGGAACGGAGTGTGGCCCGCGTCACGCCGTACGGCATGAGCGCGGCTACTCAGGACGTACTCAGATCACGGCCCGCGGACGGGCACACTCGGCTCATGGACTGGAACCGCTACCGTTTCCTCAGCCGGTGGCCGCTGCCCGCGCCGCCCTCCGCCGTCTACGCGGCGCTGGAGCGGGCCGAGGACTATCCCCGCTGGTGGCCGCAGGTTCGCGAGGTGATCCGGCTGGGCGACACCACCGGCGTCATGACCATCCGCTCGCTCCTGCCGTACGCCATGACCTTCACTGCGCACGAGGTGCGACGGGACCCGGTGGCCGGGGTGCTGGAGATCGCGATGACCGGGGACATCGAGGGCTGGGCGCGCTGGACGGTCACCGCCCACGGCACCGGGAGCCTCGCCCGGTACGAGCAGGTCGTCGAAGTGACCAAGCCGCTGCTCAAGAGGTTCGCCGTGCCCGGACGTCCGCTGTTCCGCGCCAACCACCGGCTGATGATGCGGGCCGGGCGGCGCGGGCTGCTCCGGTATCTCGAAGCGGTTTGAAGGAAACCCTGGGGGACCTGTATTGTTCGGTGCGTTCCCGGGCGATTAGCTCAGTGGGAGAGCGCTTCGTTCACACCGAAGAGGTCACTGGTTCGAACCCAGTATCGCCCACCGGGAAAGGCCGGTCCGCAGCACGCGGACCGGCTTTTTGCATGCCGGTCGGCCGTCTCCCTCGTCACGCCGCCGCCGACAGTGCCGGGCGCAGGGGCCACGACGTGTCGACCGTCTCCGGGGTGCCGCTGCGCGCGAACCACGCCTGGAGCCCCCGGGCCTGCGCCGCGTGCCAGGACGCCTGGAGCGCGTGCAGCTCGGCGGGGGACAGCCGCTCCAGCCGGGCCGCGAAACGCCGCCCCAGCGCCCGTACGACCTCCAGCGCGGCCGTCGCGTCCGCCGCCGCGTCGTGCGCGTCGGCCAGCGTCACGCCGTAGTGCCCGCACAGGTCGGTGAGCGTGCGGCGGCCCTTGCGGTAGCGGTCCAGGTGCTTGTCCAGGACCCGTGGGTCCAGCACCCGCAGCGGCGCCGGCTCCAGCCAGTGCCCCAGTGAGGACGCGCGGTGCCGGCGCAGCTCGCGGTCGAGCAGCGTCAGATCGAACGGCGCGTTCATCACCACCAACGGCCGCCCGGCAGCCGCCTGTTCGCCGAGCAGCTCGGCTATCTCGTACATCACCGGCGCCGGCCAGCGGCCGTTGCGCTGAAGGTGATCGTCCGTCAGGCCGTGCACGGCCGTCGCCCCTTCGGGCACCGGCACGCCCGGGTTCACCAGCCACCGGCTCACCCTGGGCCGCAGGCCCGGCCCGTCCTGCACGACCAGCGCGGCCGACACGATCCGGTCGTTCTCGACGTCGACGCCCGTCGTCTCCGTGTCGAAGGCCGCCAGCGGCCCCTCGTACCAGCACGTCATACCACCACAACCCCTCTTCCACCCACGGCAGCTGACGCCCCGTCCTCTGCCGCTCTGGTGATACCCGGGCTGTTTGCGCCGTACGCCGCGAGGAGACAACAGGAGTACGGGTCTTGCCAGTTCAGGGGCTCGACGCGGAATCTCTCCCGGCCCCCGGTGCGGGGCTCCTCTCTGCTCGGAAGGCTGTCCGGTCATGGCGATAGCGCAGCCCGAGCGTGGCGGGCTGCTGCCCGAACGCACGGGCCCCCATCGCGGCTCACTCGCCACCACGGCGTGCATGGAGACACTCCAGGTCGGTTATCTCCACGCGGTCGCGGCGGCCGCGGGCTGTTCGCTGTCCCAGCCGTTCCCCGACAACGGCATCGACTGGCACGTCAGCCACAGCGCCCCCGGTCACACCGTCGACGACGAGGTGACCATCAAGGTGCAGCTGAAGGCCACGTACCAGCTCCCGCCCCACCCACCGGGGCGCTCCTTCTCCTTCACGCTCGACAACGACCACCTGCGCAAGCTCGCCCGCACCCCGGTGTCGGTGCACAAGATCCTCGTCGTGATGATCGTCCCCCGGTCGCGGGACCAGTGGCTGCGGGCCGGACACGACCGGCTCGACCTGCGGCACTGCTGCTACTGGGTCAACCTGGCCGGGCACCCGATCACCGGCCGGACGCGGACCACCGTGCGGATCCCGACCGCACGGATCTTCGACGACCGGGCGCTGTGCGAGATCATGACGCGGGTCGGGACGGGAGGCAGACCATGACGCACCGCCCACTGGACGAGCCCCTCGGGCCGGTACGGCCGCACCCCGTCGACTCCGCCTGGAACCGGCCGCCCGAGGCCGCCGAGGTCGACCCGGCCGTCCTCGGCGCCCTGCTGCGCCGGCACGGATGGCGGCGCCGCGGCGGCGCCGCCGGACGCTACGGCCGCTGGACCCCGCCCGGACCGGGCGGGGCCGGCACCAGCCTGCTCGTACCGGAGAACCGCGCCTTCCCCGACAGCGACGACCTGCTCGGCGAGGCGCTGCTGGCGCTGGCCCGCAGCCAGACGCCCGCCGCCCGCGAGGTGCTGGTCGCCCTCGCCGTACCGAGCGACGAGATCCGCTGGTGGCGGGAGACCCCGGCCGGGCCCGCGGAGGCGGCCGGAGCCGTCTCCTGGGCGGTCGAGGAGCAGCTGCGTGGCGCCGCGCGGCAGATGCTCCTCGCCGGCGCGCTCGCCACCCGCGCGCGGGCCGGCTACCACGGCGCCCGGCACCGGCGGTCGGCCGGCGCGATGCTGGAGAGCGTCCTCGTCGGCACCGCCGCCGACGGCCGCGGCCTGACCGCCTTCGCACCCGTGGCCACGGCCCGCGCCCTCGCCGTACGCCTCCACCAGGCGCTGTACGCCGTCCGCGAGGCCATCGACTACCAGCGCGCCACCGGCGGCATGGACGCCTTCGACAGCGCCGTCGAGGCCGGTGCCAGCCGCGAACTGACCGAGTCGCTCGTCGCCCTCGTCCGCGGCACCGAGGGAGCCCGGATCGCCGTCGAGTGGTCGCCCGCCGCCGGTGTCCCCGAGGACTGCGCCGCCACCGCCGAGCCCGTCGAGTTCTCCCCCGGAGACCTGCCCGCCCTGCGCGAGGCGGGCGCCCGTTACCTGCGCGAGGAACCCTCCGTGTCCGTACGGATCACCGGTACCGTCGTCCGGCTGCGCAGGTCCGGGCCGCGCGGCGAGGGCGGCGTACGGCTGCGGGTGATCGCCGGGGCCGCGGTCCCGCACGTCCGGCTCACCCTCGACGAGGAGGACTACCGCATCGCCGGCCAGGCCCACCTCGTCGGGCTGCCGGTGCGGGTACAGGGCCGGCTGGAGAGCCGGGGCGGCTTCCGCAGGATCACCGGCGCCCGCGGCGTGGTCCCCGTACAGGTGGACGACGCCGAACGGGACCGGCTGATGAAGTCGCTCCAGGAGACCGCGGAGATCACGGCCGTCTTCGAGGAGGCGTGCGGAGGGGACTGATTTCGCGGAGGGCGGTCCCGGGTCGGTACGATCGCCTATTGCGCGGCGATGGAATCTGGGCCGCGCTTCCGCCTTCAGTCAGGAGAGACCGGTGTCAGACGTCCGTGTGATCATCCAACGCGATTCCGAGCGGGAAGAGCGCACGGTGACGACGGGCAGCACGGCCGCCGACCTCTTCGCCGGTGAGCGCTCGATCGTCGCCGCACGCGTGGACGGCGAGCTGAGGGACCTCGCCCACGAACTGCGCGACGGGGCGACCGTGGAGGGCGTCGAGATCTCCTCCGAGGACGGTCTGAACATCCTGCGCCACTCCACCGCGCACGTCATGGCGCAGGCCGTGCAGGAGATCTTCCCCGAGGCCAAGCTGGGCATCGGCCCGCCGGTCAAGGACGGCTTCTACTACGACTTCGACGTCGAGAAGCCGTTCACGCCGGAGGACCTCAAGGCCGTCGAGAAGAAGATGCAGGAGATCCAGAAGCGCGGGCAGCGGTTCTCCCGCCGCGTGGTGACCGACGAGGCCGCCCGCGAGGAGCTGGCCGACGAGCCGTACAAGCTGGAGCTGATCGGCCTCAAGGGCTCCGCCTCGCACGACGACGGCGCGGACGTCGAGGTCGGCGCCGGTGAGCTGACCATCTACGACAACCTGGACGCCAAGACCGGCGAGCTGTGCTGGAAGGACCTCTGCCGCGGTCCCCACCTGCCCACCACCCGCCTCATCCCGGCGTTCAAGCTGATGCGCAACGCGGCCGCCTACTGGCGCGGCAGCGAGAAGAACCCGATGCTCCAGCGCATCTACGGCACCGCCTGGCCGTCCAAGGACGAGCTGAAGGCGCACCTCGACTTCCTCGCCGAGGCGGAGAAGCGCGACCACCGCAAGCTGGGCAGCGAGCTCGACCTGTTCTCCATCCCCGAGCAGATCGGATCCGGCCTCGCCGTCTTCCACCCCAAGGGCGGCGTCGTCCGCCGGGTCATGGAGGACTACTCGCGCCGCCGCCACGAGGAGGAGGGCTACGAGTTCGTCTACACCCCGCACGCGACGAAGGGGAAGCTCTTCGAGACCTCGGGCCACCTGGACTGGTACGCCGACGGCATGTACCCGCCCATGCAGCTCGACGAGGGCGTGGACTACTACCTCAAGCCCATGAACTGCCCGATGCACAACCTGATCTTCGACGCGCGCGGCCGCTCCTACCGTGAACTGCCGCTGCGCCTCTTCGAGTTCGGCACCGTGTACCGGTACGAGAAGTCGGGCGTCGTGCACGGTCTGACCCGGGCCCGCGGATTCACCCAGGACGACGCGCACATCTACTGCACGCGCGAGCAGATGTCGGAGGAGCTCGACAAGACGCTCACCTTCGTCCTCGGCCTGCTGCGCGACTACGGCCTGACCGACTTCTACCTGGAGCTGTCCACCAAGGACCCGGAGAAGTTCGTCGGCTCGGACGAGGTCTGGGAGGAGGCGACCGAGACGCTGCGCGAGGTCGCCGAGAAGCAGGGCCTGCCGCTCGTGCCCGACCCGGGCGGCGCCGCGTTCTACGGCCCGAAGATCTCCGTCCAGACCAAGGACGCGATCGGCCGCACCTGGCAGATGTCGACCATCCAGCTCGACTTCAACCTGCCGGAGCGCTTCGACCTCGAATACACCGGCCCGGACGGCTCCAAGCAGCGCCCGGTCATGATCCACCGCGCGCTGTTCGGCTCCATCGAGCGGTTCTTCGCCGTGCTCCTGGAGCACTACGCGGGCGCTTTCCCGGCGTGGCTGGCCCCGGTCCAGGCGGTCGGCATCCCGATCGGCGACGCGCACGTGGAGTACCTGGAGAAGTTCGCCGCGGCCGCCAAGAAGCAGGGGCTGCGGGTCGAGGTCGACTCCTCCTCCGACCGCATGCAGAAGAAGATCCGCAACGCCCAGAAGCAGAAGGTGCCCTTCATGGTCATCGCGGGCGACGAGGACATGTCGAACGGCTCGGTGTCCTTCCGCTACCGCGACGGCTCCCAGGAGAACGGCATCCCGCTCGACGAGGCCATCGCGAAGATCGCCAAGGTCGTCGAGGAGCGCACGCAGGTCTGATCCGTGCGATGCGGGACGTGGGGCCCTGGGGGAGTCAGCTCCCCGAGGGCCCCGTCCCGTCCGCGCCCTCGGCCCCGCGCCGGCCCGTCCGCTCGTCCTCGCTGGAGAAGACCTGGATCAGCCAGGAAGAGAAGGAACCGGTGACCGCGCCCAGCAGAGCCAGGCCGCACGCCATCAGACCGACCGCGATGAACCGGCCCGTCGGAGTGACCGGCGCGACGTCGCCGTAGCCGACGGTGGACAGGGTCGAGCAGGCCCACCAGACCGCGTCCCCGAAGGTGCGCATCTCGGTGCCCGGCGCCCCGCGTTCCTGGGCGTAGACGGCGAGCGCGCCGGCGAAGCCGAGCAGCACCGTCGACACCCCCGCGTAGACGATCACGCGCGCGTGCAGCGACAGCCGTGGCTCCCCGCGCCGGCGCAGTACGGCCTCGTAGAGCCGCACGATCCGCAGCGGGCGCAGCAGCGGCAGCAGCACCACCAGGGTGTCCAGCCAGTGCCGCCGCACGAAGCGCGGACCCTGTCCGCTGAGCCGCCAGCGCACCGCGTAGTCCACGGCGAACAGTGCCCAGGCCGCGAGGGTCACCGCCAGACAGAGGTCACGCCAGGCGTCGGGGAGGCCGGTGGCGAGGACGTGGACGGCATACCCGGCCAGGTACGCCAGCGAGGCGAGGGCGAGGGGCATCTCGGTGCGCCGTTCCCAGCGGATCAGGAGGCTGTCTGCGGTCATCGGCCCAGCTTGGCCCGCGTGCCTTTCGCGCTCACCCCGCCGACACGCCGAGAACGGGCGAAGCCATATGCTGCTTGGCATGACGAGTGAGCCGGAGCAGCAGATCGGAGTGGGGACGCAGGACGCGTTCCAGCGCCTGTGGACGCCCCACCGGATGGCCTACATCCAGGGCGAGAACAAGCCCACGGGCCCCGGAGCCGACGACGGCTGTCCGTTCTGCGCGATCCCGGCGAAGTCCGACGAGGACGGCCTGGTGGTCCGGCGGGGCGAGCACGTGTACGCCGTGCTGAACCTGTACCCGTACAACGGCGGTCACCTGATGACCGTCCCCTACCGGCACGTGGCCGACTACACCGGTCTGACCGGGCCGGAGACGGCGGAGCTGGGCGAGCTGACCAAGCAGGCCATGACGGCCCTGCGTACCGCGTCCGGCGCCCAGGGCTTCAACATCGGCATGAACCAGGGGGCGGTGGCGGGCGCCGGCATCGCCGCGCACCTGCACCAGCACATCGTGCCCCGCTGGGGCGGCGACACGAACTTCATGCCGGTGGTCGGCCACACGCGCGTGCTGCCCCAGCTGCTGGCGGACACCCGGAAGATGCTGGCGGAGGCGTGGCCGACTGCCTGAAGCGGTTTTCCAGCCCGTCCGGCGTCTGAGGACGAGGCCCTTCAGGCCGAAGCGGGGGTCTGGGGGCGCAGCCTCCGGCACACCGGCCCCCGGCACACCGGCCTCCGGCACACCGGCCTCCGGCACACCGGCCTCCGGCACACCGGCCTCCGGCACACCGGCCTCCGGCACACCGGCCTCCGGCACACCGGCCTCCGGCC
>NZ_JBHXHX010000023.1:0-46747 GCF_042723915.1 Streptomyces sp. NPDC058335 | reverse complement strand
ACACCGGCCCCCGGCACACCGGCCCCCGGCACACCGGCCCCCGGCACACCGGCCCCCGGACCCGTACGAGTGACCCCGCCCCACCGCCGGAGGCCTACGCGTCGTAGGTGTCGGCCTTCTTCGGTGTCAGGTCCTGGATCGCGCCGCTGAGCGCCGAAGAGCGGGAGCTGAACTTCTCGGTGTCCACGTCGTGCTCCTTGAGCACCCTGAGCGCGGCCGTGTGCACCACCCTCAGCACCGGTGTCGCCGCGCGCAGCGCGTCGTCGGCCATGAAGCGGTGCCGCCACGGCTGGTCGGCCCAGGCGTGCCGCAGGCCGAACGGCTCGGGCAGGCCTATGGAACCGCCGAGCCAGTTCAGCAGCGGCGGGTACCAGCTGATCGTGGCGCGCGCGGCCACCCGTACCACCTCGTCCGCGGTGACCAGCGGCAGACTGATCTTGCGGGTCTCCCAGAACCGGACGGTCTTGGCGACCTCCTTCGTGGGAGCCTCGGGCTTGCTGGTGAACAGGGAGTTCACCGGGCCCAGCGCATGGCCGGTGACCTCGATGCGCAGCGTCTCGTGCAGCACGGTCACGGTGATCAGCATGGTGATGATCAGCTGGCCGTCCCACAGCGGCCACTGGACACCGAGGTAGTGCCGGTCGCCGCCGCCGAACTGCTGGTTGTTGCAGATGTCCTCCACGGCCCTCGGCTTGACCTGGTACGCCTCCACGTCGGTGCCCTCCGGCCGGGCCACCGCCTTGGCGTTCTCACCGACCGGCGTGACGATCCAGTGCCGTACCGAAGGAGGCGGGAAACCGCCGGTCTTCAGGCTCTGCCGGTGCAGCAGCTGGAGCTGGTCGTGGATGGCCCGCACGACCGTCCAGCTGCGGAACTCGTGGACGCCCTTGACCGGGTCGACCGGGGTCAGTTCCTCCGCGAGGTGCCAGGCGCCCCAGCGGGTGCCCATGCCGAGTATCCCCTTGGGGCCGGCGTAGAAGACGGAGTTGGACTGCTGCTCGGCGCTCAACCGGGCCAGGGACTGGCGCAGTTGCTCGGCCGCCGTCTGGCTGGGGCTGGTCGGCACCGCCTCGGGGACCTTGGCACCGACGCTGCTGCCGGACAGCAGGCTGTCCCAGCGCTCGCGCAGGTCCTTCGCGGTGCCCTCGCAGATCCGCTTGGCCAGGAACCAGCCGGCCACCGGGGCGACGACCGCACCGCGCGCGTACCACCCGGCCAGGCCGGAGAACGGCATGCGGAGCAGGAAGAGAGCGGCGAGCGCGCCGACGGCCACGAGCAGACCGGTGGCCAGTCCGGAGACCCGCCTGTTGTCCGCCTTCACCATGGTGGCCCGGAGCTGGAAGACCAGCAGCCACACCAGGAGGCCGGGCAGGAACAGCAGACCGCACAGGACCATGACGCCGGTGAGCTTCCGGTCGCGCTCGCGGCGGATCCGGTTGGCGGCCAGGCAGTGTTCGACGACCGCCTGCGGGTCACTGCCGAACGACTGGATGAGCGGCTTCCGTCCGACGCCCAGCATGCGGTCGATCACCGCCTGGGAGAACGCCTCGCCGAGGTTGGGCCGGAAGATCTTGGCCCAGCCGCGGCCGGGGTCGACCGTCGACTGATGCCATTCGTTGTCGGCCTTCTTGATGTCCTCGACGGGGTTGTCCCGGTAGGCGGCCGAGGCCAGCGCGACGGTCGGCGTCTGCCCGCCGTCGCCCTGCTGCGGCACCTGTGGCCCGAAGAAGTCCGCGTAACCGCTGCCCACGGTCATTCCCGCCCCCGATCGCCGCCACTCTCGCTTCTGCGGCCTTCCCGACTTCCGTACTCCGCACACCTGTTGATCAGGTCATCAGCGTATATCCAGGCACGGACATCCGTCGGCGGACGGCCGAAGCCGCCCGCCGTATCGGAGGAACACGTTCCACACCGGCCACTCGAGGGTGGCCGCGCCCCAACCTCTAGCCGTCCTGCTCCTGTTGGCGGATCCGCTCGGCCACCTGCGCCGGCATCGGTTCGTGCCGGGCGTAGGCGCGGTGGAAGCGGGCCGTGCCGTGCGAGAGGGAACGCAGGTCGACCGCGTACCGGCCGATCTCGATCTCGGGCACCTCGGCGCGCACCAGCGTGCGACCGCCGCTCGTCTGCTCGGTGCCCAGGACCCGGCCGCGCCGCCCGGACAGGTCGCTCATCACGGCGCCCACGTACTCGTCGCCGACCAGCACGCTCACCTCGGCCACCGGCTCCAGCAGATGGATCCTCGCGTCGGTGGCGGCCTCGCGCAGCGCGAGCGCCCCGGCCGTCTGGAACGCGGCGTCGGAGGAGTCCACCGAGTGCGCCTTGCCGTCGAGCAGGGTCACCCGGACGTCGACGAGCGGATGGCCCGCGGCGACGCCCTTGGCGGCCTGTGCCCGTACGCCCTTCTCGACGGAGGGGATGAACTGGCGCGGCACCGCGCCGCCCACGACCTTGTCGACGAACTCGATGCCCGAACCGCCCGGCAGGGGTTCCACCTCGATCTCGCAGATGGCGAACTGTCCGTGCCCGCCGGACTGCTTGACGTGCCGTCCCCGCCCGGTGGACCTGGCGGCGAACGTCTCCCGGAGGGAGACCTTGTGCGGGACGACGTCGACCTGCACGCCGTAGCGGCTGCGCAGCCGCTCCAGGGCGACGTCCGCGTGGGCCTCGCCCAGGCACCACAGCACCACCTGGTGGGTGCCCTGGTTCTGTTCCAGCCGCATCGTCGGGTCCTCGGCGACCAGCCGGGACAGTCCCTGCGAGAGCTTGTCCTCGTCGGCCTTGCTGTGTGCCTGGATGGCCAGCGGCAGCAGCGGGTCGGGCATCTGCCACGGCTCCATCAGCAGCGGGTCGTCCTTGGCGGAGAGCGTGTCGCCGGTCTCCGCGCGGCTCAGCTTCGCCACGCACGCGAGGTCGCCCGCGATGCAGTGCGTCAGCGCCCGCTGCTGCTTGCCGAAGGGCGCGGACAGGGCGCCGACGCGCTCGTCGACGTCGTGGTCCTCGTGGCCGCGGTCGGTGAGCCCGTGGCCGGAGACGTGGACGGTCTGGTCGGGGCGCAGGGTGCCGGAGAACACGCGGACCAGGGAGACCCTGCCGACGTACGGGTCGGAGGCCGTCTTCACGACCTCCGCGACCAGCGGGCCGTCCGGATCGCACAGGTCCAGCGTGCGTGGCTCGCCGTCGACCGTGGTGACGCGGGGCGCCTCGCGCTCCAGGGGCGTCGGGAAGCCCCTGGTGACCAGTTCGAGCAGTTCGACGGTGCCGATGCCCTGCCGGGCGCCCTCGGCGGCCGGGGCCGCGGCCAGGACGGGGAAGAACGTGCCGCGCGCCACGGCCCGTTCCAGGTCCTCGATCAGCGTCTTCACGTCGATCTGCTCGCCGCCGAGATAGCGGTCCATGAGGGTCTCGTCCTCGCTCTCGGCGATGATCCCCTCGATCAGCCGGTTGCGGGCCTCCTCGATCCCGGGCAGCTCGTCCTCGCCCGGATCGGACTCCTTGCGCTCGCCGGAGGCGTAGTCGAACAGCTTCCGCGACAGCAGCCCGGTCAGTCCCGTCACGGGCGCGTGCCCGTCCGGGGCCTGCGGGCCGTGCAGCGGCAGGTACAGCGGCAGGACGGCGTCGGGGTCGTCGGCGCCGAAGGCCTCCGCGCAGATCCGCGTCATCTCCTCGAAGTCCGCGCGTGCGGCCTCCAGATGCGTGACGACGATCGCGCGGGGCATGCCGACGGCCGCGCACTCGTCCCACACCATGCGGGTCGAGCCGTCCACGCCGTCCGAGGCCGAGACGACGAAGAGGGCCGCGTCCGCGGCACGCAGACCGGCCCTCAGCTCCCCGACGAAGTCGGCGTACCCGGGGGTGTCGAGAAGATTGATCTTGATGCCGTCCCATTCGACCGGCACCAGGGAGAGCTGCACCGAGCGTTGCTGACGGTGCTCGATGTCGTCGTAGTCGGAGACGGTGCCGCCGTCCTCCACGCGGCCCGCCCGGTTCACCGCTCCCGCGGTCAGCGCGAGAGCCTCCACCAAAGTCGTCTTGCCCGATCCGGAGTGGCCGACCAGCACCACATTCCGTACGGACGCGGGGTGGTCGGCCGCCGTAGCCCTGCCGGCGGCTCCGGGGTGTGTGTTCGCCTTGTCGCCCATTTCTCTGCCTCCCGTGCACGGTGAGGTCATCGGGGCGCGGACACGGCGGCTCCGCGTGCGGTGGCGGCTCCGGCGACGCCCGCGGTCCTTCGAGCTTTCCACTCCCGTCACGGTGCGTCCATACGAAGGACGCGACGAGGCCATCGGCACGGCCGGCGTGCGGGCGGGCGCGCGACCCCGCCGTGACCCGGATGCGGCCGGGCCGTGACCCCGGCCCCGGGTGCCCGACGGTCGCACACCCACGCGCGTGGCTACGATGGGCCAGCCGGTGGCCAGCAGGGGCCGCGCGGCCATACAACCTTCGGGAAGGCCATGCTGAACAAGTACGCGCGTGCATTCTTCACGCGTGTCCTCACACCGTTCGCCGCGTTTCTCATCCGCCGGGGCGTGAGCCCCGACACGGTCACGCTTCTCGGCACCGCCGGCGTGGTCGCGGGCGCGCTGGTCTTCTACCCCATGGGCGAGTTCTTCTGGGGCACGGTCGTGATCACGCTGTTCGTGTTCTCCGACCTCGTCGACGGCAACATGGCCCGCCAGCTCGGCCGCTCCAGCCGCTGGGGAGCCTTCCTGGACTCCACGCTCGACCGGGTCGCCGACGGTGCGATCTTCGGCGGTTTCGCCCTCTGGTACGCGGGCCACGGCGACGACAACGTCCTGTGCGCCGTCTCGATCTTCTGCCTGGCCAGCGGCCAGGTCGTGTCGTACACCAAGGCGCGCGGCGAGTCGATCGGGCTGCCGGTCGCGGTCAACGGGCTCGTCGAGCGCGCCGAGCGGCTCGTGGTGTCCCTGGTCGCGGCCGGGCTCGCGGGCCTGCACGCGTTCGGCGTGCCGGGCATCCAGTACCTGCTGCCGGTCGCCCTGTGGCTCGTCGCCGTCGGCAGCGTGGTCACGCTGATCCAGCGCGTCGTCACCGTCCGCCGCGAGGCGGCGGAGGCCGACGCGGAGACCGCGGCCGGCCGACAGGGCTCCGAGGGGCGTGAGACGGCCCAGTGAGCGCACGTGACCAGCTGACCGACGGGCTGTACGGGCTCGGCTGGAGCACCGTCAAGAAGCTCCCCGAGCCGGTGGCGGCCCGCCTGGGCCGTTCCGTCGCCGACCTCGCCTGGAAGCAGCGAGGCAAGGGCGTGCAGCGGCTGGAGAGCAACTACGCGCGCGTGGTGCCGGACGCGAGCCCCGAGCGGCTGGCCGAGCTGACGCGCGCGGGCATGCGCTCCTACCTGCGCTACTGGATGGAGTCGTTCCGCCTTCCCTCCTGGAGCCCGGAGCGGGTCGCGTCGGGGTTCGAGCCAAAGGACCTGCACCACCTCACCGACGGCCTCGCGGCCGGCAAGGGCGTCGTCCTCGCGCTGCCGCACCTGGCCAACTGGGACCTCGCCGGCGCCTGGGCCACCACGAAGCTGAAGATCCCGTTCACCACGGTCGCCGAGCGGCTCAAGCCCGAGACGCTCTACGACCGCTTCGTCGCCTACCGCGAAGGCCTCGGCATGGAGGTCCTGCCGCACAGCGGCGGCAGCGCCTTCGGCACCCTCGCCCGGCGGCTGCGCGAGGGCGGCCTGGTCTGCCTGGTCGCCGACCGCGACCTCTCCGCGTCCGGCGTCGAGGTCGAGTTCTTCGGCGCCACCGCGCGCATGCCCGCCGGACCGGCCCTGCTCGCCCGGCAGACCGGCGCGCTGCTGCTCCCCGTCACGCTCTGGTACGACGACTCGCCCGTCATGCGGGGCCGCATCCATCCCCCGATCCAGGTACCCGAGTCAGGCACGCGGGCCGAACAGACGTCTGTCATGACACAGGCGCTGGCAGACGCCTTCGCCACGGGTATCGCCGACCATCCGGAGGACTGGCACATGCTCCAGCGACTGTGGCTCGCCGATCTCGACCCCGCGAAGGGACCCTCGTGAGAATCGGCATCGTCTGCCCCTACTCCTGGGACGTGCCCGGTGGCGTCCAGTTCCACATCCGCGACCTCGCCGAGTACTTCATCCGGCTCGGCCACGAGGTGTCCGTCCTCGCCCCGGCCGACGACGACACCCCGCTCCCGCCGTACGTCGTCTCGGCCGGCCGCGCCGTCCCGGTGCCGTACAACGGCTCGGTGGCCCGGCTGAACTTCGGCTTCCTGAGCGCCGCCCGGGTACGCCGCTGGCTGCACGACGGCGCCTTCGACGTGGTCCACATCCACGAGCCGACCTCGCCGTCGCTCGGGCTGCTGACCTGCTGGGCGGCGCAGGGCCCGATCGTGGCCACCTTCCACACGTCGAACCCGCGCTCGCGCGCGATGATCGCCGCCTACTCGATCCTCCAGGCCGCCCTGGAGAAGATCAGCGCGCGGATAGCGGTGAGCGAGTACGCCCGCCGCACCCTGGTGGAGCACCTCGGCGGGGACGCCGTGGTCATCCCCAACGGCGTCGACGTCGACTTCTTCGCCCGCGCCGAGCCCAACCCCGACTGGCAGGGCGGGACGATCGGCTTCGTCGGCCGCATCGACGAGCCCCGCAAGGGTCTGCCGGTGCTGATGGCCGCCCTGCCGAAGATCTTCGCCGAGTGCCCCGACGCGCGCCTGCTGGTGGCCGGCCGCGGCGACGAGGAGGAGGCCGTCGAGAACCTCCCGAAGGAACTGCGCTCCCGCGTGGAGTTCCTCGGCATGGTCAGCGACGAGGACAAGGCCCGCTTCCTGCGCAGCATCGACCTGTACGTCGCCCCGAACACCGGCGGCGAGAGCTTCGGCATCATCCTGGTCGAGGCCATGTCGGCGGGGGCCCCGGTACTCGCCTCCGACCTCGACGCCTTCGCCCAGGTGCTCGACCAGGGCGGCGCGGGCGATCTGTTCGCCAACGAGGACCCGGACGCGCTGGCCGAGGCGGCCGTACGGCTTCTCGGTGACCCCGGGCGGCGGGCCGGCCTGCGCGAACGCGGCAGCGCCCATGTCCGCCGCTTCGACTGGTCGACGGTCGGCGCGGACATCCTCTCCGTGTACGAGACGGTGACGGCGGGCGCGGCGGCGGTCGCGGCGGACGACAGAGGCTCCCCGGGCCTGCGGGCACGATTCGGCCTGGCCCGGAACTGACGCGGGGCAGGCGTGACGACACCGGCCGGGTGATCCGGTCCGTCCGGGGGAGTTCGAGGACGAGGCCCGTTCACGGCCGAGGCGGGGCCCGGGGGGCGGCAGCCCCCGGCAGGCGCCCATGGGAGGCACCCCGGCCGACCCCGCGGAGCGACTAGCCTTGCCGCCCGTGACCGCAACCCTCATCTGGATCCTCGTCGTCCTCGTCGCCATCGGCCTCTACCTGAGCTGGACGGCGGGACGCCTGGACCGGCTGCACGCCCGTATCGACGCCGCCCGCGCCGCACTGGACGCGCAACTGCTGCGCAGGGCGTCCGTCGCCCAGGAACTGGCCACCTCGGGCGTGCTCGACCCGGCCGCCTCGATCGTGCTGTACGAGGCCGCGCACGCCGCCCGGCAGGCCGAGGAGGAGCAGCGGGAGGTCGCCGAGAGCGACCTGAGCCAGGCGCTGCGGGCGGTCTTCGCAGACGTACAGCAGCTGGAGGCCGTACGTGAGGCGCCCGGCGGAGAGGCCGCCGCGCACGAGCTGACGGAGGCAGTCCTGCGGGTTCCCATGGCCCGCCGCTTCCACAACGACGCGGTGGGCGGCGCCCGCAGGCTGCGCGAGCACCGCAAGGTGCGCTGGTTCCGACTGGCCGGGCACGCCCCGTTCCCGCTGGCCTTCGAGATGGACGACGAGCCGCCCGCCGTCCTCACGGGCCGTTCCCGGTCGTGACCGCCCAGGGCCCGAGCAACGGCCGGGAGTCCTTTCCGGCCACCTTCGGCACGGCGAGTCGTGTGCGTGCCGCACCTCCGAACATGATCGTTTCCGCAGATCACGGGTGATGCTCCCGGCGTTCACAGGCGAACGGAGTGGCCGCTGTGAATTGAGTGAAAACCGGGTGGATCACGCGATTCGATCGCACGTACGGTTCACCTGGGTAGCCGACCGGCTGCCCCTGGTAACTGAGGAGGGTGTTATGAACGAGCACACCGAGCTCTCGACCCCCGAGCCGTACGCGCCGCCGACCCTGGTCGAGGTCGGGGAGTTCAACGAGGACACCCTGGGCTGGATCGGCTGGGGCAACGACATCTTCGGTCACTACTCCGGCGGCTTCTGAGCCCCGGTCGTCGGTTCTCGGAGACATGAGCGCATGAGAAGCACCGGGTTCGTGGTCCTGCCGGACACGGCGGCCTCGGCCGAGGCTCGCGCGGCGGCTCCCTGGGAGTCGCCGCGGGAGTTCCCGCACGCCTCGGGGCGGCCGTGGCTGGTCGGCCGGTGGGCATCCGGCGAGATCACGGCCGTGGCCGCGGGCCCGGTGCGCCTGGCGGTGATCGGGGTCTGCCCGGTCACCGCCGCCCGGCTCACCGAACTGGCCGCCCGGATCCGGGCGGTGTCCGACCTGGACGCGCTGGCGGCGAGCCTGCCCGGTTCCTGCCACCTGGTGGCGTCGGTCGACGGCCAGGTGCGCTTCCAGGGCAGTGCGACCGGCCTGCGCCGGGTCTTCCACACCCGGCTGGACCAGGTCGACGTGGCCGCCGACCGCGCCGATGTGCTCGCGGCGATGACCGGTGCCGGCGTCGACGAGACGGCGCTGGCCCTGCGCGTCGCCACCGGGGGATTCCTGCCGCCCCCGCTGGGCGACCGCCCGCTGTGGTCCGGGATCTCCGCGCCGGCGCCGGACCACTGCCTGGTGTGGGAGCGCGACCGGGTGCGGGAGGCACGGTGGTGGCGGCCACCGGCCCCGGAACTGTCGCTGGCCGCGGGCGCCCGAGCCGTCCGGGAAGCACTCGTCTCCGCCCTGCACGACCGCGACCCAGGCCGGGGCCGGCTCAGTTCGGACCTGTCCGGCGGCATGGACTCCACGTCACTGTGCTTCCTCGCCGCCCGGGACGTGCCCGACCTGCTGACGTTCCGCTGGGGCGAGGCGGAGGCCGGCAACGACGACTCCGTCTTCGCCGGCCACGCCATCGGCGCCCTGGACCGCGCCGAGCACATCGTCGTCGCCCCCGGCGACCTCCCACCGCTGTTCACCGACGCGGACGACCCCGTGGACTCCGAGGAGCCCTACCCCTTCGTCCGCACCCTCGCGCGCACCCGTCACACGGCCCGGCTGCTCGCCGACAGCGGATCGCGCCGGCACCTCGCCGGACACGGCGGTGACGAACTGTTCACCCCGTTCCCCGGCTACCTCCACGGACTCCTCCGGCGCCGCCCGCTGACCGCCCTGCGGCATGTCCGCGGCTACGCGGCCCTGAAACGCTGGCCCGTGCTGCCCACCCTGACGGCCCTGGCCCGCCCCGGCGACGAGGCCGCCTGGTGGCGGGCCCAGGCCGACGGGCTCACCGACCCGGCCCCGCCCCGGCGCCGGCCCGCCCTCGGGTGGGGCGTCTGGCCGATGCGGGCACCGGCCTGGGCCACCGGCGCGGCGGTCGAGGCGACCCGTGAGGCACTGCACGACACGGCGAGCCGGGTACGGCCGCTCTCCAGCGACCTGGCCCAGCACCAGCTGCTCCTCGCGATGCGCGCGAGCGCCCCCTGGTACCGGCTGCTGGCCCGGGTGTTCGCCGACGCCGGCGTGCAGCTGGACTCGCCGTTCTTCGACGACCGCGTGGTCGAAGCCGTCCTGTCGGTCCAGGTGCACGAACACGCCGGGCCCTGGCGGTACAAGCCGCTGCTGGCCGAGGCGATGCGCGGCATCGTGCCGCCGGCCGTGCTGGGCCGCTCCACCAAGGGCGAGTTCAGCGACGAGGCCAACAGTGGGCTGCGCCGCAACCTGCCCGCGATCCTGGAGATGTTCGAGGACTCGGCCCTGGCCGCCCACGGACTGATCGACCCCGGTGCACTACGCACCCGGCTGCTCGCGCCCCAGCCGGACAACGCCATCAGGATCGCGCTGGAACCCCTGATCGGCTGCGAGACCTGGCTGCGCGCCGCCACCCGACCCGCCCCCGCTTGGAGGTTCGACGCCCGTGCGTCTTCATCCTGACGTGATCAGCACCGACACCGACGACGGCACGGTCCTGCTCAACGAACGCACCGGCCGGTACTGGCAGTTGAACAACACCGGCGCCCGTGTGCTCCGCGCCCTGCTGGACGGTCGGCAGCCCGACGGCATCGCCGCCGACCTCGCCGACCGGTACGCCATCGACGCCGAGCAGGCCGAACGCGACGTGAGCGCCGTGATCGAGCGGCTGCGCGGCTCGAAGCTGGTGATCTCATGAGCATGCCCGTCGCGCTGGCCGAACGGCGCAGGCTCCCCCCGCACCGCCGCGTGCTGCCCCTGCTGGCCGTGGCAGTCGCCCGCCCGCTGGCCAAGGTCAGGCCCGCCCGGCTGCGTGCCGTCCTGGAGTTCGCCCGCCGCGGCGCGGCACCGGCTACGGCCGTACAGGCGCTCAGGGCCCGCGAGGAGGTCGTGTCCGTCAGCCTGCGCTGCGCCGGGCAGGGCTGCCTGCAGCGCTCCATCGCCACCGCCCTCCTCTGCCGTGCGCGCGGTGCGTGGCCCACCTGGTGCACCGGAGTGCGCACCCACCCCTTCGCCGCCCACGCCTGGGTCGAGGCGGAGGACCGACTCGTCGGCGAGGGTTACCCGAAGGGCCACTACAAGACCCTGATGTCCATCCCGCCGGTGACCCACGACCGGGCCCGCTGACCCGTCGGGAAAGAGGCTGCCGCACCCGGACCGGCCTAAAAGGATCCACCGGCTTGCCATTGGCCCTTGCTGTGGACTGGTCCACTCACGTTTCCTCAGTGCGGTAGAAAACCCTCTTTCCCTTCAGTGAGGTCAACCCGTGTCCAGCACCCAGAACCAGGCCCCCGAGACCGGCACCGCGCGCGTGAAGCGCGGCATGGCCGAGCAGCTCAAGGGCGGCGTGATCATGGACGTCGTCAACGCGGAGCAGGCGAAGATCGCCGAGGACGCGGGCGCCGTCGCCGTCATGGCCCTGGAGCGGGTTCCCGCCGACATCCGCAAGGACGGCGGCGTGGCCCGGATGTCGGACCCGAACATGATCGAGGAGATCATCGAGGCGGTCTCCATCCCGGTCATGGCCAAGTCCCGCATCGGCCACTTCGTCGAGGCCCAGGTCCTCCAGTCCCTCGGCGTGGACTACATCGACGAGTCCGAGGTCCTCACCCCGGCCGACGAGGTCAACCACAGCGACAAGTTCGCCTTCACCACGCCGTTCGTCTGCGGCGCCACCAACCTGGGCGAGGCCCTGCGCCGCATCGCCGAGGGCGCCGCGATGATCCGCTCCAAGGGCGAGGCCGGCACCGGCAACGTCGTCGAGGCGGTCCGCCACCTGCGCCAGATCAAGAACGAGATCGCCAGGCTCCGCGGCTACGACAACAACGAGCTGTACGCCGCCGCCAAGGACCTGCGCGCCCCGTACGAGCTGGTCAAGGAGGTCGCCGAGCTGGGCAAGCTGCCTGTCGTGCTGTTCTCCGCCGGCGGCGTGGCCACCCCCGCCGACGCCGCACTGATGCGCCAGCTCGGCGCCGAGGGCGTCTTCGTCGGCTCCGGCATCTTCAAGTCCGGCGACCCGGCCAAGCGCGCCGCCGCCATCGTGAAGGCGACCACCTTCTACGACGACCCGAAGATCATCGCGGACGCGTCCCGCAACCTCGGCGAGGCCATGGTCGGCATCAACTGCGACACCCTCCCCGAGACCGAGCGCTACGCCAACCGCGGCTGGTAGTCACATGACCGACGCACCTGTCATCGGCGTCCTGGCCCTCCAGGGCGACGTACGGGAGCACCTCATCGCCCTGGCCGCGGCCGACGCCGTGGCCAGGCCGGTCAGGCGCCCCGAGGAACTCGCCGAGGTCGACGGCCTGGTCATCCCCGGCGGCGAGTCCACCACCATCTCCAAGCTGGCCGTCCTCTTCGGCGTGCTGGAGCCCCTCCGCGAACGCGTGCGGGCCGGCGTGCCCGTCTACGGCACCTGCGCCGGCCTGATCCTGCTCGCCGACAAGATCCTCGACCCGCGCTCGGGCCAGGAGACCGTCGGCGGCATCGACATGATCGTGCGCCGCAACGCCTTCGGACGGCAGAACGAGTCCTTCGAAGCGGCCGTCGACATCAAGGGCATCGAGGGTGATCCTGTGGAGGGCGTCTTCATCCGTGCGCCCTGGGTCGAGTCCGTCGGCGCCCGCACCGAGGTGCTGGCCGAGCACGAGGGCCACATCGTCGCCGTCCGCCAGGGGAACGCGCTGGCCACGTCGTTCCACCCGGAGCTGACGGGAGACCACCGGGTCCACTCCCTGTTCGTGGACATGGTGCGCGCCAACCGGGCACCGGAGTCCTTGTAGGATCTCTGGCGTTCACGCAGAGATGGGTTACGCGAAGGAGACAGGCAGATGTCCGGCCACTCTAAATGGGCCACGACGAAGCACAAGAAGGCCGTGATCGACGCCAAGCGCGGCAAGCTCTTCGCGAAGCTGATCAAGAACATCGAGGTCGCGGCGCGCATGGGCGGCGTCGACATCGACGGCAATCCGACGCTCTACGACGCCATCCAGAAGGCGAAGAAGTCGTCGGTCCCGAACAAGAACATCGACTCCGCGGTCAAGCGCGGCGGTGGCCTTGAGGCCGGCGGTGCCGACTACGAGACGATCATGTACGAGGGCTACGGCCCGAACGGCGTCGCGGTGCTCATCGAGTGCCTCACCGACAACCGCAACCGCGCCGCCTCCGACGTCCGCGTCGCCATGACCCGCAACGGCGGCTCCATGGCCGACCCGGGTTCGGTGTCGTACCTCTTCAACCGCAAGGGCGTCGTCATCGTCCCCAAGGGCGAGCTGACCGAGGACGACGTGCTCGGCGCCGTCCTGGACGCGGGCGCCGAAGAGGTCAACGACCTGGGGGAGTCCTTCGAGGTCATCAGCGAGGCCACCGACCTGGTCGCGGTCCGCACCGCCCTCCAGGACGCCGGCATCGACTACGACTCCGCCGACGCCAACTTCGTCCCGACCATGCAGGTCGAGCTGGACGAGGAGGGCGCCAGGAAGATCTTCAAGCTGATCGACGCGCTCGAGGACAGCGACGACGTGCAGAACGTCTTCGCCAACTTCGACGTCAGCGACGAGGTCATGGAGAAGGTCGACGCGTAGCGCTGCCGCGAACTGAGCGGATTCGTCGGGCCGGTGGGACACGTCCTACCGGCCCGACGTCGTTGTCGGTGGCAGCGGATAGCCTGACGACCGTCAGAGATCACGAGGGGAGGGCGCGTGCGCGTACTCGGGGTGGACCCCGGCCTCACACGATGCGGTGTGGGCGTCGTCGAGGGCGTCGCCGGCCGGCCGCTCACGATGCTCGGCGTCGGTGTCGTCCGGACGCCCGCGGACGCCGAGTTGGGGCAGCGCCTCGTCGCCGTCGAGCAGGGCATCGAGCAGTGGCTGGACGAGCACCGGCCCGAATTCGTCGCCGTGGAACGGGTTTTCAGCCAGCACAACGTGCGCACGGTCATGGGCACCGCCCAGGCCAGCGCCGTCGCCATGCTGTGTGCGGCCCGCCGCGGCATCCCCGTCGCGCTGCACACGCCCAGCGAGGTCAAGGCGGCCGTCACCGGCAGCGGCCGCGCCGACAAGGCCCAGGTCGGCGCCATGGTGACCCGCCTGCTGCGACTGAGCGCGCCGCCCAAGCCCGCCGACGCCGCCGACGCCCTCGCCCTGGCCATCTGCCACATCTGGCGCGCCCCCGCGCAGAACCGACTCCAGCAGGCCGTCGCCCTGCACACATCGAAAGGCCGTACGGGATGATCGCCTTCGTGAGCGGACCGGTCGCCACCCTCGCCCCCGACTCCGCGGTGGTCGAGGTGGGCGGCATCGGCATCACCGTCCAGTGCACGCCGAACACGCTCTCCGGACTGCGCATGGGCCGGCCGGCGAAACTGGCCACCTCCCTGGTCGTCCGAGAGGACTCCCTCACCCTGTACGGCTTCACCGACGACGACGAGCGCCAGGTCTTCGAGCTGCTCCAGACCGCGAGCGGGGTCGGCCCGCGCCTCGCCCAGGCCATGCTGGCGGTCCACTCGCCGGACACCCTGCGCAGAGCCGTCGCCACCGGTGACGAGAAGGCCCTGATCGCCGTCCCCGGCATCGGCAGGAAGGGCGCCCAGAAGCTGCTGCTGGAGCTGAAGGACCGCCTCGGCGAGCCGGTCGGTGCCCCCGCCGTGGGCACCCCCGTCACCCACGGCTGGCGCGACCAGCTGCACGCGGCCCTGATCGGCCTCGGCTACGCGACCCGCGAGGCCGAGGAGGCCGTGACCGCCGTCGCACCGCAGGCCGAGGCCGCCGGGAGCCCGCCCCAGGTCGGTCAGCTCCTGAAGGCGGCGCTGCAGACCCTCAACCGAGCCCGCTGACCCCCTACATCCCCGAGGCACACCACATGAACTGGGACGACCCGACCGACACGACCGCCGACGAAGGGCCCGCCGGCCCCGCCGCGGAGCGGTTGGTGGGCTCTGTCGCCGACGGCGAGGACCAGGCCGTCGAGGCCGCCCTGCGCCCCAAGGACCTGGGCGAGTTCATCGGCCAGGAGAAGGTCCGCGAGCAGCTCGACCTCGTCCTGCGCGCCGCACGCGCGCGTGGCGCGACCGCCGACCACGTGCTGCTCTCCGGCGCCCCCGGCCTCGGCAAGACCACCCTCTCGATGATCATCGCCGCCGAGATGGGCGCCCCGATCCGCATCACCAGCGGCCCCGCCATCCAGCACGCGGGCGACCTCGCCGCGATCCTCTCCTCCCTCCAGGAGGGCGAGGTCCTCTTCCTGGACGAGATCCACCGCATGTCCCGGCCCGCCGAGGAGATGCTCTACATGGCGATGGAGGACTTCCGCGTCGACGTCATCGTCGGCAAGGGCCCCGGCGCCACCGCCATCCCCCTGGAGCTGCCGCCGTTCACCCTGGTCGGCGCCACCACCCGCGCGGGCCTGCTGCCGCCCCCGCTGCGCGACCGCTTCGGCTTCACCGCGCACATGGAGTTCTACGAGCCGGCCGAGCTGGAGCGGGTGATCCACCGCTCGGCGAACCTCCTCGACGTCGAGATCGACACCGTCGGCGCCGCCGAGATCGCCGGCCGCTCCCGCGGCACGCCCCGCATCGCCAACCGCCTGCTGCGCCGTGTCCGTGACTACGCGCAGGTCAAGGCGGACGGCGTGATCACCCGTGAGATCGCGGAGGCCGCGCTCAAGGTCTACGAGGTCGACGCCCGCGGCCTCGACCGCCTCGACCGCGCGGTCCTCCAGGCCCTGCTGAAGCTGTTCGGCGGCGGACCGGTCGGCCTGTCCACGCTCGCCGTCGCGGTGGGGGAGGAGCGCGAGACCGTGGAGGAGGTCGCCGAACCCTTCCTCGTCCGCGAGGGCCTGCTCGCCCGCACCCCCCGCGGCCGGGTCGCCACCCCCGCCGCCTGGACCCATCTGGGCCTGACCCCGCCCCGCCCCGCCACGGCGGGAAACGGACAACAGGACCTGTTCGGGGCGTGACGGGGCGGGCATCCGTCCGGGATCGGACGGGGCAATGGCGGTGCCAGGAACCCTGGTGCCATGCTGAGCGTTGTTCACTGCACGCGGACTCGCTTAGACTCCGCCGATGCTGCCCTTGTCGGCAGCGCACATACCCCCAACCATCAGGCCGCTCACCATCGCGGTCGCGTGAAGGAAGTACCGACCCGTGAGTCTCGTGACCATCCTCCCGTTCATCGTGCTCATCGGGGCCATGTTCCTGATGACCCGGTCGGCGAAGAAGAAGCAGCAGCAGGCCGTGGACATGCGCAACCAGATGCAGCCCGGAAGCGGTGTCCGCACCATCGGGGGCATGTACGCGACGGTCAAGGAAGTCAGCGAGGACACGGTCCTGCTCGACGCCGGCCCGGGTGTGGACCTGCTCTTCGCGAAGAACTCGATCGGTGCCGTCCTGACGGACGACGAGTACAACCGCATCGTCCACGGCATCGAGCACGACCTGAAGTCCGACGCCGACGTCGTCCCCGACGACGCCTCCTCCCTCACCGAGACCGACGGGTCCGCCGACGCTGCCGCCGCCTCCGGCGACCAGCCCGTCGACCTCGGCAAGAAGGACGAGGACCTCGGCACGAAGGACGCGGCCGAGGCCGACGGAGAGCCGAAGAAGACCGCCGAGGAGAAGACGGCCGAGGCCGACGGAGAGCCGAAGAAGACCGACGGCGACTCCGACGCGAAGAAGTAGCCACGACCCGGGGCACGCGGGCCCGTCCCGCGTGCCCCGGGCGCGCGCAATCTCGCACATAGGGGATCCCGACACCATGTCATGGCCGTTGCCGCGCTGACCCGGCGCGAGGCGGCCCGAGAGGGAGTACGAGAAGGTGGCAGCACCTAAGAAGGGCCGGAGCGCGAGTGCCCAGAGCAAGCCGTGGCGCTCGCTGGCCCTGATCCTGATCGCCATCGTGGGGCTCACCGGAGGCATGTTCCTCTCCGGTCACACGACTCCGCGTCTCGGCATCGACCTTGCCGGCGGTACGAGCATCACGCTCCAGGCGAAGGCCGACCAAGGGTCCGCGATCAACAAGGCCAACATGGACACCGCGGTCGAGATCATGAACCGCCGTGTCAACGGGCTGGGCGTCTCCGAGGCGGAGGTGCAGACCCAGGGCGACCGCAACATCATCGTGAACATCCCCAAGGGCATCAACTCCAAGGAAGCCCGGGACCAGGTCGGCACCACCGCCAAGCTGTACTTCCGCCCGGTCCTGGCCAGCGAGCCCAGCGGCCCCGCCGCGAGCGCCTCGCCGAGCCCGTCGGCCAGTGGTTCCCCGAGCGCCTCGCCGAGCCCCTCGACCAGCGCCTCCGCGGGTGAGACGGCCTCCTCCTCGACCTCCCCGTCGGCCTCCGCCACCTCCCAGGGCCGCGCCGTCACCGACGCGCTGAAGGCCGACTCCACGCCGTCGCCGTCGGCGAGCGCCTCCGCCTCCGCCAGCCCTTCGGCGTCCGCGCCTGTCGACGAGGCCGCGCTCCAGGCGAAGTACACCTCCCTGGACTGCACCAAGGAGAAGCAGCGCTCCGTGCTCGGCGAAGGCGTCAAGCCCGGCGACACGACCGTGGCCTGCGGCCAGATCGACGGCGCCTGGTACAAGTACCTGCTCGGCCCGGCCGCCGTCGACGGCACCGAGGTCGACGAGGCCCAGGCGATCTTCGACACGCAGGGTGCCGCCGGCTGGCAGGTCAACATGAAGTTCGACTCCAAGGGCGCGAAGAAGTTCGCGGACATCACGGGCCAGCTCGCCCAGAACCAGCAGCCGCAGAACCAGTTCGGCATCGTCCTGGACGGTGAGGTCGTCTCCAGCCCGTACGTCAGCTCCTCCATCGCCGGCGGCCAGGCCCAGATCTCCGGCAGCTTCACGCAGGACGAGGCCCAGGGCCTCGCGAACATGCTGTCGTACGGTGCGCTGCCGCTCAGCTTCGAGGAGTCGAGCGTCCAGACGGTGACCGCCGCGCTCGGCGGTGACCAGCTCCGCGCCGGTCTCCTCGCGGGCGCCATCGGCCTCGGCCTGGTGATCGTCTACCTGGTGGCCTACTACCGCGGCCTGTCGCTCATCGCGATCGCATCGCTGCTGGTCTCCGCCGCGCTGACATACGTGATCATGTCGCTGCTCGGCCCGACCATCCACTTCGCCCTCAACCTGCCGGCCGTCTGCGGTGCCATCGTCGCCATCGGCATCACGGCGGACTCGTTCATCGTCTACTTCGAACGGGTCCGGGACGAGATCCGCGAGGGCCGTTCCCTGCGCCCCGCGGTCGAGCGGGCCTGGCCGCGCGCGCGGCGCACCATCCTGGTCTCCGACTTCGTGTCGTTCCTCGCCGCCGCGGTGCTGTTCCTGGTCACCGTCGGCAAGGTCCAGGGCTTCGCGTTCACGCTCGGTCTGACCACCGTCCTCGACGTGGTCGTGGTCTTCTTCTTCACCAAGCCGCTGATGACGCTGATCGCACGCCGCAACTTCTTCGCGAGCGGCCACAAGTGGTCCGGCCTCGACCCGAAGAGCCTGGGTGCCAAGGCGCCGCTGCGCCGCACCCGCCGTCCCTCCGGTCCTGCCGCCGGTCCCGTCGAGACGAAGGAGGCGTGAGCGATGTCGAAACTCGGCAGCCTCGGCGCCCGACTCCACCGTGGTGAGATCAGCTACGACTTCATCGGTCACCGCAAGATCTGGTACGGCATCTCGATCCTGATCACCATCACGGCCATCGTGGGCCTGGCGGTGCGCGGCCTGAACATGGGCATCGACTTCCAGGGCGGTGCCGTCTTCACCACGGCGAAGAACGGCTCCATCTCCGTCTCTCAGGCGCAGACCGCCGCCGAGGAGGCGTCGGGCCACGAAGCGGTCGTGCAGAAGCTCGGCGACGGCTCGGTGCGCATCCAGATCGCCGGCATGGACACCAAGCAGTCCGACACGGTCAAGGACGAGCTGGCCAAGGACTTCAAGGTCAACCCGGAGTCGATCGCGGCCGACCTGGTCGGCCCCAGCTGGGGTGACCAGATCGCCAACAAGGCCTGGCAGGGTCTGGCGATCTTCATGGTCCTGGTCGTGATCTACCTGGCGATCGCCTTCGAGTGGCGCATGGCCATCGCGGCCCTCATCGCCCTGATCCACGACATCACCATCACCGTCGGCATCTACGCCCTCGTCGGCTTCGAGGTCACGCCGGGCACGGTGATCGGTCTGCTGACCATTCTCGGTTACTCCCTGTACGACACGGTCGTCGTCTTCGACTCCCTCAAGGAACAGACGAAGGACCTCACGAAGCAGACCCGCTTCACCTACAGCGAGATCGCCAACCGCTCGATCAACGGCACCCTGGTGCGTTCCATCAACACCACGGTGGTCGCGCTGCTCCCGGTCGCGGGCCTGCTGTTCATCGGTGGCGGCTTCCTCGGCGCGGGCACGCTCAACGACATCTCGCTGTCGCTGTTCGTCGGCCTCGCCGCCGGTGCCTACTCCTCGATCTTCATCGCCACCCCGCTCGTCGCCGACCTGAAGGAACTCGAGCCGCAGGTCAAGGCCCTGAGGAAGCGCGTCCTCGCCAAGCGTGCCCAGTCGCCCGCCGACGAGGAGTCCACACCGTCCTACGGCTACCACGGGACGGACGAGGACCCGGAGGACGTCGAGACGGCGGTCGTCGGCCCGCGCACCCAGCCCGCGGCCCGCACCCGGGGTCGCGGCCGTCCCTCGGGGAAGCGCCGATGACCGAGATCACCGACATCACGACGCTGCTGCTCAGCCGCATCCGTGACGTGCCCGACCACCCGGAGCCGGGCGTGATGTTCAAGGACATCACCCCGCTGCTCGCGGACCCGGCGGCGTTCACCGCGCTCACCGACGCGTTCGCGGAGATCGCCGGGCGCACCGGCGCCACCAAGGTCGTCGGCCTGGAGGCCCGGGGCTTCATCCTCGGAGCTCCCGTCGCCGTCCGGGCGGGCCTCGGCTTCGTCCCGGTGCGCAAGGCGGGCAAGCTCCCCGGAGCCACCCTCGCCCAGGCCTACGACCTGGAGTACGGCTCCGCCGAGATCGAGATCCACGCCGAGGACCTGACCGCCGACGACCGCATCCTGATCGTCGACGACGTCCTCGCCACCGGCGGCACCGCCGAGGCGTCGATCCAGCTCATCCACCGTGCGGGCGCCCAGGTCGCGGGCGTGGCCGTCCTGATGGAGCTGGGTTTCCTCAACGGCAGGCCCCGTCTGGAGGCGGCCCTGGCCGGAGCGCCGCTGGAGGCACTGCTCACGGTCTGACAGCGCCGTGGCGCATGACCGGCACGGCGCGAGAACCGCCGTACGGCAAGCGGGCGGGCCCGGAGGAATCCGGTGCCCGCCCCTTGTGTTTCAGGGGTGGACCGCTCTCACATCGGTCTGGAGGCGATGCCGGAGCCGGGGATCGCTACGATGGGTGCTCCGGAGCCTGACCGGGGCACCCGGATCGCGCACGAGGAGCCGTCTTGCCAGACGAGGCCCAGCACCTGACCGCCGCCAAGCCCGAGTCCCCCTCGGAGCCCGCGGCCACGCCCGCGTCGCAAGCGCAGAACGACGCCCGCGGGCCGGTCGAGCACGACCGCTCCGCCCCCGTCGAGCAGCCGGCCGAGCAGCCCCGCCCCAAGCCGGCCACGCCCGAGGGCCCCGCCGCCACGTCAGGGGCCCGCCCGGCAGCCACGCCCGCCGCCCGCCCGGCCGCCGCTCAGCCGCCCGCCCGCTCCGGCTCCTCCAACCGCGTCCGCGCCCGTCTGGCCCGACTCGGCGTCCAGCGCGTGAACCCGTACAACCCGGTCCTGGAACCGCTGCTGCGGATAGTGCGCAGCAACGACCCGAAGATCGAGACCGCGACCCTGCGCCAGATCGAGAAGGCCTACCAGGTCGCCGAGCGCTGGCACCGCGGGCAGAAGCGCAAGAGCGGCGACCCGTACATCACCCACCCGCTCGCGGTGACGACGATCCTCGCCGAGCTGGGTATGGACCCGGCCACCCTCATGGCGGGCCTGCTGCACGACACCGTCGAGGACACCGAGTACGGCCTGGAGGATCTGCGCCGTGACTTCGGCGACGTGGTCGCCCTCCTCGTCGACGGCGTCACCAAGCTCGACAAGGTCAAGTTCGGCGAGGCCGCGCAGGCCGAGACCGTCCGCAAAATGGTCGTCGCCATGGCCAAGGACCCGCGTGTCCTGGTCATCAAGCTGGCCGACCGCCTGCACAACATGCGCACCATGCGCTATCTCAAGCGCGAGAAGCAGGAGAAGAAGGCGCGCGAGACCCTCGAGATCTACGCGCCGCTCGCCCACCGCCTGGGCATGAACACCATCAAATGGGAACTGGAGGACCTCGCCTTCGCGATCCTCTACCCCAAGATGTACGACGAGATCGTCCGGCTGGTGGCCGAAAGGGCACCGAAGCGTGACGAGTATCTGGCCATAGTGACCGACGAGGTCCAGGCCGATCTGCGCGCCGCCCGCATCAAGGCGACCGTCACCGGCCGCCCGAAGCACTACTACAGCGTCTACCAGAAGATGATCGTCCGCGGCCGTGACTTCGCGGAGATCTACGACCTGGTGGGCATCCGCGTCCTCGTGGACACCGTCCGCGACTGCTACGCGGCCCTCGGCACCGTGCACGCGCGATGGAACCCGGTCCCCGGCCGGTTCAAGGACTACATCGCGATGCCCAAGTTCAACATGTACCAGTCGCTGCACACGACGGTCATCGGACCCAACGGCAAGCCGGTCGAACTCCAGATCCGCACGTTCGACATGCACCGCCGCGCCGAGTACGGCATCGCCGCGCACTGGAAGTACAAGCAGGAGGCCGTCGCCGGTGCCTCCAAGGTCCGCAGCGACGCGCCCAAGTCGTCCGGCAAGGGCAAGGACGACCACCTCAACGACATGGCCTGGCTGCGCCAGCTCCTGGACTGGCAGAAGGAGACCGAGGACCCGAGCGAGTTCCTGGAGTCCCTGCGTTTCGACCTGTCCCGCAACGAGGTCTTCGTCTTCACGCCCAAGGGCGACGTCATAGCGCTCCCGGCCGGGGCGACGCCGGTGGACTTCGCGTACGCGGTCCACACGGAGGTCGGCCACCGGACGATAGGAGCACGGGTCAACGGCAGACTCGTACCGCTGGAGTCGACCCTGGACAACGGCGATCTGGTGGAGGTCTTCACCTCCAAGGCGGCCGGCGCCGGCCCGTCCCGCGACTGGCTGGGCTTCGTCAAGTCGCCCCGTGCCCGCAACAAGATCCGGGCGTGGTTCTCCAAGGAGCGCCGCGACGAGGCGATCGAGCAGGGCAAGGACGCCATCGCCCGCGCGATGCGCAAGCAGAACCTGCCGATCCAGCGCATCCTCACCGGCGACTCGCTGGTCACGCTCGCGCACGAGATGCGCTACCCGGACATCTCCTCGCTGTACGCCGCGATCGGCGAGGGCCATGTCGCGGCGCAGAACGTCGTGCAGAAGCTCGTGCAGGCCCTCGGCGGCGAGGAGGCCGCGAGCGAGGAGATCGACGAGACGGTCCCGTCCCGCGGACGCGGGCGCAAGCGGCGCAGCAGCAACGACCCGGGCGTGGTGGTCAAGGGCGTCGACGACGTCTGGGTGAAGCTGGCCCGCTGTTGTACGCCCGTCCCCGGCGACCCGATCATGGGCTTCGTCACGCGCGGCAGCGGTGTATCGGTCCACCGCACCGACTGCGTCAACGTCGACTCGCTCTCCCGTGAGCCCGAGCGCATCCTCGAGGTCGAGTGGGCGCCCACCCAGTCCTCGGTCTTCCTGGTCGCCATACAGGTCGAGGCGCTGGACCGCTCCCGTCTCCTCTCGGACGTCACGCGCGTTCTGTCCGACCAGCACGTCAACATCCTCTCGGCGGCCGTCCAGACCTCCCGCGACCGCGTCGCCACCTCCCGCTTCACCTTCGAGATGGGCGACCCCAAGCACCTGGGACACGTCCTGAAGGCCGTCCGCGGAGTCGAGGGCGTCTACGACGTCTACCGGGTGACGTCGGCGCGAAGGCCGTAACCTACGGGCGGACGGCAGGAGCCGACGGGGACGGGGGAGTGGCATGGGCGGTCCTGGACAGGACGGATTAGCGGGCGCGGCGCCGTCGGCGGACGGCCGGTCGGACGTCTCGGTGGAGGCGTCGCCGCCCGCCGTGCCGGTCCTGGTCGCCGGGCGCTACCGACCCGTCCGCCTCCTCGGCCGCGGCGGCATGGGTGTCGTGCACGAGGCGGAGGACACCCGGCTCGACCGCCGCGTCGCCGTGAAGATGCTCACCGCCGTCGAAGGCCTGGCCGGGGACAGCGAGGCCTGGGACCGCTTCCGGCGCGAGGCCCGCGCCCTGGCCCGGATCGACCACCCCGGCGTCGTCACCCTCTACGACAGCGGGGTGCACGACGGCACCCCCTACCTCGTGATGCAGGTGCTCGACGGCACGACCCTGGCGGGTCTGGTGTCGGTCACCGGACGACTGCCGACGGCCGTGGTGTGCACGGTGGCGTTCGGCATGGCGGAGGCCCTGGAGGCCGCGCACGCGGCCGGGGTCCTGCACCGTGACGTCAAGCCCACCAACGTGGGCATCACCCGCAGCGGACGCGTCGTCCTCCAGGACTTCGGCCTGGCCCGGCTGGCCGGCGAGGCCGCCATCACCCGCACCGGCGCCCTCGTCGGCACCCCGCAGTTCATGGCGCCCGAGGCCATGCGCGGCGTCCTGCCGGAGCGCGCCGCCGACTGGTACGGCCTCGGCGTCTGCATGTACCTCATGATCACCGGCGAGCTGCCCTTCGGCCCCACCGTCGACTTCGGCGCCATCATGGAACGTGCCCTCGGTGACGGCGTCCCCCCGCTCACCGGGAACCGCTGGGACTGTCCCGAGGACCTGTGCCGGCTGGTCGACGACCTGTGCCGGCAGGACCCCGCCCTCCGCCGCCAGGACGCCGAGACCATCCGCGACGTCCTCCTGCCCCTGACCTACGGCGGCACGGAGGCCCTGGCCGGTCTGGTGACCGGCCGCGCACGCGAGGACGCCGTACGGGACGCCCGCGCGGTCCAGCGCTTCCCCGAATCCGCCGCCGCGGACGAGGACGTGCCCGAGTACCTGTGGGACGAGGCGGCCGTCCTGCCCGCGCCGCGGGACGCACCGCAGGACCCCTTCCGGCCCGCCACCCTCAGCGACACCACCCGCAGGATCGTGCTCGGCAGCATGACCCCGCAGAGCGCCCTGTCCCGGCAGCGCGAGGCCGTCAACCTGGTGCAGCGCGGCCGGCTCCAAGAGGCGGCGCAGATGCTGGCGGTCGTCGTCCCGGTCTGCCTCTCCACGCTCGGTCCCGACCATCCGACCACCCTGACCAGCCAGTACTGGCACGCGGTCTGCCTGGCAAGGCTCGACGCCGGGCGCGACGCGATCGAACTCTTCTCCCGCGTCAACAGACGCGTGGCCCGACGAACGGACGGACACGATGACTGACCCCGGCCCGGGGATCTCGGCCTCCCTGGACGACAGCGGCACCGAGGACGACCTGCGCTCCCTGCTCCGCTGGCTGCGCGCGGACGAGACCGCCGGCGTGCGGGCCGGCCCCGCCGCGGCCCCGCCGCCCCCGGCAGGCGGCATGGGAACCGGCTTCGACGTGCTCCAGTTCGCCGTCTCCGGCGGACTGTCCGCGGCCTCCCTGGTGGTCTCCGTCCTCCAATGGCAGACCTCCCTGCGCCGTGCCCCGGCCGTCACCCTGCGCCGCGGCGACGTGGAGGTCCAGCTCACCGCGCGGGCGGCCCGCGACGAGCGGACCGTACGGCGCCTCGTCGCCCTCCTCGACGGCGACACCGCCCCCGCCGCCCTGCCCGCCCCGCGCACGCGCACCGAGGGAAGCGGAGGCGATGACGGCACTGCCTGACCCGGCGCGCTCGCGGGCCGTCCTCATCGGCACCGCCTCCTACCGCCACCTGCCCCAGCTCCCCGCCGTCGAGGCCGGCGTCGTCGACCTCGCCGCCGAGCTGTGCGACGCCACCGTGTGGGGGCTGCCCGTGCAGCACTGCACGGTCGTCACCGATCCGCTGAGCCCCCAGACCATCCTCGACCCCGTCTACCAGGCGAGCGAGGAGGCCACCGACACCCTGCTGGTGTACTTCGCCGGGCACGGCATGCGCGACGCCGACTCCGCCGACCTCTACCTCGCCCTCGGCGACTCCCGCGAACACCTCGGCTACACCGCCGTCGCCTACCAGCACCTGCGCACCGCACTGCGCTCCGCCCGCGCCCGCCGCAAGGTCGTCGTCCTGGACTGCTGCTTCAGCGGCCGCGCCGCCCGTGCCCTGTCCGGCAGCGACGTCCTCGCCGCCGAGGCCGCCGTGGACGGGGCGTACGTCCTGACCGCCTCACCCCGCGACCGGATCGCCCTGGCCCCCGACGGAGAGCGCTACACCGCCTTCACCGGCGAACTCCTCACCGTCCTGCGGCACGGCGTCGAGGACGGCCCCGAGCTGATCGACCTCGACACCCTCTACCGCGTCCTGCTGGAACGCCTGCGCGCCAAGAACCGGCCACTGCCCCAGCACTCCCAGGAGAACGGCGTCGGACGGCTGCCGCTCGCCCGCAACAAGTCCCGAGCGGCCCGCCACACCACCCCGGCCGGCCCGGTCCTGGCCGCCGACGTCCGCGCCGCCATGGTCTCCACCGGCCTCGCCGTCGCCCGGCTGCTGCGTGCCGAGGGCAACACCCGCGACGCCCTGCCCGTCCTGCGGCTCGCCCTCCAGGAACAGCAGACCGCCGGCGCCCAGGGCGACCTGCTCACCGTCCAGCTCGAACTCTCCGAACTCCTCGCCGAGACCGGCCAGGTCAAGGACGCCATCGAAGTCCTGGAACTCGCCTTCCAGCAGGTCCACAAGGTGTACGGCCCGGAGGCCGTCCTGGTCTGCCGACGCCTCGCCGATCTGCTCCAGGAGTCCGGCAACCACCTCCAGGCCTGCGAGGTCCTCAAGCACGCCCTGGACATCGGCGAACGGGGCGGTCCGGCCTGAGGCGCCGCGACACGCTCCAGGCAGAACGCCGAACGGCCCGGCCGTGGTCTCCCACAGCCGGGCCGCGAGGCCGGTTCCGACAGGCGGTGTCAGCCGCCGAACTCCTGGAGACCCTTGAGCGCCTGGTCCAGCAGCGCCTGACGGCCCTCCAGCTCACGCTCCAGCTTGTCGGCCCGGGAACTGTTGCCCTGGGCGCGCGCCTGCTCGATCTGGGAGCGGAGCTTGTCCACGGCCGCCTGGAGCTGACCGGTCAGACCCTCGGCACGCGCGCGTGCCTCCGGGTTGCTCCGGCGCCACTCGGCCTCCTCGGCCTCCTGGATCGCCCGTTCCACCGCGTGCATCCGGCCCTCGACCTTCGGCCGGGCGTCGCGCGGCACATGGCCGATGGCCTCCCAGCGCTCGTTGACCGAACGGAACGCGGCCCGCGCCGTCTTGAGATCCGTGACCGGGAGGATCTTCTCGGCCTCCTCGGCCAGCTCCTCCTTCAGCTTCAGGTTCTCCGTCTGCTCGGCGTCGCGCTCCGCGAAGACGGAGCTGCGGGCGGCGAAGAAGACGTCCTGGGCACCGCGGAAGCGGTTCCACAGGTCGTCCTCGTGCTCGCGCTGGGCGCGGCCCGCCGACTTCCACTCGGTCATCAGGTCGCGGTAGCGCGCAGCCGTCGGACCCCAGTCCGTCGAGCTGGACAGCGCCTCGGCCTCGGCGACCAGCCGCTCCTTGACCCGGCGGGCCTCCTCGCGCTGCGCGTCGAGCTGCGCGAAGTGGGCCTTGCGGCGCTTGGAGAACGCGGAGCGGGCGTGCGAGAACCGGTGCCACAGCTCGTCGTCCGACTTGCGGTCCAGGCGCGGCAGACCCTTCCAGATGTCCACCAGCGCCCGCAGCCGCTCACCGGCCGCCCGCCACTGGTCCGACTGCGCCAGCTGCTCCGCCTCCGTGACCAGGTCCTCCTTGGCCTTGCGGGCCTCGTCGGACTGCTTGGCCCGCTGCTGCTTGCGCTCCTCGCGGCGCGCCTCGACCGTCGCCACCAGCTTGTCCAGCCGGGTCCGCAGCGCGTCCAGATCGCCGACCGCGTGATGCGCGTCCACCTGCGCGCGAATGTGGTCGATGGCGACCTGGGCGTCCTTCGCGGACAGGTCGGTGGTCCGCACTCGCTTCTCGAGGAGGCCGATCTCGACAACCAGGCCCTCGTACTTGCGCTCGAAGTAGGCCAGCGCCTCGTCAGGGGAGCCGGCCTGCCAGGAACCGACGACCTGCTCGCCATCGGCCGTACGCACGTACACGGTCCCCGTCTCGTCGACGCGGCCCCACGGGTCGCTGCTCACAGCGCCTCCTCCACATGATGCCTCCGAGGGGCTTCGGCGCCCCCGGGCATCGTCCACAGTTTCGTCACGGCCAACATAGGCGACCGGCGGGTCGCCTGTCCGCATCCAGCACGACCGAAATTGGGCGGTTGACCGCCCTGTCATCAGGACTTGGTGACCGTCGCCTTGTCGATCACCACGGTCGCGTTCGGAGCACCGTCACCGGCGCCCGTGTTCTCGCCCGCGCCGGCGATCTTCTTGAGAACGGCCATGCCGGCCTCGGAGACCGTGCCGAACGGTGTGTAGCTCGGCGGGAGCTGGCTGTCCTCGTAGACGAGGAAGAACTGGCTGCCGCCGCTGTTGGCCTGACCGGTGTTGGCCATCGCGACCGTGCCGGCCGGGTAGACGTTCGCCTTGAGGCTCGCGTCCTTCAGGTTCTCGTCCGGAATGGTGTAGCCGGGGCCGCCGCTGCCGCTGCCCGTCGGGTCGCCGCACTGGAGCACGAAGATGCCGTTGGTGGTGAGCCGGTGGCACTTGGTGTGGTCGAAGTAGCCCTTGCCGGCGAGGAAGTTGAACGAGTTCACGGTGTGCGGGGCCGCCGACGTCTTCAGCGCGACATCTATGTCACCGCAGGTCGTGGCCAGCTTCATCGTGTACTTCGCCGACTTGTCGATCGTGACCGCCGGCTCCTTCTTCCACGTCTGCGTCTTGACCGCGCCCTCGGCGGGCTTCTCGCACGGGTCCTTGACGGCGCTCGGCGAGGGCGACGGGGTCGCCTCCGAGCCGGCGTTCGCCTTGTCGTCGTCCTTGAGGACGCCGGTCGTGTACAGCGCCAGACTGCCCACCAGGATCACGCCGAGGACCGACGCGATCACCGCGTTGCGCGCGCGAGCCTTGCGTCGCGAGGCCGTACGGCGCTGCTGCTGCCGCAAGAACTTCTCCCGGGCGAGCTGGCGCTTGCGCTGTTCCTGGGTGACCACCGGGTTCTCTCCTCATGCGTCTCGTATGTCCACCGGTACGCGTGCGTCCAGTGAGCCGACCGCCTGCGTGTGCCCCGTACCGTATATGGGTTCGCTGAGGAAACGGCAGCGCCGGTAGGCTCTGACCACAGGCGCAGCCGCTCGCAAGCCACCCGTATCGACACAAACGAAGGACGATCGTGCTCATTGCCGGGTTCCCCGCCGGGGCCTGGGGGACGAACTGTTATCTCGTCGCCCCCGCCGCAGGTGAGGAGTGCGTGATCATCGACCCGGGCCACCAGGCGGCCCCCGGAGTCGAGGAGACGCTCAGGAAGCATCGGCTCAAGCCCGTCGCCGTCGTCCTCACCCACGGCCATCTCGACCACGTGGCCTCGGTCGTCCCGGTCTGCGGGGCGCACGACGTCCCCGCCTGGATCCACCCCGAGGACCGGTTCATGATGAGCGATCCCGAGAAGGGGCTCGGCCGGTCCATCGGCATGCCGCTGCTGGGCGAGCTGACCGTGGGGGAGCCGGACGACGTCCGCGAGCTGACCGACGGCGCGAAGCTGCAACTGGCGGGTCTGGAGTTCTCCGTCGCGCACGCGCCGGGCCATACCAGGGGGTCGGTGACCTTCCGGATGCCCGAGATCGCGGACATCCCGTCCGTCCTCTTCTCGGGCGACCTGCTGTTCGCCGGCTCCATCGGACGCACCGACCTGCCCGGTGGCTCCATGGACGACATGCTCGAGTCGTTGGCCCGTGTGGTCCTTCCGCTCGACGACTCCACCGTGGTGCTGCCCGGTCACAATGAGCACACGACCATCGGCCAGGAACGCGCCACCAACCCGTATCTGCGGCAGGTGGCGGCCGGCCAGGGAGCCTCAGAGGCTCCCCGACGAGGAATGTGACGAGAGACCTCCCGTGAGTACCTTCCAGGCCCCCAAGGGCACGTACGACCTGCTCCCGCCGCGTTCTGCGACTTTCCTCGCGGTGCGCGAGGCCATCGCCGGCCCGCTGCGCAACTCCGGCTACGGCTACGTCGAGACGCCCGGCTTCGAGAACGTCGAGCTGTTCGCACGCGGAGTCGGTGAGTCCACCGACATCGTGACCAAGGAGATGTACGCCTTCGAGACGAAGGGCGGCGACCGGCTCGCCCTGCGCCCCGAGGGCACGGCCTCCGTCCTGCGCGCCGCCCTGGAGGCGAACCTGCACCGGCAGGGCAACCTCCCGGTCAAGCTCTGGTACTCGGGTTCGTACTACCGGTACGAGCAGCCGCAGGCCGGCCGCTACCGCCACTTCTCCCAGGTCGGCGCCGAGGCGATCGGCGCCGAGGACCCGGCGCTGGACGCCGAACTGATCATCCTGGCCGACCAGGCCTACCGCTCCCTGGGGCTCAGGAACTTCCGCATCCTGCTCAACAGCCTGGGCGACAAGGAGTGCCGCCCGGTGTACCGGGAGGCGCTGCAGAGCTTCCTGCGCGGCCTGGACCTCGACGAGGAGACGCTCCGTCGCGCGGAGATCAACCCGCTGCGGGTCCTCGACGACAAGCGCCGGGACGTCCAGAAGCAGCTGGCCGGCGCCCCGCTGCTGCGCGACTACCTCTGCGACGCCTGCAAGGCGTACCACGAGGAGGTCCGCGAGCTGATCACGGCGGCCGGCGTCGCGTTCGAGGACGACGCGAAGCTGGTCCGCGGCCTGGACTACTACACCCGCACCACCTTCGAGTTCGTCCACGACGGCCTCGGCTCGCAGTCCGCGGTGGGCGGCGGCGGCCGCTACGACGGCCTGTCCGAGATGATCGGCGGCCCGGCGCTGCCGTCCGTCGGCTGGGCCCTCGGCGTCGACCGCACCGTCCTGGCGCTGGAGGCGGAGGGCGTGGAACTCCGGCTCCCCGCGTCCACCAGCGTGTTCGCCGTACCGCTCGGCGAGGAGGCCCGCCGCGTCCTCTTCGCCAAGGTCACCGAACTGCGCAAGCTCGGCGTCGCCGCCGACTTCTCCTACGGCGGCAAGGGCCTCAAGGGCGCGATGAAGAACGCCAACCGCAGCGGCGCCCGCTACACGATCGTCGCCGGCGAGCGCGACCTCGCCGAGGGCGTCGTCCAGCTCAAGGACATGGAGTCCGGCGAGCAGACGGCGGTCGGCGTCAACGAGATCGTGGCGGAGCTGGAGTCACGGCTCGGCTGAGCACGCGCGTGCGGGGCGCCGGACATCTCCAGGGATGTGCGGCGCCCTTGCGGCGTCCGGGCCCGTGCACGGTGTCGTGTCGGGCGGCTGTCCGGAACCGAACGCGCGCACCAGGTCTCACCTTCATCCTTATGTGGAGTGAACGGTGTGCACGCGCGCGCGTGCGGCACAATGGCCCTGCCCGAAGAAGGTCCAGGTCTCAAGTGACGGAATCGGCGTGATGAGCAAGACGACAGTCAAGGACGTCTCCGCGGAGTCCGAGCCGCAGCGCGCCGAATCGGCCGCGCCCAGGACGGCGGGCGGCAGCCGGGCGCTGGCCCTGCTGCTGGTGATCACCGGCGCGGCCGGACTGCTCGCCGCGTGGGTCATCACGATCGACAAGTTCAAGCTCCTCGAGGCCAAGGTCGAGGGCAAGACCTTCACCCCCGGTTGCAGCCTCAACCCCGTCGTCTCCTGCGGCAGCGTCATGGAGAGCGACCAGGCCTCGGTCTTCGGCTTCCCCAACCCGATGCTCGGTCTCGTCGCCTACGGCATCGTCATCTGCGTCGGCATCAGCCTGCTCGCCGGCGCCCGCTTCCCGCGCTGGTACTGGCTCACCTTCAACGCCGGCACCCTCTTCGGGGTGGTCTTCTGCGCCTGGCTGATGTTCCAGTCCCTGTACCGGATCAACGCCCTGTGCCTGTGGTGCTCCCTGGCCTGGGTCGCCACGATCTTCATGTTCTGGTACGTGACCTCGTTCAACATCCGCAACGGCTTCCTGCCCGCCCCCCACTGGCTCAAGAGCTTTTTCGGCGAGTTCACCTGGGTCCTGCCCGTGCTGCACGTCGGCATCATCGGCATGCTGGTCCTCACCCGCTGGTGGGACTTCTGGACCAGCTGACCCGGCCTGCCAGGGCCTCCCTGCGGCCGTGGGGATTGTCAGTGCGGTGAATTAGGGTTTCAGCGTGGAGCCCGATCTGTTCACCGCCGCAGCCGAAGAACGCCAGGAGAAGGACCCCGCCGGGAGCCCCCTGGCCGTCCGGATGCGCCCGCGCACCCTCGACGAGGTGGTGGGCCAGCAACACCTGCTGAAGCCGGGCTCGCCGCTGCGCCGCCTGGTCGGCGAGAGCGCCAAGGGCCCGGCCGGTCCGTCCTCGGTGATCCTCTGGGGCCCGCCCGGCACCGGCAAGACCACCCTGGCCTACGTCGTCTCCAAGGCCACCGACGCCCGCTTCGTCGAACTGTCGGCGATCACCGCCGGCGTCAAGGAGGTCCGTGCCGTCATCGACGGCGCCCGCCGGGCCGCCGGTGGCTACGGCAAGGAGACCGTCCTCTTCCTCGACGAGATCCACCGCTTCAGCAAGGCCCAGCAGGACTCCCTCCTGCCCGCCGTTGAGAACCGCTGGGTGACCCTGATCGCGGCCACCACGGAGAACCCCTTCTTCTCCGTCATCTCGCCCCTGCTCTCGCGCTCCCTCCTCCTCACCCTCGAACCCCTCACCGACGACGACCTGCGCGGCCTGCTGCGGCGGGCCGTCACCGACGAGCGCGGTCTGAAGGCCGCCGTCGCCCTTCCCGAGGACACCGAGGCCCACCTCCTGCGCATCGCCGGCGGTGACGCCCGCCGCGCCCTCACCGCCCTGGAGGCCGCCGCCGGGGCCGCCCTGGACAAGGGCGAGACGGAGATCGCCCTCGCCACCCTGGAGGAGACGGTCGACCGGGCCGCCGTGAAGTACGACCGCGACGGCGACCAGCACTACGACGTGGCCAGCGCCCTGATCAAGTCGATCCGCGGCTCCGACGTCGACGCGGCCCTGCACTACCTGGCCCGCATGATCGAGGCCGGCGAGGACCCCCGGTTCATCGCGCGCCGCCTGATGATCTCCGCCAGCGAGGACATCGGCCTGGCCGACCCGGGCGCCCTGCCGATCGCGGTCGCCGCCGCCCAGGCCGTCGCAATGATCGGCTTCCCCGAGGCCGCCCTCACCCTCAGCCACGCCACGATCGCCCTGGCCCTCGCCCCCAAGTCCAATGCCGCGACCACCGCGATAGGCGCCGCGCTGGCCGACGTGCGCAAGGGGCTGGCCGGGCCCGTGCCGGCGCATCTGCGGGACGGGCACTACAAGGGAGCCGCCAAGCTGGGGCACGCCCAGGGGTACGTGTACCCGCACGACCTGCCCGAGGGCATCGCCGGCCAGCAGTACGCCCCGGACGCCATCAAGGACCGCGAGTACTACGAGCCGACCCGGCACGGCGCGGAGGCGCGGTACGCGGACGCCGTGGAGTGGACCAGGAAGCACCTCGGTCGCAAGGGGGACTGAGCACCCTGTAAACTCGTCCGAAGTGCTGCGTCCCGTGCTGTCAGAACGGGACAGTCAGCCGGAGTCCGGTCGCTTTCGGACCGGCTCCAGGAGCGTCGCGCACCGTCGAAGGTGTCGCGGGCAGCCCACCACCAGCCGGGGTTCCGGTAAAGGTCGGTGGGCCACTCGCGTGCTGCACGTATGTGCCCAGACCAGGGGAGCGGCTGCCCGACAGGTCCCACGCGGACCCGGCGGGTTTCCCCGGCTGCGGATGCGACCTCCCTTAACTCTGACAAGCCGAAAATTTCGAAAGTGAGAGATCGTGGCCAACCAGCCCCGTCCCAAGGTCAAGAAGTCGCGTGCCCTCGGCATCGCGCTGACCCCGAAGGCCGTCAAGTACTTCGAGGCCCGCCCCTACCCGCCGGGCGAGCACGGCCGCGGCCGCAAGCAGAACTCGGACTACAAGGTCCGTCTGCTCGAGAAGCAGCGTCTGCGCGCGCAGTACGACGTGTCCGAGCGCCAGCTCGTCCGCGCCTACGAGCGTGCCTCCAAGGTCCAGGGCAAGACCGGTGAGGCCCTGATCATCGAGCTGGAGCGTCGCCTCGACGCGCTGGTCCTGCGTTCGGGCATCGCCCGCACGATCTACCAGGCCCGCCAGATGGTCGTCCACGGCCACATCGAGGTCAACGGCCAGAAGGTCGACAAGCCCTCGTTCCGCGTCCGTCCCGACGACGTCGTGATGGTCCGCGAGCGCAGCCGCGAGAAGACCCTCTTCGCGGTCGCCCGTGAGGGTGGCTTCGCCCCCGACGGCGAGACCCCGCGCTACCTCCAGGTGAACCTCCGCGCCCTGGCCTTCCGCCTGGACCGCGAGCCGAACCGCAAGGAGATCCCGGTCATCTGCGACGAGCAGCTGGTCGTCGAGTACTACGCCCGCTGATCCTCCGGCGGCCGTAGGACTTCTGTGTCCGAACCCGCCGTCCCCCCGCCCTTCCGGGCGGGCGGGGCGGCGGGTTCGCGCATGTCCGGGAGCGCCGCGGTGCCCCGGCCCGCGGCCGCCCGTAAATCCGGTTCGGACCGGTACCGGCGGCGCGATAGGCTCGGTGCACAACTTTTCCGATGTAGAGGCACGTTTCAGGGAGCGGGTGCGCAGTGTCCGGTGGAGAGGTGGCCGGCATCCTGGTGGCCGTGTTCTGGGCGATCCTGGTCTCCTTCCTCGCCGTCGCGCTGGCGAGGCTGGCCCAGACGCTCAGGGCGACCACCAAGCTGGTCGCGGACGTGACCGATCAGGCCGTTCCGCTGCTGGCCGACGCCTCCGCGGCGGTTCGCTCGGCGCAGACGCAGATCGACCGGGTCGACGCGATCGCCTCGGACGTCCAGGAGGTCACGTCGAACGCCTCCGCGCTCTCCACCACGGTCGCCTCCACCTTCGGCGGACCCCTGGTGAAGGTGGCCGCCTTCGGCTACGGCGTACGCCGGGCCCTCGGCGGCCGCAGGGAAGACGTGCCCGCCAAGGCGCCCCGACGTACCGTGATCGTGGGCCGGACCGTCCCGGCCCCGCGGTGGGGCAAGCGGAAGAAGGACTGAGACTCAAGCGATGTTCCGCCGTACCTTCTGGTTCTCCACCGGTGTCGCCGCCGGTGTGTGGGCCACCACCAAGGTCAACCGCAAGCTGAGGCAGCTGACCCCCGAGAGCCTCGCCGCGACCGCGGCGAACAAGGCTCTCGAGACGGGAGCGCGCCTCAAGGACCGCGCGGTGGGCTTCGCGCTCGACGTCCGCGACAACATGGCCCAGCGGGAGGCCGAACTGGGGGACGCGCTCGGCCTCCACGCGGACCCCGAACTCCCCGCGCCCCGGCGGTACGCCGCCATCGAGAACAACCGCAGCAAGCCGAAGTACGTCGACGACACGACGCACTCGTACAACCGGAATGAGGACCACTGATGGAGTCGGCCGAGATCCGCCGCCGCTGGCTGAGCTTCTTCGAGGAGCGCGGGCACACCGTCGTCCCTTCGGCGTCGCTCATCGCGGACGACCCGACTCTGCTCCTCGTCCCGGCCGGCATGGTGCCCTTCAAGCCCTACTTCCTGGGCGAGGTCAAGCCGCCCTTCCAGCGCGCCACCAGCGTGCAGAAGTGCGTGCGCACGCCCGACATCGAAGAGGTCGGCAAGACCACCCGCCACGGCACGTTCTTCCAGATGTGCGGCAACTTCTCCTTCGGCGACTACTTCAAGGAAGGCGCCATCAAGTACGCCTGGGAGCTGCTCACCACGCCCCAGGACAAGGGTGGTTACGGCCTGGAGCCGGAGAAGCTCTGGATCACCGTCTACAAGGACGACGACGAGGCCGAGCGCATCTGGCACGAGGTCGTCGGGGTGCCGACGGAGCGCATCCAGCGCCTCGGCATGAAGGACAACTACTGGTCCATGGGCGTTCCCGGCCCCTGCGGCCCCTGTTCCGAGATCAACTACGACCGCGGCCCCGAGTTCGGCGTCGAGGGCGGCCCCGCCGTCAACGACGAGCGGTACGTGGAGATCTGGAACCTCGTCTTCATGCAGTACGAGCGCGGCGAGGGCATCGGCAAGGACAACTTCGAGATCCTGGGCGACCTCCCGAGCCAGAACATCGACACGGGCCTCGGCATGGAGCGCCTCGCCATGATTCTGCAGGGCGTGCAGAACATGTACGAGATCGACACCTCCATGGCCGTCATCAAGAAGGCCACCGAGCTGACCGGCGTCGAGTACGGCGAGGCCCACGACTCGGACGTCTCCCTGCGCGTCGTCACCGACCACATGCGCACCTCGGTGATGCTCATCGGCGACGGCGTGAGCCCCGGCAACGAGGGCCGCGGTTACGTCCTGCGCCGCATCATGCGCCGTGCCATCCGCAACATGCGCCTGCTCGGCGCCACCGGCCCGGTCGTCAAGGACCTCATCGACACCGTCATCGCCATGATGGGCCAGCAGTACCCCGAGCTGGTCACCGACCGCGAGCGCATCGAGAAGGTCGCCGTCGCCGAGGAGAACGCCTTCCTCAAGACGCTCAAGGCCGGCACCAACATCCTCGACACCGCCATCACCGAGACCAAGCAGTCCGGCGGCAGGGTCCTCGCCGGCGACAAGGCCTTCCTGCTCCACGACACCTGGGGCTTCCCCATCGACCTCACCCTCGAAATGGCCGCCGAGCAGGGCCTTTCCGTGGACGAGGACGGCTTCCGCCGCCTGATGAAGCAGCAGCGGGACCAGGCCAAGGCCGACGCCCAGGCCAAGAAGACCGGCCACGCCGGCGTCGGCGCCTACCGCGAGATCGCCGACAAGGCCGGTGAGACCGACTTCATCGGCTACACCGACACCGAGGGCGAGACCACGATCGTCGGCATCCTCGTCGACGGCGTCTCCTCCCCGGCCGCCACCGAGGGCGACGAGGTCGAGATCGTCCTGGACCGCACCCCGTTCTACGCCGAGGGCGGCGGCCAGATCGGCGACACCGGCCGCATCAAGGTCGACACCGGTGCCGTCGTCGAGGTCCGCGACACCCAGAAGCCGGTCCCGGGCGTGTACGTCCACAAGGGCGTCGTCCAGTTCGGCGAGGTGACCGTCGGTGCCAAGGCCCACGCCTCGATCGACGGCCGCCGCCGTACGGCCATCGCCCGCGCCCACTCGGCCACGCACCTCACGCACCAGGCCCTGCGCGACGCTCTCGGCCCGACGGCCGCCCAGGCCGGTTCCGAGAACCAGCCCGGCCGTTTCCGCTTCGACTTCGGTTCCCCGTCCGCCGTCCCGACGGCCGTGATGACCGACGTGGAGCAGAAGATCAACGAGATCCTCGCCCGCGACCTGGACGTGCACGCCGAGATCCTGAGCCTCGACGAGGCCAAGAAGCAGGGCGCCATCGCCGAGTTCGGCGAGAAGTACGGCGAGCGGGTCCGCGTCGTGACCATCGGCGACTTCTCCAAGGAGCTGTGCGGCGGCACACACGTGCACAACACCGCCCAGCTCGGCCTGGTGAAGCTGCTCGGCGAGTCGTCGATCGGCTCGGGCGTGCGCCGTATCGAGGCCCTCGTGGGTGTCGACGCCTACAACTTCCTCGCCCGTGAGCACACGGTCGTCGCCCAGCTCCAGGAGCTGATCAAGGGCCGCCCGGAGGAGCTCCCGGAGAAGGTCTCCGCGATGCTCGGCAAGCTGAAGGACGCCGAGAAGGAGATCGAGAAGTTCCGCGCCGAGAAGGTCCTCCAGGCCGCCGCCGGCCTCGTGGAGTCCGCCAAGGACATCCGCGGAGTCGCCGTCGTCACCGGCCAGGTCCCGGACGGCACCGCGCCGGACGACCTGCGCAGGCTGGTGCTCGACGTGCGCGGCCGCATCCAGGGCGGACGCGCCGCCGTGGTCGCCCTGTTCACGGTCAACAACGGCAAGCCGCTCACGGTCATCGCCACCAACGACGCCGCCCGCGACCGCGGTCTCAAGGCCGGCGACCTGGTCCGTACGGCCGCCAAGACCCTCGGCGGCGGCGGTGGCGGCAAGCCGGACGTGGCCCAGGGCGGTGGCCAGAACCCGGCCGCCATCGGGGAGGCCGTCGACGCCGTCGAGCGGCTCGTGGCGGATTCGGCCAAGTGAGCCATGCGATGAGGAGGGGCCGTCGTCTCGCGATCGACGTAGGGGACGCGCGGATCGGGGTCGCCTCGTGCGACCCCGACGGGATCCTCGCCACCCCGGTGGAGACGGTCCCCGGCCGTGACGTCCCGGCGGCCCACCGTCGGCTCGGGCAACTCGTCCAGGAGTACGAGCCGATCGAGGTCGTCGTCGGTCTCCCTCGCTCCCTCAAGGGGGGCGAGGGCCCGGCCGCGGTCAAGGTGCGCGCCTTCGCCCAGGAGCTGGCCAAGGGCATCGCACCCGTCCCGGTCCGGCTGCTCGACGAGCGGATGACGACGGTGACGGCCAGTCAGGGACTGCGCGCCTCGGGCGTGAAGTCCAAGAAGGGACGTTCCGTCATCGACCAGGCGGCCGCTGTGATCATCCTTCAGCAGGCCCTGGAATCCGAACGGGTGTCAGGCTCGGCACCGGGCGAGGGCGTCGAAGTGGTCATCTGATCGCGATACGGTAACGTTCCGCGCGATGCGGTGGTCTTCGAACAGCGACCGCACAGAAAGAGGCGGGACGGTAGCAGGGCCCACTAGCCGCGCGACCGCCGCCTCGCGGCTCTAGGGGATAGATGACTGAGTATGGCCGGGGCCCAGGCTCCGAACCGTGGCATCCGGAGGACCCGTTGTACGGGGACGGCGGATGGGAAGGGCAGCAGGGCCACACCGGCCATCAGCCTGCCTACGGCGGCCAGCCGCAGCACCAGTACCCGCAGCAGCCGCAGCAGCAGGAGTACGGCGACTGGAGCAACGGCCAGCCACAGCCCCATGATCAGCAGCAGTACGACCAGCAGCAGTACCAGCAGTCCTACGACCAGCAGCAGTACGCCGGCCAGGGGCAGCAGCACGGCCAGCCGAACCAGCAGGCCTACAACGAGGGCGGCTGGGACGGCACCGGCACCCACGCACACGTCCCGTACGCCGCCGACCCCGGTGACCCCTACGGCCAGCAGGCCGCGGCCTACGGTGCCGAGCAGCCCGACTTCTACGGCACACCGGACGCCTATCCGCCGCCGGAGCCGCCCGCACGCAGGCGCGCCGAGCCGGAGGCCGAGCAGCCCGACTGGGACCCCGGTCCCGATCAGGGCGAGCACGCCTTCTTCGCGGGCGGCGGGGCGGACGAGGAGGACGACGAGCCGGAGGGGCGCGGGGACCGCCGCGGACGCGGCGGCAAAGGCGCCAAGAAGGACAGGAGGAGCCGAAACGGCTGCGCCTGTCTCGCCGTCGTGCTCGTGTTCGGCGGCGGACTCGCCGGCGTCACCTATTTCGGTTACCAGTTCTACCAGGACCGTTTCGGTACGGCGCCCGACTACGCGGGTGACGGCAACGGAGACCAGGTCACTGTCGTCATCCCCAAGGGCGCGGGCGGTTACGTCATCGGGCAGAAACTCAAGGAGGCGGGCGTCGTCGAGAGCGTCGACGCGTTCGTCTCCGCGCAGCAGTCGAACCCCGACGGCGAGACGATCCAGGACGGCGTCTACACGCTGCAGAAGCAGATGTCGGCCGCGAGCGCGGTCGAACTCATGCTCAGTCCCAAGAGCCGCAGCAACCTCATCATCGCCGAGGGTTCGCGCAACACGGCGATCTACACACTGATCGACAAACGCCTCGGGGTGTCGGCGGGGACCACGGCGGGCGTCGCGAAGAAGGACTACAAGAGCCTCGGTCTGCCGGACTGGGCACTCGGCCACCCGAACCTCAAGGACCCGCTGGAAGGATTCCTCTACCCCTCCAGCTACGCGGTCTCCAAGGGGCAGAAGCCCGAGGCCGTACTGAAGGACATGGTCTCCCGGGCCACCGAGAAGTACGAGGAACTGGGCCTGGAGAAGAAGGCCACGAGCCTCGGACTGGACGGCCCCTGGCAGTTGCTGACCGTGGCGAGCCTGGTGCAGGCCGAGGGCACCAGCCACGACGACTTCCGCAAGATGGCCGAGGTCGTCTACAACCGCCTCAAGTCGGGCAACCCGCAGACCAACGGCATGATCGAGTTCGACTCCACGTACAACTACGTGAAGAACCAGAGCAAGATCGACCTGACCATCGCCGAACTGCGCAAGTACGACAACCCGTACAATACGTACTATTACAAGGGTCTGCCGCCCGGCCCCATCGACAACCCGGGCGAAGAGGCACTCAAGGGCGCGATCGACCCGACGAGTGACGGTTGGTACTACTTCATCTCGTTGGACGGCACGACCAGCAAGTTCACGAAGACGCTCGGGGAACACGAGGAGCTGGTCAAGGAGTTCAACGCGTCAAGGAACCAGGACTGATGACAGCTCCCCGCAGGGCGGGCGTGCTCGGCTCGCCCATCGCCCACTCGCTCTCCCCGGCACTGCACCGCGCCGCCTACGAGGAACTCGGTCTCACCGGCTGGACGTACGAACGGTTCGAGACCGACGAGAGCGCGCTCCCCGGTTTCCTCACGGACCTCGGGCCCGAGTGGGCCGGGCTCTCGCTCACCATGCCGCTCAAGCGGGCCGTCATCCCGCTGCTCGACGAGATCAGCGAGACGGCGGCCTCGGTCGAGGCGGTCAACACGGTGGTGTTCACCGAGGACGGCCGCCGCGTCGGCGACAACACCGACATCCCCGGCATGGTCGCCGCCCTGCGCGAGCACGGCGTCGAGCAGGTCGACTCGGCCGCGATCCTGGGCGCCGGTGCCACCGCCTCCTCCGCACTGGCCGCGATGTCCAGGGTCTGCGCCGGCGAGGTCGTGGTCTACGTGCGCAGCGGGGCCCGTGCCGCCGAGATGCGGCAGTGGGGCGAGCGGCTCGACGTCGACGTCCGTACGGCCGACTGGGACGACGCGGCCGAGGCGCTGCGCGCGCCGCTGGTGATCGCCACCACGCCCGCGGGCACCACCGACGCGCTCGCCACCGCCGTACCGGAGCGGCCCGCCACCCTCTTCGACGTGCTGTACGACCCCTGGCCGACGGAACTGGCCGCCCGCTGGTCGATGTTCGGCGGCGCCGTCGTCAGCGGCCTCGATCTGCTGGTGCACCAGGCGGTGATCCAGGTGGAGCAGATGACCGGGCGCACCCCGGCCCCCGTGGACGCGATGCGCAAAGCGGGGGAGCACGCGCTCGCCGCCCGTCGGTAGCGAGATCTTCGAATCCGGGACCGCCGGCCGTCCGCCAGATGGACCGGCGGCCGGTTCCGTGCCGCGGACGTGGGAGGATCGGGGGTGGCGGACCAGGGTCGCGCACCCGGTCGCGCCGTTGCCGTACGCGAGGACGCGCGTACGCGGGGCAGTACCAGGCGCGAGGACTGAGGAGCACCGTTGAGCAGGTTGCGCTGGCTGACCGCGGGGGAGTCCCACGGTCCCGCACTCGTGGCGACGCTGGAGGGCCTTCCCGCCGGCGTGCCGATCACCACGGACATGGTGGCGGACCATCTGGCGAGGCGCCGGCTCGGCTATGGGCGGGGTGCGCGGATGAAGTTCGAGCGGGACGAGGTGACCTTCCTCGGCGGTGTCCGCCACGGACTCACCCTCGGTTCCCCGGTCGCGGTCATGGTGGGCAACACCGAGTGGCCGAAGTGGGACCAGATCATGGCGGCCGACCCGGTCGACCCCGAGGTGCTCGCCGGGCTCGCCCGCAACGCGCCGCTGACCCGCCCCCGCCCCGGCCACGCCGACCTGGCCGGCATGCAGAAGTACGGCTTCGACGAGGCCCGCCCGATCCTGGAGCGCGCCTCCGCGCGCGAGACGGCCGCCCGCGTCGCCCTCGGTGCCGTCGCCCGGTCGTACCTGAAGGAGACCGCCGGCATCGAGATCGTGTCGCACGTCGTGGAGATCGCCGCCGCCAAGGCGCCCTACGGTGTGTACCCGACCCCCGCCGACGTCGAGAAGCTGGACGCCGACCCGGTGCGCTGCCTGGACGCGGACGCGTCGAAGGCGATGGTCGCGGAGATCGACCAGGCCCACAAGGACGGCGACACCCTCGGCGGCGTCGTCGAGGTGCTCGCGTACGACGTGCCGGTGGGCCTGGGGTCGCACGTGCACTGGGACCGCAAGCTGGACGCCCGGCTGGCCGGTGCCCTCATGGGCATCCAGGCGATCAAGGGCGTCGAGGTCGGTGACGGCTTCGGCCTCGCGCGCGTGCCCGGTTCGCAGGCGCACGACGAGATCGTCAGCACCCCCGAGGGCATCCGGCGGACCTCCGGCAGGGCCGGCGGCACCGAGGGCGGACTGTCCACCGGCGAGCTGCTGCGGGTGCGTGCGGCCATGAAGCCGATCGCCACCGTGCCGCGCGCCCTGCGGACCGTGGACGTGGCCACCGGCGAGGCGACGCAGGCCCACCACCAGCGCTCCGACGTCTGCGCGGTCCCGGCGGCCGGCATCGTCGCCGAGGCGATGGTCGCGCTCGTCCTCGCGGACGCCGTCGCGGAGAAGTTCGGCGGCGACAGCGTCGCCGAGACCCGCCGCAACGTGCGGTCGTACCTCGACAACCTCCCGATCCGATGAGCGGGCCGCTGGTCGTCCTGGTCGGGCCGATGGGCGTCGGCAAGTCCACCGTCGGGCAGCAGCTGGCCGACCGGCTCGGCGTCGCCTACCGGGACACCGACGACGACATCGTCGCCGGACAGGGCCGCGCCATCGCCGACATCTTCGTCGAGGAGGGCGAGCCCGCCTTCCGGGCCGTCGAGAAGGCGGCCGTGCTGCGCGCGCTCGCAGAGCACGACGGCGTCCTGGCGCTCGGCGGCGGCTCGATCCTCGACGAGGAGACGCGCGGCCTGCTGGCCGGGCAGCGCGTGGTCTACCTGTCGATGGACGTCGAGGAGGCCGTGAAGCGCACCGGCCTCAACGCGGCCCGTCCGCTGCTCGCCGTCAACCCGCGCAAGCAGTGGCGCGAGCTGATGGAGGCCCGCCGGCACCTCTACGAGGGGGTCGCCACGGCGGTCGTGCCGACGGACGGCCGTACACCCGAAGAGGTCACGCAGGCGGCACTGGACGCGTTGGAGTTGACCGCATCCCCCGGGGGGCGACCCCCGGACCCCCGGCCGGAGGACGTCATGGCGAGCCAGGTGACAAGGATCCGGGTCGGCGGCACCGCCGGCTCCGAGTCGTACGAGGTGCTGGTGGGCCGTCAGCTCCTCGGGGAGCTGGGCGGGCTGATCGGCGACCGCGTCAAGCGGGTCGCCGTGATCCACCCCGAGGCGCTCGCCGACACCGGGGAAGCGCTCCGCACCGACCTGGCCGAACAGGGCTTCGAGGCGGTCGCCATCCAGGTGCCCAACGCGGAGGAGGCCAAGACCGCCGAGGTCGCGGCCTACTGCTGGAAGGCGCTCGGCCAGTCCGGGTTCACCCGCACGGACGTCGTGGTGGGCGTCGGCGGCGGCTCGACCACCGACCTCGCCGGGTTCGTGGCCGGGACCTGGCTGCGCGGGGTGCGCTGGATCGCCATCCCGACCACCGTGCTCGCCATGGTGGACGCGGCCGTCGGCGGCAAGACCGGCATCAACACCGCCGAGGGCAAGAACCTCGTCGGCGCCTTCCACCCCCCGGCCGGCGTGCTCTGCGACCTGGCCGCGCTGGACTCCCTCCCGGCCAACGACTACGTCTCCGGGCTCGCCGAGGTCATCAAGGCCGGCTTCATCGCCGACCCGGTGATCCTCGACCTCATCGAGGCCGACCCCGAGGCCGCCCGCACCCCGGCCGGCCCGCACACGGCCGAGCTGATCGAGCGTTCCATCAGGGTCAAGGCGGAGGTCGTCTCCTCCGATCTCAAGGAGTCGGGCCTGCGGGAGGTCCTCAACTACGGCCACACGCTCGCCCACGCCATCGAGAAGAACGAGCGCTACAAGTGGCGGCACGGCGCCGCCGTCTCGGTCGGCCTGCACTTCGCCGCCGAGCTGGGCCGCCTGGCCGGCCGGCTGGACGACGCCACGGCCGACCGCCACCGCACCGTCCTGGAGTCGGTGGGGCTGCCGCTGCGCTACCGCCACGACCAGTGGCCCAAGCTGCTGGAGAACATGAAGGTCGACAAGAAGTCGCGCGGCGACCTCCTGCGCTTCATCGTCCTCGACGGCCTGGCCAAGCCCACCGTCCTCGAAGGCCCCGACCCGGCGGTTCTGCTCGCCGCGTACGGCGAGGTGGCCGAGTAGGACCGACCCACCAGGGGAGGGGGCGTGCCAGAACCCGCGACACCGCCCTCCCAGGGTTGGCCGGTCTTAAGTCCGCAGGGGTCCCATCCGTCCTATTCGCCTTCCGCACCGGGCACTTCACACCGCCCCCGGCCGTTCACCAAAGGACGGCAGGGGGCGGTACCGTTCGGTGGGAAGTGAGGGCCCGCACCCTCGCTGCCAGCGTCAATCGCCTGTACGAGACGGAGTGGCACCGGATGCAGCACGCAGTGGGTTCTCCGCTGCCGCCGCCCCATCAGCCGGGGCACGGACCGGCCGTCGGCTGGTCGCCGGCCGCACAACACCCGGGAGCGCACCAGCCCGGCAGCACTCCGCAGCCCGCCGCCGTGCCCCCGCCGCCGCCCCCCGGCTTCACCGCCCCGCCGCCCTCGGGCCCGCTTCGGCCCGCGCCGCAGCCCCCGGTCCCGCCCGTCCTGCACCCCCCGGCTCCGCAGCACTCTCCGCCCCCGCGGCACGCTCCGGCGGGCGGTGACGTCACCGGCCATGTGCCGCTGCCCCCCGGCGGCCCCGTCGGGATGCCGAGCGCGCCTCCCGCGCCGGCGGCCCCCGACCCGACGGCCACGACGCTCGCGGTGCTGCTCATCGGCCCGGCCGGCGCGGGAAAGACCAGCGTCGCCAAGTTCTGGGCCGACCACCGCCGGGTGCCCACCGCCCACATCAGCCTCGACGACGTCCGCGAATGGGTGCGCTCCGGCTTCGCCGACCCCCAGTCCGGCTGGAACGACCACTCCGAGGCGCAGTACCGCCTGGCCCGCCGCACCTGCGGCTTCGCCGCGCGCAACTTCCTGGCCAACGGCATCTCGTGCATCCTCGACGACGCGATCTTCCCCGACCGCCCGGCCGTCGGACTGGGTGGCTGGAAACGGCACGTCGGGCCAGGCCTGCTCCCGGTCGTCCTGCTCCCCGGCCTGGAAGTGGTCCTGGAACGCAACGCGGAACGCTCCGGCAACCGCCGCCTCGCCGACGAGGAGGTCGCCCGCATCCACGGCCGCATGGCCGGCTGGTACGGCTCCGGCCTTCCGATCATCGACAACTCCCAGCTCGACGTCCCGACCACGGCACGCATCCTGGACGACGTACTGACGAGGGCGATAGCGAGCCCACCGAGCTGGTGATCAGGGGGCGCGGGAGCCGGGGGAGGAAGGCTGTCCCTTCCCATCCACCCCGCTCGGCGCAGCCCAACCGGCACAAACCGGCCATTCCTCCTACGCTCGACTCATGTCAGAGGTGTACGCGGCTCGCCGCAAACGGCTGAGGGAGCGGTGCAGCGCCGGCGGCAGCGCGAGCGCGCTGATCTCCCGCCCCGCCAATGTGAGATACCTCGCGGGTGCGGCGCCCCAGGGCGCCGTCCTGCTGCTGGGCGTGGACGAGGATCTCCTCGTCTGCACAGGCCCGCCCGACGACCGGCCCCACGAGGGCAGGCCCGACGAGGCCCTGAAGGTCCAGGTCCTGTCCCACTCCGGAGGCGACCCCGCCGTGGCCGCCGCGGGCCTCCTCATGGACCGCGGCGGCGACTCCGTCGCGGTGGAGGAGCACCACCTCACGGTGGCCCGTCATCGCGCCCTGCGGTCGGTCGCGCCCCGGCTCCGTCTCGCCGATCTGGGCGGAGCCGTCGAGCAGCTGAGGGTCGTCAAGGACGAGGAGGAGATCTCCTGTCTGCGCATCGGCGCCGAGATCGCCGACCAGGCCCTGGGCGAGCTGCTGGAGTCCATCCTGGTCGGCCGCACCGAACGCCACCTGGCCCTGGAGCTGGAGCGCCGCCTCGTCGACCACGGCGCCGACGGCCCCGCCTTCACCACCTCCGTCGGCACCGGCCCGAACTCGGGGCGGCGTGGGCACCGGCCCACCGACCGACGGGTGGAGGAGGGCGATTTCCTCTCCGTCTGTCTCGGGGCGACGTACCGCGGCTACCGCTGCGAGATCGGCCGTACGTTCGTCATCGGGACCTCTCCCGCGGACTGGCAGATCGAGCTGTACGACCTCGTCTTCGCCGCTCAGCGGGCCGGACGCGAGAGTCTGGTGCCGGGGGCCGCGTACCGCGACGTGGACCGTGCGGCACGCCAGGTACTGGACTCCGCGGGGCACGCCGAGAGCCTTCCGGCACTGACCGGGCACGGTGTGGGACTCGAAATCGAGGAGGACCCGCAGCTGGGTCCCGCGGCCATGGGTAAACTGGACGCTTGCGTGCCGGTCACCGTCGAACCGGGGGTCCACCTCCCGGGCCGGGGCGGTGTCCGGATCGATGACACGCTCGTCGTCCGCCCCGAGGCGGACGGCGGACCCGAGCTACTCACCATCACGACCAAGGAGCTGCTCGCACTATAGGCAGGTGCGTGCCCCCGGGGTCGTCCACGTCAGTCCAGGAGATTCCGCAACCGTGGCTTCCACGAACGACCTCAAGAACGGCCTGGTGCTCAAGCTCGAAGGCGGCCAGCTCTGGTCCGTCGTCGAGTTCCAGCACGTCAAGCCCGGCAAGGGCCCGGCCTTCGTGCGCACCAAGCTCAAGAACGTGCTGTCCGGCAAGGTGGTCGACAAGACCTTCAACGCCGGCGTCAAGGTCGAGACGGCCACTGTCGACAAGCGCGACATGCAGTTCTCCTACATGGACGGCGAGTACTTCGTCTTCATGGACATGGAGACCTACGACCAGCTCATGGTCGACCGCAAGGCCGTCGGCGACGCCGCCAACTTCCTGATCGAGGGCTTCACCGCCACCGTCGCCCAGCACGAGGGCGAGGTGCTCTTCGTCGACCTGCCGGCCGCCGTCGAGCTCGTCGTCCAGGAGACCGAGCCCGGCCTCCAGGGTGACCGCTCCACCGGTGGCACCAAGCCCGCGACCCTCGAGACCGGTCACCAGATCCAGGTCCCGCTCTTCATCACCACCGGTGAGAAGATCAAGGTCGACACCCGTACGAGCGACTACCTCGGCCGGGTGAACAGCTAACCGTGGCTGCCCGCAACACAGCCCGTAAGCGCGCCTTCCAGATCCTCTTCGAGGGCGACCAGCGCGGCGCCGATGTCCTGACGGTCCTCGCGGACTGGATCCGGCTCTCCCGGGCCGACACCCGGCAGCCTCCGGTGAGCGAGTACACGATGCAGCTGGTCGAGGGGTACGCCGAGCACGAGCGGCGCATCGACGAGCTGATCTCGCAGTACTCGGTCGGCTGGACGCTCGACCGGATGCCGGTGGTCGACCGCAACATCCTGCGGCTCGGCGCGTACGAGCTGATCTGGGTCGACGAGACCCCGGACGCCGTCGTCCTCGACGAGATGGTGCAGCTGGCGAAGGAGTTCTCCACGGACGAGTCGCCCTCGTTCGTGAACGGCCTGCTCGGCCGGCTCAAGGAGCTCAAGCCCTCGCTGCGCCGGGAGGCGTGAGAGGTACCGCCGACGCCGGAGGGCCCGTGGACAGCACGTCCGCGGGCCCTCCGGCGTACCCGGTCCCTCGGGTGCCCCGAGGGTGCCCCTCGGGCCCACAGGCCCGTAGAAAGCCGCCGGGGCGGCCGGGACCACTCGGTCCCGGCGCCCCCGCGGTACGGTTCTGCGGTGTCGCCCCGAGCG
>NZ_JBHXHX010000022.1:0-152581 GCF_042723915.1 Streptomyces sp. NPDC058335 | reverse complement strand
TGATACGGCGCCCACCGATATATACACTCCTACTATCGGCGGCTGCGTCATTGGTTTATACGAGACCGCTCCGGCCCCGCGCGGAGCCGTGGTGCGCGAGCGGTGGTGCGGGGGTGACCACCCGGACCGGGTGGTCACCCCCTCACCCATGCCCCGACCCGTGCGGGGGCGCCGCGTCCGCCGGCCAGGAAACAGCGATCGGCCCCCGCTCCGAGATCTCTCTCGGAGCGGGGGCCGAACGTTTCAGCCGGCCATGGCGTCAGCTGCCCGCCCCTGCGTCGGCCGCCCGCCTGCCCGGACGTACCCGCCGTGCCACGGTCGCCAGCCGGGCCGACCGGGCCGACCAGGTCGCCTTGACCGTCGTCCAGCGGTCGCTCAGGTCCCACACCGCGCGGATGGCGGAACGCGGTGCCACGACCGCCCGCAGCCGGGTGCGCCGGCCGGCCCGAGCCCGCAGGGCCACCCGCACCTTGCGCACCTCCTCCGGCAGTCCGGCCTCGGCCCGCGGCTGCGGGGCGAACAGCACCTGCTCCACGGCACCCGCCACCCGGTGCACCGAACCGGCCACCGCCTCGTCCAGCTCACCGAGCCGGACGATCCGCGCCGCCGCCCGGCGGGGCGTCAGCGCGTCGTCGGGCGGGATCCCGTAGTCCCAGGCGGTGTCGGTCAGCTCGCGCCAGACCGCCAGGACATGCGCGACGGCCGCCTCGGTGACCTCCTCCGACGGCACGTCCAGCAGCACCGCCGGACCCCCGCCGACGGTCGGCCGCCCGACCTCGCCCCCGCGCCTGCCGGGGCCCGGCCCGCTCACCGCCGCGGAACCGGTGTGCTGAGCCGAGGCCAGCCGCACCGACCGCCGTCTCAGCCGCCACAGCATCGGCAACAGCAGCACGACCAGCGACGCGAGTCCCAGCACCGTCCAGCCGGCGATCTTGTACCAGGGCGGGCCGCCACCACCCTGATCCGCCTGGTCCAGCGGCAGCGCGCTGACGCAGCCCTGGAGCCGCTTGTCGTCCGTCGTGCAGCTGGTGCTCGCCGACGGCTCGGCCGACGGAGCCGCGTCCGCCGAACGCGAGGCCTGCGGCAGGTCCGGCACGGTGCTGCCCGGGGTGTCCGGCAGCGTGTACGGAGGCGTCGACCCACGAGTCGGGGTCGGCTCGAAACGGGTCCAGCCCACGCCCTCGAAGTACAGTTCAGGCCAGGCGTGCGCGTCCTTCAGACTCACCGCCACCGAACCGTCCGACTGCTGGGAACCGGGCGCGAAGCCCACCGCCACCCGCGCCGGAATGCCCAGCGTGCGGGCCATCGCCGCCATCGCGAACGAGAAGTGCACGCAGAAGCCCTGCTTGTCCCGCAGGAAGCGGGCGATCGCGTCCCTGCCGGTGCCGACCTTGACCTCGGTGTCGTACTCGAAGCCGCCCGTCACCGCGAACCACTCCTGGAGCTTCACCGCCCGCTCGTAGTCGTTCGACGAGCCCTCGGTGATCTCGCGGGCCCTCTGCGACACCACCGCCGGCAGGGTGTCCGGCACCTCCGTGTACTCGCCGCGCAGCGAACCGCGGGCCGCCGGAGCCGAGGCCAGCTGCTCCGCCGTCGGCTGCACCTGAAGACTCTTCACCTCGTAGGTCTTGCCGCGCGTGGTCTGACGGTGGTCGCCGACGACGGTCATGCCCACCGGCTCGTACCGCCATCTGCCGCTGACCTGCACACCGCTCGGCGGGTAGGGCATCGGCAGCCAGTCCTGGGCGTACCAGTCGGCGGCCGCCACCCGGGTCGTGATCTCCGCGCGACGGACGTCCGCACCCAGGCCGGGCGGCGTGGGCAGATCGTCGGGCACGGCGACGACGTCCCGCTGCGACGGCTTCCACGTCGTGCCGTCGAAGTCGTCCAGGGAGACGATCCGCAGATACAGGTCGGAGAGGTCGCCGCTGTTGGTGCGCAGGGTCAGGACCGTGCGGTCCTCGTCCACGTTCAGGCTGTCGCGCAGCGACACCAGGGGGTTGACCGCGGAGATCGTGCCCCCGCCGCCGGTGCCCGAACCGACCCCGGTCCCGGTGCCGCCCAGCAGACCGCCGTCGATCGCGGGCAGCGGCAGCAACGGCACCGCCAGCGCCACGCCCAGGGCGGCCGCGCCGATGCGCCGCCCGGTGCGCACCGGGGCCACCGGGCCGGGCTGCCTGACCGGGTCGCGCGGGGCGCCCCCGAAGACGCGGCCCCACTGCGAGAGCCGCTCCCGGCCCTCGGCGAGCAGCAGCATCAGATAGCCGCCGCCGGCCACCAGGAACCAGAGCCAGTCGGCCCCGCCGTCGGACAGCCCCGCGGCGACCGAGTACAGCGCGAGCAGGGGCAGGCCGGCCGGGGCGGCGTTGCGGTAGGTCACCGCGAGGGTGTCCACCGCCAGCCCGATCACCAGCACACCGCCGATCATCATCAGCCGGATGCCGTCGGAGAGCGGGGCCGGTATCGCGTACCGCTCCACGTCGTCGGTGCCCGACTGGAGCAGGTCGGCGAAGTGCTGGAAGGCCTGCGGGCCGGGGATCAGCCCGGCGAGGGCCTGCTCCCGGGCGAAGACCAGGGTCAGCAGCACCAGCGTGACCAGGGCCTGGGCCAGCACGGTCAGCGGCCGGGCCAGTGGCACCCGCCGGGTCACCGCGCCCACTGCGGACTGGACGGCCAGCAGGAAGGCCGCCACGAGGATCCACGAGGTCTGCTGGACCAGGGGCAGCAGGGCGGAGGCGGCCATCAGCGTGGCCGCCACGGAGCACAGCGTCAGTCGGGCCCGCCCGCTCATGATCCCGCCATCCTTCCGCTCGGTCCGCCGGCCGTCACGACACCCGAACGCTCCCGGTCCGCCTGCCGCCACAGCTCGTCCAGCGGAGTGCCCCGCGGCACGCTCACGGCGGTCCAGCCCGCCTCGCGCAGCAGCCGCAGCCGCTCCTCCTGCCTGTTCATCGGATGAGGCACGTCATTCGGTTCACGCACCCAGCTGTCACCGTCCAGGAGGAAGGCGACGGCGCCCCCGCTGCGCTGGCGCATCTTGGCGGCCACCGCGGCCTCCTCCTCGTCGAGGTCGCCGAGGAAGGCCACCAGCAGCCCCTCGCTGCCCCCGCGCAGCACGTCGTACGCCGGGGACAGACCCGTGCCGTCGGAGTGGTCGATCACCGCGAGGGTGTCCATCATCAGCCCGGCGGCGTCGGCCGATCCCTGGCCGGACCCGGCGAACCCGTCGGCGCCCTCCCCGGGCACCGAGCTGCCGGTGTCCGTCAGCAGCCGCACCGAGAAGCCCCGCTCCAGCATGTGGACCAGGACGGACGCGGCGCCCGAGACCGCCCATTCGAAGGCCGAGTCGGGGCCCGCACCCCGGTAGGCGAGCCCGCGGGTGTCCAGCAGGACGGTGCAGCGGGAGCGCTGGGGCTGCTCCTCGCGGCGCACCATCAGCTCGCCGTAGCGGGCGGTGGAACGCCAGTGCACACGGCGCAGGTCGTCGCCGTAGCGGTAGCCGCGCGGAATCGCGTCGTCCTCGCCGGCCAGCGCCAGCGAGCGCTGCCGCCCGTCGCCGTACCCCTTCGCCTCGCCGCCCAGCCGGATCTGCGGCAGGGCCTCCACCCGCGGGATGACCGTCAGGGTGTCGTACGTCGAGAAGGAGCGGGTCAGCTCGCACATGCCGAACGGGTCGTTCAGCCGCAGTTGGAGCGGGCCCAGCGGGTAACGGCCGCGCAGGTCGGAGCGGACCCGGTAGGACACCTCGCGGCGGCCGCCCGCCTCGACCCGGTCCAGGACGAAGCGGGGGCGCGGGCCGAGGACGTAGGGCACCCGGTCCTGGAGCATCAGCAGGCCCGTGGGCAGCCGGGAGACGTTGTCCATCCGCAGATGGACGCGGGCCTCGCTGCCGGCCGGCACGCGCGCCGGGGAGAGCCGGCGGCTGCCGGCCACCCGGTAGCGGGTGCGGTAGACCACGGCCGCGCAGACCAGCGGCAGCACGGTCAGCAGCAGCCCGACCCGCAGCAGGTCGGGCTGGCCGAGGACATAGGCGCAGATCGCGGCCGCGACTCCGGCCGCCAGGAAGGAGCGGCCACGGGTGGTGAGACCGGCCAGGGCGGTGCGGGCGCCGCCCTTCTCCCCGGGGTCCGCCTCCGCCTGTCCGGCCGCGCCGATGGTCATCCGAGCCTCCGCGGCGGCTGCTGGCCGTACGCCTGTGTGCCGCCGCCCAGGCCGAAGCCGCGCTGCTGCTGGGAGCCCGTGGGCACCGGGGTGCGCTGGATGATCTCCTCGACGACCTGCTCCGAGGTGCGGCGGTTCAGCTGGGCCTGCGCGGTGGGCAGCAGCCGGTGGGCCAGGACGGCCACGGCGAGGTTCTGCACATCGTCCGGCAGCGCGTAGTCCCGGCCGCTCAGGGCGGCGGACGCCTTCGCCGCGCGCAGCAGATGCAGCGTCGCGCGCGGGGAGGCACCGAGTCTGAGGTCGGGGTGCGTGCGGGTGGCGGAGACCAGGTCGACCGCGTACCGCCGGATCGCCTCGGCGACATGGACCCCGCGGACCGCCTCGATCAGCTTCAGGATCTCGTGCGCGTGCGCCACCGGCTGGAGGTCGTCCAGGGGGCTCACCCCACCGTGGACGTCGAGCATCTGGAGCTCGGCCTCCGGGCTGGGATAGCCGATGGAGACCCGGGCCATGAAGCGGTCGCGCTGGGCCTCGGGCAGCGGATAGGTGCCCTCCATCTCCACCGGGTTCTGCGTGGCCACCACCATGAAGGGGCTGGGCAGCTCGTAGGTCTGCCCGTCCATGGTGACCTGGCGCTCCTCCATCGACTCCAGCAGCGCGGACTGGGTCTTGGGCGAGGCGCGGTTGATCTCGTCGCCGATCACGATCTGCGCGAAGATCGCGCCCGGCTTGAACTCGAAGTCACGGCGCTGCTGGTCCCAGATGGACACGCCCGTGATGTCCGACGGCAGCAGGTCGGGCGTGAACTGGATACGCCGGACCGAACAGTCGATGGACCGCGCCAGCGCCTTCGCCAGCATCGTTTTGCCCACGCCGGGGACATCCTCGATCAGAAGATGTCCCTCGGCGAGAAGCACTGTCAGAGAAAGCCGTACGACCTCGGGCTTGCCCTCGATCACTCCCTCCACCGAACTGCGGACTCGCTCCACAGTGGCGGTCAGATCCGTAAGGCTCGCTCGCTCGTCATAGGTCGTCACCCGGCCCTCCTCGGCCCGTACGTTCAGGGCCGACGCTCTGCGATGCGGACCGGCCCACCCCGAAACACGGACACCACGCGGGAAATGCTCAGCGTGACGTCACTCCCGCATTCTTGCTGCCGTTACCGTTTCGTGTCACTCGCCTGTGGACAACTGACAGCGATATGTCAGGTCTTAAGACTGTTCCGCCGGGTCGATTTCCCTCAGCAGACCCGTCTTCACGTCGAAGACGAAGCCCCGTACGTCGTCGGTGTGCAGCAGGAACGGCGAGGTGCGCACGCGCTGCATCGACTGCCGCACGTCCTGGTCGACGTCCCGGAACGCCTCCACCGCCCATGCCGGACGCTGCCCGACCTCCATCTCCAGATCGTGCCGGAACTCCTCGGTGAGGGTCTCCAGGCCGCAGCCGGTGTGGTGGATCAGCACCACGCTGCGGGTACCCAGGGCCCGCTGGCTGATCGTGAGGGAGCGGATCACGTCGTCGGTGACGACACCACCCGCGTTGCGGATGGTGTGACAGTCGCCGAGTTCGAGGCCGAGGGCGTCGTGAAGGTCGAGGCGGGCGTCCATGCAGGCCACCACGGCCACGTGCAGGACGGGGCGCGCGTCCATTCCCGGGTCGCTGAACGCGGCGGCATAGCGCCGGTTCGCGTCGACCAGGCGGTCGGTGACCGTACCGCCAGTGGGTATGGCGGCCTCGGAGCCGGTGGGTACCGATGCGGAAGTCGTCATACCCATGACGTTACTGGTCACATGCTCTCCGGTCGCGTTGTGAGAGGGGGTAAAGAACGTCATCCCGGCCTCTTGTGAGGTAACCCACACGAGCGGCGGGAGGGAGTCCGTAGGAGTGATTTCCCCTAATCGTCGCTTCACACGCGTACCGGACCACGACGCGCAGGCCGGTTGATTGACCGCGAGACGGGGTGGACTAAAGTGACGCGAAGCGGGAGGCGGCGATCTCCCTGCTGGACTGAATTCCCCGAGAGACCCCGGCGCGGCCGCCGGAGATCTCCCCGCGTGCGCGGCGCGTACGTACGGCTCGGCCTCCTCCCGCTCCCGGTCGGCTGACGCTTCCGGCGCCGGCGGACCTCCCCTTCTTCGAGCGGGCGGGGACCCGGCGGTGCGTACGGCCCGTGGATCTGAGAGGGCCCGAGAGCAATGGGGCGCGAAGCGCATTCGAATGAGGGTGGTGGCGGGCGACCGGAGGGACAGAGTCGACACGTCCCGGTGATGCTCCAGCGGTGCCTGGACCTGTTGGCCCCCGCCCTCCAGCGGCCCGGAGCGGTGGTCGTCGACTGCACGCTCGGCCTCGGCGGACACAGCGAGGCCCTGCTGGCCCGGTTCCCCGAATCCCGCCTCGTCGCCCTCGACCGCGACAAGGAGGCCCTGCGGCTGTCCGGCGAACGCCTCGCGCCGTACGAGGACCGCGCCACCCTGGTGCACGCCGTGTACGACGAACTCCCCGAGGTCCTCGAGCGGCTCGGCATCGCGCGCGTGCAGGGCGTCCTGTTCGACCTCGGCGTCTCCTCCATGCAGCTCGACGAGGCCGACCGGGGCTTCGCCTACGCGCAGGACGCCCCCCTCGACATGCGCATGGACCAGACGACCGGCATCAGCGCCGCCGAGGTCCTCAACACCTACCCGCCGGGCGAACTGGTGCGCATCCTGCGTGCGTACGGCGAGGAGAAGCAGGCCAAGCGGATCGTCTCCGCGGTCGTGCGCGAGCGGGAGAAGGAGCCGTTCACCAACAGCGCCCGGCTGGTCGAGCTGATCCGCAACGCGCTGCCGCAGGCCGCCAAGCGCACCGGCGGAAACCCGGCCAAGCGCACCTTCCAGGCGCTGCGCATCGAGGTCAACGGCGAACTGTCGGTCCTGGAACGGGCGATCCCGGCCGCAGTGAAGACCCTCGACGTCGGCGGACGGATCGCCGTCCTGTCGTACCACTCGCTGGAGGACCGGCTCGTCAAGCACGTGTTCGCGGCAGGCGCCGCCACCACCGCGCCGCCCGGACTGCCCGTCGTTCCCGAGCGTTACCAACCGCGCCTCAAGCTGCTCACCCGCGGTGCCGAACTTCCCACGGAGGAAGAGATCGCCGAGAACCGGCGGGCAGCCCCCGCGCGGTTGCGCGGGGCCGAGCGCATCAGGGAGGACGTCGAGTGACGGGCGTGCGGCGGGCGGGCCGGGGGACATCCCGGCCCAGCGGGGTCCTGACGGACGACCCAGGGGAGGGCGAGTGAGTAGGAAACCCCGGCTGAAGGGGCGGGCCGCCCGGCTCGCGCGGCTCTTCCCGGCCCGACCGCGACAGGCGGCCCGCACGCCGTTCGTCCTGCTCGTCGTCCTGCTCCTGGGCGGCGGCCTGATCGGCCTGCTGGTGCTGAACTCCGCGCTCAGCGAGGGTTCGTTCGAGATGGACGACCTCCAGAAGGACACCAAGAGCCTCACCGACGAGGAGCAGGCCCTCCAGCGGGACATCGACTCCTACTCCGCGCCGGACGCCCTCCAGCGCCGTGCGCGTGAACTCGGCATGGTGCCCGGCGGCGACCCGGCCTTCCTCTCCCCGGACGGCACCGTGAAGGGCGTCCCCTCGGCCGCGGCCCTGCGCTCCCAGGCCGCGGTACGGCCCCCCGAGGCCATCGCGACCCTGCCGGCCTTCCCGTCGACCACCGCCGGCACCACCACGGCCACCGTCCCCGATGCTTCCCCGACCGCCGAGGCGGCCGTGCCCGACCCGGCGGCCGGCGCCCCCGGCGCCGCCCCGACCGCAGCCACTCCCACGACTCCCGGCAGGTGACGGAAGTGTCCGACAGGGAACCGCCGCGCCGGCGTGTGCCCGGCCCCGCCCGGCCCGCCCGCCCCGCGTCCGCCAGGCGCAGGCCGGGGCCCGGAGCCCGCCCGGCCCGCCGCCCGGCCGCCGCACGGCCCGCCGCCCCCCGCGTCATCCGGCTCGGCAGCCCGCGCCCCCGGCTGCGTCTGGTCGGCCTCGCGCTGACCCTGGTGCTCATCGCCTTCGTGGTCCGGCTGCTCCAGGTCCAGGCCGTCGACGCCAGCACCTACGCCGCCAAGGCGGAGCAGAACCGGTATGTCGGCCAGATCCTGGCGGCCGAGCGCGGAGAGATCACCGACCGCTCCGGCGTCGCTCTCGCCTCCAGCGAGGACGCCTACGACATCACCGCCGACCCGACGATGTTCGCCCGTGGCCAGCTGAAGATCGACGACGGCCCCGAACAGGCGGCCGCCCTCCTCGCGCCGATCCTCGGCCAGGAGCAGTCCGCGCTCGTCAAGAAGCTGCGCCCCGGCAACGCGAACGCCCGCTACGCCAAGCTGGCCGGCCGGCAGACCCCGCAGGTCTGGAAGCAGATCAAGGACCTGAAGTCCGCGCTCGCCACCAAGGCCGAGTCGGACCCCGCCACGGTCAACGTCCTGGCCGGTGTCTTCTCCGTGCCGAGCAGCAAGCGTGTGTACCCCAACGGTGAACTGGCCGCCGGGATACTGGGCTGGGTGAACGCCGAGGGCAAGGGCGGCGGCGGCATCGAGCAGCAGCTGAACACCACCCTGGCCGGCAAGGACGGCAAGATCCGCTACGCCCAGTCCGGTGGCCGCCAGGTGCCCACCGTGGGCTCCACCGAGACACCGGCCGTGCCCGGCTCCGACGTCGAGCTGACGATCGACCGGGACATCCAGTGGGCCGCCCAGAACGCCATCACCGAGCAGGTGAAGGAGTCCAGGGCGGACCGCGGCTATGTCATCGTCCAGGACACCCGCACCGGGGAGATCCTCGCCCTGGCCAACTCGCCCGGCTTCGACCCCAACGACCTGAGCGACGCGAACCCCGACGCCCTCGGCAACGCGGCCCTCCAGGACGCCTACGAGCCCGGTTCCACCGCCAAGGTCATGTCGATGGCGGCCGTACTGGAGGAGAACGCGGCCACGCCGCTGACGCACGTCACCGTGCCGAACCGGCTGCACCGCGGCGACCGGCTGTTCCAGGACGACATCGACCACGCCACCTGGTACCTCACGCTCAACGGCGTGCTCGCCAAGTCCAGCAACATCGGCACGATCCTCGCGACCGGCCAGCTCGGCAAGACCCAGGCGCAGGCCAACCAGACCCTCTACTCCTATCTGCGCAAGTTCGGCATCGGCAGCTACACCGGACTCGGCTTCCCGGGCGAGACGAAGGGCATCCTCGCGGCGCCCGGCGACTGGTCGACCTCGCAGCAGTACACGATCCCCTTCGGCCAGGGCGTCTCCATCAACGCGCTCCAGGCGGCCTCGGTCTATTCGACGATCGCTAACGGCGGCGTGCGCGTCGAGCCGAGCCTGGTGCGCGGCACCGAGGGCCCGGACGGCCGCTTCACCCCCGCCGAGGCTCCTCAGAAGACACGGGTGGTCAGCCAGAAGACGGCGAAGACCCTCGCCCAGATGCTGGAGTCGGTCGTGGACGACGAGGAGGGAACCGGTACCAAGGCGCGTATTCCCGGCTACCGCGTGGCGGGCAAGACGGGCACCGCCAACCGCGTGGATCCGGCCACCGGCAAGTACCGCGGCTACACCTCGTCGTTCGCCGGTTTCGCGCCCGCCGACAACCCCCGGGTGACGGTCTACTGCGCGATCCAGAACGCCACCCAGGGCGGCTACTTCGGCGGCCAGATCTGCGGTCCGATCTTCAAGAAGGTCATGGAGTTCTCCCTGAAGACGCTCCAGATCCCGCCGACCGGGGCGAAGCCCGCGAACCTCCCCGTCTCCTTCGCCCCCTGACCCAGCCCGTCGAAACCGCCCACCAGTGTTCAGCGCCGAACCAGCCAGGGAACCAGCCCGTGACCATGATCACTCCCGATCCCGCGAACCAGGCACCACCCGCCGCCTCGCTTCGCTCCGGACCAGCCGCGCCCGGTACGCTCACCGCCGTGCCACACGCTGATCAGTCCCAAACCACTCAGAAGGGCGCTTCCGTGACATATCCGGGGCCGCCGCGTCCGGTTCACGTCCCCGCCACACCCCTGGCGGAGCTGGCCGGACAGCTGGGTGCCGAGCAGCCGGAGAGCGGCGCGGAGGTCACGGGCATCACCCACGACTCACGCGCCGTCCGCCCCGGCGACCTGTACGCCGCCCTCCCCGGAGCCCGACTGCACGGCGCCGACTTCTCCACCCAGGCCGCGGGCCTCGGCGCGGTCGCCGTGCTGACCGACCCGGCCGGCGCCGAACGCGCCGCCGCGACCGGCCTGCCGGTCCTGGTGGTCGACGACCCGCGCGGGCAGATGGGGGAACTGGCGGCCACGATCTACGGCCACCCCGGCCGCGAGCTGCTCCAGATCGGCATCACCGGCACCTCCGGCAAGACCACCACCGCCTATCTCGTCGAGGGCGGCCTGAAGTCGGCCAAGGCCACCGGGCTGATCGGCACGGTCGAGACGCGCATCGGCGACGAACGCATCAAGTCCGAGCGCACCACCCCGGAGGCCACCGACCTCCAGGCCCTGTTCGCCGTCATGCGCGAACGCGGCGTCGAGGCGGTCGCGATGGAGGTCTCCAGCCACGCCCTGGTCCTCGGCCGGGTCGACGCCTGTGTCTTCGACATCGCCGTGTTCACCAACCTCAGCCCGGAACACATGGAGTTCCACTCCGACATGGAGGACTACTTCCGGGCCAAGGCACAGCTGTTCACCCCGCTGCGCAGCAGGCTGGGTGTGGTCAACCTCGACGACGAGTACGGCCGCCGGCTGGCCGGCGAGGCCACCGTCCCGGTCGTCACGTTCTCCGCCGAGGGCCACCCCGACGCCGACTGGCGGGCCGTGGACGTCCAGGTCGGCCCGATGGACTCGACGTTCACCGTCCTCGGCCCGAACGGAGAGCGGATCGCCGCCAGGTCGCCGATCGCCGGCCCCTTCAACGTGGCCAACAGCCTCGGCGCGATCGTCTCCCTCGCCGCCGCCGGGCTCGACCCGCAGACCGCCGCCGACGGCGTGGCCGCCGTACCGGGCGTGCCGGGCCGGCTGGAGCGGGTGGACGCCGGACAGGACTACCTCGCGGTCGTCGACTACGCGCACAAGACGGACGCCGTCGAGTCGGTGCTCAGGGCGCTGCGCAAGGTCACCAAGGGCAGGCTGCACGTGGTGCTCGGCTGCGGCGGCGACCGCGACACGACCAAGCGGGCCCCGATGGGCGCCGCCGTGGCCCGGCTCGCCGACACCGCCGTACTGACCTCCGACAACCCCCGCTCCGAGGACCCCCTCGCGATCCTCGCGACGATGCTCCAGGGCGCCGCGTCGGTGCCGGCCCACGAGCGCGGCGAGGTGCAGCTGTTCGAGGACCGGGCCGCCGCGATCGCCGCCGCCGTAGGCCGGGCGCGGCCCGGCGACACCGTGCTGGTCGCGGGCAAGGGCCACGAGCAGGGCCAGGACATCGCCGGTGTGGTCCGTCCCTTCGACGACCGCCAGGTGCTTCGCGAAGCTATCCAGAAGACCCAGGGATGAACTTGTGATCGCCCTCTCCCTCGCCGAGATCGCAGCAGTCGTCGGCGGGCAGACGCACGACATACCGGATCCGTCCGTCCAGGTCACCGGGCCCGTCGTCCGGGACTCCCGTGAGGTGGAGCCCGGCAGCCTCTTCGTCGCCTTCGTCGGCGAACGGGTGGACGGCCACGAATACGCGCGGGCGGTCGTCGAGGCGGGCGCGGTGGCCGTACTGGCCTCGCGCCCCGTCGGCGTGCCCGCGATCGTCGTGGACGACGTCCAGTCGGCGCTCGGCGCCCTCGCCCGGCACGTCGTACGCACGCTCGGCACGACCCTCGTCGCCCTCACCGGCTCGGCCGGCAAGACCAGCACCAAGGACCTCATCGCCCAGGTCCTGCGGCGCAAGGCACCGACGGTGTTCACGCCCGGCTCGCTCAACAACGAGATCGGGCTGCCGCTGACCGCCCTGTCCGCCACCGAGGAGACCAAGTTCCTCGTGCTGGAGATGGGCGCCCGCGGTATCGGCCACATCCGCTACCTCGCCGATCTGACGCCACCGAAGATCGGCCTCGTACTGAACGTCGGCACCGCCCACATCGGTGAGTTCGGCGGCCGCGAGCAGATCGCCCAGGCCAAGGGCGAACTCGTCGAGAGCCTTCCGCCGGCGAGCGAGGGCGGCGCGGCGGTCCTCAACGCCGACGACCCCTTGGTCCGGGCCATGGCCTCCCGTACGAAGGCGAAGGTGGTCCTTTTCGGAGAGTCCGACGAAGCGGACGTACGCGCCGAGAACGTGAGACTCACGGACACCGGACAGCCCGCCTTCAGGCTTCACACACCCTCCGGTGCAAGCGATGTGACCATGCGCCTGTACGGTGAGCATCACGTGTCGAACGCGCTCGCCGCGGCCGCCGTCGCCCATGAGCTGGGCATGTCCGCGGAAGAGATCGCCACCGCGCTTTCCGAGGCGGGCTCCCTCTCCCGCTGGCGGATGGAGGTCACCGAGCGCCCGGACGGCGTGACGATCGTCAACGACGCCTACAACGCGAACCCCGAGTCCATGCGAGCCGCCCTGCGCGCGCTCGCGGCCATGGGCAAGGGACGTCGTACGTGGGCGGTGCTCGGCAAGATGGCCGAGCTGGGGGACGAGGCGCTCGCCGAGCACGACGCGGTCGGACGGCTCGCCGTCCGGCTCAATGTCGGCAAGCTCGTCGCGGTCGGGGGCAGGGAAGCCGCCTGGCTGCAACTGGGCGCATATAACGAGGGTTCGTGGGGTGAGGAGTCGGTGCACGTGTCCGACGCACAGGCGGCTGTCGACCTGTTGCGCAGCGAGTTGCGCCCGGGAGACGTCGTACTCGTGAAGGCGTCCCGTTCGGTCGGTCTGGAGAGCGTCGCGCAGGCGCTGCTGGAGACCGGTGCCGAGGGAGAGGTCGCCGCCCGATGATGAATCAGATCCTGTTCGCGGGTGTCCTCGGCCTCTTCCTGACGATGGCCGGCACTCCGCTGCTGATCAAGCTGCTGGCCCGCAAGGGGTACGGCCAGTACATCCGCGACGACGGCCCGCGCGAGCACGCCAGCAAGCGCGGTACGCCGACCATGGGCGGTATCGCCTTCATCCTGGCGACGGTCGCGGCGTACTTCCTGTCCAAGCTCATCACCGGCAAGCCGCCGACCTACTCGGGTCTGCTGGTGCTGGGCCTGATGGTCGGCATGGGTCTGGTCGGTTTCCTCGACGACTACATCAAGATCGTCAAGCGGCGTTCGCTGGGGCTGCGGGCCAAGGCGAAGATGGCCGGCCAGCTGATCGTGGGCATCAGCTTCGCCGTGCTGTCCCTGCAGTTCGCGGACTCCCGCAACAACACTCCGGCCTCCACGAAGCTGTCGTTCATCACGGACTTCGGCTGGACCATCGGCCCGGTGCTGTTCGTGCTCTGGGCGCTGTTCATGATCCTCGCGATGTCGAACGGCGTGAACCTCACCGACGGTCTCGACGGCCTCGCCACCGGCGCGTCCGTCCTGGTCTTCGGCGCGTACACCTTCATCGGTGTCTGGCAGTTCCAGGAGTCCTGCGCCAACGGCGAGACGCTGACCAACCCCAACGCCTGTTACGAGGTGCGCGACCCCCTCGACCTCGCGGTCGTCTCCGCCGCGCTGATGGGCGCCTGCCTCGGCTTCCTGTGGTGGAACACCTCGCCGGCCAAGATCTTCATGGGGGACACCGGTTCGCTGGCCCTCGGCGGTGTGCTCGCGGGTCTCGCGATCTGCTCCCGCACCGAGCTGCTGATGGCCGTCCTGGGCGGCCTGTTCGTCCTCATCACCATGTCGGTGGTCATCCAGGTCGGCTCCTTCAAGCTGACCGGCAAGCGCGTCTTCCGGATGGCGCCGCTTCAGCACCACTTCGAACTCAAGGGCTGGTCCGAAGTCCTGGTGGTGGTCCGCTTCTGGATCATCCAGGGCATCTGCGTGATCGTCGGACTGGGCGTCTTCTACGCGGGATGGGCAGCGGAAAAGTGACCGACTGGCAGGGGAAGAACGTCACCGTCGCCGGGCTCGGCGTCTCCGGCATCCCGGCGGCCAGGGTGCTGCACGGGCTCGGCGCGAAGGTCACCGTCGTCAACGACGGCGACGACGCGCGCGCGCGTGAGCAGGCCGCGGGGCTTCGGGAGCTGGGCGTCACCGTGCGCCTCGGTGACGGGGCGACCCTGCCCGAGGGCACCGAACTGATCGTCACCGCGCCCGGCTGGAAGCCGGACAAGCCGTTGTTCACGGCGGCGGCCGCGGCCGGTGTGCCGGTGTGGGGCGACGTCGAACTCGCCTGGCGCCTCAGGGGACCCGACGCGGCCCCCTGGTTGTGCGTCACCGGCACCAACGGCAAGACCACCACCACCCAGATGCTGGCGTCGATCCTGAAGGCGGCCGGCCTGCGTACGGCGGCCGTCGGCAACATCGGCGTCTCGCTGCTGGACGCGGTCCTCGGCGAGGAACGCTACGACGTCCTCGCCGTGGAACTCTCCAGCTACCAGCTGCACTGGGCGCCCTCCCTGCGCGCCCACTCGGCCGCCGTGCTGAACCTCGCCCCGGACCACCTCGACTGGCACGGCTCCATGGAGGCGTACGCCAAGGACAAGGGCCGCGTCTACGAGGGCAATCGGGTCGCCTGCGTCTACAACATGGCCGACAAGGCCACCGAGGACCTGGTGCGCGAGGCGGACGTCGAGGAGGGCTGCCGGGCCGTCGGCTTCACGCTCGGCGCCCCCGGCCCGTCCCAACTCGGCGTCGTTGACGGCATCCTGGTGGACCGCGCCTTCGTCGAGAACCGGCAGAAGAACGCCCAGGAACTGGCCGAGGTCTCCGACGTCAACCCGCCGGCCCCGCACAACATCGCCAACGCCCTTGCCGCGGCGGCCCTCGCACGGGCCTTCGGGGTGCCCGCCAGGGCCGTACGGGACGGGCTGCGGGCCTTCACGCCCGACGCCCACCGGATCGCCCACGTGGCGGACCTGGACGGTGTCGCGTACGTCGACGACTCCAAGGCCACCAACACCCATGCGGCTGAGGCCTCGTTGGCGGCCTACGAGTCGATCGTGTGGATCGCGGGCGGCCTCGCCAAGGGGGCTACCTTCGACGAGCTGGTCACCAGGGCGGCGGAGCGGCTGCGCGGGGTCGTGCTCATCGGCGCCGATCGTGCCCTGATCCGTGAAGCCCTGGCGCGACACGCCCCGGAAGTACCGGTCGTCGACCTCGACCGGACCGACACTGGGGCGATGCTCGCGGCTGTCCAGGAGGCCCGCGGCCTCGCCACCGAAGGCGACACGGTACTGCTCGCACCGGCCTGCGCCTCCATGGACATGTTCGTCAACTACAACCAGCGCGGTGACGCGTTCGCGCAGGCCGTTCGCGAACTCGGCGCCTGACCCGGCCGCCTGCCGGGCGGACCTTGGGAGGGACGCGTGGGACCGTTGATGCCGACGTTCACCGGAGGCTGCGGTGCCCGGTAGCCGTACCGGGCGGCCGCCCGTCCAGCGGACCGTCCGCAGACCCGCCGTCGGGCCGCCGCGGGACAACCCCGCACTGCGGCTCTACACGCGTGCCCGCAAGGCCTGGGACCGGCCGCTGACCGCCTACTACCTGATCCTGGGCGGCAGCCTGCTGATCACCGTGCTGGGCCTGGTGATGGTCTACTCGGCCTCGCAGATCACCGCGTTGCAGATGTCGTTGCCGGGCTCGTTCTTCTTCCGCAAGCAGTTCCTCGCGGCCGCCATCGGCGGGCTGCTGATGCTGGCCGCCTCCCGCATGCCGGTGAAACTGCATCGGGCGCTGGCCTACCCGATCCTCGCGGGAGCCGTCTTCCTGATGGCCCTGGTGCAGGTGCCGGGGATAGGGATGTCGGTCAACGGCAACCAGAACTGGATCTCGCTCGGCGGCTCGTTCCAGATCCAGCCCAGCGAGTTCGGCAAGCTCGCGCTGGTGCTGTGGGGCGCCGACCTGCTGGCCCGCAAGCAGGACAAGAGGCTGCTGAGCCAGTGGAAACACCTGCTGGTGCCGCTCGTCCCGGTCGCGTTCATGCTGCTCGGGCTGATCATGCTCGGCGGCGACATGGGGACGGCGATCATCCTCACGGCGATCCTGTTCGGCCTGCTGTGGCTGGCGGGCGCGCCCACCCGCCTCTTCGCGGGCGTGCTCTCGATCGCCGCCCTGATCGGCGTGATCCTCATCAAGACCAGCCCGAACCGCATGGCCCGGCTCGCCTGCATCGGCGCCACCGAACCGAAGTCCGGGGCGGCCGACTGCTGGCAGGCCGTGCACGGGATCTACGCCCTCGCCTCGGGCGGTATCTTCGGTTCCGGGCTCGGGGCGAGTGTGGAGAAATGGGGCCAACTCCCCGAGGCGCACACCGACTTCATCTTCGCCGTCACCGGTGAGGAACTGGGTCTCGCGGGGACGCTGTCGGTGCTCGCCCTGTTCGCGGCTCTAGGCTATGCGGGTATCCGCGTGGCCGGACGCACGGAGGACCCCTTCGTCAGGTATGCCGCGGGAGGCGTGACCACCTGGATCACGGCCCAGGCCGTGATCAACATCGGTGCGGTGCTCGGCCTGCTGCCGATCGCCGGTGTCCCCCTCCCGCTGTTCTCCTACGGGGGATCCGCCCTGCTGCCGACCATGTTCGCCATCGGGCTGCTGATCGCCTTCGCACGCGACGAGCCCGCTGCGCGGGCCGCGCTTGCGATGCGGCAGCCCCGCTTTGGTAGAAAGCGGGGAGCCGGGGGCCTCACGGGGTCCCGGAGATGGAACACGATGAGACGGCGTGCCTCGGCGGCGCGTACGTCCGGAGAGCGGTGAATTTCGGTGCATGTCGTACTCGCTGGTGGGGGGACCGCCGGCCACATCGAGCCCGCGCTCGCCCTCGCGGACGCCCTGCGCAGGCAGGACCCCTCGGTGGGGATCACGGCCCTGGGCACGGAGCGCGGTCTGGAGACCACGCTCGTACCCCAGCGGGGTTACGAGCTCGCGCTGATCCCCGCGGTGCCGCTGCCGCGCAAGCCGACCCCCGAGCTGATCACCGTCCCCGGCCGGCTGCGCGGCACGATCAAGGCGGCCGAGCAGATCCTGGAGCGCACCAGGGCCGACGTGGTCGTCGGCTTCGGCGGATACGTGGCGCTGCCCGCCTATCTCGCCGCCAAGCGCCGGGGCGTGCCGATCGTCATCCACGAGGCCAACGCCCGCCCCGGCCTGGCCAACAAGATCGGCTCGCGGTACGCCGCCCGCGTCGCCGTCTCCACGCCCGACAGCAAGCTCCGCGACGCCCGCTACATCGGCATCCCGCTGCGCCGCTCCATCGCCACCCTGGACCGCGCCGCCGCGCGCCCCGAGGCGCGGCACGTGTTCGGCCTCGACCCGAACCTGCCGACGCTGCTCGTCTCCGGCGGTTCGCAGGGCGCCCGCCGCCTCAACGAGGTGGTCCAGCAGGTCGCCCCCTGGCTCCAGCAGGCGGGCATCCAGATCCTGCACGCGGTCGGCCCGAAGAACGAACTGCCGCACGTCCAGCAGATGCCGGGAATGCCCCCGTACATCCCGGTACCGTACGTGGACCGGATGGACCTCGCGTACGCCGCGGCCGACATGATGCTCTGCCGCGCGGGCGCGATGACCGTCGCCGAACTCTCCGCCGTCGGGCTTCCCGCCGCCTACGTCCCGCTGCCCATCGGCAACGGCGAACAGCGGCTGAACGCCCAGCCGGTGGTCAAGGCCGGCGGCGGCCTCCTGGTCGACGACGCGGAACTGACCCCGGAATGGATCCGGGAGAACGTCCTGCCCGTGCTCGCCGACCCGCACCGGCTGTACGAGATGTCCCGCGCGGCCGGCGAGTTCGGCCGTCGCGACGCCGACGACCTGCTCGTCGGCATGGTGTACGAGGCGATCGCCGCCTCGCGTGCACACCGTTAGGCACGAATGACGAAAGGGCAGGGAGCATGGCCGGATCCGCCACCGCCGAGCGCGGGGCACGCCAGCAGGAGTCGTCCGGCCCGCCCCTGGTCCGGCGACTCGGTCCACGCCGGCTTCGTACGATCATCATCATCGTGCTCGCCGTCGTCCTCCTCGGCGCCGGCGCGGGCTGGCTGCTGTACGGCTCCCAGTGGATGCGCGTGGACCGTGTCTCCGTCTCCGGCACGGCAGTTCTGACGCCGGCGCAGGTCCGCGAGGCGGCAGCCGTCCCGGTGGGCTCACCGCTGGTCTCCGTCGACACCGGCGCGATCGAGGAGCGATTGCGGAAAGAACTGCGCCGGATCGACTCGGTCGAAGTCACCCGTTCCTGGCCCGACGGAATCGGTCTGAAAGTGACCGAGCGGACGCCCGTCCTGCTTGTCCAAAAGGGGCGGAACTTCGTCGAAGTGGACGATGAAGGAGTCCTTTTCGCCACCGTTTCCCAGGCGCCCAAGGGCGTTCCGCTGCTGGAACCGGAACTCTCCCCCGCGAGTTCGGCGGCCGCGAGCCTGCGCCGTTTCGGCGAGGACCGCCTCGTCCGCGAGGCCGTGCGGACCGCCGGCGCCCTGCCGCCTGCGGTCGCCCGGGACACCCGGGTCGTCAAGGTCCGTTCCTACGACGACATCTCGCTGGAGTTGAGCGGCGGACGGACCGTCGTGTGGGGGAGCGCCGAGAACGGCGCGGCGAAGAGCCGTACCATCCTCGCCCTGATGAAAGCCTCCCCGGACGCACGGCACTTCGATGTCAGCGTTCCCACCGCCCCTGCGTCAGCAGGGAGTTGACGCACATCCGCGCAGGCCAGCACCCTGGTTGGGCAGCGACACGGCTGATCACATAGGGTGAAAAGAAAAACGGGAGGTTCGGCGTGTTCGTTGAACGGGCGCCACTTGTCGACTTAGTGTCCTGTTCGGAAGACTTCAAGGAACAGGCACACTGGTAACCCTAAACTTCAGCGTTAGGGTTCGGGTCGGCGAAACGGACCGTCCCATTCGGCATCAGTCGCCGGATCGCGGAGCGCAGAGCGTCTCGCGAACCAGCGACACGTAACTCGAGGCGAGAGGCCTTCGACGTGGCAGCACCGCAGAACTACCTCGCAGTCATCAAAGTCATCGGTGTCGGCGGCGGTGGTGTCAATGCCATCAACCGGATGATCGAGGTCGGTCTCAAGGGTGTCGAGTTCATCGCCATCAACACGGACGCCCAGGCTCTGTTGATGAGCGACGCCGACGTCAAACTCGACGTCGGCCGCGAACTCACCCGCGGACTCGGCGCCGGAGCCAACCCGGCCGTCGGCCGCAAGGCCGCAGAGGACCACCGCGAGGAGATCGAGGAGGTCCTCAAGGGGGCCGACATGGTCTTCGTGACGGCCGGTGAAGGTGGCGGCACCGGTACCGGCGGCGCACCCGTCGTGGCCAACATCGCACGCTCCCTCGGCGCCCTCACCATCGGTGTGGTCACGCGCCCGTTCACCTTCGAGGGACGGCGTCGTGCGAACCAGGCCGAGGACGGCATCGCGGAACTCCGCGAAGAGGTCGACACCCTCATCGTCATCCCCAACGACCGGCTGCTGTCCATCTCGGACCGCCAGGTCTCCGTCCTCGACGCGTTCAAGTCGGCGGACCAGGTCCTGCTCTCCGGTGTCCAGGGCATCACCGACCTCATCACCACGCCCGGTCTGATCAACCTCGACTTCGCCGACGTCAAGTCGGTCATGTCCGAGGCGGGTTCGGCCCTCATGGGCATCGGTTCGGCCCGCGGCGACGACCGCGCGGTGGCCGCCGCCGAGATGGCGATCTCCTCGCCGCTGCTCGAGGCGTCCATCGACGGCGCCCGGGGCGTGCTCCTGTCCATCTCCGGCGGCTCCGACCTCGGCCTGTTCGAGATCAACGAGGCCGCCCAGCTGGTCAGCGAGGCGGCCCACCCCGAGGCCAACATCATCTTCGGCGCGGTCATCGACGACGCGCTCGGCGACGAGGTCCGGGTCACCGTCATCGCGGCCGGCTTCGACGGGGGCCAGCCCCCGGCCCGCCGGGACACCGTCCTCGGCTCGGCCTCCTCGTCCTCCTCTCCGCCCCGCCGCGAGGAGCCCACTCCGGTACGGCAGTCCGAGAGCCGCCCGAGCTTCGGCTCGCTCGGCAGCGTGACCCCGAAGGAGGACCCGGCGCCGGCGCCCGAGCCGGTGGCCGACATCCCGGTCACCCCGCCGGTACCGCCGTCCCGGAGCTACTCGGACAGCGCGGCCGAGGAACTGGACGTGCCGGACTTCCTGAAGTGATAGGACAGCGCGGACACGCGAGCGGCGCGCACTTCGCCTTCACCGACCGGTGGGGTGGGGTGAGCGCCGCTCCGTATGAGGAGCTCAATCTCGGCGGCGCGGTCGGCGACGACCCCGAGGCCGTACGGACCAACCGGGAGTCGGCGGCCAAGTCGCTGGGTCTCGAAGCGGGCCGGGTCGTCTGGATGAACCAGGTGCACGGCGCGGACGTCGCCGTCGTCGACGGTCCCTGGGGCATGGGGGTCCCGGTGCCCGAGGTCGACGCGATCGTCACCCGGGAGCGGGGGCTCGCCCTCGCCGTGCTCACCGCCGACTGCACGCCGGTCCTGCTCGCCGACCCGGTCGCCGGTGTCGTGGGAGCGGCCCATGCCGGCCGGCCCGGGATGGTCACGGGGATCGTCCCCGCCGCCGTACGGGCCATGGTCGGACTCGGCGCCGAGCCTTCCCGGATCGTCGCCCGTACCGGACCCGCCGTCTGCGGCCGGTGCTACGAGGTGCCGGAGACGATGCGGGCCGAGGTGGCCGCCGTCGAGCCGGCCGCGCACGCCGAGACGAGCTGGGGCACTCCCGCGGTCGATGTGACCGCCGGGGTGCACGCGCAGCTCGACCGGCTCGGGGTGCACGACCGGGAGCAGTCGCCGGTGTGCACGCGCGAGTCGAAGGACCACTTCTCGTACCGCCGCGATCGCACCACGGGGCGACTCGCGGGATATGTCTGGCTGGGCTGATGGTGCATGACGGACCGTAAGGGCGAACTCGCCGCAAATCTGGCGAACGTGGAACGGCGCATCGCGGCCGCGTGTACGGCGGCCGGGCGCAAGCGCGAAGAAGTGACCCTGATCGTGGTCACCAAGACCTATCCGGCGAGCGATGTGCGGATCCTGTCGGAGCTCGGTGTGCGGCACGTCGCGGAGAACCGGGACCAGGACGCGGCACCCAAGGCCGCGGCCTGCTCGGATCTGTCCCTTTCCTGGCATTTCGTGGGCCAGTTGCAGACCAACAAGGTGCGCTCCGTGGTCGGTTACGCGGATGTCGTGCAGTCCGTCGACCGCGCCCGGCTGGTCACGGCCCTGTCGAAGGAGGCCGAGCGGGTCGGACGCGAGGTCGGCTGCCTCATCCAGGTCGCGCTCGACGCGGGGGAGTCCTCGGTGGGAGGGGGTGCGCGGGGGGAGCGGGGCGGCGTCGCGCCGGGCGGGATCGCGGAGTTGGCCGACCTCGTCGCCGGCGCTCCGGGGCTCCGGCTCGGCGGCCTGATGACAGTCGCACCTCTGACCGGGGAGTACGCCGGACAGCAACAGGCGGCGTTCGAGCGGTTGATGGATTTGTCGACTGACCTGCGCCGAACTCATCCGGCTGCGAACATGGTCTCGGCAGGGATGAGTGCGGACCTCGAACAGGCCGTGGCGGCCGGAGCGACACATGTACGCGTCGGTACCGCGGTACTCGGAGACCGCCCCAGGCTCGGGTAACGTCGCCAGGAAGTCGGACCACAGCAGAAAATATGGTCATTACCGCCCGAAAGGCGGCATAAGGACCACGTGGATCGCGGGACTTGGCAGTCGTCAGCGGATCCACCACAGAGCGGAGGACTCAGAGCATGGCCGGCGCGATGCGCAAGATGGCGGTCTACCTCGGCCTCGTGGAGGACGATGGGTACGACGGCCGGGGTTTCGACCCCGACGACGACTTCGAACCCGAGCTCGATCCTGAGCCCGAGCGTGACCACCGACGGCACGAGCCGTCGCACCAGTCGCATGGAGCACATCAGTCCCAAAGGGACGAAGAGGTGCGAATCACCCAACCGCCCGTGCCGCGCGAGCCGATGGCAAGATCCGCTTCGCCAAGCGCGGAATCCGGGCGTCCGGCGCGGATCGCGCCCGTGGCATCCATCACACAAGAACGTCAGTCCCTGGAGAAGAACGCACCGGTGATCATGCCCAAGGTCGTGTCGGAACGAGAGCCGTACCGGATCACCACGCTCCACCCCCGGACCTACAACGAGGCCCGTACCATCGGGGAACACTTCCGTGAGGGCACCCCGGTGATCATGAATCTGACTGAGATGGATGACACAGACGCGAAGCGACTTGTCGACTTTGCGGCCGGTTTGGTGTTTGGTCTTCACGGCAGCATCGAGCGGGTGACGCAGAAGGTGTTCCTGTTGTCGCCTGCTAACGTCGATGTCACGGCGGAGGACAAGGCCCGCATCGCAGAGGGCGGGTTCTTCAACCAGAGCTGAGACGCACGACCGGAACAGCAGTGACGAGAAAGTACGTAAGCAGGGGAGAGGGAAGCACCGAACATGAGCGTGGTCCTGGATGTCGTCTACATCGCGCTGATGGTCTTCCTCATCGTGCTCATTTTCCGGCTGGTCATGGACTACGTCTTCCAGTTCGCCCGCTCATGGCAGCCCGGCAAGGCGATGGTGGTCGTTCTGGAGGCCACCTACACTGTCACCGATCCACCGCTCAAGCTTCTGCGGCGGGTCATCCCGCCGTTGCGTCTCGGGGGCGTGGCGCTCGACCTGTCCTTCTTCGTACTGATGATCATCGTCTACATCCTGATCTCGATCGTGAGCCGGCTGTGAGCGATGTGAACTACCGTCTTGCCGAATGCCGACGACTACGTTGAGGTGAAGAGATGCCGTTGACCCCCGAGGACGTGCGGAACAAGCAGTTCACGACCGTCCGCCTCCGAGAAGGCTATGACGAGGACGAGGTCGATGCCTTCCTCGACGAGGTCGAAGCCGAACTGACCCGCCTGCTCCGGGAGAACGAGGACCTGCGCGCCAAGCTGGCCGCTGCCACGCGTGCTGCTGCCCAGAACCAGCAGAACATGCGCAAGCCTCCGGAGCCTCAGGACCAGCAGCAGGGGATGCCCCCGCAGCAGCAGGGTATGCCCCAGCAGGGTATGCCGCAGCAGGGGATGCCGCAGGGCATGCGTGGGCCGGGCGCCCCGGTGCCCGCCGGCATATCGGGCCCGCCGCAGCAGCAGATGGGTGGCCCCATGGGTGGCCCGCCCCAGCTGCCTAGCGGTGCCCCGCAGCTGCCCGCCGGTCCCGGCGGTGGTCAGGGTGGTCCGCAGGGCCCCGGCCAGATGGGCCAGGGCCAGATGCAGGGCCAGATGCAGGGTCAGATGGGCCAGGGTCAGATGGGCCAGGGTCCGATGGGTCAGGGCCCCATGGGCCAGGGTCCGATGGGCCAGGGTCCGATGGGTGGCCAGCCCCCCATGCAGCAGCACATGGGCGGTCCGATGGGCGGCCACGGTCAGGGCCCCGGTGGCGACAGCGCCGCCCGTGTCCTCTCGCTGGCCCAGCAGACCGCCGACCAGGCGATCGCCGAGGCCCGCTCCGAGGCCAACAAGATCGTCGGTGAGGCGCGTTCGCGTGCCGAGGGTCTCGAGCGCGACGCCCGTGCCAAGGCCGACGCCCTGGAGCGGGACGCGCAGGAGAAGCACCGCGTCGCGATGGGCTCCCTGGAGTCCGCCCGCGCCACGCTGGAGCGCAAGGTCGAGGACCTGCGCGGCTTCGAGCGCGAGTACCGTACGCGCCTGAAGTCGTACCTCGAGTCCCAGCTGCGTCAGCTGGAGACCCAGGCCGACGACTCCCTCGCCCCGCCGCGCGCGCAGGCCGCTGCCTCCCTGCCGCCGTCCCCGGCGCCTTCGATGGCTCCGGCCGGCGCGAGCGCCCCGTCCTACGGCGGCGGCAACCAGGGCATGGGTGGACCGGGCCAGGCCGGCCCGTCGTACGGCGGCCAGCAGCAGATGTCTCCGGCGATGACTCAGCCGATGGCGCCGGTGCGTCCGCAGGGTCCCTCTCCGATGGGACAGGCTCCCTCGCCGATGCGTGGCTTCCTCATCGACGAGGACGACAACTGACGGCCAGTAGTACGCCTTAGGCGTCGGCAGCGTTCAAGGGCGTGGGCCCCGGATTCCGATCCGGGGCCCCGCCCTTTTTACGCGCGTTGGCAGCGATGTCGACGGCGTTCGGCGGACTGCGGACGCCGGACAAGGCGAAGGGCCCGGTCTCCCTCAGCGGGGAGACCGGGCCCTGGGTGCCGGGTGCGTTACGCCTTGCGCAGGCGGAACGTCAGGGTCAGGGCCTCGTCCGTGAACGGGGCGCCGTAGCTGTCGTCCGCCTCGCCCTGGGCGAAGTCCGTGGCGAGGACCTCGTCGGAGATCAGGGCCGAGTGGCCGGTCAGCGCGTCGACGGTCGCCGGGTCGGTCGCGGTCCAGCGGAGCGCGATCCGGTCGGCGACGTCGAGGCCGCTGTTCTTGCGGGCCTCCTGGATCAGGCGGATCGCGTCACGGGCCAGGCCGGCTCGGCGCAGCTCCTCGGTGATCTCCAGGTCGAGGGCGACCGTCGCGCCCGAGTCGGACGCCACCGACCAGCCCTCGCGCGGAGTCTCCGTGATGATGACCTCGTCGGGAGCGAGGCTGACGGTCTCGCCGTCGACCTCCACCGACGCCGTGCCCTCGCGCAGGGCGAGGGAGAGCGCGGCCGCGTCGGCGTTCGCCACGGCCTTGGCCACGTCCTGGACGCGCTTGCCGAACCGCTTGCCCAGGGCACGGAAGTTGGCCTTGGCGGTCGTGTCGACCAGGCTGCCGCCGACCTCGGAGAGCGACGCGAGCGACTCGACGTTCAGCTCCTCCGTGATCTGCGCGTGCAGCTCGGCGGAGAGTGCGTCGAAGCCCGTGGCCGCGATGAGCGCGCGGCGCAGCGGCTGGCGGGTCTTGACGCCCGACTCCGCGCGCGTGGCACGGCCCAGCTCGACCAGGCGGCGCACCAGGACCATCTGCTTCGACAGCTCCGGGTCGATCGCGGAGAGGTCAGCCTCCGGCCAGGACGCCAGGTGCACCGACTCCGGGGCGCCCGGGGTGACCGGCGCGACCAGGTCCTGCCAGACCCGCTCGGTGATGAACGGGGTCAGCGGGGCCATCAGCTTCGTGACCGTCTCGACGACCTCGTGCAGGGTGCGCAGCGCGGCCTTGTCGCCCTGCCAGAAGCGGCGACGGGAGCGGCGTACGTACCAGTTGGACAGGTCGTCGACGAACGCCGAGAGGAGCTTGCCGGCGCGCTGGGTGTCGTAGGCCTCCAGCGCCTGGGTCACCTGGTCGGTGAGGGCGTGGAGTTCGGAGAGGAGCCAGCGGTCGAGGACGGGCCGGTCGGCCGGGGCCGGGTCGGCCTCGGAGGGGGACCAGCCGGACGTGCGGGCGTACAGCGCCTGGAAGGCGACCGTGTTCCAGTAGGTGAGCAGGGTCTTGCGCACCACCTCCTGGATGGTGCCGTGACCGACGCGGCGGGCCGCCCAGGGGGAGCCGCCGGCCGCCATGAACCAGCGGACCGCGTCGGCGCCGTGCTGGTCCATCAGCGGGATCGGCTGGAGGATGTTGCCCAGGTGCTTGGACATCTTGCGGCCGTCCTCGGCGAGGATGTGGCCGAGGCAGACGACGTTCTCGTAACTGGACTTGTCGAAGACCAGGGTGCCGATCGCCATCAGCGTGTAGAACCAGCCGCGGGTCTGGTCGATGGCCTCGCTGATGAACTGCGCCGGGTAGCGGGACTCGAAGAGTTCCTTGTTCTTGTACGGGTAGCCCCACTGCGCGAACGGCATCGAACCCGAGTCGTACCAGGCGTCGATGACCTCGGGCACGCGCGTGGCGAGCCGGCCGCAGTTCTCGTGCGGGCAGTCGAAGGTGACCGCGTCGATGTACGGGCGGTGAGGGTCGAGTTCGGACTGGTCGGTGCCGGTCAGCTCGGTCAGCTCCGCGCGCGAGCCGACGACGGTGAGGTGGTCGTCCTCGCAGCGCCAGATCGGCAGCGGGGTGCCCCAGTAGCGGCTGCGGGAGAGCGCCCAGTCGATGTTGTTGTTCAGCCAGTCGCCGAAGCGGCCGTGCTTGACCGTGTCCGGGTACCAGTTGGTCTTCTCGTTCTCCTGGAGGAGGCGGTCCTTGACGGCCGTGGTGCGGATGTACCAGGACGGCTGCGCGTAGTAGAGCAGTGCGGTGTGGCAGCGCCAGCAGTGCGGGTAGCTGTGCTCGTACGGGATGTGCTTGAAGAGGAGACCGCGCTGCTGGAGGTCCTCGGTGAGCTTCTCGTCCGCCTTCTTGAAGAAGACGCCGCCGACCAGCGGGACGTCCTCCTCGAAGGTGCCGTTGGGGCGGATCGGGTTCACGACCGGCAGGCCGTACGCACGGCAGACCTTGAGGTCGTCCTCGCCGAAGGCGGGGGACTGGTGGACCAGACCGGTGCCGTCCTCGGTCGTCACGTACTCGGCGTTGACGACGTAGTGGGCGGGCTCCGGGAACTCGATCAGCTCGAACGGACGTTGATACGTCCAGCGCTCCATCTCGGCGCCGGTGAAGGACTCGCCGGTGGTCTCCCAGCCCTCGCCGAGCGCCTTCTCGACGAGCGGCTGCGCGACGACGAGGTTCTCCTCGCCGTTCGTCACGACGACGTAGGTGACGTCGGGGTGTGCGGCGACGGCCGTGTTGGAGACCAGCGTCCAGGGGGTCGTCGTCCACACCAGGAGCGCGGCCCGGCCGGCCAGCGGACCGGAGGTGAGAGGGAAACGGACGTACACGGAAGGGTCGACGATGGTCTCGTAGCCCTGCGCCAGCTCGTGGTCCGACAGGCCCGTCTCGTCGCGGGGGCACCAGGGGGCCACGCGGTAGTCCTGCACCAGCAGGCCCTTGTCGAAGATCTCCTTGAGCGACCACCACACCGACTCGACGTACTCCGGGTCCATGGTGCGGTAGGCGTCGTCCAGGTCGACCCAGTAGCCCATGCGGTGCGTCAGCTCGGTGAACGCGTCGGTGTGGCGCGTCACGGAGTCACGGCACCTGGCGTTGAACTCGGCGATGCCGTACGCCTCGATGTCCTGCTTGCCGGTGAAGCCCAGCTCCTTCTCCACCGCCAGCTCCACGGGCAGGCCGTGGCAGTCCCAGCCGGCCTTGCGGGCCACGTGGTAGCCGCGCATGGTGCGGAAGCGGGGGAAGACGTCCTTGAAGACGCGCGCCTCGATGTGGTGGGCGCCCGGCATGCCGTTGGCGGTGGGCGGGCCCTCGTAGAACACCCATTCGGGGCGGCCCTCGGACTGTTCCAGGCTCTTGGCGAAGATCTTCTGCTCGCGCCAGAAGTCGAGCACGGCGTGCTCGAGGGCGGGCAGGTCGACCTGGGCGGGTACCTGGCGGTACTGCGGCTGCGTGTTCAACGAGCTTCCTCCGGCGGATGTGCTGCCTTCCGTCGGAGGGACGAGAGCCTTGTCCACGCCGTGTGCGGCGCGCTCCCGCGGTACCACCCTCCTTGGCCCTCCGGTGCGCCGTACGCCCCGGGGAGCCCCCTCATTGGGGTCGCGATGCCGGTTCTACCAACCCTTGCGGGGTCTTCTTCCGGCGGCTCCGGGGTGATCTTCACGTCGCGCTCGCCCCCGGGCTTCCACCGTCCCCGGGTCGCTCTGGGCTGCGTACGCCGCTACTCGTCCCCATCCACGCTTCTCGCTCCGCCCAGTGTACGGCGCCGCACGGACCGCGGCCGACCGGTTTTCGGGCTCCGCGGGCCGAGGGCTCGCGACGGTCCCGGATGACCCGAATGGCCAGGGGTGCGGGTCCGGGCTCCGGGACTGCGGACCGGTCGGATTACCCGGCGGGGAGCTGGGCACAACGGATGCAGGCTTGCCGCGTGACGTGCGCGAGGCGGGCGAATCGAGCGGTGTGCCCCGTTGCCGCGGGACTCAAGTCGATTTATCGTCCCAGCACGATTCGCGTGCAAGATCACAATATGTGAAGGGGCCGCGGCCATGGTGGCGAAGAAGACCGCCGTACAGCAGTCGGCGTCCGGCAGGTCCACCGGCGCCTCCGGCGGTGCGGCCAAGGACGTCGGTGCGAAGAAGAGCACGCGGGGAGGGAGTCCGGGCACGGCGGCTGCGAAGCCGGCGAAGCAGGTGAAGGCGGCGAAGGCCGTCGGGGCGGGGGGCGCTGAGGAGGCGGTGGCCAAGAAGGTCCCGGCCAAGAAGGCGGCGGCGAAGAAGGCGGCGCCTTCCGGCAAGGCTGCGGCCACGGAGGCGGCTGCCACCTCCCGCGCGGCTGCCACCTCCGAGGCGGCTGCCGCGTCCAAGAAGACGGGGGCCTCGAAGAAGTCCGCCGCCTCGAAGAAGACCGCGGTCGCCAAGAAGGCGGTCGCCAAGAAGGCCCTTGCCAAGAAGGCGGTCGCCGAGAAAGCCCCGGCGAAGAAGGCGGCCGCGGCCGAGCAGGGCGTGGTCCGCGAGTCGGGCGCCGGTCCGCAGGGTGCGGTCGGCGAGGTGGACGCCGGCACGGAGGGGGCCGGTGGCAGGGGCGGTGCGGCCGGGAAGGGGACCGCCCGGAGGAGCACCGCCAGGAAGAGCACGGCCAAGAAGGTGGGCGCGGCCTCGGCCGCGGAGCAGACGGGAGCCACGACAGTGGTTGCGAAGAAGACTCCTGGTACGGCCACGGCGGCGAAGACCGCTGTTCCGAAGGCGCGGTTCGCCGCGGCGGAGCCCGGCGAACTGGCGGTGCGCCCCGGCGAGGACCCCTGGACGCCGGAGGAGGTCGCGGAGGCCCGCGCCGAGCTGGACTCCGAGAAGGACCGGCTGCGCGCCGAGCTGGCCTCGTCCGAGGCGGCCCTGGTGGGACTGATGCGGGACTCGGGGGACGGTGCCGGGGACGACCAGGCGGACACCGGGACGAAGAACATCACGCGCGAGCACGAACTGGCGCTGGCCGCCAACGCGCGCGAGATGCTGATCCAGACCGAGCACGCCCTGGAGCGGCTGGACGCGGGCACCTACGGCCTGTGCGAGAACTGCGGCAATCCCATCGGGAAGGCCCGCATGCAGGCCTTCCCGCGGGCCACGCTGTGCGTCGAGTGCAAGCAGAAGCAGGAGCGCCGGTACTGATCACCCGGCCGTCGGGAAGCGTGCCGTACCCTCGTCCTCAGTCAGGTACCTAGGTCGAGGGACTCACGTGGCAGAGGCGGAGCGCATCATCGGTACGCCGGACACTCCAGAGGCGGGGGGAGCCGAGCCGGAGCCGTCCGGCGGGAACGCCGGGCAGCCGGAGCAGCCGGATTCGGGCGACCCGTCCGGTGCGGACGCGTCCACGGCGCAGGCCGCCGGGCAGCAGCCCCGCGGCAGGCGCCGGATCGGCGTGCTGTTCGGGGTCGCCGCGTTCGCGTACGCCATCGACCTGGTCAGCAAGATGATCGTGGTCGCGAAGCTGGAGCACCACCAGCCGATCGAGATCGTCGGGGACTGGCTGCGGTTCGAGGCGATCCGCAACCCGGGAGCCGCCTTCGGTGTCGGTGAGGCCTTCACCGTGATCTTCACGGTGATCGCGGCGGCGGTGATCGTGGTGATCGCCCGGCTCGCCCGCAAGCTCTACAGCCTGCCCTGGGCGATCGCGTTGGGCCTGCTGCTCGGCGGCGCGCTCGGCAACCTCACCGACCGGATCTTCCGTGCGCCGGGTGTCTTCGAGGGCGCGGTGGTGGACTTCATCGCGCCGAAGCACTTCGCGGTCTTCAACCTGGCCGACTCGGCGATCGTGTGCGGCGGAATCCTGATCGTCCTGCTGTCCTTCAAGGGCCTCGACCCGGACGGGACCGTCCACAAGGACTGAGCGTGTGTTCGGGGGTACCGGACCTGTCCGGCATACTCGACGGGTGAGCACGATTCCCGAGATCCGCAACCTGCCCGTGCCCGACGGCCTGGAGGGCGAGCGTGTAGACGCCGCCATCTCCCGCATGTTCGGCTTCTCCCGTACCAAGGCCGCCGAGCTGGCGGCCGCGGGGAAGGTCACGGTCGACGGGTCGGTGGTCGGGAAGTCCGAGCGGGTCCACGGCGGGGCCTGGCTCGAGGTCGAGATGCCACAGGCGCCCGCGCCGGTGCAGGTGGTCGCCGAGCCCGTCGAGGGCATGGAGATCGTGCACGACGACGAGGACGTCGTCGTGATCGTCAAGCCGGTCGGGGTGGCCGCCCACCCGTCGCCCGGCTGGACCGGCCCGACCGTCATCGGCGGACTCGCCGCTGCCGGATACCGCATCTCCACCTCCGGTGCCGCCGAGCGCCAGGGCATCGTGCACCGGCTCGACGTAGGCACCTCCGGGCTGATGGTGGTCGCCAAGTCGGAGCGCGCCTACACCTCGCTGAAGCGCCAGTTCAAGGAGCGCACGGTCGACAAGCGCTACCACGCGCTCGTCCAGGGCCACCCGGACCCCACCAGCGGCACCATCGACGCGCCCATCGGCCGGCACCCCCAGCACGACTACAAGTGGGCGGTCACCGCCGAGGGCAAGCCCTCCGTCACGCACTACGACCTGATCGAGGCCTTCCGCGCCGCTTCCCTTCTGGACATCAAGCTGGAGACCGGCCGCACGCACCAGATCCGCGTCCACATGGCCGCCCACCGCCACCCGTGCGTCGGAGACCTGACCTACGGCGCCGACCCGACGCTCGCCAAGCGGCTGATGCTGACCCGCCAGTGGCTGCACGCGGTCCGGCTGGGCTTCGAGCACCCCGGGGACGGTGAGTGGGCCGAGTTCGCCTGCGAGTACCCGGACGACCTCCAGCAGGCCCTCGACCAGGTCCGCGAGGAGACCTACGGATGAGCGGCACGCGCGCGTACGTGATCCGCGTCGCAGAGGACCCGGCCGACCGTGAGGCCTGCTTCGCGGTCCGCAAGGAGGTCTTCGTCGGCGAGCAGGGCGTCCCCGAGGACATCGAGTACGACGCCCACGACGCCGGCGCGGTGCATGTGCTGGCGGTCCGGGAGGACGGCGTACCGCTCGGGACCGGGCGGCTGCTGTACGGCGCGGAGGTCGCGGCGAAGACCGGCGGGGACCTGTCGGTCGGGTCGCTGGGACGGCTCGCCGTCACCAGGGAGGCGCGCGGGCTCGGGGTCGGGGCCGCGCTGGTGCGGGCCATCGAGGACGCGGCACACGCGCGTGGGCTCGCGGCCGTGGACCTGCACGCGCAGACGCACGCCCTCGGGTTCTACGAGCGGCTGGGGTACGAGGCGTACGGCCCGGAGTTCCCGGACGCGGGCATCCCGCACCGGGCGATGCGGCGGGCCCTCCAGCGGTAGCCGGGGCGGCGAGGGCGCCGAAAGGGCTGGTGGCGAAGGCGACGTGGCAGGCTTGAGGTCTGCCGTGTGACATCTCAGCCTCCGGAGCACTGACCGTGGATCAGCTGGCCCTGTTGTTCGTCCTGTTGCTCGGGGCCGTGGTGAGTGTCCCGCTGGGTGACCGGTGGAGGCTGCCGGCGCCGGTCCTGATGACCCTGCTCGGGATCGTGCTCGCCCTCCTCGACTTCGTGCCCAATGTGAACGTCCCGCCGGATCTGATCCTGCCGCTGCTGTTGCCGCCCCTGCTGTACGCGGCCGTACGGCGCACCTCCTGGCGGCAGTTCACGGCCAACAAGCGGCCGATCTTCCTGCTCGCCGTGGCGCTGGTGTTCGTCACGATGCTGTGTGTGGCCGCCGTCGCCCACGCGATCGTGCCCGGACTGCCGATCGCCGCGGCCCTGGCCCTCGGGGCGCTCGTCGCGCCGCCGGACCCGGTGGCCGCCACCGCCGTGGCCGGACAGCTCGGGCTGCCGCGCCGGCTGGTGTCCATCCTGGAGGGCGAGGGGCTGTTCAACGACGTCACCGCCATCGTGCTCTACCACGTGGCCATCGCCGCCGTCGTCAGCGGGAGCTTCTCGCCGTGGGAGGCCGGACTCGACCTGGTGCTGTCCGCCGTCGTCGCGGTGGCCGTCGGGCTGGCGCTCGGCTGGGGCGCGAACCGGCTGATGGACCTGCTCGGGGACGCGACCCTGCAGATCGGGCTGACGCTGCTGGTGCCGTACGCCGCCTATGTGCTCGCCGAGGAGTTCCACGGGTCGGGGGTGCTCGCCGTGCTCACCACCGCCCTGTTCCTCGCCGAGTACGCCACCGACCCCGACGACGTGATGACACGGCTGGCCGGGCACACCTTCTGGGACATCGTGGACACGCTGGTGACCGGGGTGGCGTTCGGGCTGATCGGCCTGGAACTGCACATGGCGATCCGGACGGCGTCCGGGCGGTGGGGGGAGATGCTCGGGTGGGCCGCGGCGGTGGTGGCCGTCGTGATCCTCGTACGGCTGCTGTGGCTGCTGCCGGCGACCTGGCTCACCCAGCGGCTGCACGCCAGGCGGGACCACGACGAGGACATCCCGGTGACCTGGCGGGAGACCGTCGTGATGTGGTGGGCGGGGATGCGCGGGGTCGCCTCGGTGGCGCTGGCGCTCGCGATTCCGCTGCAGACCGACGAAGGGACGGCCTTCCCGGACCGGGACGAGATCGTGTTCATCGCCTTCGGGGTCATCATGGCGACGCTCGTGATCCAGGGGCTCACCCTTCCGTGGCTGGTGAAGCGGCTCGGGGTGCAGGCCGACACCGGCCGAGAGAAGGAGTTCGAGAAGGAGCTGGCCGTGCGGGCGGCGAAGGCGGCGAAGCGCCGGCTGCGGGAGATCGAGGCCGAGGAGGACCTGCCGGAGGAACTGTCCGAGCAGATGGCGCGGCGGGCCCTCGACATCGGGCTGCGGATCAGCCCCGACCTGGGCGAGGACGAGCGGCGGGAGGCACATGAGCACCGGGTGCGCCGGCTGAAGCGGGTACGGCGGATCCAGGGGGAGATGCTGAGCGCGGCCCGGCACGAGGTGGTCGCGGCGCGGAGCGAACCGGGTGCCGATCCGGAGATCGTGGACCGGGTGCTGCGGCATCTGGACGTGCGCAGTCTGCGGTGATCGGTGATCTCTCCCCTCACACACCGCCGGTTCCGGTCCGTCGAGAGGTGGCCTCTCCGGCTGTGGTGGCTCGCCGTCGGCGGCCTCCCGGCGCCGGCGCCGGCACGTCACCTCTCACGGTCGTGCGCGTCGACGGCGCGTGCCGCCGCGGGCACCGGCCCGCGGCGGCACGGACCGTCAGCGGTCCGCTCGTGGGGACTCGTGGGCGCGGCGCTGGGGTGAGATGCCGCCGGGTACCCGGCCGTTGGCCCGGTTCGGGGGCAGGAGTGCGTCGGCGGTGTTGACGCGGGGCAGGGCGTACGGGTGCTGCTCGGACAGCCAGCGGATCATCTGTTCGCGGACGGTGACCCGGACCGTCCAGATGTCGTCGGCGTCCTTGGCCGTCGCCAGCGCCCTGACCTGCATGGTGCTGGGTGTGGTGTCGGTGACGTCCAGGCCGTAGGCGCGGCCGTCCCAGGCCGGGCACTCGCGCAGGACGTCGCGCAGCTTCTCCCGCATCGCGTCGAGCGGTGCCGAGTGGTCGACGTGCCAGTAGACGATGCCGGTCATCTGGGGGGTGCCGCGCGACCAGTTCTCGAACGGCTTGGACGTGAAGTACGAGACGGGCATGGTGATCCGGCGCTCGTCCCAGGTCCGCACGGTGAGGAACGTCAGTGTGATCTCCTCGACCGTGCCCCACTCGCCGTCCACCACCACCGTGTCGCCCATGCGCACCATGTCGCCGAAGGCGATCTGGAACCCGGCGAACATGTTGCTCAGCGTCGACTGGGCGGCGACACCGGCGACGATGCCGATGATGCCGGCGGAGGCCAGCAGCGAGGCGCCGGCCGCCCGGAACGCCGGGAACGTCAGCAGCATCGCCGCCACCGCGACCACCCCGACGACGGCGGAGACCACCCGCATGATCAGCGACACCTGGGTGCGTACCCGCCGCACCCGGGCCGCGTCGTGATGCACGCGCGCGTAACGGGTGTACGAGGTGTCGACGATCGCGCCGACGATCCTGATGGCCAGCCACGCGGCCCCCCCGATCAGTACCAGGGTGAGCACCCGGCCGACGCCGACGCGGTGGCCCCCCAGCACCTCGGCCCGGTCGAACGACCCTCTCAGCAGCGCCGCGCAGAGCACGAGCTGGTACGGGATGCGGCCACGGCGCAGCAGCCCCCACAGGGAGGTTTCCGGATGCCGTTCGTCGGCCTTGCACAGCAGTCGGTCGGTGGCCCAGCCGATGAACAACGTCAGCACGACCGAACCGCCGACCACGATCAGTGGGCGGAGCAGGTTCTCCATGCCTTCGAACGTAACCGGCCCGGCGGGGTCGTGAACATGCGGGAGGTGTGAAGAGACCCACGTGCCGTGTCGGGGGAGTCGGCCCGTGGGGCGTTGTCGGTGCCTGCTGGCACCATGGCCTCATGAACATCATGCTCTTCCATTCGACCTATGGACCGCGCCCCGCGGTGCGCGCGGCCGCGGACCGGCTGCGCGCCGCCGGCCACGAGGTGTGGACCCCGGACCTCTTCGACGGGCGCACGTTCGACACGGTCGAGGAGGGCATGGCCCACAACGAGGAGATCGGCAAGGACGAGTTGCTGAAGAGAGCCGTCCTGGCCGCCGCGCCCTACTCGGAGCGAGGGCTCGTGTACGCCGGGTTCTCGCTGGGCGCGTCGATCGCGCAGACCCTCGCCCTCGGCGACGAGAAGGCGCGCGGCCTGCTGCTTCTGCACGGCACCTCCGACCTCGCGCCGAACGCCTCGGTGGACGGCCTGCCGGTGCAGCTGCACGTGGCCGAGCCGGACCCGTTCGAGACCGACGACTGGCTGAGCGCCTGGTACCTCCAGATGGGCAGAGCGGGCGCCGACGTGGAGGTCTACCGGTACGCCGGGGCCGGTCACCTCTACACCGACCCCGACCTGCCCGACTACGACGCGGAGGCGGCCGAGGCCACCTGGCGGGTGGCGCTCGGCTTCCTCGACAGCCTGTAGACGACGGCGACGGCTACACGGGGTCGTACGTCCGCTCGACCTTCTGCGTGCCGGTGCGGGTGCGGTAGGACCGGGACCAGGACGAGGTCGCGTCCGCCTTCGTGCGGCTGGACACCACGTAGTAGTCCATCTGCGCGCGGTCCGCGGTGATGTCCAGGACGCCGTAGCCGTGCCGGTCGGTGTCCACCCAGTGGACGTGGCGATTGGCGGCCTTGATGACCGGCGCGGCGATCGCGGAGACCGTGCCCTCGGGGACCTTCACGAGGTCGTCGAGGTTGTCGGAGGTCACCGAGGTGACCACGAACTCCGTGGCGGCCGAGGCGGACAGCGGGTAGGTACCGGCGTCCACGGGCACGTCGTTGGCCCACGCCATGTGGATGTCGCCGGTGAGGAAGACGGTGTTGCGGATGGCGTTCGCGCGCAGGTGGGCGAGGATCTCCCGGCGGTCGTCCGTGTAACCGTCCCACTGGTCGGTGTTGAGGGCGAGGCCCTCCTGCGGCAGGCCGAGCAGCTTGGCGAGCGGCTTGAGCAGGGCCGCGGAGAGGGAGCCGATGGCGAACGGCGAGATCATCACCGAGTTGCCGACCAGCCGCCAGGTGGTGTCGGAGGCCTTGAGGCCGGCCTTCAGCCAGTCGAGCTGGGCGCGGCCGGTGAGGGTGCGGTCCGGGTCGTCGACGTCACCGTTGCCGACGGAGACCTGCTGGGAGCGGAAGGAGCGCAGGTCCAGCAGGGAGAGATCGGCGAGCTTGCCGAAGCGCAGTCGGCGGTAGGTGGTGCCGGCCAGCGCCGGGCGGACCGGCATCCACTCGAAGTAGGCCTGCTTGGCGGCCGCCTGACGGGCCGTCCAGGCGCCCTCGGCGCCCTCGGTGTGGTTCTCGGCGCCGCCCGACCAGGCGTCGTTGGCGATCTCGTGGTCGTCCCAGATCGCGATGACGGGCGCCTTGGCGTGCAGTGCCTGGAGATCGGGGTCGGTCTTGTACTTGCCGTGCCGGGTGCGGTAGTCGGCGAGGGTGAGGATCTCGTGCGTGGGCGCGTGCTGCCGTACGACGGTGTCGCGGGTGCCGTACTCGCCGGTGCCGTACTCGTAGATGTAGTCGCCGAGGTGCAGCCAGGCGTCGAGGTCGCCGCGGGCGGCGAGGTGACGGTAGGAGGAGAAGTAGCCGGCCTCCCAGTTGGCGCAGGAGGCCACGCCGAAGCGCAGGCCCGCCACGGACGCGTCCGCCGCCGGCGCGGTGCGGGTACGCGCCACCGGGGAGTCGGTCCCGCCGGCCGAGAAGCGGAACCAGTAGTCGGTGGCCGGGGCCAGGCCGCGGACGTCGGCCTTGACGGTGTGGTCGGAGGCGGAGGTCGCGGTGACGGACCCCTTGGCCACGACCGTCGTCAGCGCCTTGTCCCTGGCGACGACCCACTCCACCTCGGTGTCCGGGCCGAGCCCGGAGCCGGGTATCGCGGCGGCGGTCGGGGTCACCCGGGTCCACAGCAGGACGCCGTCGGGCAGCGGGTCGCCGGAGGCGACACCGTGCAGGAAGGAGGGGGCCTCGTCGACGGCCCGCGCGGGCAGGGCGGCGGCGAGCGGTCCGGCCAGCACGGCGGTGGCGGCAGCGGCCTTGACGACCGTACGGCGGCGCGGGGCACGGGCGTCGACGCGATCTGACGGCGCGTCGGTGCTCTCTGTTGATCTGTATCGACTGGTCACGGGCGATCAGATTACTGACCGGTACGACAAAGAGCGGGCGAACTGACAAAAGTTCGCCCGCTCTTCGGGTTTCCGTCCTTCAGACGGCTCGGTCCGCTCGGTCCACCGAGGCCGTTCAGGCCTTGAGGGCCGCCTCGAGCGCGGTGTTGAAGTCGGCGACCGTCATCGGGGCGTTCTCGCTGCCCGGTGCGGTCAGTGCCTTCCCGTCCATCTTCAGCGTCGGGGTGCCCGACACGCCGCTGTCGTCGAACGTCTTGGACATCTCCAGCGCCCACTTGTCGAAGGTGCCGTCCTTCACGGCCTTCTGGAACTCGGCGTTGCTCTTCAGCCCGGAGACCGTGTCGGCCACCTTGATCAGGTAGCTGTCGTCCTTGAACTTGTCGTCGCTCTCCTCGGGGTGCCACTTCGCCGAGTACAGGGCGGTCTTGTACTCGAGGAACGCCTCCGGGCTGACGTCGAGAGCGGCGCCCAGCGCGCTCAGCGCGTTCTTGGAGCCCTCGCCGGTCTGGCTGTTGTCGAGGAAGGTGGCGCCGACGAACTGGAGCTTGTACTTGCCGGCGTCGTAGTCCGACTTCACCGTGGCGCCGACGGTCTGCTCGAACTGGGCGCAGACCGGGCAGCGCGGGTCCTCGTACATCACGAGGGTCTTCTTCGCGGTGCTCTTGCCCATCACGACCGTCGTGCCGTTCTCACCGGTGGTGTTGGCCGGCTTGACCAGCGGGTTGTCCTTGGCCTCTTCCCAGTAGGTGGGCTTGTTGTTCTGGACGACCGCGTAACCTATGCCGCCGGCCACCGCCAGCACTCCGACGACCGAGCAGGCCACGATGGCCTGGCGCTTGATCTTGGCCCGCTTGGCCTGGCGTTCGCGCTCGACGCGCAGCCGCTCGCGGGCCGCCGTCTTCGCCGCAGCACTGTTGCGCTTGCTCATGGTGGTGTTCTCCAGGTGGGACGCGCGCAGGGTCTGCGCGGGATACGTGTGTGGGGACTGTCGTGCTCGTGGCCGCGCGGGCAGTGGTGATGCTCAGGCGGCAGCGGCCGGGCGCGGGGGTCCACGACGTCCCAGGGAGTGCACGAGGATCCGGTCGCGGCTGGTGGCGACCGGGCGGGGCGCGGGCCGCGGCAGGCGGCGGGCGGCCGGGGCGCTGCGGACGGTCACGGCGGCCACGGCCAGCAGCAGCGGCCGGAACGTGGTCGCGGTCGCCGCGCGCAGCACCTGGGCCAGCGCGCGCTCGCCCCGCCGCAGCCAGGCCGCGGCGAGGAGGCCGACGCCGATGTGCGCGCCCAGCAGCAGCCAGGCGGTCGACGGGTCGGCGTGGGCGAGGAGGCCGCCGACCCGCTCGGGGTCGGTGCCCGTCACCCGGGCCAGCGGGGCGCCGACACCGGTGCCGTCGCCGCACAGGAGATCGAAGCCGACCGAGCGCAGCGGGCCGGCGACCGGGCCGCCCGCCCGGCCGTAGCAGACGTGCTGGCCGGTGGTGAAGACCGTGTCGGCCGCCAGCTCCAGCGGGATCAGCAGGGCGGCGATCCGCCCGAAGCCGCGCTCCCGGCCCGCCAGGGCGTAGGCGAGGAGGAACACGGCGACCGCGAGGGCGGCCACCGTGTTCAGCGGCAGCGGGGCCCGGGACAGCAGCACGTGCGACGCGGTGCTGAGCGTCACGACGAAGGCCGTGAACAGCGCCGCGCGTACGGCTCTGAGGCGGGTCCCGGATATGTCCATAGCGGAGGAGAGTGTGTCACGCGCGCCTGTAAGAGACCCCTAAAGGGTCGCTGTGAGCGCCCTTTTCGTTATGGATCCCGTCACAGACCCGGGATCCGGCCGTTGCGGAACAGGTCGAGGAAGATCTGGTGGTCCGCACGCGCGCGTGCGCCGTAGGAGTGCGCGAACTCCACCAGGAGCGGCGCGAAGCCCTCCTCGTCACCCGCGAGGGCCGCGTCGATGGCCCGCTCGGTGGAGAACGGCACCAGGGACTCGCCGGAGGTGTCGTCCGCCGCCGCGTGCATCGTGGCCGTGGCCCGGCCGAGGTCGGCGACGACGCCCGCGATCTCCTCCGGGTCGTCGATGTCGCCCCAGTCCAGGTCCACCGCGTACGGCGAGACCTCGGCGACCAGCTGACCCGCGCCGTCCAGCTCGGTCCAGCCCAGCCACGGGTCGGCGTGTGCCTGGAGGGCGCGCTGCGAGATCACCGTGCGGTGGCCCTCGTGCTGGAAGTACTCACGGATCGGCCGGTCGGTGATGTGCCGGGAGACGGCCGGGGTCTGGGCCTGCTTGATGTAGATCACCACATCGTTCTCCAGGGCGTCGCTGTTGCCCTCCAGCAGGATGTTGTACGAGGGCAGGCCGGCCGAGCCGATGCCGATGCCCCGGCGGCCGACGACGTCCTTCACGCGGTAGGAGTCCGGACGGGTCAGGGAGGTCTCCGGCAGCGTCTCCAGATAGCCGTCGAAGGCGGCGAGGACCTTGTAGCGGGTGGCCGCGTCCAGCTCGATGGAGCCGCCGCCGGGCGCGAAGCGGCGCTCGAAGTCGCGGATCTCGGTCATGGACTCCAGCAGCCCGAAGCGGGTCAGGGAACGGGCGTCGCGCAACGCGTCCAGCAGCGGGCCGTCGGCCGTGTCCAGCGTGAAGGGCGGCACCTCGTCCTGCTTGGCGCCGGTGGCCAGGGCGCGGATCCGCCCGCGGTACGCGCCCGCGTACACCTGCACCAGCTCGGTGATCTGGTCGTCGCTGAGCGCCTTCGCGTACCCGACGAGGGCGATCGAGGCCGAGAAGCGCTTCAGGTCCCAGATGAAGGGGCCGACGTACGCCTCGTCGAAGTCGTTGACGTTGAAGATCAGGCGGCCCTGGGAGTCCATGTAGGTGCCGAAGTTCTCCGCGTGGAGATCGCCGTGGATCCACACGCGCGAGGTGCGGTCGTCCAGGTAGGGCCCGGTGAAGGTGTCGGCGTCGCCGAGGCCGCTCCTCGCCGCGTCCAGGTCGTGGTAGAAGAGGCACGCCGTGCCCCGGTAGAACGCGAACGCCGAGGCTGCCATCTTGCGGAACTTCACGCGGAACGCGGCCGGGTCCGCGGCCAGGAGTTCGCCGAAGGCGGTGTCGAAGACGGCGAGGATCTCCTCGCCGCGAGGCTCTTCGTTGAGCTGCGGAACCGACATCGCGGGGTGCCTCCTGGTGCTTCATGTGTACGACAGCGTTTCTGTCGTCTCCAACGGGCGGCCGCGTGCGAAAGTGCCCGCGGCCCCCGCTGTGAAGGTACGCGGGGGAGCCCGCCGGGTGTCAGTGCCGAGGCATAGACTTCGACGCTGACCCCCGGACCGTCCGCCAGCCCGTCGTCGACTGTTTCCCTTGGAGGCCATGCCGTGTCAAAGCCGCCGTTCACGCACCTGCACGTCCACACCCAGTACTCGCTGCTGGACGGTGCCGCGCGGCTCAAGGACATGTTCGACGCGTGCAACGAGATGGGCATGACCCATATCGCCATGTCCGACCACGGCAACCTGCACGGGGCGTACGACTTCTTCCATTCCGCGAAGAAGGCCGGAGTCACCCCGATCATCGGGATCGAGGCGTATGTCGCCCCCGAGTCGCGGCGCAACAAGCGCAAGATCCAGTGGGGCCAGCCGCACCAGAAGCGCGACGACGTCTCCGGTTCCGGTGGCTACACCCACAAGACGATCTGGGCGACCAACGCGACCGGCCTGCACAACCTCTTCAAGCTCTCCTCGGACGCGTACGCCGAGGGCTGGCTGCAGAAGTGGCCGCGGATGGACAAGGAGACCATCTCCCAGTGGTCCGAGGGGCTCGTCGCCTCCACCGGCTGCCCCTCCGGCGAGCTCCAGACCCGCCTGCGCCTCGGCCAGTACGACGAGGCGCTGAAGGCCGCCGCCGACTACCAGGACATCTTCGGCAAGGACCGCTACTTCCTGGAGCTGATGGACCACGGCATCGAGATCGAGCGCCGGGTCCGGGACGGTCTGGTCGAGATCGGCAAGAAGCTCGGCATCCCCCCGCTGGTCACCAACGACTCGCACTACACGTACGCGCACGAGGCGACCGCCCACGACGCCCTGCTGTGCATCCAGACCGGCAAGAACCTCTCGGACCCGGACCGCTTCCGCTTCGACGGCACCGGCTACTACCTGAAGTCCACGGACGAGATGTACGCCATCGACTCCTCGGACGCCTGGCAGGAGGGCTGCGCCAACACCCTCCTGGTGGCCGAGATGGTCGACACGACCGGCATGTTCGAGGCGAAGAACCTCATGCCGAAGTTCGACATCCCCGAGGGCTACACGGAGGTCAGCTGGTTCAAGGAGGAGGTCCGCCGCGGCATGGAGCGCCGCTTCCCGGGCGGCATCCCCGAGGACCGGCAGAAGCAGGTCGAGTACGAGATGGACGTCATCATCCAGATGGGGTTCCCGGGCTACTTCCTCGTCGTCGCCGACTTCATCATGTGGGCCAAGAACAACGGCATCGCGGTCGGCCCCGGCCGTGGCTCCGCGGCCGGCTCGATCGTCGCGTACGCCATGGGCATCACCGACCTCGACCCGATCCCGCACGGCCTGATCTTCGAGCGGTTCCTCAACCCCGAGCGCGTCTCCATGCCCGACGTCGACATCGACTTCGACGAGCGCAGGCGCGTCGAGGTGATCAGGTACGTGACCGAGAAGTACGGCGCCGACAAGGTCGCCATGATCGGCACCTACGGCAAGATCAAGGCGAAGAACGCCATCAAGGACTCCGCGCGCGTGCTGGGCTACCCGTACGCGATGGGTGACCGCCTCACCAAGGCGATGCCCGCCGACGTCCTGGGCAAGGGCATCGACCTGAACGGCATCACCGACCCCTCGCACCCCCGCTACAGCGAGGCGGGCGAGATCCGCGCGATGTACGAGAACGAGCCGGACGTGAAGAAGGTCATCGACACCGCCAAGGGCGTCGAGGGCCTGGTCCGGCAGATGGGCGTGCACGCGGCCGGCGTGATCATGTCCAGCGAACCCATCGTCGACCACGCCCCCGTCTGGGTGCGGCACACCGACGGCGTGACCATCACGCAGTGGGACTACCCCCAGTGCGAGTCGCTGGGCCTGCTGAAGATGGACTTCCTGGGCCTGCGCAACCTCACCATCATGGACGACGCCATCAAGATGGTGAAGGCCAACAAGGGCATCGACCTGGAGATGCTCGCCCTCCCGCTGGACGACCCCAAGACCTTCGAACTGCTCTGCCGCGGTGACACCCTCGGCGTCTTCCAGTTCGACGGCGGCCCGATGCGCTCGCTGCTCCGCCAGATGCAGCCCGACAACTTCGAGGACATCTCCGCCGTCTCGGCCCTCTACCGGCCGGGCCCGATGGGCATGAACTCGCACATCAACTACGCGGAGCGCAAGAACGGCCGCCAGGAGATCACGCCGATCCACAAGGAGCTGGAGGAGCCCCTCCAGGAGGTCCTCGCGGTCACCTACGGCCTGATCGTCTACCAGGAGCAGGTGCAGAAGGCCGCCCAGATCATCGCCGGGTACTCGCTCGGCGAGGCCGACATCCTGCGCCGCGTGATGGGCAAGAAGAAGCCCGACGAACTGGCGAAGAACTTCACCATCTTCCAGGCCGGCGCCAAGAAGAACGGCTACAGCGACGAGGCGATCCAGGCCCTGTGGGACGTGCTGGTCCCCTTCGCCGGATACGCGTTCAACAAGGCCCACTCGGCCGCGTACGGACTCGTCTCCTACTGGACGGCGTACCTGAAGGCGAACTACCCCGCCGAATACATGGCCGCGCTGCTCACCTCGGTCAAGGACGACAAGGACAAGTCGGCCGTCTACCTCAACGAGTGCCGCCGCATGGGCATCAGGGTGCTCCCGCCGAACGTGAACGAGTCCGAGTCGAACTTCGCCGCGCAGGGCGACGACGTGATCCTCTTCGGCCTGTCCGCCGTGCGCAACGTCGGCACCAACGTGGTCGAGTCGATCATCAAGTCCCGCAAGGCCAAGGGGAAGTACTCCTCCTTCCCCGACTACCTCGACAAGGTCGAGGCGGTGGTCTGCAACAAGCGCACCACGGAATCGTTGATCAAGGCCGGCGCCTTCGACTCGATGGGCCACACCCGCAAGGGTCTCACCGCGCAGTACGAGCCGATGATCGACAACGTGGTCGCGGTCAAGCGCAAGGAGGCCGAGGGCCAGTTCGACCTCTTCGGCGGCATGGGCGAGGAGCAGAACGACGAGCCCGGCTTCGGCCTCGACGTCGAGTTCACCACCGACGAGTGGGACAAGACGTACCTGCTCGCGCAGGAGCGCGAGATGCTGGGTCTGTACGTCTCCGACCACCCCCTCTTCGGCCTGGAGCACGTGCTGTCCGACAAGGCGGACGCGGGCATCGCCCAGCTCACCGGGGGCGAGCACGCGGACGGCGCGGTCGTCACCATCGGCGGCATCATCTCGGGCCTCCAGCGCAAGATGACCAAGCAGGGCAACGCCTGGGCCATCGCCACCGTCGAGGACCTCGCCGGCTCCATCGAGTGCATGTTCTTCCCCGCGACCTATCAGCTGGTCTCGACCCAACTCGTCGAGGACGCCGTGGTGTTCGTCAAGGGGCGCCTCGACAAGCGGGAGGACGTGCCGCGCCTGGTCGCGATGGAACTCCAGGTGCCGGACCTGTCCAACGCGGGCACCAACGCGCCCGTGGTCCTCACCATCCCGGCCGTGAAGGTCACCCCGCCGATGATCAACCGGCTCGGCGAGATCCTCACCCACCACCGGGGCGACAGCGAGGTCCGGATCAAGCTCCAGGGCCCCACGAAGACGACCGTGCTGCGCCTGGACCGGCACCGGGTCAAGCCCGACCCGGCCCTCTTCGGCGACCTGAAGGTGCTGCTCGGCCCGTCCTGCCTGGCCGGCTGAGCGGCGGACACACGCAAGGGGCGCACCCGGATCTCCGGGTGCGCCCCTCATGCATGTGCAAGGGCGTCAAAGGCCCGTTACGCAGATGCTAGTTGTGGCCGAAGCGCTTGCCGCGTCCCTTGCCTCGGGCGAGGTCGCCGGGCGTCACCTGCGGGGAGCGCGTCTCGTCCTGCGGCTCGAGGGTGGCCTGCGGTGCCGACTGCGGGATGCGCTCGGACTGCGGCTGCTTGCGGTCACGGTTCTTGTTCTTGGCCATGGGGATCTGCCTCCTGTTGGGGGTCTAGGGGCCAGGGCCGGAATCAGATTCACATAGGCTGAGTTATGACGCATTTCGGATAATTACCGTCGGTGACAGGGTTCGTCGGAGGGTCCCGCCCCGAAACGCCACGCCGAAGATCGAGTTCCGGCCGTTAACCCCCGCGCAGTCGGGCAGACTCGAAGCAGGCCCGAAGCAAATCTCCCGGGAAGAGGGTGAGTCGTGTGGACCGCTGCATCGTCCTGGTGGACGCCGGGTATCTGCTGGGGGCCGCCGCGAGTCTCCTCGCCGGAGAACCCTCGAGATCCAGGATCACCGTCGATCACGCCGCCCTCGTCCAGGGCCTGCGCGAACAGGCGGAATCCGAGACCGAACGGCCGCTGCTGCGGATCTACTGGTTCGACGGCGCCCCCGACCGCGTCCCCCAGCCCGAACACCGCAGACTGCGCGTGATGCCCCGGGTCACCGTCCGGCTGGGCGCGCTGACCCGCAGCGACGGCCGCTGGGCGCAGAAGGGCGTCGACGCCGCCATGCACGCCGAGCTGACCGAGCTGGCCCGCAACCGCGCCTGCTCCGACGTCGTCCTCGTCACCGGCGACGGCGACCTGCTGCCCGGCATGATGGCCGCCAAGGAGCACGGCGTCGCCGTCCACCTGTGGGCCGTACAGGCCGCCGACGGCGACTACAACCAGTCCGAGGACCTGGTCGCCGAGGCCGACGAACGGCGCGTCCTGGACCGTACGTGGATCACCAAGGCCGTACGCGCCAAGGATCTCGGCGGGGTCTGCGCGCCCTCGCCCGTGCCGCGGCCCGAGATCGCCGCCATCCTCTCCGCGCCGCTGCCCGATTCCACCCTCGCACCCACGTCCGAGCGGCCCGCCGAGCAGAGCGAGCACCCCTCCGCCACCGCCGACAACGGCACCCGGGGGCGGGTCCCCGCCGCCAAGGGCGTCCCGACCCCCAAGGACCTCGCGGCCCTGCGCACACCCGGCGCCCAGGCCGTCCAGCCCTCCGCCACCGCGACCCTGCGCTGGTCCTCCGACAAGGGGTGGGTCGACCGGCCCGGCACCGCCGCCGAGCCTCCCGAGGTCGCCTCGATGCCGACGCTCGCGCAGGTCACCACGGCCGAGCAGCGGTGGGCCGACCGCGAGGAGGACATCACCACCGTCGGCGGCGACCCGTTCGAGGTGGGCCAGGTGTTCGCCCGCCGCTGGATGGGGCGCCTCGGCGACCAGGGCCATCTCCAGAAGCTGTCCGGCATGTATCCGCGCATCCCGCACCGCATCGACGGCGAGCTGCTGCGGTACGCGGCCCGCTTCGGCCTCCTCGCTCACAAGGACGACCAGATCGACGAGCACGACCGCTACGCCATCCGGGCGGGGTTCTGGCGCGAGATCGACGTACGGACCGACGCCGAGCAGGCGCCCGCGGCGGACTGAACCGGGCACTTTGGACGCCCCCGACGGAGAGCGGGGGCCGCCGACCCCGTACTCTCGTCCCTTGTGAGTACGCGCGCGGCAACGACCATTCGGCACCGGGACGAGGTCGTGTGTGCCGTACGCGGACTGACCAAGACCTATCCGGCGTCCCGGGGCCGACGCGGCACTCCCGCGACCCCCGAGGTCCGCGCCACCGACGACGTACGGCTCGAAGTGCGCCGGGGCGAGATCTTCGGTCTGCTCGGGCCCAACGGCGCCGGCAAGACCAGTGTCGTCCGGCAGGTGACCGGGCTGATGCGGCCGGACACCGGCAGCGTGGAGATCCTCGGGCACGACATCGTGCGCCACCCGGAACGGGCCGCGCGCATCCTCGCCTACCTCGGCCAGGAGTCCACCGCCCTCGACGAACTCACCGTCTCCCTCGCCGCCGAGACCACCGGACGCCTGCGCGGTCTCCCCGTACGCGAGGCCCGGCGCGAACGGGACGCCGTGCTCGACGAACTGGGGCTCACCCCGATCGCCGGGCGGCCGCTGCGCAAGCTGTCCGGCGGACAGCGGCGGCTGGCGTGCTTCGCGACCGCGCTGGTGGGGGAGCGGCCGCTGCTGGTGCTGGACGAGCCGACCACCGGGATGGACCCCGTCGCCCGGCGCGCCGTGTGGTCCGCGGTGGACCGGCGGCGCGCCGAGCGCGGCACGACCGTGCTGCTCGTCACCCACAACGTCATCGAGGCCGAGACGGTCCTCGACCGGGTCGCCGTCCTCGACCGCGGCCGGGTCATCGCCTGCGACACCCCGTCGGGGCTCAAGGAGCAGGTCGCCGACGAGGTACGGGTCGAGCTGGTGTGGCGCGAGCGGGCACCGCTGGACGTCCCCGAGGTCGCCGCGCTGCGCGAGCGGGCCGTGGAGTCCGGGCGCCGCTGGACCCTGCGGCTGGGCCCGGAGGAGGCCCGTACGGTCGTCGCCACCGTCACCGGCGGGGCCGCCTTCGCCGCGCTGGACGACTTCACCCTCGCCACACCGAGCCTGGAGGACGTCTACCTGGCGCTGGGCGGGGCCGCCCGGCAGGGGTTGGTGAGGGTGTGAGCAGGATCGTCCCCGCATCCGTATCGAACAGGGCGACATCGACCAGGGCGACCACCGGACCCAAGAGGAGCAACGCGACGTGAGTGTCGTACCCGCAGAGGTTCTGCCGGGCAGCGCCCTGGCCGTGGACGAGCAGCCGGCCCGGGAAGCGGCCGAGCTGGCGCCGCGCGCGCGGCTGTGGCCTTCGATGGCGGCCGTGTACCGGGCGCAGCTGTCCCGCGCGCGGGTGGCCCGTATCCCGCTGCTGTTCGTGGCGACCTTCCAGTCGGTCGGCATCCTGATCATGATGCGCGGGGTCGTCGAGGGCGGACGCGAGGCGGAGGCCGTGGTGGCCGGCTCGGCCGTCCTCGTCGTCGCCTTCGTCGCGCTGAACCTCCTCGCGCAGTACTTCGGGCAGCTGCGGGCCAGCGGCGGCCTCGACCACTACGCCACGCTGCCGGTGCCGCCCGCCGCCGTGGTGCTCGGCGCGGCGGGCGCGTACGCGTCCTTCACCGTGCCGGGGACGCTGGTGACCGCGGTGTTCGGCTCGCTGCTCTTCGGGCTGCCGCTGACCCACCTGTGGGTGCTGGCGCTGGTCATCCCGCTGTCCGGCGCCGCGCTGGCCGGGCTCGGCGCGGCCTTCGGACTGCTCGCCCCGCGCCCGGAGCTGGCCACCGTGCTGGGCCAGCTGGGCATGTCGGCGGCGCTGCTGCTCGGCGTCCTGCCGCCCGACCGGATGCCGGAACCGGTGCGCTTCACCCGCGATCTGCTGCCGTCGACGTACGGCGTGGAGGCCCTCGCGCGGACCTTCCGGCCGAACCCCGACTGGGCGTTCGTGCTCGGCGACCTCGCGGTGTGCGCCGTGGTCGGTGTGGTCTCGCTGGCCGTCGCCACCTGGGCGTACCGCCGGGCCGCCGTCCGATGACGCACGGCACAGGCGGGCCTGGCACGATGTCAGGGTGACCGCACCGCTGACTCCTCCTCCGCCGCCGCACGAACCGTCCCCGCACGACGCCTGGCCGTCGCCCGGGGCGTACCCCGGTACGGCGGCCGCGCACGACGCCGGACACGGACAGGACGGGCCCGGGATGAAGACGGAGCTGCGGGAAGCCGCCGTGATCACCGTCCTGGTCGCGATCACCGGCGTGGTGCTGGGACTGCTGTGGGTGTGGCTGGCGCCGCGCGTCCCGCTGGTCGGGGAACTCACCGACGACAGCTGGGTCGTCTACCTCAAGGACACCGAGGGCGAGCAGGCCGTCGGCGTGGACGGCACGTTCGCCCTGCTGGCCATGGCCTGCGGTGCCGTGAGCGCCGCCGCCGTGTTCGCCTGGCGCCGGCGCGGAGGCGTGCCACTGGTCGTGGCGCTGGCCCTCGGCGGACTGCTCGGCTCCCTGCTGGCGTGGCGGATCGGCGTGTGGCTCGGCCCCGGACAGGACGTCATCGCGCAGGCCAGGGCGGCGGGCAAGGGCGTCACCTTCTCGGCCCCGCTGAAGCTGAGCGCCAAGGGCGCGCTGCTGGCCTGGTCCCTGGCCGCCCTGCTCGTACACCTGGGCCTCACGGCCCTGTTCGGCCCGCGGGACCCCGAGACGTTCGGACAGGGGCCGGTGCAGAAGGACCCGTACGGGGCGCCGCTGGCGTAGGGCGTCGGCGCACCGGGCCGGTCCTCGCGTTTTGGGCGCCACAGCTGGACCTGGCGCCGCGCCCCGTGCACGACGGCCAGGCGCCCGCCCGGACCGTGACGGCACTGGCAGGCCCTCCGCCGTCGCCGGGGTGGCCCGCTCCGCGTCTACGGGCGGCCGATGGGCGCGAGGACCGCTTCCGTGAGCTTGGCCAGGTCGGTGGGGGACAGCTCGACCTCCAGGCCGCGGCGGCCCGCCGAGACGCAGATCGTGGCGTGGGCCTCCGCGGAGTCGTCGAGGACCGTGGGGAGCCTCTTGCGCTGGCCCAGCGGGGAGATCCCGCCGCGGACGTAGCCCGTGGTGCGTTCCGCCAGGGCCGGGTCGGCCATGGCCGCGCGCTTGCCGCCGACCGCCGCCGCGAGGGCCTTCAGGTCCAGTGAGCCGGCGACCGGGACCACGGCGACCGTCAGCCTGCCGTCCACATCGGCCACGAGGGTCTTGAAGACCCGGTCGGGGGAGACACCGATGGCCTCGGCCGCCTCCTCGCCGTAGGACGGGTGGGCCGGGTCGTGGTCGTAGGCGTGGACCGTGAACTCCAGGCCCGCCGCCGTCAGGGCGACGGTCGCGGGCGTGCCCCCGGACTGCTGCTTCTTCGACTTCTTCGCCATCAGGGCCTTCTCGTGCGTCAGTTGAGACTTGTCGGCCCGCGGGTCAGATCCGCCGCGGGCAGCGAGGGCAGGCTACGGAGGATGGCCGTCTCCGCGCGCAGGAGTTTCAGCTCGTCGCGCAGGCGGGAGGCGGTGTCCGGGGCCTGAAGCAGCCGCTGCTTGGTGGGCGAGTCGAGCATCATCGCGGCCGCCACCAGGTACGACACCACGGACGGCTCGTCGGGCAGGTCCGCCCCGGTGGACAGCGAGCGCTCCCGGGCGCCCGCGAGGCGCTTCTGGTACTGGCGGAAGGCCCGCAGCACGCCCTCCGCGAGCGCGCCCGCCTCGTCGCCCGGCTCCTCCGTCAGCTCCTCCAGCTCCGCCGTGAGGAACGGGCCCGAGGCGTCCACGGACACCAGCCGCACCCGGGTCGTCCCGGTCGCCAGCACCTCGAAGGTGCCGTCGGCCCGCTCCCGGACGGTCGCCGCGTCGGCGATGCAGCCGACCGCGTGGAACGCCTTGACCGGGTCGTCGCCGAACCCGGCGGCGGGACCCCGTTGGAGCGGCGCCGTCTGGTCCGGCATGCCCGGGGCGGCCGGTGCCACCTCATGACCGTCGCGGATCGCGACGACGGCGAACCGGCGCGGTTCCTCCTCGGGGGTTTTCAGCAGATCGCGCATCAGGGCGCGATAGCGCTCCTCGAACACGTTGAGCGGAAGCACCAGTCCCGGGAAGAGGACGGTGTTCAGCGGGAAGAGCGGCAGCCGGACGGTGGTCACGCCGCAGAAGCCTAGTGGTCCGCGGGGTACGCGCGTTCCCCGTGCCCATTCCGTGGATGTCCCGCGGGTTCTTCGGACGGCCCCGAGCACACGTTCTCGCGCACCGCCAGGAAGTGTCCCAGCGGGTCGTCCGACAGCCGGCCCCACGGGAAGGACGTGGCGTACGGGCCGATCAGGCGCAGCTGGGCGAGGGCGTCCGCCCGGCGGCCGAGCCGGACCAGGACGTACGTCAGGAGGTTGCGGATCTCGGCCGTCCAGGGGTCGGAGCCCGGGAAGAGGCCGGAGAGCCCGATCGCGCGGTCGGCGGCCGCGTCGAGGCGTTCGCGCGGCACCTCGGGCCCGCAGCCGTCGGTGAGGTAGGCGAAGGCGGCCCGTACCGGCAGCGCCTGGACGAGTGAGCCGGCCGGGGCGTCCTGCGCCGCCCGGTCGGCGAAGTCGAAGCACTCGCGGTGGGAGCCGTGCCAGGACTCGGCCAGATAGCGCTTGGCGGCCACATGGCAGCCGTAGTGGTGCGGGGCGCGGCGGACGGCGGCCGACCACAGCTCGCCGAAGTACTTGTGCCCGGCGTTCGACCCGCGCGCGTGGTCCAGGGCGATCCGCCACGGCACCGGGTCGCGGTGGTCGGCCTGCGCGGCGGCCGTGATCAGCGGGCTCACCTCACGCAGCAGCTCGGCTCTGGCCGGCGAGCCCCAGGCGCGCCCCACCGCGAGCTGGGCGGCCACCAGCAGGACGTCCGGGGCGTGCGGGGCGGCGGCCCGCCACTCCTCGAACCACTCCGGGCGGGAGTGCGCGAAGGACGCGAGGCGGGTGACGTACCGGTCGCGGTGCTCCCACTCGGCGCGCTCGCGCGTGCCGGCCAGCAGGGCGGCGGCGGCCTCGTAGGTGCCCCGCCCGGCCGCGACCAGCGCGGGGCCCAGGCGGTCGTCGGGCACGTCGAGGAGCACCTCGTCGTCGGCGGGGAGCCCGAGGCCGGTCGCGGGGTGGGGGGCGGCGGCGGTCCGCGCGCGCCGGGACGCGGCCGTCCGGGAGGCGCGGATGAAGGGGGGCAGCAGAGCCATGGTTTTGCCATTGAAAAGCGGCGGGTCGGCGATGCGCCAGGGGATGTGACGAACCTCTGGAAAGTTGTACGCCGTCGGGTCAAGGACAGGTAAAAGGTGAGCGTTCCGCTCCCGGAGGTCACCTTTTGGCCGTGCGGGCCACACAGACCCCACCGGCGGCACCGGCCGCCCTCAGCCGCGGCGCAGCAGCCGGGTCGCTCCCGCCGCCACCGTCGTGGCGAGGATCCAGCCCAGCAGGATCATCGCCGTCTGCACCCACTGCCAGCCGCCCTGCATCCGCCACTGGCCTCCCTGTCCGAGGTCGATCACGGGCAGCAGCAGGTCGAGGGCGAACAGCGCCGGATTCCACGGCGGGTGCCCGTCCCGGCTGACGGGCGGATGGTCCGCGTGCCTGAACGCCAGGGAACTCGCCGCCCACAGCACCGCCATCCACACGGCCGCCCGGCCCGGACGGTAGCCGTAGGCCACCGTCCAGTCCTGCACGTACCCCCAGAGCTTCGCGGCCGGCGGCAGCGTCTCGCGGCGCCGGCGCTGCTTGGCGAGCAGCACCTCGCGGGCGTCCTCGTCCTCCCCGCCGGCCCGCAGCACCGCCGCCAGCCGCTCGTACGGCTCCGGGTTGTACTCGGCGGTCGCCGCGGCCACCCAGCCCAGCCGCTCGGCCAGCGGGAACGGGCCCTGCGGCACCAGGTTCTCGTACGCGAAACCGCCCATGTGCAGGTTGCCGGGGCCCGGCCAGGCCTCGGCGCGGTCCACCAGGTTGACCACCCGCGCCCCCGACAGCACCACCTTGCCGCGCTGCGGCTTCTCCCCGAGGAAGCGCAGCTCGGGCGTCTGCACCCGGCGCAGCGACAGCTCCTGGTCGTCGGTGAAGGCGAACCGGGCCCGCTCCAGGTCGACGGCGTCCCCGAACCGCCCGTCGTCCAGACGTACCCCGCCCCGGCACTCGAAGCGCTGGACGCGGGTCCCGTGCGCGGGAGTCGTGCCGCTCAGCGCCTGGCCGCCGAGGCCGGCCGGGGTCATGTAGAGGGAGCGTTCCACGGTCAGCTGGGGCGCGTTCAGCGCGAACCGGGTGTACGGGTTGGTCAGCCGGGCCCCGCGCAGGCTCAGCGAGACCCCGATCTTGGCGCTGCGCAGCCGCAGCTCGCCGTGCGACTCCAGCATCTCGGCCTGGAGGTCCTGGCCGACCGTCATGCCGTCGGCGGCGATCGAGCGGCCGGTGCGGTCGCGGTAGACGATCGCCATGTTGAGCAGCAGGTCGGTGCCGATGTGCGCGTCGGTGAGCCGGACGCCGTTGTGGAAGCGGCAGCGGGGCAGGTGCAGATCGCCCTCGGTCTGGAGCCGGGCCGCCTCCAGCCGCGGCACCGAGCAGTCCACCATGCGCAGCGTCGTCACCCGCGCCTCGGGCAGCAGCACGTCGCGCTCGAAGCGGCATCGCCTCATCTCGACGTACGGCTCGACCGTGCCCCCCGCCAGGTCGAGGCTGCCGCTGAGCTGCACGCCGACCAGCTTGAGCGAGGACACCCGGCCGGCCAGCGCGGGCGGCCCGTCCAGCAGCAGCCAGGCCACGATCCGGGCCCGTACCGTGCGGGCCTCGCCCCAGGGATGCCCGCCGTGCGGGTCGTCGACGACGGTGTCCCCGCTGCTGAGGTCGTACACGCTGCCGTTGCGGAAGGCCTGCCACATGCCGGCCTCGGCGGCGGTCAGGTCGTCCGGCAGGTCTCCGGCCTGGATGCCGGCCCCTTCCGTCACGCTGTTCAGGTCCCTTCGCTCGCGCAATGTTTCGCACACCCGTTCATGCCCGGTGAGTGACGCCCCGAACGCTAACCGTGAGGGAGATCTTCCGTTTCCGGCCACGTTCTGTATCAGCCATTGATACGCGCGGACGGGCTCCGATTCCGGTCTGAGAGAATTGACCACGTGCTGCAAAATTTCTCGCTGGCCCGAATCGATCTGCGCGGCGACGCCCTCCCCGAGGGACCCGCACTGCGCGACCTGCTGCCCCGAGCCGACTTCGACGTCTCGGCCGCCCTCGAGAAGGTGCGTCCGATCTGCGAGGCCGTGCATCATCGGGGCGACGCGGCACTGATCGACTTCGCCGAGAAGTTCGACGGCGTCCGGCTCGACCGGGTCCGGGTCCCGGCCGAGGCCCTCAGCCGCGCCCTCGAGGAACTCGACCCGGCCGTGCGCGCGGCCCTGGAGGAGTCCATCCGCCGCGCCCGTCTCGTCCACCGCGAGCAGCGCCGTACGAACCACACGACACAGGTCGTGCCCGGCGGTTCCGTGACCGAGAAGTGGGTTCCGGTCGACCGGGTCGGGCTGTACGCGCCCGGCGGACGGTCGGTCTACCCGTCCTCCGTGATCATGAACGTGGTCCCGGCCCAGGAGGCCGGCGTCGAGTCGATCGCGCTCGCCTCCCCGGCCCAGGCCGACTTCGGCGGACTGCCGCACCCGACGATCCTCGCCGCGTGCGCGCTGCTCGGCATCGACGAGGTGTACGCGGCCGGCGGCGCCACCGCCGTCGCGATGTTCGCCTACGGCACCGAGTCCTGCCCGCCCGCCAACATGGTCACCGGCCCCGGCAACATCTGGGTCGCCGCCGCCAAGCGCTACTTCACCGGCAGGATCGGCATCGACGCCGAGGCCGGCCCGACCGAGATCGCGGTCCTGGCCGACTCCACCGCCGATCCCGTCCACGTCGCCGCCGACCTGATCAGCCAGGCCGAGCACGACCCGCTGGCCGCGGCCGTCCTGGTCACCGACTCCGCCGAGCTGGCGGACGCGGTCGAGAAGGAGCTGGAGCCGCAGGTCGCGGCCACCAAGCACATCGACGACCGGATCGTCCCGGCCCTCACGGGCAGGCAGTCCGCGATCGTCCTCGTCGACGGCATGGACGAGGGCCTGCGCGTGGTCGACGCCTACGGCGCCGAGCACCTGGAGATCCAGACCGCCGACGCCGCCGCGGTCGCCGACCGGGTGCGGAACGCGGGCGCGATCTTCGTCGGACCCTGGGCGCCCGTGTCGCTCGGCGACTACGCCGCCGGGTCCAACCACGTCCTGCCCACCGGCGGCTGCGCCTGCCACTCCTCCGGCCTGTCCGTCCAGTCCTTCCTGCGCGGCATCCACATCGTCGACTACACGAAGGACGCGCTGGCCGACGTCGCGCACCACGTGGTCACGCTGGCGGAGGCGGAGGACCTGCCCGCGCACGGCGCGGCGATCAAGGCAAGGTTCGGCTGGAAGGTACCGGAGAGCACGTGACAGGCATCGACGACCTCCCCGTACGGGACGAGCTGCGAGGCAAGTCCCCCTACGGCGCGCCCCAGCTGGACGTGCCGGTACGGCTGAACACCAACGAGAACCCCTATCCGCTGCCCGAGGCGCTGGTCGAGCGGATCACCGAGCGCGTCCGCGAGGCCGCCCGCGACCTCAACCGCTACCCCGACCGGGACGCCGTCGAGCTGCGCACCCGGCTCGCCGAGTACCTGACGGACACCTCCGGGTACGAGGTCGGCCCGGCGAACGTCTGGGCCGCCAACGGCTCCAACGAGGTCATCCAGCAGCTGCTCCAGACCTTCGGCGGACCGGGACGTACGGCGATCGGCTTCGAGCCGTCGTACTCGATGCACGGCCTCATCGCGCGCGGCACCGGCACCGGATGGATCTCCGGGCCGCGCCACGAGGACTTCACCATCGACCTCGCGGCCGCCGAGAAGGCCGTCGCGGAGCACCGGCCGGACGTCGTCTTCATCACCACCCCCAACAACCCCACCGGCACCGCCGTCCCGGCCGATACCGTCCTCGCGCTGTACGAGGCCGCCCAGGCCGCGAAGCCGTCCATGGTGATCGTGGACGAGGCCTACATCGAGTTCAGCCACGGCGCCTCGCTGCTTCCGCTGCTCGAAGGTCGGCCGAATCTCGTCGTCTCGCGGACGATGTCGAAGGCCTTCGGCGCGGCCGGGCTGCGCCTCGGCTACCTCGCCGCCCACCCGGCCGTCGTGGACGCCGTCCAGCTGGTCCGGCTGCCGTACCACCTGTCGGCCGTCACCCAGGCGACCGCCCTGGCCGCCCTGGAGCACACCGGCACGCTGCTCAAGTACGTCGAGCGGCTCAAGACGGAACGGGACCGGCTGGTGAGCGAACTGCTGGCGGTCGGCTACGAGGTGACCGCCTCCGACGCCAACTTCGTCCAGTTCGGCCGGTTCGAGGACGCCCACGCGATGTGGCGGAAGATCCTCGACCGGGGCGTTCTGGTCCGCGACAACGGCGTACCGGGTTGGCTGCGGGTCACCGCCGGGACCCCCGAAGAGAACGACGCGTTCCTCGACGCGGTCCGTGAGATCAAGAAGGAGCAGGGTTCATGAGCCGTGTCGGACGCGTGGAGCGCACGACCAAGGAGACGTCCGTCCTGGTCGAGATCAATCTCGACGGCACCGGCAAGGTCGACGTGTCGACCGGTGTCGGCTTCTACGACCACATGCTCGACCAGCTCGGCCGGCACGGTCTGTTCGACCTGACCGTGAAGACCGACGGCGACCTGCACATCGACTCCCACCACACCATCGAGGACACCGCCCTCGCGCTGGGCGCCGCCTTCAAGCAGGCCCTCGGCGACAAGGTGGGCATCTACCGCTTCGGCAACTGCACGGTTCCGTTGGACGAGTCCCTCGCCCAGGTCACCGTAGACCTGTCCGGCCGCCCGTACCTCGTGCACACCGAGCCCGAGAAGATGGCGCCGATGATCGGCGAGTACGACACCACGATGACCCGGCACATCCTGGAGTCCTTCGTCGCCCAGGCCCAGATCGCGCTGCACGTGCACGTGCCCTACGGGCGCAACGCGCACCACATCGTGGAGTGCCAGTTCAAGGCGCTGGCCCGCGCCCTGCGCTACGCCTCCGAGCACGACCCGCGCGCGGCCGGCATCCTCCCCTCCACGAAGGGCGCGCTGTGACCGGCCTGTCGACCATCCTGATCGTCGTCGGCCTCTTCCTGGCCGGCGGCATCTACTCCTTCGTCAAGCAGGACATGCCGAGGAGCCTGATCGTGCTCCTCTCCATCGGTGCCGCGATGTGTCTGGTCGCGGGTGTGATGAGGCTGGAGGTGTGGAGTTGACCACCGCATCCAAGAAGGTCGTCGTCTTCGACTACGGCTTCGGCAACGTCCGCTCCGCCGAGCGCGCCCTCGCGCGCACCGGGGCCGACGTCGAGATAACGCGCGACTTCGACAAGGCGATGAACGCCGACGGGCTGCTGGTGCCGGGCGTCGGCGCCTTCGCCGCCTGCATGAAGGGCCTGCGGGACGCGCGCGGGGACTGGATCATCGACCGCCGGCTGTCCGGCGGCCGCCCGGTGCTGGGCATCTGCGTCGGCATGCAGATCCTGTTCGCGCGCGGCATCGAGCACGGCGTGGAGACCGAGGGTCTCGACGAGTGGCCCGGCGCGGTCGAGCCGCTCCAGGCCGAGATCGTGCCCCACATGGGCTGGAACACCGTGGACGCCCCGGCCGGCTCCCAGTTGTTCGCCGGCCTGGACGCGGACGCGCGCTACTACTTCGTGCACTCCTACGCCGTCCAGGACTGGTCCTTCGACGTGCGGAACCCCACGATGCGGGCCCCCGCGGTGACCTGGTCGACGCACGGCAAGCCGTTCGTGGCCGCCGTGGAGAACGGCCCGCTGTGGGCCACCCAGTTCCACCCCGAGAAGTCCGGCGACGCCGGAGCCCAGCTCCTCACCAACTGGATCGGAACCCTGTGAGCAAGCTCGAACTCCTCCCCGCCGTCGACGTCCGCGACGGCCAGGCCGTCCGGCTCGTGCACGGCGAGTCGGGGACGGAAACTTCTTACGGTTCGCCCCTGGAGGCCGCCCTCGCCTGGCAGCGCTCGGGCGCCGAGTGGCTGCACCTGGTCGACCTCGACGCCGCGTTCGGCACCGGCGACAATCGCGCGCTGATCGCCGAGGTCGCGGGCGCCATGGACATCAAGGTGGAGCTGTCCGGCGGCATCCGCGACGACGACACCCTCGCCGCCGCCCTCGCCACCGGCTGCACCCGCGTCAACCTGGGTACGGCCGCCCTGGAGACCCCCGAGTGGGTCGCCAAGGTCATCGCCGAGCACGGAGACAAGATCGCCGTCGGTCTCGACGTACGCGGCACCACCCTGCGCGGCCGCGGCTGGACCAGGGACGGCGGCGACCTCTACGAGACGCTGGCGCGCCTCGACAAGGAGGGCTGCGCGCGGTACGTCGTCACCGACATCGCCAAGGACGGCACCCTCCAGGGCCCGAACCTGGAGCTGCTGCGCAACGTGTGCGCCGCGACGGACCGGCCGGTCGTGGCCTCGGGCGGCGTGTCCTCCCTCGACGACCTGCGCGCCATCGCCGACCTGGTGCCCCTCGGTGTCGAGGGCTCCATCGTCGGGAAGGCGCTGTACGCGAAGGCGTTCACCCTGGAAGAGGCACTGGAGGCTGTGGCGTCATGACGTTCGAAGCCGTACGGCGCGTGCAGAGCGCAAGTCCCTGGGAAGAGACGTTCGGCTTCGCGCGTGCCGTCGCGGCGGGAGACATGGTGCTGGTGGCGGGCACGACGTCCTTCAAGGGCAGCGTGCTGTACGGGGAGGGCGACCCCTACGAACAGGCCAAGGTGGCCTTCACCAGCGCCCTGGAGGCGATCGCCGAGTTCGGGCTGGGACCCGGCTCGGTGGTCAGGACCCGGATGCACCTGGCGCATACGCGGGACGTCGACGAGGTGGGCCGGGCCCACAAGGAACTCTTCGACACCGTGCGCCCCGCCGCGACCCTGCTGGTCGTGGAGGGGTTCATCGATCCGCGGGTCCTGGTCTCCGTGGAACTCGAAGCATTCAGAGGACATAGAGGAGCCGTGGATTCATGACCCTGGCGGTCCGAGTCATCCCCTGCCTGGACGTGGACAACGGCCGGGTCGTCAAGGGCGTCAACTTCCAGAACCTGCGCGACGCGGGCGACCCGGTCGAGATGGCCAAGGTGTACGACGCCGAGGGCGCCGACGAGCTGACGTTCCTGGACATCACCGCCTCGTCGGGCAACCGCGAGACCACGTACGACGTGGTGCGGCGCACGGCCGAGCAGGTGTTCATCCCGCTCACCGTCGGCGGCGGGGTGCGCGCCCCCGAGGACGTGGACAAACTGCTGCGGGCCGGCGCCGACAAGGTCGGGGTCAACACGGCCGCGATCGCCCGCCCGGAGCTGATCAAGGAGATCGCCGAGCGGTTCGGCAGCCAGGTGCTGGTCCTGTCGGTCGACGCCCGCCGGACCGAGTCGGGCTCCTTCGAGGTCACCACCCACGGCGGTCGTCGCGGCACCGGCATCGACGCCGTCGAGTGGGCCCACCGGGCCGCCGAGCTGGGCGCGGGCGAGATCCTGCTCAACTCGATGGACGCGGACGGCACCAAGGACGGCTACGACCTGGAGATGATCGCGGCCGTCCGCAAGCACGTGTCGGTCCCGGTGATCGCCTCGGGCGGCGCCGGCAAGCTCTCCGACTTCCCTCCGGCGATCGAGGCCGGAGCGGACGCGGTCCTGGCCGCCTCGGTGTTCCACTTCGGCGACCTGCGCATCAGCGAGGTCAAGAACGGCCTCCGGGAAGCGGGCCACCCGGTGCGCTGACCCGTACGGCGTCGAGGTGAGCCCCGGTCACCTGGTGATCGGGGCTTACTCGTGGGCAGGAGGCCGGCCCGCCCACCGGGACGGCAACGTCCTGCGCCGGCTCGTCGCCTGCGCCTCCTCCATGGTCGGCGACAGCGTGTACGGGTGGCGGCGTACGCGATCCTCGCCGGGGCCGTCGCGACCGGCGCCCTCGCCTTCGTGCCCGGCGTGGCCGCCGCGGTCGGGGTCGCCCTGATCGTCGGGCTGCTCGCCGGGCTCAGCGGGGCCCTGTGCGGGGCTCTGCTGCAGAAGCAGACCGATCCCGCCTGCCTGGGTCGGGTCACCGCCGTCTCGGGGCTGGTCAGCCTCGGTTTCGCGCCGCTCAGCATGCCGCTGTCCGCCACCGCCATCGGGGTCTGGGGGACCGGCCCGGTCTTCGTCGTCAGCGCGGCGGTGTGCGGGCTCGGAGGTGTGGTCGTGCTCTGTGCGCGTCCTCTGCGCCAGGCGGAACTCCCCAGCTGAGCTACCCCTTCATCTGGGTCAGCTGCACCCAGTTGCCGACCGTGTCGTCGAGGATGGCCAGGTACATCGGGCCCTGCTTCTGGGGTTTCTGTGCGAAGTGCACCCCGAGGCCGCTCAGCCGCTCGAACTCCGCCCGGAGGTCGTCCACGGAGAACACGATGCAGGGCAGGCCCGCCTGTCGCAGGGCCGCGCGGTAGGGCTCCGCGATGGGGCCCTGGCCGGGTTCCAGCAACAGCTGGATGTCCTGCTGGGCACCGTCGGCCGCGCCCACGGTGACGAACAGCGTGCCGCCGCCCACGTCCATGTGCATGCGGGTCTCGAAGCCGAGGACGTCCGTGTAGAAGGCGTGGGCCTTGGCCACGTCGTCGACGTACACGCTGGTCATGGCGACCTTGATCACTGCGCGTCCTCTCAGATGCCGAGCTGCTTGCCGCTCCGCAGTGTGGCGATGGCGTCCTCCTCGCCGGCCAGTTCCACGTCGGCGGCGCTCTGCCGGCCGTACAGGAGGAGCAGCAGCTCGGACGGCTCGCCGGTCGCCGTGACGACCGGCGTGCCGCGATGGGCGACCGCCGTACGGCCGTCCGGGCGGCGCAGCACCAGGCCGGTCGGCGTACCGCGGCCCATCAGCCGGGCCGTGCGCTCCAGGCGCGACCACAGGGCGTCCTGGAAGACCGGGTCCAGCTCGCGGGGCGTCCAGTCGGGCTGGGCCCGCCGGACGTCCTCGCCGTGGACGTAGAACTCGACGATGTTCGACGCCTCGTCGAGCTGCTTGACCTGGAAGGGGGAGAAACGCGGCGGGCCGGTACGGATCAGCTGGATCAGCTCCTCGTACGGCTTGGCGGCGAACTCCTCCATCGCCCTGTCCAGCCGCGACGCGAGCTGCTTGATCAGGAGACCCCCGGCCGCGTCGGGCCGGCGCTCGCGCACCACCACGTGCGCGGCGAGGTCGCGGGTCCGCCAGCCCTCGCAGAGGGTCGGCGCCTCCGGGCCCGCCGTCTCCAACAGGTCGGCGAGAAGGAGCCGTTCACGCTTGGCGAAAGTCGACATGTGGCCAGCCTACGACCGCCCGCCGGGTCCGCACAGTGGACACCGGCCCGGGAGTGTCACCGCCGCGCGGCACAATGGCCCCATGACCAGCCAGCCCCGGCCCAGCGGCCTAGACCCGGAGATCGGCGCCCGCCTCAAGCGCAGCCCCGACGGACTCCTGCCCGCCATCGCCCAGCAGTACGACACCGGAGAGGTGCTCATGCTCGGCTGGATGGACGACGAGGCGCTGCACCGCACCCTGACGACCGGCCGGTGCACCTACTGGTCGCGCAGCCGCCGCGAGTACTGGGTCAAGGGCGACACCTCCGGCCACTTCCAGTGGGTCAGGTCGGTCGCCCTGGACTGCGACGCCGACACCGTGCTGGTCAAGGTCGACCAGGTCGGCGCCGCCTGCCACACCGGCGCCCGCACCTGCTTCGACGCCGACGTGCTCCTCAAGGACGCCGATTCCGGCGTACCGGCCTCGGATCAGTAAGGTCAGCCGCCATGGACCTCGAGACGTTCCGCAAGCTGGCCACCGACCGCCGTGTCGTTCCGGTCACCCGCAAGCTCCTCGCAGACGGCGACACCCCGGTCGCGCTCTACCGCAAGCTCGCGGCCGAGCGCTCCGGCACGTTCCTGCTGGAGTCCGCGGAGAACGGCCGCTCCTGGTCCCGGTACTCGTTCGTCGGCGTGCGCTCGGCGGCCACCCTCACCGCACGCGACGGGCAGGCCCACTGGCTCGGCACCCCGCCCGTCGGCGTCCCCTCCGAGGGCGATCCGCTGGCCGCCCTGCGCGCCACCGTCGAAGCCCTGCACACCCCCCACCAGGAGGGCCTGCCGCCCTTCACCGGCGGCATGGTCGGCTACCTCGGCTACGACATCGTCCGCCGCCTGGAGAAGATCGGCCCCGGCGAGCGCGACGACCTGAAGCTGCCGGAGCTGACCATGCTCCTCACCAGCGACCTCGCGGTGATGGACCACTGGGAGGGCTCGGTCCTGCTGATCGCCAACGCGATCAACCACAACGACCTCGAGACGGGCGTGGACGAGGCCTACGCGGACGCCGTGGCCCGCCTGGACGCCATGGAGGCGGACCTCTCGCGCGCGGTGGCCCAGCCGCCCGCCGTCCTGCCCCCCTCCGAACTCCCCGCGTACACGGCCCTGTGGGGCGGCCCCGACTTCCAACGGGCAGTCGAGGACGTCAAGGAGCGTATCCGCGCGGGCGAGGCCTTCCAGGTCGTCCCCTCCCAGCGGTTCGAGACACCGTGCACGGCGAGCGCGCTGGACGTCTACCGGGTCCTCAGGGCCACCAACCCCTCGCCGTACATGTACCTGTTCCGCTTCGACGGCTTCGACGTCGTGGGCTCCTCCCCGGAAGCCCTGGTCAAGGTCGAGGACGGGCGGGCCATGGTCCACCCCATCGCCGGCACCCGGCACCGCGGGGCGACCCCGCAGGAGGACCAGGCCCTCGCCGACGAGCTGCTCGCCGACCCCAAGGAGCGCGCCGAGCACCTCATGCTCGTCGACCTGGGGCGCAACGACCTGGGGCGGGTCTGCGAGCCCGGCTCCGTCGAGGTCGTCGACTTCATGTCCGTCGAGCGGTACTCCCACGTCATGCACATCGTCTCGACGGTCACGGGCCGGGTCGCGCCGGGCCGCACCGCCTTCGACGTCCTCACCGCCTGCTTCCCGGCCGGCACCCTCTCGGGTGCCCCCAAGCCCCGCGCCATGCAGATCATCGACGAGCTGGAGCCCTCCCGCCGCGGCCTGTACGGCGGCTGCGTCGGCTACCTGGACTTCGCGGGCGACTCCGACACCGCCATCGCCATCCGCACCGCCCTGCTGCGCGACGGCACCGCCTACGTCCAGGCCGGCGCCGGCATCGTCGCGGACTCCGACCCGGTCGCCGAGGACCAGGAGTGCCGCAACAAGGCGGCGGCCGTGCTCCGCGCGGTCCACACGGCCAACCGACTGGCCAGGTAGGGCGCTTCACGCGCGGGGAGCGGCGCGCGAGTGGGAGCGGAAGCGGAGTAGGACGAGTGTCACGTGCGCCCCGGGTGACGGTTCGCCCGGGGTTCAGGCGATAGTGGAGTACGTGACTGCTGTTCCTCCTCCCCGTTCCGAATCCGCCGCTCCCGCCCGGTCCGGGCGCCGGAGCCTCGCGCTCGCCCTGATGTGCGGCGCGCTGGGCGCGGCACTGGCCCTGCTCGCGACCCGGCAGCGCTGGTCGGAGGGCACGGCCACGGTGGCCGGCGGCGCCTTCCCCCTGACCGCCAAGGGCAGTGACGTCACGGGCGTCCCCGCGGCGCTCGCCATAGTGGGCCTCGCCGCGCTGGTCGCCGTCTTCGCCGTCCGCAGGGCGGGCCGCTTCGCGGTCTCCGCCCTCCTCGCGCTCTCCGGCGCCGGTATCGTCGCCGCCGCGCTGTTCGGGGCCTCCGACAGCTCGGCGCTCGACGACAAGGCCGCCAAGGCCTCCGGCGACACCTCCGCGACCGTCGCCTCCCTCACGCACACGGCCTGGCCCTACGCCGCCGCGGTGGGCGGCGCCCTGATCCTCCTGGCCGGCCTGCTCGCCCTGCGCTACGGCCGCCTGTGGCCGGCCATGTCGGGCCGCTACGAGCGCGACGGCGCCCCCCGCCTCCGGCGCAAGGCCCCGGTCGTCGACCCCGACCGGCCCGAGGACATCTGGAAGGCCCTGGACCGCGGCGAGGACCCCACGGGCATGGGCCCGGCCTGATCCGCGCCCGGTCCGGTTTCCCGATGTGGTGAACCAGACTCGAACGGAAGCGACCCCAGGACCTGGCACGCGTGCGCGTACGGGACAATGGACGACGAGCCTCCGGCTCGGACACGTACGACCCGTACGCCACATAGACAGCAACGAGGAGCAAGTCATGGCGGGCAGCAGCCACGGACACACCCCGGCCGCCTGGACCGGTGTCATCATCGCCTTCATCGGTTTCTGCGTCGCGGGCGCGTTCATGGTGATGGCCGAGCCGCTCGGCTTCTGGGCCGGCATGGCGATCGTCGTCCTCGGCGGTGTCGTCGGCGGCATCATGCGTGCCATGGGCCTCGGCATGCCGAAGGACGCCCATCCGGTGCACCAGGTGACGGCGACGGCGACGCGCGAGCCGGCCGTCGCCGAGCGCTGAACCCCGCGAACCTCGGGTGAGGGGCGGCCGGTGCGCAACCACCGGCCGCCCCTCACGCGCGCGTGCGGCCGTCGCGGGGCACAATGCGAGGCGTGAACGCCGACAGCCACAGCGTGACGCCGCCCGCCCCCGCTCCCGCGAGCGTCCTGGCCCGGCTCGTGGTGCCCGCCGGGATCCTCGCGGCCGTCGTCGGCGCCTTCGCGTACGTGGCCGCCGTCGACCCCAACGAGCCGGGCCACTACCCGGTCTGCCCGCTGCTGCGGGTCACCGGCCTCCACTGTCCCGGCTGCGGCGGCCTGCGCAGCGCCCACGCCTTCGCGCACGGCGACCTGGTGACCGCCCTGCACGCCAACGCGATGGCGGTGGCGGCCTACGTGGGCTTCGCCGTGCTGTGGACCGTCTGGGTGGTCCGCGTGGCGCGCGGCCGACCGGTCCGCATCGATCCCGGACCCGTCCAGCTGTGGACGCTGGGCGCATTGCTGCTGGTCTTCACGGTTGTCCGGAACCTGCCGTACGGCGGGTGGTTGCAGCCTTGATCACTTGGTGAACGTCCAGGACGGGAGCACCTCCCGCCCGAGCCGTGCGAAGCTGGTTCGAGGGTGAGGGAGGGACCGTCCTCCACCGGATGCGAGGCGATCGGCCTCCTCCGGATACCATCGCAGTGACCATCGATTTCCTCTGGTCGCTGGAACTGTCAACCGTCTGGAAGGGGGCCGCTCGCGTGAGTGTGCTCGACGAGATCATCGACGGAGTCCGTGCCGACCTCGCGGAGCGGCAGGCGCGCGTCAGCCTCGACGAGCTCAAGGAGCGCGCGGCCAAGGCCCCCGCAGCCAAGGACGGGGTCGCCGCGCTCAGGGGCGACGGCGTCAAGGTGATCTGCGAGGTCAAGCGCTCCAGCCCCTCCAAGGGCGCGCTGGCCGCGATCGCCGACCCGGCCGCACTGGCCGCCGACTACGAGGCGGGCGGCGCCGCCGTCATCTCCGTCCTCACCGAACAGCGCCGCTTCGGCGGCTCGCTCGCCGACCTCGAAGCGGTCCGCGCGCGCGTCGACATCCCGGTGCTGCGCAAGGACTTCATCGTCACGTCGTACCAGCTCTGGGAGGCCCGCGCGTACGGCGCCGACCTCGCGCTGCTGATCGTCGCAGCCCTCGACCAGTCGGCCCTGGAGTCGCTGATCGAGCGTGCCGTCTCCATCGGCCTCACCCCGCTCGTCGAGGTGCACGACGAGGACGAGGTCGAGCGCGCGGTGGACGCGGGCGCCAAGGTGATCGGCGTCAACGCGCGCAACCTCAAGACCCTCGAGGTCGACCGGGGCACGTTCGAGCGGGTCGCCCCCGAGATCCCGGACCACCTCGTCAAGATCGCCGAGTCCGGCGTCCGGGGCCCGCACGACCTCATCGCCTACGCCAACGCCGGCGCCGACGCGGTCCTGGTCGGCGAGTCCCTCGTCACCGGCCGCGACCCGAAGACGGCGGTCGCCGACCTGGTGGCGGCGGGCGAACACCCCGCACTGCGGCACGGCCGGGGCTGACCGCCGGTAAGGTTGCCCCGATGACTTCGACGACCTCCCTGACGACCACGGAACGGTACGCCCGCCTGGCGCGCGGCTGCCGCCCCCGTGGATGCCGTGCGCCCGCGAGGCGGGTACACGGCCGCCGGGTTCGGTACGTCATCGGAGACGAACCGGGGCAGGTCAACGGCATGCGATGGCAGCGGCCGACCTTCAGGGGCGCGGGGCAGTGCCCGAATCTGCGACTCGGCCACGCGGGCGCGACCAGCCACAGCGGGCTCGCAGCCGACTGATCATCCCCGCCCCCACGGCGACTGGCTTTCACACAACTCACCGTGAGGTTTCCGCATGCCCAGCGAGTTCTTCATTCCCGACCCGGACGGTCGAGTCCCCACCGTCGAAGGCTACTTCGGCGCGTTCGGCGGCAAGTTCATCCCGGAGGCCCTCGTCGCCGCCGTGGACGAGGTCGCCGTCGAGTACGACAAGGCGAAGCACGACCCCGAGTTCGCCCGCGAACTCGACGACCTGCTCGTGCACTACACCGGCCGGCCCAGCTCCCTCACCGAGGTGCCGCGGTTCGCCGAACACGCCGGCGGCGCCCGGGTGTTCCTCAAGCGCGAGGATCTCAACCACACCGGCTCCCACAAGATCAACAACGTGCTCGGCCAGGCCCTGCTCACCAAGCGCATGGGCAAGACGCGTGTCATCGCGGAGACCGGCGCGGGCCAGCACGGCGTCGCCACCGCCACCGCCTGCGCGCTGTTCGGCCTCGAATGCACCATCTACATGGGTGAGATCGACACCCAGCGGCAGGCCCTCAACGTGGCGCGGATGCGCATGCTCGGCGCCGAGGTCGTCGCGGTGAAGTCCGGCAGCCGCACGCTGAAGGACGCCATCAACGAGGCCTTCCGCGACTGGGTCGCCAACGTCGACCGCACCCACTACCTGTTCGGCACGGTCGCCGGTCCGCACCCCTTCCCGGCGATGGTCCGCGACTTCCACCGCGTCATCGGCGTCGAGGCCCGCCGCCAGATCCTGGAGCGCGCCGGACGCCTGCCCGACGCGGCCGTCGCCTGCGTCGGCGGCGGTTCCAACGCCATCGGCCTCTTCCACGCCTTCATCCCGGACGCGGACGTACGCCTCATCGGCTGCGAGCCGGCCGGCCACGGCGTCGAGACCGGCGAGCACGCCGCGACCCTCACGGCCGGCGAGCCCGGCATCCTGCACGGCTCCCGTTCCTACGTCCTCCAGGACGACGAGGGCCAGATCACCGAGCCGTACTCCATCTCGGCCGGTCTGGACTACCCGGGCATCGGCCCCGAGCACTCCTACCTCAAGGACACCGGCCGCGCCGAGTACCGCGCGGTCACCGACGACGCCGCCATGCAGGCGTTGCGGCTGCTGTCGCGCACCGAGGGCATCATCCCGGCCATCGAGAGCGCGCACGCGCTGGCCGGCGCCCTGGAGGTCGGCACGGAGCTGGGCAAGGACGGGCTGATCGTCATCAACCTGTCCGGCCGCGGCGACAAGGACATGGACACGGCCGCCCGCTACTTCGGCCTGTACGACACCGATGCCGAGGTCGCCGCCGACGCGACCGCCACCGCCGAGATCGAGGGGGACGCCAAGTGAGCGCGGCCGGATTGAACAGCAAAAGGGGCCAGCTGCTGTCGGACACCCTCGCCGCGGCCAAGGCCGAGGGGCGCGCCGCGCTCATCGCCTACCTTCCGGCCGGGTTCCCGACCGTCGACGGCGGCATCGAGGCGATCAAGGCCGTCCTGGACGGCGGCGCCGACATCGTCGAGGTGGGTCTGCCGCACAGCGACCCCGTCCTCGACGGCCCGGTCATCCAGACCGCCGACGACATCGCACTGCGCGGCGGCGTGCGGATCGCGGACGTCATGCGCACGGTCCGGGAGTCGTACGAGGCCACCGGGAAGCCGGTCCTCGTCATGACCTACTGGAACCCCATCGACCGCTACGGCGTCGAGCGCTTCACCGCCGAACTGGCCGAGGCGGGCGGGGCGGGCTGCATCCTGCCCGACCTGCCCGTGCAGGAGTCGGCGCTGTGGAGGGAGCACGCCGAGAAGCACGGCCTCGCGACGGTCTTCGTCGTGGCGCCCAGCAGCCAGGACGCGCGGCTCGCCACGATCACCGAGGCGGGCAGCGGCTTCGTGTACGCCGCCTCGCTGATGGGTGTCACCGGCACCCGAGAGTCGGTGGGCGCGCAGGCCCAGGACCTGGTCGAACGCACCCGCGCGACCGGCACCGCACTGCCCGTCTGCGTCGGCCTCGGCGTGTCCGACGCCCGGCAGGCCGCCGAGGTCGCCGGCTTCGCCGACGGAGTGATCGTCGGCTCGGCCTTCGTCAAGCGGATGCTCGACGCCCCGGACGACGCGGCCGGTGTCGAGGCCGTGCGCGCGCTCGCGGGCGAGCTGGCGAAGGGCGTGCGCGGGCAGGCGTAGCTCGCCCGGCACGGGAAGAATCGGTCACTCGAACGGGTGGACATGGGACCGGGGAGGCGCTGGGCGCCTCCCCGGTTCGTTTCCGGGGTGTGAGCGAGAAGAATCGTGACAGGAAGCGCACCGCCCGGGAGCGGCTGGCGGCCGAGCGTGAGAAGCAGAAGGCCGCGCAGCGGCGGCGCCGGACACTGATCGTCGCCGCGAGCGTCGTCTGCGTACTGGGCCTGGCCGCGGTCATCGGCATCGTCGCCGCGAACGCCGGCAAGGACGACGGCGGTGACAGCGCGGGCCCGGTCGTGGCGCCCTCGGGCGCGCAGGGCAAGGACGCCCTCGCGATCCCCGTCGGCAAGGAGAGCGCCAGGTCCACGCTCACCGTGTGGGAGGACTTCCGCTGCCCGGCCTGCAAGTCCTTCGAGGACACCTACCGCTCGACGATCCATGAGCTGACCGACGCCGGAAAGCTCAAGGTGGAGTACCACCTGGCCACCATCATCGACGGCAACATGGGCGGCAGCGGCTCCCGCACGGCGGCCAACGCCGCGGCCTGCGCCCAGGACGCCGGGAAGTTCCCCGCCTATCACGACGTGCTGTACGAGAACCAGCCGGAGGAGACCGACGACGCGTTCGCCGACCACGACAAGCTCTTCGAACTCGCCGGCAAGGTCGACGGCCTCGTCACGCCCGCCTTCCGCACCTGCGTGGAGAAGGGCACCCACGACAGCTGGGTCGACAAGTCCAACCAGGCCTTCCGCGGCGGCGGCTTCACCGGCACCCCGACCGTCCTGTTCAACGGCAAGAACATCTACCAGGACCAGACGATGACGCCGGCCAAGCTGAAGAAAATGGTGGAGGAGGCCGACCAGGGGTGAGCCCCGCTCACCGGCCCGTTATGGAGCCGTAGCCGGGCTGCCCGCCGTGGGCCCGGCCCGGCACGGTAGCGTCGACCTTGCCATGGAACTTGCCTACATTCCCAGCCCGTCGCGCGGAGTGATCCACCTCGGCCCCATTCCGCTGCGCGGCTATGCCTTCTGCATCATCATCGGTGTCTTCGTCGCCGTCTGGCTCGGCAACAAGCGCTGGCTGGCCCGGGGCGGGAGGGCCGGCACGGTGGCCGACATCGCCGTCTGGGCCGTGCCCTTCGGCCTGATCGGCGGCCGGCTCTACCACGTGATCACGGACTACGAGCTGTACTTCAGCGAGGGCCGCGACTGGGTGGACGCCTTCAAGATCTGGGAGGGCGGCCTCGGCATCTGGGGCGCCATCGCGCTCGGCGCCGTGGGCGCGTGGATCGGCTGCCGCCGCCGGGGCATCCCGCTGCCCGCGTACGCCGACGCCATCGCGCCCGGTATCGCCCTCGCACAGGCGATCGGCCGCTGGGGCAACTGGTTCAACCAGGAGCTGTACGGCAAGGAGACCGACCTGCCGTGGGCCGTGCACATCACGTCCTCCCTGGACGGCCGGGTGCCGGGCTACTACCACCCGACGTTCCTGTACGAGTCGCTGTGGTGCATCGGTGTCGCCCTCCTCGTCATCTGGGCCGACCGCCGCTTCCAGCTGGGCCACGGACGGGCGTTCGCGCTGTACGTCGCCGCCTACTGCGCCGGTCGCTTCTGGATCGAGTACCTGCGGGTCGACGACGCCCACCACATCCTCGGCCTGCGCCTGAACAACTGGACCGCACTGTTCGTGTTCGTGCTGGCCGTGGTGTATCTCGTGCTCTCGGCGAAGAAGCGGCCTGGGCGGGAGACCGTGGTGGAACCCGGTGCGGACGACTCCTCCACGGACGAGGCCGAAGCCGACGGCGACGCCAAGGACGAGGCGAAGACCGAGTCCCCGGAGGCCGCCGCGGAAGAGGGCGAGGCCGAAGGGAAGGGCCACGGCAAGGACGACGTGAAGGATCCCGCCGAGTCCGAGTCCGAGTCCGAGTCCGAGTCCGAGTCCGAGTCGGCGGGCAAGAAGAGCTGACGGCAGGTTCTACGACGACGAGGGCGCCCGGGATCTCCGGGCGCCCTCGTCGCGTGTGACCGTCAGGCGCGGCGGGCCAGCGACAGAGTCCGCTGGGCCGTCGCCACCACCGCCGCGTCGATGAAGCGTCCGTCCGGCAGGGCCTGGGCGCCCGGCTCGGCCGCCGCGGCCTTGACGATCGTCTCCGCCTCCTCGATCTCCCGCTGCGTGGGCAGATAGGCCCGTTCGATGATCGGGAGCTGGCGGGGGTGGATCGCCGAGCGGCCCAGGAAGCCCAGGCTGCGGCCGTGTGCGCAGGACGACGCCAGGCCTTCGAGATCGCGGATGTCGGGGTGGACCGACTGCGGCGGCGGGGCCAGGCCGGCCGCCCGCGCGGCGACGACCACCCGCGAACGGGACCAGTCGAGGCCCGCATCCGCCCGCAGGCCCAGGTCGGCCCGCAGATCGGACTCGCCCAGGGAGATGCCGCGCAGGTCGGGGTGGGCGGCGGCGATGGCGTAGGCGTGTTCGACGCCGAGGGCCGTTTCGAGGAGGGCGTAGAGCGGGCGTGGGCCGTGCTCCGCGACGCGGGTGGCGATCCGGGTGATCTGGGCGGGTGACGTCACCTTGGGGAGGCGGAGGCCGCGGACGCCGGGGAGGGCGGCCACGGCCTGGAGATCGGCGGTGGCGAGGGGGCCGTCCAGGGCGTTGACCCGGACGTGGACCGGGACCGGCTGTTCCTCAGAGAGCAGCTCGGCGGTGGCCGCGCGGGCGTATTCCTTGCGGTCGGGGGCGACCGCGTCCTCCAGGTCGATCACGACGACGTCCGCCCCGCAGCGGAGGGCCTTGGCGACGATGTGCGGGCGGTCGCCGGGGACGTACAGCCAGGTGAGCGGGAAGGTCACAGGGCGCCCTCCGTGCGCAGGGCCGTCAGGTCGGCCGGGGTGAGGCCGAGTTCCGTGAGGACCGCCTCGGTGTCCGCGCCGTGCGGGCGGCCGGCCCAGCGGATCGCGCCGGGGGTGGAGGAGAGGCGGAACAGGACGTTCTGCATGCGGATCGGGCCCAGTTCGGGGTCGTCGACCGTGGTGACGGTGTCGAGGGCCTGGTACTGGGGGTCGGTCAGCACGTCCCGTACGTCCTGGATCGGAGCGATCGCCGCTTCCGCCTTCTCGAAGGCGGCGAGGACGTCGGTGCGGGTCCGGGCGGCGATCCAGGTGCCGACCGCCGTGTCGAGGACGTCGGCGTGGGCAGCCCGTTCGGCGCCCGTCGCGAACCACGGCTCGTCGATCAGCTCGGGGCGGCCGACCAGCCGCATCACGCGCTCCGCCACCGACTGGGCCGAGGTCGACACGGCGACCCAGGTGCCGTCGGCCGTGCGGTAGGTGTTGCGCGGGGCGTTGTTCGCGGAGCGGTTCCCGGTGCGCTCCTGGACGTATCCGAGCTGGTCGTACCAGAGGGGCTGCGGGCCGAGGACGGTCAGGATCGGTTCGATGATGGCCATGTCGACGACCTGGCCCTCGCCGGTGCGGTCGCGGGCGGCGAGGGCCGTCATGACGGCGTACGCCGTGGCCAGGGCCGCGATGGAGTCGGCGAGGCCGAACGGCGGCAGGGTCGGGGGCGCGTCGGGTTCGCCGGTGATGGAGGCGAAGCCGCTCATCGCCTCGGCGAGGGTGCCGAAGCCGGGGCGGTGGGCGTACGGGCCGAACTGGCCGAAGCCCGTGACGCGGGTGAGGACCAGCCGCGGGTTGGCCGCGGACAGTTCCTCCCAGCCGAGGTCCCATTTCTCCAGGGTGCCGGGGCGGAAGTTCTCGATGATCACGTCGGCGGTGGCGGCGAGACGCAGCAGGGTGGCGCGCCCGCCGGGCCTCGACAGGTTCAGGGTGATCGCGCGCTTGTTGCGGCCGAGGAGCTTCCACCACAGGCCGACGCCGTTCTTGGAGGGACCGTGGCCCCGGGACGGGTCGGGTTTCGACGGGTGCTCGACCTTGATGACCTCCGCGCCGAAGTCGCCGAGCATGGTGGCGGCGAGGGGGCCGGCGAAGAGGGTGGCCAGGTCGAGGACGCGCAGGCCGTCCAGGGGCGCGTCGCGGGTGCCGTCGTCGTTCGGTCCGGTAGCGGTGCGGGCGCTGTTCGTTTCGGTCATGACGTGTACTGCTTCTCGATCTCGGAGCGGTACGGCATCGACGCGGAGGCGCCCGGCCGTTGGACCGAGAGCGCCGCCGCGGCGGCGGCCCAGGCCAGGGCCTCCCGTACGGGACGGTCCTCGCCGAGGGCCACCGCGAGGGCTCCCACGAAGGTGTCACCCGCGCCGGTGGAGTCCACGGCGGTCACCTGCGGGGCGGGGACGGTCACGGGTTCGGTGCCGCGGGCCGCGTACAGGCTGCCCGCCGCGCCGAGGGTGACGACGACCTCCGGGACGGTGTCGAGGAGGGCGAGGGCGGCCTCGCGGGGGTCGGTGCGGCCGGTGAGCGCGGCGGCCTCGTGTTCGTTGGGCACCAACAGGTCGGTGGCGGCGAGCAGTTCGGACGGGAGGGGCTGGGCGGGGGCGGGGGTGAGGATCGTACGGACGCCGTGCGCGCGGGCCGCGCGGGCGCCGGCGACGACCGCCGTGAGCGGGATCTCCAGCTGGAGCAGCAGGGCGTCGGCGGAGGCGATGAGGACCTCGTCGCCGGGGACGAGGTGGTCCACGGTGCCGTTCGCGCCGGGGACGACGACGATCGCGTTGCCGCCCTCGTCGTCCACCACGATGTGCGCGGTGCCTGAGGGGGACTCGACCGTGCGCAGATGGTCGGTGTTCACTCCCGAGTGTTCGAGGGTGGAGCGCAGGCGGGTGCCGAAGGCGTCGTTGCCGACCGCGCCGATCATCGAGACGGTGCCGCCCGCGTGGGCGGCGGCGACGGCCTGGTTGGCGCCCTTGCCGCCGGGGATCGTACGGAACTCCCGTCCCGTCACGGTCTCCCCGCGCTGCGGGGCCTTCTCGACGTAGGCGACGAGGTCCATGTTCGTGCTGCCGAGCACGACGATGTCGGTCATGGGCGTGCAGCCTCCCGGTGGGTGAGGTGGGCGAGGGTGTCGAAGCCGGTGCCGTCGAAGTCGGCGACGGAGGTGGCGAGGCGGTTCTTGAGCGGGGCCGTCCAGCGGTCGGGGAGGGCGGCCGGGGCGCCGGCCAGGAGCGCGGCGACGCTGCCCGCGGTGGCGCCGTTGGAGTCGGTGTCCCAACCCCCTGACACGGCACGGCAGATGGAGCCGGTGAAGTCGCCGTCGGCGTGGGTGAGGGCGGCGGCGATCAGGGCCGTGTTGGGGATGGCGTGGACCCAGTGGTGGGTCGCGCCGTGCGTGGCGTGGAGTTGGTCCACGACCGTGTCGAAGTCGGGGTGCTCGCGGGCGAGTCCGATCGCGTGGGTGACGGCTCGGAACAGGCGGGAGCGGGGTGGGACGACCGTGAGGCCGGTGCGCAGACAGGCGTGGATGTCATGGCTGCCGGTCGCGGCGGCGGCGACGGTGGCCGCCGTGAACATCGCCGCGTAGACGCCGTTCGCGGTGTGGGTGAGGGTGGCGTCCCGGTGTGCCTGCTCGGCCGCGGCGGCCGGGTCCCCGGGGTTGGTCCAGCCGTGCAGGTCGGCGCGGATCAGGGCGCCGATCCACTCGCGGAAGGGGTTGCGGTGGCGGGCGGTGTGCGGGGGTTCGATGCCGCGGAGGAGGTTGCGGTAGGCGAGGCGTTCGGCGGTGAACGTGCGGCCGGCGGGGAGTTCGTCCAGCCAGAGCTGTGCCACGTCGGTGGTGGTGAAGGTTCTGCCGTGCCGCCGGAGCAGGAGGAGGTTGAGGAGGGGGTAGTTGAGGTCGTCGTCCTCGGGCATGCCGTCGATGTTCTCGGCGAGTGAGGTCTGCGCCGAGCGGCGGTTCCAGGGGTGTGCGTCCAGCAGGGCCGGGGGGACGCCTCTCGCGGTGAAGTAGGTGGTGAGGGGCCGGTTGCCGGCGGCGGCGGCCAGGGCGCGGATGGCGTCGAGGGGGAGTTTCTCCACCGGTTTGCCCAGGAGGCAGCCGACTGCCCGGCCCAGCCAGGCGGCTTCCAGGGCGGCCGGGGTGAGGGCCCGGCCACGCCTGCCCGCGGGCTCGGCCGGCCACGCCGGACAGGCGGCCCTGATCTTCGGCAGGTCCGTCGGCTCGTCCTCCGCCAAGGCGTTCGGCAGGTCCGCCAGTTCGTCCAGCAGATCCTCCGCCAGGAGGCGCAGATAGCGGGACGCGGGCCGGGAGGAGGCGCCGGCCCGTTCCGGGGCCTCCCGGCCGCCCGCCGCCCGCCAGCGGGCCGCGACCGCCGAAGGTTCGCGGCCGTCCTGAGCCGCCTGCCGGAGTTCATGGCCGACGAGGTCCTCCGGCTGCACCCAGGTCAGGCGGAGCATCACCGGACCCCGAGGCCGGCGAACGCCCGCTCGTGCGCCCTGCGGCGGCGGACGTCCTTCTCGAAGATCTCCCGGGCGACCTCGGTGAGGGTCGTCGCCGGTGACCACAGGTCCAGGCGGCTGGCCTCCGCGACCCGCTTCGACCACTCGTCCGGCACGGGGGAGCCGAGGGCGCCGGTCACCGCGCCGGCCATCGTCGCGATCGAGTCGCAGTCACGGCCGTAGTTCACCGCGCCCAGCACCGCGTGGCGGTGGTCGCCGCCGGCCAGCACCACCATGCCCAGGGCGACGGGGAGTTCCTCGATGGCGTGCAGCCGGGAGGGGCGGCGGGCGGCCAGGGAGGGCTGCCGGTAGTCGGGGCCGACGGTGTCGTAGGGGGCCACCGCCTCCCGGAGCGGGGCCAGCGCCGACTCGAAGTCCTGGTGCCGGGCGGCGACTTCGCAGACCTGCTCGATCGCCGCGCGGGTGCCGTCCTTGGCCAGCGACAGGCACGCCGTCACCACCGAATCGGGTGTCGCGCCGGGTGCGCAGGCCGCGGCCACCGCCGCCGCGAAGACGCCCGCCGCCTCACGGCCGTACGACGACTGGTGGGCGCCCGCCAGGTCGATCGCCTCGGCGTAGGCCGCCGCGGGGTCGGCCGCGTTGACCAGGCCGACCGGGGCCATGTACATCGCCGCACCGCAGTTGACGATGTTGCCGACGCCCGCCTCGCGCGGATCGACATGACCGTAGTGGAGCCTGGTGACCAGCCACTTCTCCGCCAGGAAGAGGCGCTGGAGGGGGAGCGCCTCGGCCTCCAGCTCCGGGATCCAGCGCGGGTTCGTCATCAGGTCCGGGACCAGGTGGTCGGCGAGCGCGTACGCGTCCAGGTGGTCGCGGACCCTGGCGTAGACCCTGATCAGCGCGTGGGTCATCAAGGTGTCGTCGGTGACGTGGCCGTCGCCCTTGTGGTACGGCGCGATGGGACGGGCCGTGCGCCAGTCGTCACCGTTCCAGGGGCCGACGATGCCGTGCACCCGGCCGCCGTGACGCTGGAGGATCTGGTCGGGGGAGTAGCCCTCGACCGGCCCGCCGAGGGCGTCGCCGACGGCCGCGCCGACGAGGGCGCCGGTGACGCGTTCCTCCAGGGTCGCGCCCCCGGGGGTCTCCCTCTCCCGGGTTCCCCCGGACCTTCCGACGCTTTCTTCTGTTTTGGGTGTCATGAGCCGAATCATCCTCCTGCTGTGGCCGGTTGTGTGGCTTCCAGCAGTTCGGCGAGTTCCACCAGGTCGGTGCCGGTGAGGCGGGGCAGGGCGCAGCCGGAGAGCGTGCGGCAGGCGTCGCGCCAGCTCGCCGGGATCGACGCCGCGCCGCCCAGCGCGCCGGTCAGCGCGCCCGCGAGCGCGGGGGCGGAGTCGGCGACGCGCGACAGGCAGGCCGCCGCCGGTACGGCCTCCCCGATACGGCCGCCCGAGGCGGTGGCCAGCGCGAGGGCGACCGGGACGGTCTCGGCGGCGGCGATGCCGTAGCTGTAGACGTGGTCGACGATCTGGTGCTCCAGCAGCGGGATCAGCGCGAACGCGCTCTCCGCGGTCCGGGCGAGGGCGAGCGCGTGGCGGGCGTTGCGGCCGATCTCCGTGCCCTCGGGGAGTTCGGCGAGCGCGGCGGCCACGCAGCTTCCGGTGTCCGCGCCGGCCAGGGCCAGCGAGAGGGCCGCCGCCATCGCGCGGGCGCCGTGCACGCCGTCGCCGTCCTGGGTGTAACGGGCGTCGAATTCGGCCAGTTCGGCGGCGAGTCGGGGGTCACCGGGGTGGGCCACCGCGAGCACGCAGGCGCGGATGCAGGCGGCGTCGTCGAAGTAGTGCGGGTTGTCGTGGCCGGTGGCGGGCGGGCGCAGACCGGTGGCCAGGTTGCCGAGGCCGGCCCGGACGGAGATGCGGGCGCGCAGGGGGAGGACCGCCGACTCCACCTCGGGGGCGCGGTCGGCCGCCGCCGCGACCTCGCTGGCGATCGCGTTCCACGTCAGGTCGATGGCGGCGCGCATACGACGCTGCCGGCTGAGGTCGCCGAGGACGGTGTCGTCGCCTGCCCGCAGGACCGCCTCCGCGGCGAAAGCCGCCCATTCGGCGTCGTCGGACGGGCCGAGGCGGAGGGGTTCGGGGGGCTGGTTGAGCGCGATGGGGACGGGGAGGGTGGTCGTCGCGTTCTGTTCGGCGAAGGTGTCCAGCTCGCGGGTGAGGCGGCGGGTCCACTCCGGCATGCGGGCGGCGCGGTGGCGGGCCGCGGGCCAGCCGGCGGCGTCGCCTGCGGCCAGGCCGAGGAGGAGGCCCTCGGTGCGGCGGAGGGCTCTCCCGGCCTCGGCTTCGCCTTCGGCCGGGGAGTGTCCCCCACCCGCACCGCCCGTGCGGGCATCGATGCCGGGTGCGGGTGGCCCCTGTGGGGGGTCCCCGCCATCGGCGGCCGCGGGACTGATCGAGGGGCCGATCGAGGGGCCAATTGCGGGACCGATCGCAGGGCCGATTGCGGGACCGGTCGGCTCCGCCGTGACCGTGCGGCTCGTGGCCTTCCCGTCGTCGACGGTCGCCGGGCCGATCGGCTTTGCCGTGGTGGTGCCGCCTGTGGCGTCTCTGTCGTCGGTGGTCGGGGGGCTGGTCGGGTTTGCTGTGGGTGTGTGGTCCGTGGCGTCTGCGTCGTCGGTGGTCGGGGGGCCGGTCGGCTTCGGAGTGAGCGTGCCGTTCGTGGTGTCGGTGTCGGTGTCGGCCGTCGTCGGTGGCAGGGTTGCCGGGCCGCCCGTTGTGCCCTCGGCCCAGGGGCCCGGTGGTCTCATGAAGTCGCTCCCGGTACCAGGAGGTCTGCCACGTCCAGGATGTGGTGGCCGGACATCGACGGGAGGCAGCTGCCGCGGGCCGGGCCGATGGCCGCCGCCCAGTCCGGGGGGATCGCCGAGACGCCCTGGGTCGCGCCGGCCAGGGCGCCCGCCACCGCGGCCGTCGTGTCGGCGTCGCGGCCCATGTTGACGGCCGTGAGGACGGACTGGGCGAAGTCGCCGTCGGCCGACGCGTACGCGCCGAAGGCGAGGGCGACCGCCTCGGGGGCCAGGTCGGTCCACGGATAGCCGCCGATGACGACGGCGGAGCGGACCGCGCGTTCGCCGCGGTGGGCGACCGCGACCGCGCGGCGCAGGGAGCGGGCCGTCCAGGAGTCGTCGGGGATCACGGCCAGCGCGGCGGCGACCACGGCGACCGTCGGCGCTCCTGCCATCGCGGCAGCGACGCCCGCCGCGACGGCCTGGCCGCCGTAGATGCCCTCGCCGTCGTGGCTGACCGAGCCGTCGATCGCGACCAGGCGGGCCGCCTCGGCCGGGCGGCCCGCGGCGAAGACGCCGAAGGGGGCGGCGCGCATCGCGAGGCCGTCGCTCCAGGCGTGCCGGTGCTGGGCGGAGATGGGTGCGGCCAGGCCCCGGCGGAGGTTCTCCAGGGTGCCGCGTTCGCTGAAACCGGCTCCGCGGAAGGGGCCCTCGTCGCGGTCGGCGATCCATGTGTGCCAGGCCGCCCCCACGTCGGCGGGGGTCAGCGCGGAGCCGTGCCGGGCCAGCAGCAGGCCCGAGAAGATGGCGTACTCGGTGTCGTCGGTGCCGGCCGGCCGGTCGGTGACGTAGCCCGTGACCCTGCCCCAGCGGGCGCGGATCTCGGAGGGCTTGAGGTTCTCGGCCGGTGCGCCGAGGGCGTCTCCGACGGCCAGGCCGAGCAGTGCGCCGCGGGCCCGTTCGCGGAGGTCGGTGGCGTCACCCGGTGCCGGGACCGGGGGCATGCAGACGATCGATGCCATACGGGGCCTCTCCTCCGGGGGGCCGCGCACGGGTGCGGAGCCCTTTGCGGATGTGTCCCACCGTCGGCGGTTGACCTGAGCCTCCGGAGCCGTCATGTCACCCGGTCGACATCTGTGCAGGCTCCCGATCGAATGAGCGAACGAAGGTAAAACCGCAGGTTAGCGCAGCCTTTCCTTGCTGGCGGGGTGGAATGGTCGGGCGTAGTCTGGTTCTTGTCAAATTATGGAATGAGTCCAAAGAGGGCTGTCCGGGTCGACCGCCGGGCGGCACGCAGACGTTTTTCTGGAGATCGGCATGGCTCTCATCGAGACCGAGGCGGCGCTGCACGAGGCGCACCGGGACAATCACACGCACCGGGACGTGAGCGGCGGCTGGCTGCGGCCGGCCGTCTTCGGGGCGATGGACGGTCTGGTCTCCAACCTCGCCCTGATGACCGGTGTCGCCGGTGGGGCGGTCGAGCGGCAGACCATCGTGCTGACCGGGCTCGCGGGACTCGCCGCCGGCGCCTTCTCGATGGCCGCCGGCGAGTACACCTCCGTCGCCTCGCAGCGCGAACTCGTCGAGGCGGAACTCGACGTCGAGCGGCGTGAGCTGAGAAAGCACCCGAAGGACGAGGAGGCCGAGCTGGCCGCGCTCTACGAGGCCCGCGGCGTCGAGCCCGGTCTCGCCCGGCAGGTCGCCTCCCAGCTGTCGCGCGACCCCGAGCAGGCCCTGGAGATCCACGCTCGCGAGGAACTGGGCATCGACCCCTCCGATCTGCCGTCCCCGCTGGTGGCCGCCGTTTCCAGCTTCGGCGCGTTCGCGCTGGGTGCCCTGCTGCCGGTGCTGCCGTATCTGCTCGGCGCGACCGTGTTGTGGCCGGCCGTCCTGCTGGCGCTGCTCGGACTGTTCCTGTGCGGTGCGGTGGTGTCCAGGGTGACTGCGCGTACCTGGTGGTACAGCGGGCTGCGGCAGCTCGTCCTCGGTGGTGCGGCGGCCGGTGTGACGTACGCCCTGGGCAGTTTCTTCGGAACGGCCGTAGGATAGATCGGCTGCTACTTATGCGATGGGCCGCATAAGTAGCCGTTACTCGCTGGTTTCGAACGCTTAACCACCGGGCATGAGCCGTAAGCGCTGTGGGCAATGAGGCTCGCGGCGCACTCGCGGGGTGGGCTACGCCGCCCCCTCCGCCCCGCGGACCGACAGGCACCGATCTGATCGATGGTGTCCGGTTCGGTCCCCACATACTTTTCAGCCGCTTGTGCGGCACCCCGCCGGCACCCACGGCGTCCGCATGTTGGAACGGAGTATCCGGTTCCCGAGAACCGCTCCATCATGTAACCTGCACGAAATTTTGCACCTACGCAGAGGGCCAACGTCGTCCCTTCGCCAGCAGATATGCCACTTGAGACGACGACGGGAGAGCCGATGCGTACGCCGCGCCAGCCGTCCCAGCATTCCGCGAATGGCCAGAACTGGTCTTTCATGGATGCTCGCCCTGCTGCGCAGGGTATGTACGACCCCCGCAACGAGCACGACGCCTGTGGCGTCGGCTTCGTGGCCAACCTCACCGGCGAGGCGAGCCACACGCTGGTCGAGCAGGCGCTGACCGTTCTGCGCAACCTCGAGCACCGCGGCGCCACCGGCTCCGAGCCGGACTCCGGCGACGGCGCGGGCATCCTCACCCAGGTCCCCGACGCGTTCCTCCGTGAGGTCGCCGGGTTCGAGCTGCCCGAGGCCGGCGGTTACGCCGTCGGCATCGCCTTCCTGCCCGAGGACGGCCTCCAGGACGCCGTCTCGCGTATTGAGACGATCGCCGCCGAAGAAGGCCTCACGGTCCTCGGCTGGCGCGACGTCCCGGTCGCCCCCGAACTCCTCGGCGCCACCGCCCGCTCGACGATGCCCGCCTTCCGCCAGATCTTCGTGACCGACGGCGTCTCGAAGGGCATCGACCTCGACCGCGGCGCGTTCGTGCTGCGCAAGCGTGCCGAGCGCGAGGCGGGCGTCTACTTCCCCTCGCTCTCCGCGCGGACGATCGTCTACAAGGGCATGCTGACCACCGGCCAGCTCGAGCCCTTCTTCCCGGACCTGTCCGACCGCCGTTTCGCCTCGGCCGTGTCGCTCGTCCACTCGCGCTTCTCGACGAACACCTTCCCGTCGTGGCCGCTCGCCCACCCGTACCGCTTCGTCGCGCACAACGGTGAGATCAACACCGTCAAGGGCAACCGCAACTGGATGGCGGCCCGCGAGTCCCAGCTCGTCTCCGACCTCTTCGGCGACCAGGAGCGCATCGACCGCGTCTTCCCCATCTGTACGCCGGACGCCTCCGACTCGGCGTCCTTCGACGAGGTGCTCGAGCTGCTCCACCTCGGTGGCCGCTCGCTGCCGCACTCCGTGCTGATGATGATCCCGGAGGCGTGGGAGAACCACGACTCCATGGACCCGGCCCGCCGCGCCTTCTACCAGTTCCACTCCAACCTGATGGAGCCCTGGGACGGCCCGGCCTGCGTCACCTTCACCGACGGCGTCCAGGTCGGCGCGGTCCTCGACCGCAACGGTCTGCGTCCCGGCCGCTACTGGGTCACCGACGACGGCCTCGTCGTCCTCGGCTCCGAGGTCGGCGTCCTCGACATCGACCCGGCGAAGGTCGTCCGCAAGGGCCGCCTCCAGCCCGGCCGGATGTTCCTCGTCGACACCGCCGAGCACCGCATCATCGAGGACGACGAGATCAAGGCCCAGCTCGCCGCAGAGAAGCCGTACGCCGAGTGGCTCGAGGCGGGCGAGATCGAGCTGAGCGACCTGCCCGAGCGTGAGCACATCGTGCACACGCACGCCTCGGTCACCCGCCGCCAGCAGACCTTCGGCTACACCGAGGAAGAGCTGCGCATCCTGCTCGCGCCGATGGCGAAGGCCGCCGCCGAGCCGATCGGTTCCATGGGCACCGACTCGCCGATCGCCGCGCTGTCCTCCCGCCCGCGGCTGCTGTTCGACTACTTCACCCAGCTGTTCGCGCAGGTCACCAACCCGCCGCTGGACGCGATCCGCGAGGAGCTGGTCACCTCCCTGCGCTCCGCGCTCGGCCCGCAGGGCAACCTGCTCGACCCGAGCGCCGCGTCCTGCCGCTCCGTCGTGCTGCCCTTCCCGGTGATCGACAACGACGAGCTGGCCAAGCTCATCCACATCAACGCCGACGGCGACATGCCGGGCTTCAAGGCCGCGACCCTCTCCGGCCTGTACCGGGTGCACGGCGGCGGGGACGCGCTGGCCGCACGGATCGAGGAGATCTGCGCCGAGGCCGACGAGGCCATCGAGAACGGCGCCCGCCTCATCGTCCTGTCGGACCGCCACTCCGACGCCGAGCACGCGCCGATCCCGTCGCTGCTGCTCACCGCGGCCGTCCACCACCACCTCATCCGCACCAAGCAGCGCACCCAGGTGGGCCTGCTGGTCGAGGCCGGTGACGTCCGCGAGGTCCACCACGTGGCCCTGCTGATCGGTTTCGGCGCCGCCGCCGTCAACCCGTACCTGGCGATGGAGTCCGTCGAGGACCTGCTGCGCGCGGGCACCTTCCTCAACGGCATGGAGCCCGAGCAGGCGATCCGCAACCTGATCTACGCCCTCGGCAAGGGCGTCCTGAAGGTCATGTCCAAGATGGGCATCTCGACCGTCGCCTCCTACCGCGGCGCCCAGGTGTTCGAGGCCGTCGGTCTCGACGACGCCTTCGTCGCCAAGTACTTCAACGGCACGGCCACCAAGATCGGCGGCGTCGGCATCGACGTCATCGCCAAGGAGGTCGCCGCCCGCCACGCCAAGGGCTACCCGGCCAGCGGCATCGCGCCGGCCCACCGCGCGCTGGACATAGGCGGCGAGTACCAGTGGCGCCGCGAGGGCGAGCCGCACCTGTTCGACCCGGAGACGGTCTTCCGCCTCCAGCACTCGACGCGTGCCAACCGCTACGACATCTTCAAGATGTACACGGACCGGGTGAACGAGCAGTCCGAGCGCCTCATGACGCTGCGCGGCCTGTTCGGCTTCAGCTCGGGCCGGGAGCCGATCTCCGTCGACGAGGTCGAGCCGGTCAGCGAGATCGTCAAGCGCTTCTCCACCGGCGCCATGTCGTACGGCTCCATCTCCAAGGAGGCGCACGAGACCCTCGCCATCGCCATGAACCAGCTGGGCGGCAAGTCCAACACCGGTGAGGGCGGCGAGGACGCGGACCGGCTGTACGACCCGGCGCGGCGTTCGTCGATCAAGCAGGTCGCCTCCGGCCGCTTCGGCGTGACCTCCGAGTACCTGGTCAACGCGGACGACATCCAGATCAAGATGGCCCAGGGTGCCAAGCCCGGCGAGGGCGGCCAGCTGCCCGGCCACAAGGTCTACCCGTGGGTCGCCAAGACGCGTCACTCGACGCCGGGCGTCGGCCTGATCTCCCCGCCGCCGCACCACGACATCTACTCCATCGAGGACCTGGCTCAGCTGATCCACGACCTCAAGAACGCCAACCCGAAGGCCCGCATCCACGTGAAGCTGGTCTCCGAGGTCGGCGTCGGCACGGTCGCGGCCGGTGTGTCCAAGGCCCACGCGGACGTCGTGCTCATCTCGGGTCACGACGGCGGCACCGGCGCCTCTCCGCTGACCTCGCTGAAGCACGCGGGCGGCCCCTGGGAGCTGGGCCTCGCCGAGACCCAGCAGACCCTGCTGCTCAACGGCCTGCGCGACCGCATCGTCGTGCAGACCGACGGCCAGCTGAAGACCGGCCGCGACGTGATCATCGCCGCGCTGCTCGGCGCCGAGGAGTTCGGTTTCGCGACCGCGCCGCTCGTCGTCTCCGGCTGCGTCATGATGCGCGTCTGCCACCTGGACACCTGCCCGGTCGGCATCGCCACCCAGAACCCGGTGCTCCGCGACCGGTTCAACGGCAAGGCCGAGTACGTGGTGAACTTCTTCCAGTTCATCGCGCAGGAGGTCCGCGAGCTGCTCGCCGAGCTGGGCTTCCGCTCGATCGAGGAGGCCGTCGGCCACGCCGAGGTCCTCGACGTCGAGCGGGCCGTCGACCACTGGAAGGCGCAGGGCCTGAACCTGGAGCCGCTGTTCCACGTGCCGGCGCTGCCCGAGGGCGCCTCCCTCCACCAGGTCGTCGAGCAGGACCACGGCCTGGAGAAGGCGCTCGACAACGAGCTGATCAAGCTCGCCGCCGACGCGCTGGCCGCGGACTCCGCGACCGACGCCCAGCCGGTGCGCGCCCAGGTCGCGATCCGCAACATCAACCGCACGGTCGGCACCATGCTCGGCCACGAGGTGACGAAGAAGTTCGGTGGCGCGGGCCTGCCCGACGACACCATCGACATCACCTTCACCGGCTCGGCCGGCCAGTCCTTCGGCGCCTTCCTCCCGCGCGGTGTCACGCTGCGCCTGGAGGGCGACGCCAACGACTACGTCGGCAAGGGCCTCTCCGGCGGCCGCGTCATCGTCCGCCCGGACCGGGGCGCCGACCACCTCGCCGAGTACTCGGTGATCGCGGGCAACACCATCGCCTACGGCGCGACCGGCGGCGAGCTGTTCCTGCGCGGCCGGACGGGCGAGCGGTTCTGCGTCCGCAACTCCGGCGCGACGGTCGTCTCCGAGGGCGTCGGCGACCACGGCTGCGAGTACATGACCGGCGGTCACGCGGTGGTCCTCGGCGAGACGGGCCGCAACTTCGCGGCCGGTATGTCCGGCGGCGTCGCCTACGTGATCGACCTGAACCGCGACCACGTCAACTCCGGCAACCTCGGCGCGATCGAGGAGCTGGACGACACCGACAAGGCATGGCTGCACGACGTGGTGCGCCGCCACGCCGAGGAGACCGGTTCGACGGTCGCCGAGAAGCTGGTCGCCGACTGGGACGCGTCCGTGGAACGCTTCAGCAAGATCATCCCCAGTACGTACAAGGCAGTGCTCGCCGCCAAGGACGCCGCCGAGCGAGCCGGTCTCACCGAGACCGAGATCACCGAGAAGATGATGGAGGCGGCGACCAATGGCTGATCCCAAGGGCTTTCTCCACCACGGCCGCGAGGTCGCCAAGTCCCGCCCGGTCGAGGAGCGACTCAAGGACTGGAACGAGGTCTACGTCCCCGGCTCGCTGCTGCCGATCATCGGCAAGCAGGCCAGCCGGTGCATGGACTGCGGCATCCCGTTCTGCCACAACGGCTGTCCGCTGGGGAACCTGATCCCCGAGTGGAACGACTTCGCGTACCGCGAGGACTGGTCGGCGGCGTCCGAGCGCCTGCACGCCACGAACAACTTCCCGGAGTTCACGGGCCGGCTGTGCCCCGCTCCGTGCGAGTCGGCGTGTGTGCTCGGCATCAACCAGCCGGCCGTGACCATCAAGAACGTCGAGGTCTCGATCATCGACAAGGCGTGGGAGACCGGTGACGTCGCCCCGCAGATCCCGGAGCGGCTGTCCGGCAAGACGGTCGCGGTCATCGGCTCGGGCCCGGCGGGTCTCGCCGCCGCCCAGCAGCTGACCCGGGCGGGCCACACCGTCGCCGTCTACGAGCGCGCGGACCGCGTCGGAGGCCTCCTCCGGTACGGCATCCCCGAGTTCAAGATGGAGAAGCGGCACATCAACCGCCGTATCGAGCAGATGCGCGCGGAGGGCACCCGCTTCCGTACGGGCATCGAGATCGGCCGCGACCTCAAGGGCACCGACCTGAAGAAGCGGTACGACGCGATCGTCATCGCCGCCGGCGCCACGACCGCCCGTGACCTCCCGGTCCCCGGTCGCGAGCTGAAGGGCGTCCACCAGGCCATGGAGTACCTGCCGCTGGCCAACAAGGTGCAGGAGGGCGACTTCGTGGCGCCCCCCATCTCGGCCGAGGGCAAGCACGTCGTGGTCATCGGCGGTGGCGACACCGGCGCCGACTGCGTGGGCACCGCCCACCGCCAGGGCGCGGCCTCGGTCACGCAGCTGGAGATCATGCCCCGCCCCAACGAGGAGCGGAACCCGGTCGCCCAGCCGTGGCCGACGTTCCCGATGCTCTACAAGGTCACCAGTGCGCACGAGGAGGGCGGCGAGCGGGTCTACTCCGTCTCCACCACCCACTTCGAGGGCGACGAGGACGGCAACGTCCAGTGGCTGCACCTCACCGAGGTGGAGTTCGTCGAGGGCAAGCTGACCCAGAAGCCGGGCACGGAGCGCAAGATCCCCGCCCAGCTGGTCACCCTCGCCATGGGCTTCACCGGCACCGACCGGGAGAACGGGCTGGTCGAGCAGTTCGGCCTGGAGCTGGACGAGCGCGGCAACATCGCCCGCGACGCCGACTTCCAGACCAACGTGCCGGGCGTGTACGTCGCCGGTGACGCCGGCCGCGGCCAGTCCCTCATCGTGTGGGCGATCGCGGAGGGCCGCTCGGCCGCCCGCGGCGTCGACCGCTTCCTGACCGGAGCCAGCGACCTGCCGGCCCCGATCCGGCCGACCGACCGTTCCCTGATGGTCTGACGGCCGGTCACCGAGCGTCCCGTACAAAGGCGTACGGGCGGGATGTCCGGGGGCCCAGCCCCCCGGACACCCCCCGAGACGGCGTCTGCCCCACTGTCCCCGACCGGACGACCGGGCAGGCGCCGCCGCATGTCCCGGTGTGGGAGGGTGTGGCCCATGGTCGCGATCAGTCTCAGCAAGGTCCAGGAGACGGCACCCGCGCTGGTCAGCCTGTACAAGAGCGCCGGGGTGTCCCTCACGAAGCACGGCCTGGACGGGCAGCGGGCCGCTGTCTACCTGGTCGTGGACTACTCGGGGTCGATGAAGCCGTACTACAAGGACGGCAGTGTGCAGGCGCTCGCGGACCGGGTGCTGGGTCTGTCGGCGCATCTCGACGACGACGGGCGGGTGCCGGTGGTGTTCTTCTCCACCGATGTGGACGCCGTCACCGACATCGCGCTCGCCGACCACCAGGGGCGGGTGGACCGGATCGTGGCCGGTCTCGGGCACATGGGGAAGACCAGCTATCACCTGGCGATGGACGCCGTCATCGACCACTATCTCGACAGCGGTTCCCGCGAGCCCGCTCTCGTCGTCTTCCAGACCGACGGCGGGCCGATCAACAAGCTCGCCGCCGAGCGCTATCTGTGCAAGGCGTCGACGCTGCCGCTGTTCTGGCAGTTCATCGGCTTCGGGGACAAGGACAGCAAGCAGTTCGACTTCCTGCGCAAGCTCGACGAACTGCCCGTGCCGCAGAAGCGGGCCGTCGACAACGCCGGTTTCTTCCACGCGGGCGCCGATCCGCGCAGGATGTCGGACGCGGATCTGTACGACCGTCTCGTGGGTGAGTTCCCCAAGTGGCTGGTGGCGGCGCGGGCGCAGGGGATCGTGGGCCCCGGCCGCTGAGTCGGCGGCCGAGTCGGGCGGCTGGGTCAGGCGGCTGGGTCAGGCGGCGTCGAGGACGTCGTCGCGGCACTCCCGCGGGGTGCCCCAGGCGGTGCGCAGGGCGTGGGCCTTGGTGAACCACAGCGACAGGTCGTACTCCGCGGTGTAGCCGATCGCGCCGTGCAGATGCAGCGCGGTCCGGGCGGTGGTGTAGGCCGCCTCGCAGGCGGTGGCCTTCGCGGCGGCCACGTCGGCCGGGGCCATGGTGAGGGCGGCGCCGAGGACCAGGGGGCGGGCGAACTCCAACGCGATCTTCGCGTCGGCCAGCCGGTGCTTCACCGCCTGGAACGACCCGACGGGCACCCCGAACTGGGTGCGCCGGCCGACGTGGGCGACCGTGCGGTCGAGGAGGGCGAGGCCGATGCCGAGGGCCTGGGCCGCGGTGGTGAGACGGGCCAGGGCCAGGGCGTGCGGCGCGGGCGGGCCGAGGAGTTCGCCGCCGGACGGGAGCGGGGTGAGGCGACGGGCCGGGTCGAGGGAGCCGCGCACCGGACCGTGGCCGGGGGCCAGGCGAAGACCTTCGGGGGAGAGGGAGAAGCGGTGCGTGGCCGCGTCGCCGTCCAGCGCGAGGGAGCCCTCGCGGCTGAGGGTGGCCAGGCTCTCCCCGGCGGCGACACCGGGCAGGAACCGTTTCGCGTGACCGGTGCCGGCCAGCAGCGACGCCACCGCGACCGTCTCCACCAGCGGTCCCGGCACCGCGTGGCGTCCCAACTCGATGAAGGCGACCGCCAGTTCGACGGGCCGCACACCCAGCCCCTGGTACTCCTCGGGGACCGCCAGCGCGAACACCCCGGCCTCGGCGATACGGCTCCACAGCGCACGCCCGCGCCCGTGCTCGCCGCGGCTCCAGTCCCGGATCACGGCGGGCGTGTCGGCGGCGGTGAGCAGCGCGTCCAGGGAGCGGGCGAAGTCCCGCTGCTCGGGGTCGAGGAGGAAGCGCATCAGCGGCGTCCCTTCGGCAGGCCCAGCAGGCGTTCGGCGACGATGTCGCGCTGGATCTCGTTCGTGCCCGCGTAGATCGGGCCGGCCAGCGCGAAGACGTACCGCTCGGTCCAGTCCGTGGACGCCGACTCGCCCTCGCCGTCCAGGAGGTCGAGGGCCGTCTCGTGCAGCGCGAGGTCGTACTCGGACCAGAAGACCTTGTTCAGGCTGGACTCCGGGCCCAGCGGCTCGCCCGTCAGATGCCGGGAGGCCGCCGCGAACGTGAACAACTGGTAGGCGCGGGCGCCGATCAGGGCGTCGGCGACCTTCTCCCGCGCCCAGTCGGGGCTGCCCCGGTCCTGCCAGAGGGCCCGCAGACGCTCGGCGCTCGCCAGGAAGCGGCCGGGGGAGCGGAGTGTGAGCCCGCGTTCGTCGGCCGCCGTCGCCATCGCGATCTGCCAGCCCCGGCCGGGCTCGCCGATCACGTCCTCGTCGGGCACGAAGACCTCGTCCAGGAACAGCTCGGCGAACGCCGGCCTGCCGTCGAGCCGGCGGATCGGGCGGACCGTGACCCCGGGTGCGCGCAGGCCGAACATGACGTAGGTGAGCCCCTGATGGGGTCTCGGGGCGTCCGGGTGGCTGCGGAACAGGCCGAAGGCGCGGTCGGCGAAGGCGGCCCGCGAGGACCAGGTCTTCTGGCCGCTCAGGAGCCAGCCGCCGTCCGCGCGCACCGCCTTGGACCGCAGGGACGCCAGATCCGAACCGGCCTCCGGCTCCGACCAGGCCTGCGCCCAGACCACCTCGCCGGTCGCCATCGACGGCAGGACACGGGCGCGCTGCTCCTCGGTGCCGTGGGCGAAGAGGGTCGGGGCGAGCAGGCTCACGCCGTTCTGCCCGACCCGGCCGGGGGCGCCCGCCGCGTAGTACTCCTCCTCGAACAGCAGCCGGCCGATCAGACCGGCGTCCCGGCCGCCGTACCGCTCCGGCCAGTCGACCACCGACCAGCGGTCCGCGGCCAGTTCGGCCTCCCACGCGCGGTGCGCGGCGAAGCCCTCCTCGGTCTCCAGGGAGGGCGGCGGCGCGGCCGGCACATGTGCCGCGAGCCAGGCACGGGCCTCGGCCCGGAAGGCCTCCTCGTCCCGCGTGAACCCGAGATCCATGACCCGACCACCTTCCCTAACAAGTGTTTGGTAGGTTAGCGTGCTGCCATGACAGACGTCGAGAGTCCGTCGTACGTGCCGGGACACGGTCTGCTGCGCGGGCGTACCGCCGTGCTCACCGCCGCGGCCGGTGCGGGCATCGGCGGCGCGACCGCGCGGCGCTTCCTGGAGGAGGGCGCGCGGGTCCTGATCAGCGACGCCCATGCCCGGCGGCTCAAGGAGCACGAGGCCGCGCTGGCCGCCGAGTTCGGTGCGGCGGCGGTCGCGGCGGTGCCCTGCGACGTCACGGACGAGGACCAGGTGCGCCGGCTGTTCGACGCTGCCGTGGACACCCACGGCCGCCTGGACGTCGTCGTCAACAACGCCGGGCTCGGCGGGACGTGCGCACTGGCCGACATGAGCGACGAGCAGTGGTCCCGGGTGCTGGACGTGACCCTGACGGGGACGTTCCGGTGCGTGCGGGCGGCCCTGCGGCACTTCCGCGACCGGGACGGGGGCGGCGTGATCGTCAACAACGCCTCCGTCCTCGGCTGGCGCGCCCAGGCCGGGCAGGCGCACTACGCCGCCGCCAAGGCGGGCGTCATGGCGCTGACCCGGTGCGCGGCGGTCGAGGCCGTGGCCTACGGGACGCGGGTCAACGCCGTCGCGCCGAGCCTGGCCATGCACCCCCACCTGGCGAAGGTGACGTCCCCCGGACTCCTGGAGGAACTCACCGCGCGCGAGGCCTTCGGGCGGCACGCCGAGCCCTGGGAGGTCGCCAACGTGATCGTGTTCCTCGCGTCCGGCTACTCCTCGTACCTGACCGGCGAGGTCGTGTCGGTCAGCGGACAGCGGGCCTGAGGCGGGGGGCGACAATGTGCGCGTGCCTACGAAGAAGAAGTCCCAGGTGACCGCGGCCGAGCCCGCCGCGGCCACCACCGCGCGCGACCGCCGCGGCGAACTCCTCGACACCGCCGCCGAGGTCTTCGCCGAGCACGGTTACAACGCCACCACGGTCCGCAAGATCGCGGACCACGCGGGCATGCTCGCCGGCAGCCTCTACTACCACTTCGACTCCAAGGAATCGATGCTGGAGGAGATCCTGCGCACCTTCCTCGACGAGCTGTGGGACGGCTACGACACCGTCCTGGCCGCCGGTCTCGGCCCGCGCGAGACCCTCGAAGCCCTGGTCACCGAGTCGTTCCGGGAGATCGACCGGCACCGTGCCGCCGTCGCGATCTACCAGAAGGAGAACAGGCAGCTCGTCGCGCAGGAACGGTTCGCGTTCCTCGCCGAGTCGCAGCGCAGGTTCGAGAGGGCGTGGCTGTCCACGCTGGAGCAGGGGGTCGCCGCCCGGGTCTTCCGGGCCGACCTCGACGTCCGTCTCACCTACCGGTTCGTCCGGGACACGGTGTGGGTCGCCGCCTCCTGGTACCGGCCCGGCGGACAGCACAGCCCGGAGGAGATCGCCCGGCAGTACCTGTCGATGGTGCTGGACGGGATCGCCGTACGCACGTAACCGCACGCACGTAACCCGATGGGGAGTCTGGGGAGTCGCCATGGCCGAGGCCTATATCGTCGAAGCGGTCCGTACGCCCGTCGGGCGGCGCGGGGGAGGGCTCGCCGGGGTCCACCCGGCCGACCTCGGCGCCCATGTGCTCAAGGAACTCGTGGCGCGGTCCGGCATCGACCCGGCCGCCGTCGAGGACGTCGTCTTCGGCTGCCTGGACGCCGTCGGACCGCAGGCCGGGGACATCGCCAGGACCTGCTGGCTGGCCGCCGGACTGCCCGAGGAGGTGCCGGGCGTGACCGTGGACCGGCAGTGCGGGTCCTCGCAGCAGGCGGTGCACTTCGCCGCCCAGGCCGTGCTGTCCGGCACCCAGGACCTGGTCGTCGCGGGCGGCGTGCAGAACATGTCGCAGATCCCCATCGCCTTCGCCACCCGGCAGGCCGCCGAGCCGCTCGGCCTCACCCAGGGCCCCTTCGCGGGCAGCGAGGGCTGGCGGTCCCGCTACGGCGACCGGCCAGTCAACCAGTTCGCCGGCGCCGAGATGATCGCCGCGAAGTGGGGCATCACCCGGCAGGACCAGGAGGAGTTCGCGCTGCGCTCCCACCGGCGGGCGCTGCGGGCCATCGACGAGGGCCGCTTCACGCGGGAGACCGTGCCCCTGGGGAGGACCGCCGTCGACGAGGGGCCGCGCCGGGACACCTCCCTGGAGAAGATGGCCGCGCTGAGACCCGTCCTCGACGGCGGCACCGTCACCGCCGCCTGCTCCTCGCAGGTCTCCGACGGGGCCGCAGCCCTGCTGCTCGCCTCCGAACACGCCGTCCGCGAGCACGGGCTGCGGCCCCGCGCCCGCGTCCACCATCTCTCGGTGCGCGGCGAGGACCCCATCCGCATGCTGACCGCGCCGATCCCCGCCACCGCGCACGCCCTGAAGAAGACCGGCCTGTCCATCGACGACCTCGACCTCGTCGAGATCAACGAGGCCTTCGCGCCGGTCGTCCTGGCCTGGCTGAAGGAGACCGGCGCGGACCCCGCCCGGGTCAACGTCAACGGCGGCGCGATCTCCCTCGGCCACCCCCTGGGCGCCACCGGCGCCCGGCTGATGACCACCCTGCTGCACGAACTGGAGCGCACCGGCGGCCGGTTCGGCTTGCAGACGATGTGCGAGGGCGGCGGACAGGCCAACGTGACGATCATCGAACGGGTGTGAGGGGCGGGCCCGTGTCGGTGTCGTGCGGTCCCGTCAGGCAGCGCTCAAGGGCGTCCGAAGATCGAGCGGGTGCCGATTCGGTGCCAGACGACATGCGGCTCACCGTCTTGCACGGGTTCGACGTAGTGGAACGTGGTCCTGCCGTCCGGCGCCCAGGACATCTCCCACACGTCCCTCCTAGGCGTCCAGGAGGCGAAGGACATGTCTGGCTTCTCGCATCACGCGCTCCACCAGCTCCGAACAGGAGGGCAGGTCCTCGATCACGCCGGCCACCTGTCCCGAGGCCATCACCGCCAGGTCCGTACGTCCCTCCACCATCGACGCGCGCAGCAGCATCGGCGTGTTCGCGGCGAGCAGGACCTGGCTCCAGGACAGGTTCTTGCCGTGTCTCATGGTGAGGCCCTCGCGGATCATCGCGGGCCAGGTGAGGCCGGAGAGCCTTCGGAAGCCGGCCGCTCGGCGGACCGCGCGGGCCAGGGATCTCGTACGGCCCGCTCCCTCCAGGGAGTCGACCAGGTCCGTGCGGAGCATGCGATGGGGCAGTCCGTCCACGGCTGTCGTCACCGTGACGTCCTTCACCGTCGCCGCCAGGTACCGGGCCTTCACCGCGTCCGGCACCGTCGAGTCCGACGTCAGCAGGAACCGCGTGCCCATCGCGATCCCCGCCGCGCCGTACGCCAGCGCCGCGACCAGGCCCCGCCCGTCGAAGAACCCCCCTGCCGCGACGACGGGGATGTCCACGGCGTCCACCACCTGCGGCACCAGTACCGTCGTCGCGACCTCGCCGGTGTGCCCGCCGCCCTCGCCGCCCTGGACGAGGACCGCGTCCGCACCCCAGGCCGCGACCTTCTCGGCATGCCGGCGGGCCCCCACGGACGGGATGACGACGACACCCGCCTCCTTGAGTTCGGCGATGAGCCCGGCGGAGGGCGCGAGCGCGAAGGACGCGACCCGTACGCCCTCCTCGATCATGATCCGCACCCGGTCACCGGCGTCCGCCGCGTCGGCGCGGAGGTTGACGCCGAAGGGCGCGTCCGTGCGGGACCTCACCTCGCGCACCGCCTCGCGCAACTGGTCGAGGGTCATGGTCGCCGACGCCAGGATGCCGAGGGCGCCCGCGTTCGCCGTCGCCGAGACCAGGCGCGGCCCGGCCACCCATCCCATCCCGGTCTGCACGATCGGGTACCGCACCCCGACCAGCCGGGTCAGCGCCGTCTCCATCAGTGCCCGACCTCACGCGCCCGCGTGTCCGCCGGATCGATCACGTCCCGGATCAACGCCAGCTCGAGCGCGGTGGGTTCACGGGTGTGCGGCACCTCGTCCGGGACCGTGAGCGCGAACCCGGTCGCCTCCCTCACCTGCGCGACGGTCACGCCGGGGTGGACGGAGGCCAGCCGCATCGACCGGTCCTGGGTGGCGAAGTCGAAGACGCCCAGGTCGGAGACGACCCGCGGGATGCGGTGGTAGGGGGCGTCGGCCGCACGGTCGTAGCCGACCCCGCACACCATGTCGACCTTCTCGACGAAGACCCGCCGCGAGTGCCGCGGCACCCAGTAACTGGTCGGATTGTTGAGGGTGTTGACCGGCGCGCCCCGCACCCCGAGCAACTGCCGTCTCGGCTTCGCCCAGTCGCCGATGCACGAGATGTTCTGGTTGCCGTACCGGTCGATCTGGCTCGCGCCCATCATCACGTGCCGCCGTCCGCCGGTGACCAGCGCCAGGTGCTGCCGGTACGGCAGCCAGCCCTCGACGGCGCCGTCCGGGCCGACCAGGAACGCCTCGCCGTCGGTGAGCAGCAGGTCCGGCGCGAAGGTGCGGCGGGCGAGGCGGGCGCCGACGGAGGGGATCACGCCCATCGGGGAGGCGAGGACCTCGCCCGCGTCCCGCCAGGCCTCGGCGCAGGCGATCACGCAGTACTCGGCGCGGGTCACCTCCGTCATGCCCCCTCCCCGACGGCCGACCGGTAGGCCCGCTCGTCCCCGCCCAGGTACCGCTGTGCGAACTCGGGCCAGGGCGTGGTCGCGTACGTCTTCTGGAACGCCTCGTCCCGCCCGTAGTCGGGCGCGCAGGACGTGAAGTGCGCCCCGTTCGGGGCCTCCACCACACCGGTCACCGTGTGCCGCTTGACCAGTAGCGTCTGCGGAGCCGCGTTCTTGGTCAACTCGGCCGTCTCCACGATCCGTTCACAGGAGACGTAGGCCCTGTCCGCCGCCTCGCAGAAGAGGTCGTCGAAGTACGGGTCGGGGCCCAGACACTGCCCGTTGCCCAGCCGGTCGGCACGGTTGACGTGCACCAGCGCGGCGTCCACGCGCAGCGCCGGCACGGCCACGAACGTCTCCCCGTCGTCGTACGGCGAAGTCACCGTCCGCAGCCCGGGATTGACCCGCATCACGTCCGAGCCGATCCCGGCCCGCACCGGCAGGAAGGGCAGCCGGTTCGCGGCGGCGTGCAGTCCCCACATGAACATCGCCTCGTCGATCTCCGTCAGCTCGACGGCACCGCGCTCGCGCGCCGCCCGGTAGTGCGGTTCGAGCGGGATCGAGTCGAGGGTGACGAACGGGACGACCAGCCTGCGGACCCGTCCGGCGGCGACCAGCATGCCGACGTCCGGACCGCCGCACGAGACGATCGTGAGATCGGTGACCCCGGACCGGAGCAGCGCTCTGACCAGGGCCATCGGCTTGCGGCGCGAGCCCCAGCCGCCGATGCCGAGGGTCATGCCGTCGGCCAGCCGGCCGGCCACCTCGTCGGCGGACATCGTCTTGTCGCTCACCTACGTCCCCTCCTTCCCGAACCTGTCACGGACCCGGTCCGCCACCCCGAGGGCGCTCGCCTCGAAGGTGAAGCCCTGCTCGAAGCGGTAGCTGCGGCGCACGTCGACCGGGTCGATGCCGTTGATGGCGGCCTTGGCGAGGCGCAGCAGCTCCCCGTCCTTGGCGGCGATCTCGCCCGCCAACTCCATGGCGGCCGCACGCAGTTCACCGCGCGGTACGACCCTCCACACCGAGCCGTGCGCGTGCAGCTCGGCCGCGCTGGCCGTGCGGGAGGTGAAGTACAGGGCGCGCATGAGGTGCTGGGGGACGAGCCGGGCGAGATGAGTGGCCGCGCCGAGGGCTCCCCGGTCGAGTTCGGGCAGCCCGAAGACGGCGTCCTCGGCCGCCACGATCGCGTCCGCGTTCCCCACCAGGCCGATGCCGCCGCCCAGGCAGAAGCCCTGCACGGCGGCGACGACGGGCACCTCGCACTCGTACACCGCCGCGAACGCCGCGAAGCAGCCGCGGTTGGCGCCGACGAGCGCGCCCGCGCCCCCCGCCTGGAGTTCCTTGATGTCCACGCCCGCGTTGAAGCCGCGCCCCTCGGCGGCCAGCACCACGCACCGCACCCGAGGGTCCCGGCCGGCCCCGCGCACGGCGTCGGCCAGCGCGAACCAGCCGTCCACCGGGAGGGCGTTCACCGGCGGGACGTCGACGGTGACCAACGAAATCCCCTTTTCCGGGGACGAGGTGGAGACACCCATGGAAGCATCAGCTACCTTTCCACCAAACGTTTGTTAGGCGGAAGGTAGCGCGAATGGAGCTGGACGGGAAGGTCGCCGTCGTCACGGGCGGCACCCGGGGCGTCGGCGCCGGGATCGCGCGCTCCCTCGTGGCCGCGGGTGCGGAGGTCCTCGTCTGCGCCCGCCGGCCACCCGAAGTCCCCTTACCCGGTACGAAGTTCATGCGGCTGGACGTGCGCGACGGTGACGCCGTCCGCCGCGCCCTCACCGCACTGCCCCGGCTGGACGTCCTGGTCAACAACGCGGGCGGCGCCCCCCACCGCCCGCTCGCCCAGGCCGACGCCGAACGGCACGTACGCGTCCTCGAACTCAACCTCCTCGCCCCCCTCACCATGTCCCTCGCCGCACACGGACACCTCCGCCGTGCCCGGGGCTCGATCGTGATGATCGGCAGCGTCAGCGGGAGCCGCCCCTCACCCGGCACGGCCGCGTACGGGGCGGCCAAGGCGGGCCTGGAGCACCTCGCCCGCTCGATGGCCGTGGAATGGGCGCCGGAGGTCCGCGTCAACACCCTCGTCGTCGGCATGGTCCGCACCGAGCGGTCACACCTCCACTACGGGGACGCCGACGGCATCGCGGCCGTCTCCCGCACCGTCCCGCTCGGACGCCTCGCCGAGCCGACGGACGTCGGTGCCGCCACCGTCTTCCTCGCCTCCGACGCCGCCGCCTACATCAGCGGGGCGAGCCTCCTCGTCCACGGCGGCGGGGAACGGCCCGCGTTCCTGGACGCGGCCACGGCCGTACCCGCGGAGGTACCCGCCCAGAAGGAGTCATGAGATGAGCGGAATCTGCGCGGACCGGGTCGTCGTCGTCACCGGTGCGGGCCGGGGCCTCGGCCGCGCCCACGCCCTCGCGTTCGCCGCCGAGGGCGCCCGGGTCGTCGTCAACGACCTCGGCGTCGGCCTCGACGGCACCCCGGACCCCGACAGCCCGGCCGCCCGCGTCGCCGACGAGATCCGCGCGGCGGGCGGCCACGCCGTCGCCCACGCCGCCGACATCGCCACCGGCGAGGGCGCCGCATCCCTGGTGACGACCGCCCTGGAGACGTACGGCCGGCTCGACACCCTCGTCAACAACGCCGGCTTCCTGCGCGACCGGATGCTGGTCAGCCTCGACGAGGACGACTGGGACGCCGTCGTACGCGTCCACCTCAAGGGCCACTTCCTCCCCCTCAAGCACGCCGCCGCACACTGGCGGGCCGAGGCCAAGGCGGGCCGCACCCCCGACGCCCGGATCGTCAACACCGGCAGCGGGGCAGGCCTGCTGGGCTCGGTCGGACAGGGCAACTACAGCGCCGCGAAGGCCGGCATCGTCGCCCTGACCCTGGTCGCCGCCGCCGAGTTCGCCCGCTACGGCGTCCAGGTCAACGCCATCGCCCCCGCGGCCCGCACCCGCATGACGGAACACGCCTTCGCCACCACCATGGCGGCGCCCGCCACCGGCTTCGACGCGATGGCCCCCGAGAACGTCTCGCCCCTGGTCGTCTGGCTGGGCTCCGCCGCGAGCGACGGCGTCACCGGCCGCGTCTTCGAGACGGAGGCCGGCCGCATCACCGTCATGGAGGGCTGGCGCCCCGGCCCCACGGCCGACAAGGGGGCCCGATGGACCCCGGGTGAGGCGGGGGAGAGAGTACGCAGACTGCTGGCCGAGGCGGAGCGGCCGGGGCGGGTGTACGGGACGTAGGCGGCAGGGGGGCCGACGGTCTATGTGTCGCGCTTCCGTGCCGGGGGCCGATCATCTACGTGTCGCACTCCCGTGCCGGGGGCCGATCATCTACGTGTCGCGCTCCGGCACCGGCGGCCGATCATCTACGTGACGCACTCCAGCACCGTCCGGCACAACCCGCACCGCGCCCGCACCCGCCCCCGGACCGGCACCCTGATCCGCTGAAGGCAGGTGGGACAGGGAAACGTCACCCGCAACGGCCCCGGCCCGTCCGGCACGAAGGCGTACGGAGCGCTCGGCGGGCCGACGGAGGCCGGGGCCTCCTGCGCGTGCCGCCGGTCACGCGCGTAGCGCCGCCGGCCCGCCCACCCCGCGGCCGTCAGCGGCGGCTGCCGCTCGTCCAGACGGGCCCGCTCCCTGCCCTTCACGTACGCCGTGTACGCCTGCGCGCTGGTGAACCACGTCGACGGGTCCTCGCCGAAGACCAGCGCCCGCTTGGCCAGGACGTACCCGAACTCCTCCGGCGTCAGATACCCCAGCTTCTGCGAGGAGGACGCGTCCTCCCGGTAGGCGTCGAGCAGCAGCCACCCGGCGCCCAGATAGGTGGTGGCCGTGTCCGTGAGGATCTCGTTGTCGCGGGTGCCGGGGAACGCCAGGTCCATCCGGTGCAGGAAGACGTGCATGATCTCGTGCGCCAGGGCCGCCCCGATGTCCCGCCGATGGGTACGGAACCGGTCGTTCAGCTCGATGAAGTACTCGGGCCCCGCCGTCAGTTCGACGTTCGCCGCGTGCTCCATCTCCCGGAACCCGACGATCATCCGGGCCTCCGGCAGCCGGAAGTGCCGCACCAGCTCCCGCGCCACCCGCTGCGCCCCGAGATGCAGGTCGTCGGTGTCGCAGAACGCCACGTCCACCGGGGCCACGCTGGTGGCGAACTGGTGGACGGTGTCGTGGGACAGCCGTCTGTACAGCGCGGTGACGGCGTCCCGCACCGTGTCCAGGTGCGGATAGCCGTGCTCGACCGGTCCGCCGTTCGCCACGCCCGTACCCCCAAGACGCCGTGCAGCCGCTTCCACTGGCCGCTTCCACTGTACGAGGAACCGGCGGCAGGAGAGCCCGGTGAGGAGCCGGCGGGCGAACGCCGGACGTGGACCCGGCGGCAGGCATCCCGCGGCGACGGGCCCCGCACCACGACGCACTAGGGTGAACGCCCATGACCACCAGCAACACCGGAACCGGTGACGTCGACCCCGCCGTCGTCGAGGAACTCGCCCGGCTGCGCGACAGCATCGACAACATCGACGCGGCCGTCGTCCACATGCTCGCCGAGCGCTTCAAGGCCACGCAACAGGTCGGCCACCTCAAGGCCCGCCACCGGCTGCCCGCCGCCGACCCGGCCCGCGAGGCCCGGCAGATCGCCCGACTGCGCGCCCTCGCCGAGAGCGCCAAGCTGGACCCGGCGTTCGCTGAGAAGTTCCTCAATTTCATCATCGGCGAGGTGATCCGCCACCACGAGCGCATCGCCGAGGACGCCGTCCACGGCACCCCCGCCTGACCTCGGGCGTCTCGTCCGGATCAGGGCCCGGCACCTGCGCGCACGGCAGCCCCGAACCCCGCCGAGGCGCGCGCCCTACGCGCGTCGGCGGGTACCGCGCGTCAGCTGTCCGGCACTGCGCGTCAAGTTTCCGCATAAGCTGGTCGTCCCATCGCGGGAGGGATGTCGGTCATGCCGCCGGACGCCAAGATCCTGATCGTGGACGACCACCAGGACACGCTGTACGCGCTGGAGAACGTCCTGGCCCCCCTGGGCCACCGGATAGCCCGCGCCACCAGCGGCGACGAAGCTCTCAAGCAGGTGCTGCGCGGCCGCGTCGGACTCCTCGTGCTCGACGTGCGCATGCCCGGCGTCAGCGGCCTGGACGTGGTCCGCTACCTGCGGCGTCTCGAACAGACCCAGCACATCCCGGTCATCCTCCTCACCGGCTTCGGCCCCGACCAGGAACTGACCTCCACCGCCTTCGGCCTCGGCGTCGCCGACCTGGTCATGAAGCCGGTCGACCCGCTGGCCCTGCGCACCAAGGTCCGCTACCTCTACGACGCCCACCAGCGCTACCTCGCGCTCCAGGAGGAGACACGCGCGCTGCGGGCACGGGTGCGGGACCTGAGCCCCGAACGGCCGGACACCCGAGTCCCCGTCCAGCGCGAAGCCGAGGCCCGCGCGACCGGCCCGAGGACCCCCACAGCTCCCTGAGGCCCGTGCGGTGCGGGACCGGAATCATCCCGTCCCGGCGCACGCGCGAACGGGGGGACAAACGGCGCGTACCGATCCGCCCCTGTGCCCGGCCTGCGGCATCGGGCAGCATGGCCTGCATGTCCGTACTCACGCGCGACGAAGCGCAGACCCGTGCCCAACTCCTCGACGTCCACCGCTACACCGTCGCGCTGGACCTGACCACCGGAGACGAGACCTTCGAGTCCCTCACCGTGATCCGGTTCGCCGCGCGCACGGGTGCCGACACCTTCGTCGAGCTGAAGCCGGCCGAACTGCGCTCCGTCGTCCTCGACGGCGAGAGCCTCGACCCGGGGACCCTGGACGACAACCGGCTGCCCCTGAAGAACCTCGCCGCCGGCGAACACGAGCTGCGGATCACCGCGAGCATGCGCTACTCCCGCACCGGCGAGGGCATGCACCGCTTCACCGACCCCGCCGACGGCGAGACCTACGTCTACACGCAGATGTTCATGGACGACGTCCAGCGCGTCTTCGCCGCCTTCGACCAGCCCGACCTGAAGGCCGTCTTCGAGGTGTCGGTGACCGCCCCCGAAGGCTGGACCGTCCTCGCCAACGGCATCACCGAGCACCTCGGCGAGGGCCGCTGGGGGGCCGCCCCCACACCGCCGATCTCCACCTACCTCGTCGCCGTCGCCGCCGGCCCCTGGCACTCCGTGCGCACCGAACACCGCGACCTGCCCTTCGGCATCCACTGCCGCCGCTCCCTCGCCCCCCACCTCGACGCCGACGCCGACGAGATCCTCGACGTCACGCGCGCCTGCTTCGACCGCTACCACGAGAAGTTCGACGAGCCCTACCCCTTCGACTCCTACGACCAGGCGTTCGTCCCCGAGTTCAACGCCGGCGCCATGGAGAACCCCGGCCTCGTCACCTTCCGCGACGACTTCGTCTACCGCTCCGCCGTCACCGACACCGAGCGCCAGACCCGCGCCATGGTCATCGCGCACGAGATGGCCCACATGTGGTTCGGCGACCTCGTCACCCTCAGGTGGTGGGACGACATCTGGCTGAACGAGTCCTTCGCCGAGTACATGGGCTACCAGACCACCGCCGAGGCCACCCGCTTCACCGACACCTGGACCGAGTTCGGCGTCGTCCGCAAGGCCTGGGGCTACGACGCCGACCAGCGCCCCTCCACCCACCCCGTCGCCCCCGAGAACGTCAGGGACACCGCCTCCGCGCTCCTCAACTTCGACGGCATCTCCTACGCCAAGGGCGCCTCCGCCCTCCGCCAGCTGGTGACCTGGCTCGGCGAGAAGGACTTCCTCGCCGGCATCAACACCCACTTCGCACGGCACCGGTTCGGCAACGCCACCCTCGCCGACTTCATCGACTCCCTCGCCTCCACCACCGAGCGCGACGTGCACGCCTGGGCCGACGCCTGGCTGCGCACCACCGGAGTCGACACCCTGACCCCGGCCGTCACCACCGAGGCCGGCACCTGCTCCCTCACCGTCGGGCACACCGGCAGCCGCCCGCACCGCATCGCCGTGGGCCTGTACGACCACGACCTCTCCGACGACGAGGGCCGCCTCACCCTGCGCGAACGCCTCGACGTCGACGTCCCGCAGAGCGCGCCGCAGCCCATCGGCAAGCCCCCCGCGCTGCTCCTGCTCAACGACGGCGACCTCACCTACACCAAGGTCCGCTTCGACGCCGCGTCCGCCGAGGCCGTCGGCACGAGCCTGTCCCGGCTACCGGACCCGCTGACCCGCGCGGTCGTCTGGAACTCCCTGCGCGACGCCGTCCGCGACGGCGAACTCGCCCCCGGCGCCTACCTGGAGACCGCCCGCGCCCACCTCCCGCGCGAGACCGACCTGGCCCTCGCCCAGGGCGTACTCGCCTTCGCCTCCGCCCAGGTCGCCGACCGCTACCTCACCACCGAGGAGCGCCCCGCCGCCCTTGCGACCCTGTCCTCCCTGTGCCGCGACCTCATCCGCCGCACCGAGGACGGCGACCACCCCGGCCTGCGCCTGATCGCCGTACGCCACTTCATCGACGTAGCCGCCCACCCGGAGACCATCACCGCCTGGCTCGCAGACGGCACCGTCCCCGGCGGTCCCGAACTCGACCCCGACCTGCGCTGGCGCGTCCTCGCCCGGCTCGCCGTCCTCGGCGCCACCGACGAGACCGCCATCGCAGCCGAGCTGGACCGCGACCCCTCCGCCAATGGTCAGGAGGGCGCCGCCCGTTGCCGCGCCGCCCTGCCCGACGAGGAGGCCAAGCGCACGGCCTGGTCCGCGATGTTCGACGGCGACGACCTGTCCAACTACCTGTTCACCGCCACCGCCCAGGGCTTCTGGCAACCCGAACAGGCCGACCTGGTACGGCAGTACGTGCCCCGCTTCTACGAGGACGCGGTCACCGTGGCCGCCCGCCGCGGCCCCGCCATCGCGGACGCCATCGGCCGCTGGGCCTTCCCCGCCTACGCCGTCGACGCCGAGAACCTGACCCTCGGCGAAACCTGCCTGCGCGACGCCGAACCGACCCCGTCCCTGCGCCGCAAGCTGGCGGACCAACTGGACGACCTGGCCAGGGCGCTGCGAGTGAGGGAGGGCGGAACCCCCTAGCCCCCTCCCACTTTCGGGTCCAAAAACCCGTCCAGCCAGGGCACGCCGCCGCAACCACCGACAAACTGGGACTCCCCGCCCTCCGGAGGAGCCCATGCGCACGCCGCCCCTCGCCTCAGGCCCTGAAGGCACGGACGCGCTACGGCCGTTGCTCGCCACGGTCCTCGACGCGCTGGACGCCGGTGCCCGCGCCCGCGGCGGCCCCCTGCCCACGGGCGGCCCCGCCACGGTGGCCGCCCGCGTGCGCGCGGCGGTCGGCGAGGTCCTGCCGGAGCAGGGGGACCCGGCCGCCCTGCACACCCTGGTCCGGGTCCTCGCCGAGGGCTCCGCCGACCCGGCGCACCCGCTGTGCGCGGCACATCTGCACTGCCCGCCGCTCGCCGTCGCGGCCGCCGCCGACCTGGCCGCCTCCGTCCTCAACCCCTCCCTCGACTCCTGGGACCAGGCCCCGGCGGCCTCGGAGCTGGAGGCGCTGGTCACCCGCGCACTCGCCGCCGAGGCCGGCCTGGCGGACTCCGTCGTCACCACCGGCGGCACCGAGTCCAACCACCTCGCCCTCCTGCTGGCCCGCGAGCGGCTCGGTCCCGGCGTACGCCTCGTGCACGGCGCCAACGCCCACCACTCGCTGCCCCGCGCCGCCTGGCTCCTCGGCCTGCCCGACCCGGTCGTCGTCCCGGCCCCGGCCGGCACCCTCGACCCCCTCGCCCTCGACCAGGCACTCGCCCGCCTGCCCGGTCCGCTGCTCGTCGCGGCCACCGCAGGCACCACCGACGCCGGGCTCATCGACCCCCTCCCCGACATCGCCGCCCGCTGCTCCGCCCACCGCGCCCGGCTGCACATCGACGCCGCCTACGGAGGCGGCCTCCTGTTCAGCGACCGCCACCGCGCCCGGCTCGCCGGCCTCGACGCCGCCCACACCGTCACCCTCGACCTGCACAAACTCGGCTGGCAGCCGGCCGCCGCCGGTCTCCTCGCCGTCCGCGACACAGCCGACCTCACCGCCCTCCACCAGCGCGCCGACTACCTCAACGCCGACGACGACACCGAGGCCGGCCTCCCCGACCTCCTCGGCCGCTCCCTGCGCACCACCCGCCGCCCCGACATCCTCAAGATCGCCGTCACCCTCAAGACCCTCGGTCGCAGTGGCCTCGGCACCCTCGTCGACGAGGTCTGCGCCCGCGCCCAGGAGTTCGCGGCCCTGGTCGCCGCCGACCCCGCCTTCGAGCTGTACGACACCCCGACCCTCAGCACCGTCCTCTTCCGCCCCACGGGTACCGACGACGAGGCCGTCGCCGGGATACGCCGACGCCTGCTCACCGAAGGCCGCGCCGTCCTCGGCCGGGCCCGCCCCGACGGCCGGCTCTGGCTCAAGACCACCCTCCTCAACCCCCACACCCGGCCCGACGACCAGGCCGCCCTCCTGCAACTGGTGGAAGGACACACCCCCGCATGAACACCCCTCCCCACCCGGCCCCCGACACCCCCCGCGACCTCGTCGGCATCGGCATCGGCCCCAGCAACCTCTCGCTCGCCGCCCTCGCCCAGCCCCTCGCCGAACTCGACGCCGTCTTCTACGAGCAGCGCCCCACCTTCGACTGGCACCCCGGCCTCCTCATCGACGGCGCCCGCGTCCAGGTGCCCTTCCTCGCCGACCTCGTCACCCTCGCCGACCCCACCAGCCCCTGGTCCTTCCTCAACTACCTCCGGACCCGCGAACGCCTCTTCCCCTTCTACTTCGCCGAGCGCTTCCACACCCACCGCGCCGAGTACGACGCCTACTGCCGCTGGGTCGCCGACAGTCTCCCCGCACTGCACTTCGGCCACCAGGTCGACGCCGTCCGCTGGAACCCCGAACGCGACGCCTTCGAGGTCGACTTCACCCAGCTCGACGCCGACGGCGAAGCCGCAGCCCTCGGCCGTACGTACGCCAGGAACGTCGTCCTCGGCATCGGCACCGAGCCCTACGTCCCCGATCCGCTGCGCCCCCTGAGCGACGCCCCCGGCGTCCCCGTCCTGCACGCCTCCGACTACCTCGACCACCGCGCCGCCCTCCTCGCCGCCGGCCACGTCACCGTCGTCGGCTCCGGCCAGTCCGGCGCCGAGGTCTTCCTCGACCTCCTGCGAAACCGCCCGGCCGGCCGCGAACGCCTCCACTGGATCGGCCGCACCGAGGCCTTCGCCCCCATGGAGTACTCCAAGCTCGGCCTCGAACACTTCACCCCCGACCACACCCGCTACTTCCACGCCCTGCCCGAATCCGCCCGCGACCGCCTCGTCGACGCCCAGTGGCAACTCCACAAGGGCATCGACGCCGACACCCTCGCCGCCATCCACGAGGAGCTGTACCGCCGTACCCTGCACGGCGGCTGGCCCGACGCCGTCCTCACCCCCGGCGTCCGCGTCCGCACCGCGGGCCGGATCGCCACCACCAAGATCGAACTGCACCTCGAACACGTCCGGCAGGACACCCGCAGCCGCCTCACCACCGACGCCGTCGTCCTCGCCACCGGCCACCGTGAACGCCCCCTGGACCGCATCCTCGCCGGACTCGACCCCTACCTCCGCCGCGACAGCGCCGAACGCCCGCGCATCGACGAACACTTCCGCCTCGTCCTCGACCCGTCGGTGACCGGAACCGGCTGCCACGCCTACGTACAGAACGCCGAACGCCACACCCACGGCGTCGGCGCCCCCGACCTGGGCCTCGCCGCCTGGCGCAGCGCCACCGTCCTCAACACCCTCACCGGCAAGGAGAACTACCCCCTCCCGCGCCGCACCGCCTTCACCACCTTCGGCCTCGACCCCCGGCCCCACATCCCGCCGGCCCGGCAGCCGTCCACCCTCACCCCCCTCCTCGAAGGCCGATGACCCGCGACAACGACGAAGGGACGGTGGGAGAGCTTCCCCACCGTCCCTCACGCACCGACGCCTAGAACACCGGCGTACCGTTCCGCGTCAGCTTCCAGTCCACCGACGCGAAGTCCTTCGGGTCCAGCACACCCTTCGCCGTCGCCCACTCCGAGATCCGCGTCCGGATCTCCGTCGACTCCGCCCACAGCTCCTGCGCCGACGCCACGTGCGGGAACGCGCCACCGCCGTTGGCCCGGTAGTTGTTCACCGCCAGCACGAACTGCTGGGCATCCTCCAGCGCCGCCCCGCCGTACGTCAGGTTCTTGATCCGCGACCCGGGCGCCTGCGCGATGTCGATGTCGTACGACAGCCCCGACACGTAGTCGTAGTTGTAGTCCGGACGGCCACCGGCGTTCGTCAGCTTCGCCACGTCCACGGCCGCGTCCGCCGCCGTCTGCACGAAGTACTCCGCCGAGTACTCCAGGTACGCCCGCAGCTGAGCGCCCGTCATCAGCTTGGCCACCAGCGTGTTGTCGTACACGTACAGGCTCGACAGGTCCCGGATCGTCACCTCGCCGGCCGGGATCTCCGAGGTCCGCGAGAACGGCGAGGCCTGCGCGATCACCGGCAGCGACGCGTACGACGTGCCCGCCAGGGCCGCCTTCACCACGTCCTCCTGGACCTTGGTGATCAGGTCGATGATCGGGGCGTCCCGGTAACGGGCGTCGACCGTCGTCAGCGTCTCGGTCGCGGTGCCGACCACCTGGTTGACGTACGCGACGACCTTGGCGTGCTCGTCGGACAGCAGCTTGGTGATCTTCGGGTCGTCGGCGACCGTGTTGGAGTTCACCACCGACGCCGCCACCGACTCGACGCTCCAGCGGCCCTTGGCGAAGACCAGCTCGATGTCGAACAGCGACAGACGCTCCGCGTAGGCCAGCGGCTCCGACAGCACGACCGTCTTCCCGGTCTTGGCGTTGACGACCTTCAGCTCCGGGATCTCCACGTGCGCGTGCCCGACCAGGATCGCGTCGATCCCCGGCACCTGCTGCGCCACCAGCGCCGCGGAGTTCTCGACGTACGGCAGCTGGTCACCGTACGACGACGTGCCCGAGGAGCCCGAGTGCGCCGACACGACGACGACGTCCGCGCCCATCGACCGCAGCTTCGGCACCCACTTCGCCGCCTGCTCCTCCAGGCCCGGGAAGGTCAGCTTCCCCTGCACGTACGCCTTGTCCCAGATCGCGATGCCCGGGTTGGTCAGGCCCAGCACCGCCACCTTCACCGGCGGCGCGCCCTTCACGCAGAACGTCTTCATGAAGTAGGGCGGGAAGGCCGGCTTCAGCGTCCTGGCGTCCAGTGCGTTCGCCCCGAGCAGCGGGAAGTCGCACTGCTCCTCGAACTTGCGGAGCGTCTCGATGCCGTAGTTGAACTCGTGGTTGCCGAGCGCCACCGCGTCGTACCCGATCGCGTTCATCGCCTGCGCCATCGGGTGCACCGGACCGCCCTTGGCGGTGATCGGGTCCACCTTGGCGTAGTAGTACGTCAGCGGCGTGCCCTGGATCGTGTCGCCGGCGTCCAGGAGCAGCGTGTTCTCCCGGCCCTTCTCCTCGCGGATCCTGTTCACCAGGGTCGAGATGCGCGCCAGGCCCTGCACGTTGCCCTTGGCGTCCGTGTACTCCGCGTCCTTGAAGTAGTCCCAGTTGAAGACGTGCCCGTGCAGGTCCGTCGTGCCCAGCACGGTCAGCGAGTACCGCTTGGCCGGCTTGGCAGGCTTCCTGGGCTCCGCCGCCTGCGCCGCCGGCGCCGCGGCCGCGCCCGCGATCGCCACCCCCGCCCCGGTCACGGCGGACTTCTTCAGGAACTTCCGGCGGTTCAACGGCATGCTGTGCTCCTCGGGAACGACCAATGACGCGCGTAGACAAGGGACGCGCGCAGACGAACGCGCGTAGATTCTGACCCGGTCACGGCGAACGGCAACAGACCCCCGAGGTTTCGATCTGGTGACCGGACCTGTGAGGCACCGGCCCCATAAACAGGCAAACGGCTCCACACCGGTGCGTATGGCCACGCCCGCCGCTCACGGCACCCCAGGGCGCCTTCGGGTGCCGGGCGTTGAGGAGGTCCGCTGCCGTCACGGAGGGCGTGCGCCCGAGCACCTCGACCTCCAACCGCAATTCACGAGGGTTCCACCGCGCCTGTGAATTCACCCGTTCGAGGAATTCGTGCCGCCATACGGATGCTCATCGGAGCAGTCGGCCGCACAATTCGACACTTGTCAACGGCCCTTCACCCAAAGGTTGTTGAGCCGCCATGTCCTCCCAATTCGCTACCGCCCGGTAAGCCCTAGGCTCGACTCATGCGCCGAGCGAAAATCGTCTGCACACTGGGCCCCGCCACCGACTCCTACGACCGGATCGCATCCCTGGTCGAAGCCGGAATGGACGTCGCCCGCTTCAACCTCAGCCACGGCGGCCACGCCGAGCACGAGGAGCGATACCACCACGTACGGAAGGCCTCCGACGAGAGCGGCCGCAGCGTCGGCGCCCTCGCCGACCTTCAGGGTCCGAAGATCCGCCTCGGCCACTTCGCGGAAGGGCCCGTACTCCTCGAACGCGGGGACGTCTTCACCGTCACCGTCGAGGAAGGCGTGGCGGGCGACCGCCGGATCTGCGGGACGACGTACGCCGGCCTCGCCGAGGACGTGTCGGCCGGCGAGCGCATCCTCGTGGACGACGGCAAGGTGTGCCTGGAGGTCACCGAGGTCGACGGCCCGCGCGTCCGCACCCGCGTCCTCGAGGGCGGCGTCATCTCCGACCACAAGGGCCTGAACCTGCCCGGAGTCGCGGTCTCGGTCCCGGCCCTGTCCAAGAAGGACGAGGAGGACCTGCGCTGGGCCCTGCGCACCGGCTTCGACGTCATCGCCCTCTCCTTCGTCCGCGGCGGCCGGGACATCCTGGACGTCCACCGGATCATGGACGAGGAGGGCCGCCGGCTGCCCGTCATCGCCAAGATCGAGAAGCCGCAGGCGGTCGAGAACATCGACGACATCGTCGCCGCCTTCGACGGGATCATGGTGGCCCGTGGCGACCTCGGCGTCGAGATGCCCCTGGAACAGGTCCCGATCGTCCAGAAGCGCGCCATCAAGCTGGCCAGGCGCAACGCCAAGCCGGTGATCGTCGCCACCCAGATGCTGGACTCCATGATCGAGAACTCCCGCCCCACCCGCGCGGAGGCCTCCGACGTCGCCAACGCGGTGATCGACGGCACCGACGCCGTGATGCTGTCCGGCGAGACCAGCGTCGGCAAGTACGCGGTGGAGGCCGTCCGCACCATGGCGAAGATCGTCGAGGCGGCCGAGGAGGACATCCTCGCGGCCGGCCTCCCGCCCCTGACCGAACGGAACAAGCCCCGCACCCAGGGCGGCGCCGTCGCCAGGGCGGCCGCGGAGATCGGCGACTTCCTGGGCGCCGAGTTCCTGGTCGCCTTCACCCAGTCCGGCGACACCGCCCGCCGCCTGTCCCGCTACCGCTCCCCGATCCCCCTCCTCGCCTTCACCCCGGAACCGGCGACCCGCTCCCAGCTGAACCTGAGCTGGGGCGTGGAGACCTTCCTCGGCCCGCACGTCGACTCGACGGACGCGATGGTCGAGCAGGTCGACGAACTGCTCCTGAAATACGGCCGCTGCCGGAAAGGCGACACGGTGGTGATCACGGCCGGTTCACCCCCCGGAGTTTCCGGCTCCACGAATCTGGTCCGCGTCCACCACATCGGAGAGGACGACCACCCCGAATAGGGGAGCGCGGCGGGGAGTTCCTCGCGGCCCGGAAATGCGAAAGCGGATGTTCACCAGACCGGCAACATCCGCTTCTTTTTCACTAGCTTGAAAACCAAGGAAAAGTACCCCGGGTCGGATTCGAACCGACGCTGTATGGTGTTTGAGACCATTGCCTCTACCGCTGGGCTACCGGGGCCCCCTTTAAAACCAAGGTCGACGGCGACCCGCCGTGCCCCCACCTTACCGCAGCTGGGTAGGCTCTTGTCAGCAGCACCCCTGCCCTGAACAAGGAGCCCCAGTGACCGCCCCCGAGTCGCCCCAGCCCGTAGACGCGCCCGACGACGACAAGTCGCACGTGCCTCCGCTGACGACCCGTGTCGTCATCGCCGAGGACGAGGCGCTGATCCGCCTCGACCTCAAAGAGATGCTGGAGGAGGAGGGCTACTCCGTAGTCGGCGAGGCCGGTGACGGCGAACAGGCCGTCGAACTCGCCCGTGAGCACAAGCCCGACCTGGTCATCCTCGATGTCAAGATGCCCAAGCTGGACGGCATCTCCGCCGCCGAGAAGATCGCCGAGGAGCGCATCGCGCCCGTCCTCATGCTCACCGCCTTCTCCCAGCGCGACCTCGTCGAGCGCGCCCGCGACGCCGGTGCCATGGCCTACCTGGTGAAGCCCTTCAGCAAGAGCGACGTGGTCCCGGCGATCGAGATGGCCGTCTCCCGCTTCACGGAGCTGCGCGAGCTGGAGAACGAGGTCGCGGACCTCACCCTGCGCCTGGAGACCCGCAAGCTCGTCGACCGGGCGAAGTCGATCCTCCAGACGGAGTACGGACTGACCGAGCCGGCCGCGTTCCGGTGGATCCAGAAGACGTCCATGGACCGGCGGATGTCCATGCAGCAGGTCGCCGAGGCCGTCATCCAGGACGCCGACGAGAAGAAGGCGTCCAAGGGCTAGCCGACGCCCGTGCCTGCGACGAGGCCCGCGCCCCCGATCGAACCGGGGGCGCGGGCCTCGTCGCAGGCGGGCGGAGCTGGGGCTCAGTCCTCGCCGAGGTACGCCTTGCGGACGGACTCGTCGTGCAGGAGGTCCCGGCCCGTGCCCGAGAGCACGATCTTGCCGATCTCCATGACATGGCCGTGGTCGGCGAGCGACAGCGCGGCCTGGGCGTTCTGCTCGACGAGCAGGATCGTCGTGCCCTGGGACTTCAGCTCCACGATGGTCGCCATGATCTTCTGCATCATGATCGGGGACAGACCCATCGACGGCTCGTCCAGCATCAGCAGCTTCGGCTGGGACATGAGCGCGCGGCCCATCGCCAGCATCTGCTGCTCACCGCCGGAGAGGGTGCCCGCGGCCTGCTTGCGACGTTCGCCCAGGATGGCGAAGAGGTCGTAGGCGCGCTGGATGTCCTTCTCGATGCCCGCCTTGTCGCTGCGCAGGAACGCGCCGAGCCGCAGGTTGTCCTCGATCGTCATGCGCGGGAAGATGTGCCGCCCCTCGGGGGAGTGGGCGAGTCCCAGCGAGACGATGTTGTGGGCGGGGATCTTCTTCAGCGAGCGGCCGTTGAACTTGATCTGGCCGCCGACCGGCTTGAGCAGTCCGGACAGGGTGCGCAGCGTGGTGGTCTTGCCGGCGCCGTTGGTGCCGATCAGGGTGACGACCTCGCCGGCCTCGACCTTGAAGGAGATGCCCTTGACGGCTTCGATCTTGCCGTAGGCGACCCGGAGGTCCTCGACTTCGAGCAGTGCGGTCATCGGTCGTTCTCCTTGCCGGGCGCGGCGTCCGTCGTGGTCTCGGCCTGCGCCTCGGCGGCCTCGACCTCGGCGACCTCCTCGGCGCCGGGCGCTCCCTCGAAGGGCTCGCCGAGATAGGCGGCGATGACGCGCTCGTCGCCCTGGACGGTGGCGCTGTCGCCCTCGAGGAGCTTCTCGCCCTGGACGAGGACGGCGACGCGGTCGCACAGGTTGAAGATGAATCGCATGTCGTGCTCGATGACCAGGACGGCGATGCCCTGGTCGCGGATGGCGAAGACGAGTTCCTCGGTCACCCGCGTCTCCTGCGGGTTCATGCCGGCGGTCGGCTCGTCGAGGAGCAGCAGGTCGGGCTCGCTGGCCAGGGCCCGTGCGATCTCCAGCTTGCGCTGTTCGCCGTAGGGGAGGTTGCGGGCCAGGTGGTCGGCCTTGCTCTGGAGGCCGACGAACTCCAGGAGTTCCATGGCGCGTTCGCGGGAGGCCGCCTCGGCCCTGTGGAAGCCGGGGCCGCGCAGGATGGCGGACCAGAAGCCTTCCTTGGTGCGGGTGTGGCGGCCGACGAGCACGTTCTCCAGGACCGTCATGTTGGCGAACAGACGGATGTTCTGGAAGGTGCGGGCGATGCCGGCGGCCGTCACCTTGAAGGACTGGGGAGGCAGGACGTTGCCCTTGAAGCGGACCTCTCCCTCGGTGGGGATGTAGAGGCCGGTGAGGCAGTTGAAGAAGGTCGTCTTGCCGGCGCCGTTGGGGCCGATCAGACCGACGATCTCGCCGCGGTTGACGGTGAGGTTCACGTCGCGGACGGCGGTGAGACCGCCGAAGCGCATGGTCACACCGCGGGCGTCGAGGACGGTCTCGCCGACAGGTGCCGTCTTGGTGGTGGTGTCGGTGGTGGTCATCGTGGTCAGGCCCCTGCCTTCGTGAGGACGGTGGGTGCTTCCGCGTCCTCGTGGAACTCGAGCTGGCGGCGCCGGTTGGGGATGAGGCCCTCAGGGCGGAAGCGCATCAGCAGGATGAGTGCGAGACCGAAGGCGAAGAGCTGGTAGTCGCCGAGGAACTGGAGCTTGTTGGGGATGAGGAAGAGCAGTGCCGCGCCGATGAGGGGCCCGCTGATGGTGCCCATGCCGCCGAGGACGACCGCGGCGAGCAGGAAGGCCGAGTTGGGCGGGATGGGACCGGCGAACAGGTACTGCTCGGGCGTCACGGTGTAGGTGACGTGGGCCTGGACGGTGCCGGCCAGGCCGGCCAGCGAGGCGCCGACGGCGAAGGCGATGAGCTTGACGCGGAAGCCGTTGATGCCCATGGCGAGGGCGGCGGTCTCGTCCTCGCGGATGGCGACCCAGGCGCGGCCGATCCGGGAGTCGCCGCTGCGCCGGAAGACCAGGACGACGACGGCGGTGATGAGGAGCATCAGGAAGAAGTAGTTGGCGAACCGGCCGATGGTGAAGCCGGCGATGGCGTGCTCGGCTCCGAAGTCGAACCCGAGGATGTTGAGGTTCGGGATGGAGGAGATGCCGTTGGAGCCGTTGGTGAGGTCGGGTCCGGACGTGCCGTCCAGGTTGTTCGCGGTGATGCGGAAGATCTCGCCGAAGCCGAGGGTGACGATGGCGAGGTAGTCGCCGCGCAGCCGGAGTGTCGGGGCGCCGATGAGGACGCCGAAGACGAGCGAGGCGCCGGCGCCGACCAGGACGGCGGCCCAGAACGGGAAGTGCACGTCGAAGGGCGAGCTGGGGGAGCCGGAGACCAGGGCCGCGGCGTAGGCGCCGACACCGAGGAAGGCGACGTATCCGAGGTCGAGCAGGCCGGCGAGGCCGACGACGATGTTGAGGCCGAGGGCGACGGTGCCGAAGATCAGGATGTAGACGCCGACGGTTGCGTACTGGTCGTCGGTCTGGGTGAAGGGGAACATCGCCGCTGCGACGAAGGCGCCGCAGATGGTGATGTTCTGGTGCCGGGCGGTGATCTGGGAGGCCTGGCTGACCAGCCCTGCCTTGTTGAGCGCGGCGAAGCCGAAGGCGGCCGTGATCAGGAAGCCGATGAAGAGTTCGTCGTACTCGGTGCCGATGCCGTAGGTGAAGACGGTGAGGCCGAGGCCGAGGACGGCGACGATGATCAGGATCTCGGCGTAGGAGGGCAGGGTGCCGACCGGGCGGGCGGTGCCGCCGGCGAAGGCTGCCTTGGCGGTGTCCCGGCCGGTGCGCAGGCGGTGGCGGAACAGCTCCCAGCCGGTGTCGTCCGGGTCGTGGGGTTCGGGCTCGGGCCGCTCGAAGGGGAGGGCGAGAGCGCCGAGGAGACCGGCCAGCGAGGCGATGGCGGCGACGAAGCCGCCGGGCTCCAGGTTGACGACGCCGCCGAGGTCGGCGGTGATCGCCAGAACCGTGTACCAGACGGTGGCGAAGGTGGCGAGGGCGGCGAACTTGATCGCGCCGTCGGCGCCGGCCGGGGTGAGCCAGCGCAGTCCCTTCACGCCGTAGGACGACAGGCAGAGGAGTGTGGTGAGGGCGCCGCCGATGAGGGCGAGCACCTGGAGGCCGCCGGGGTAGCCGTAGACGGTGAGGTCGCCGGGGAAGGCGGCCGTCCAGGTCCAGGCGAGGAAGGCCGAGACGACGGTGAGGGCGCCGCCGCCGGTGGCGAGGGCGCGGCCGAGGTGCGGCGGGATGCCGATGAGGCCGGTGGCCGGCCCGGAGGCGGGGGTGCTGGGGATCCCGGGTGCGGTGGTCTGTGTGGTCATCGGTGTCACGCCCTGTCCGCGACGCGCTCGCCGAGCAGGCCTTGTGGCCTGAACAGCAGTACGAGGATGAGAAGTACGAAGGCCCAGACGTCTGCCCAGGACTGGCTGCCGAACTGGTCCATGCCGGGGATGTCGGCGATGTAGGCGGTGGCGAGGGTCTCGGCGATACCGAGGACGACGCCGCCGATCATGGCGCCGTAGATGTTGCCGATGCCGCCGAGGACCGCCGCGGTGAAGGCCTTGAGGCCGAGGATGAAGCCCATGCGGTAGTCGATCTGACCGTACTTCAGGCCGTAGGCGACACCGCCGATGGCGGCGAAGGCGGCACCGAGGGCGAAGGCGACCACGATGATGCGGTCGGTGTTGACGCCCATGAGCTTGGCGGTGTCCGGGTCCTGCGCCGTGGCCTGCATGCCGCGTCCGGTGCGGGTCTTCATGACGAAGTAGGCGAGGACGGCCATGCTGATGGGGGCGGCGGCGAGCAGGAATACGTCACCGGTCTGGATCGTGACGTCGCCGATGTGGAAGGGGCCGCCCTCGATCTGGGGGAAGGTGCGGGCCGACGTGGCCTCCGGGTACCAGGCCCAGACCGCCTGCTGCAGGGCCAGGGAGAGGCCGATGGCGGTGATGAGGGGGGCGAGCCGGGGTGCGCCGCGCAGGGGGCGGTAGGCGAACCGTTCCGCTCCGACGGCGACGAGGGAGGCGACCAGCATGGCGCCGATGAGCATGAGCGGCAGGGCGATCCACATGGTCGTGCCGTTGGGCAGTACCCAGAGGTAGACGGAGAGAGCCCCGAAGGCGCCCGTCATGAAGATCTCGCCGTGGGCGAAGTTGATGAGCTGGACGATGCCGTAGACCATCGTGTAGCCAATGGCGACCAGCCCGTACATGGATCCCAGTAGCAGGCCGTTGACCAGCTGCTGCGGCAGTTCGTTCACCGCATGTCCTCCGAGACGTTCGGATGATTTCGACGGATGTGTCCGGATGTGAGTCCGCGCGGGGCGCCAGTGGAACAGCGCCCCGCGCGGCTCATGTGATGCGGGTGGGTCAGCCGGTGTAGGTGCCGGACTTGACCGACTTCCAGGCACCGTTCTCGACGGCGTACACGGTGAGCTGCTTGTTGGTGGCGTCACCGAACTCGTCGAAGGAGACCTTGCCGGTCACACCGTCGAAGGAGACGTTCTGCATGGCGGCGGTGACCTTGGCGCGGGCGTCGTCCGGAAGCTTGCCGTCGTTGTCGTCGACGACCTTCTTCACGGCCTCGATGATCGCCCAGGCCGAGTCGTAGGAGTAGCCGCCGTAGGCCTCGTAGGCCTCCTTGTAGTTCTCGGCCTTGTAGTTGGCCACGAACTCCTTGGCGGAGGGCAGCTCCTCGACCGGCGCGCCGACCGAGGTGGCCAGGTCGCCGACGGCGCTGGCGCCGGCCAGCTTGATGAAGTCGGCGCTGTAGATGCCGTCACCGCCGACCACCGGGATCTTCGCGCCCGCGGCCTTGATCTGCTTGCTCAGCGGACCGGCCTGCGGGTACTCGCCGCCGTAGTAGACGACGTCGGCGCCGGAGTTCTTGACCTTCGTGGCGATGGCCGAGAAGTCCTTGCTGTCCGGGTTGATGTGCTCGGTGCCCGCGACCGCGCCGCCGAGCTTCTTGAACTCCTCGGTGAAGGTGGCGGCCAGGCCGGCGCCGTAGGTCTTCTTGTCGTCGATGACGAAGACCTTCTTCTTCTTCGCGTCGTTGAACAGGTACTGCGCGGCGAACGGGCCCTGGATGGCGTCCGTGGTCGCGGTGCGGAAGTACGAGTTGTAGACGCGCTTCTTCGAGTTCTGCCAGTCGGTGCCCTGGGTGAGCGCCGGGTTGGTGTTGGCCGGGGAGACCTCGACCAGCTTGGCGTCGTCGAAGACCTTCTGCATCGACTCGGCGACGGACGAGTTCAGCGGGCCGACCACGCCGAGGACGGACTTGTCGGCGACCAGCTTGGTGGCGTTCTGCTGACCCGAGGAGGGCTGCGCCTGGTCGTCCAGCGCCTCGATCTTGAAGGTGACGCCGTCGACGTACTTCTTCTTGTTGGCCGTCTTGGCGGCGAGGTCGACAGAGTTCTTGATGCCGAGGCCCAGCGCGGACAGGTCGCCGGTCAGCGGGGCGTCGACGCCGATGGTGACGGTGGTGCCGCCGCTGTCGGAGCCCTTGTCGTCGCTGTCGCGCGAGCCGCAGGCGGTGAGGGTGAGTGCTCCCGCGGACAGCGCAGCGGTGATGGCGATAAGCGAACGTTGACGCACGTTCCAGTCCTTTCCCTGGGCGGCCCTCCCCCCTGGAAGAGGCCGAGTCGAGCGCTGCGGCCGAAGGGGTATTCCAGCTGCGCGGTGACTGGCCGTGACTCTAAACGGGTGAAGGTAACGCGGAGGAGGCTCTGGCCCATGATGTGACTCTCTTGTTATGACACGAGGTAATGCAGAGCGGTACTGAGGGGGTGGAACCGTGGAATTCAGGCCGATTCGCCCTGTCCGCATGTTGAGAATCCGCAGGACGGGCCCTGGTCGTTCCAGGCGTCTCAGGCGTTTTGGTGATGACCGGATTCGTTGCTACAGGCGACTTGTAGGGCCTGGGAGAGGTCCTGGGCATACCGGGAGCCAAGGATGAAGCTGTGGTCCTGTATTGCGCGCGCATTACGCAGAGTTACATCCAGGAAAGGCAGTCCGGCATCCGCCGGCACATTTCCGCAATCCGCCACATGCATCGTGATGACGATCTTGCGGGCGGAACCCGCTTTTGTACGGAAAGGTGCTCGCGGCGCCGACGTCAGGAAGATCCCGGCGTACGGCTGCGCCAGCCGCGTCGTCGTGACCGGCGGACCCGACTCCACATTGAGCAGCACCTCCAGCGCGAACGTCCGCGGCCGGCTGCCCGGCGGCACCGGGAGCGGCCCCAGATACGCGACGTCGACGACCTGGGACGGGAAAGGCGGCTTCACGGCGGCCTGCTGACGCGCCTGCGGCCGGGTCGCCCAGAGCAGACCGCCGGCGGCCAGGAGGAGAACGGCCGCCAGCGCCCCGAGTACGGCGCGACGGTGCCGCCCGTGGAACAGGACAGGCCGGCCGCGCGGAACACCGGTTTCCGGAACCTCCTCGGCCTCCCACGCGCGCGTGCCCTCGCCCGGCTCGACGGGGCCGACGCCGCCGCTCACTGCCACGGACCCGAGCTTGGGCCGCCGGAGCGGTACCGGGCGGCACAGCCCTCGCGCGACTGACGGTCGATCAACTCGACTGCTGCGCGGGCGCCTTCCCGCTTCTTCGCGGCTCGCGCGGCGTCCACGACCGACCGAAGGATGTCGAACTGACCGTTGGACAGGCCCATCGACTGGTAGTCCCCGTACGTGCCGCCGTCCAGCACCTCGCGCGACCAGTGCGCGACGATCCGGGCGCACAGCACCTCGGGGGGAGTGGCGGTGGGCGACGGAGTGCTCCGCGCCCCCGCTGCCCCGGGACCGGCGCAGGCCGTCATCAGCAAGCCCGCCCCGAGGGCCGTTCCCAGCCGCCGCGCGGCCCCGGACCGTCGTGCCGCCCCCGGCCGTCGTGCCGTGCAAGGCCGTCGCGCCGCCCCCGGCCGGAGGGGCCCTCCCGTTGCCATGCCCCGACGCTAGGGCGCGGAGGTGTCGGCGGGCAACGGGGCGGTGACGGGACGGACGGCGCGCCGGGGGACGGCCGTCGACGGCGTCAGCTCGCGGCCGGCGCCGCGTCGCCCGGGTTCACGTCCCGCAGCAGACAGGTCAGCCGCGCCGAGCACACCCGCTTCCCCGCCTCGTCACTGATCACGATCTCGTACGTCGCCGTGGACCGGCCCCGGTGCACGGGTGTGGCCACGCCCGTGACCAGCCCGGAGCGGGCGCCCCGGTGATGGGTGCAGTTCAGGTCGACGCCGACGGCGAGCTTGGAGCTGCCGCCGTGCAGCATGGCGCCGATCGAACCGAGGGTCTCCGCGAGCACCGCCGAGGCGCCGCCGTGCAGCAGTCCGTAGGGCTGGGTGTTGCCCTCGACCGGCATCGTGCCGACCACCCGCTCCGCGGACGCCTCGACGATCTGCACCCCCATGCGGGTGCCGAGGTGCCCGGCGGAGAAGAGGGCGCGCAGGTCGACGCCGAGCGCCGCGTACTCGTCGATGACCTCTTGCGGGAACTTCACGTGCTGCTGCTCGCCCATCGGGACCTGCTCCGTTCGTCGTGACCAGTGGCGTGACCGGTACGGTGACCGTGCCGCCTGAGCAAACGCTCAGTCGGTCGCCGATTGTTCCAGACGGACGACGACGGACTTACTGGCCGGGGTGTTGCTGGTGTCCGCGGTGGCGTCCAGCGGCACCAGGACGTTGGTCTCCGGGTAGTACGCAGCCGCGCAGCCCCGCGCCGTCGGGTAGAGCACCACCCGGAAGCCGGGCGCCCGCCGCTCCACCCCGTCCCGCCACTCGCTGACCAGATCCACGTACGAACCGTCGGCCAGGCCGAGCGTGCCGGCGTCCTCCGGGTTGACGAGGACGACCCGGCGGCCGTTCCTGATGCCCCGGTAACGGTCGTCCAGACCGTAGATCGTGGTGTTGTACTGGTCGTGCGAGCGCAGCGTCTGCAACAGCAGGCGACCGGCGGGCAGCTCCGGGAACTCGACCGGCGCGGCCGTGAAGTTGGCCTTGCCGGTGGCCGTGGGGAAGCGGCGTTCGTCGCGCGGGGCGTGCGGCAGCGTGAAGCCGCCAGGCTGTGCCACGCGCGCGTTGAAGTCCTCGAAACCGGGGATCACGCGCGCGATGCGGTCGCGGATCGTCGCGTAGTCCTTCTCGAACTCCTCCCACGGCACCCGGCTGTCCGCCCCCAGCACCCGGCGCGCCAGCCGGCACACGATGGCCGGCTCCGACAGCAACTGCGCGCCCGCGGGCTCCAGCCGGCCCCGGGAGGCGTGCACCATGCCCATGGAGTCCTCGACGGTCACGAACTGCTCGCCGCCACCCTGCACATCGCGCTCGGTACGGCCGAGCGTCGGCAGGATCAGGGCACGCGCGCCCGTGACGACATGCGAGCGGTTGAGCTTCGTCGACACGTGCACCGTCAGCCGGGCCCGCCGCATCGCCGCCTCGGTGACCTCCGTGTCGGGGGAGGCCGACACGAAGTTGCCGCCCATGGCGAAGAAGACCTTCGCCTCGCCGTCGCGCAGCGCCCGGATCGCCCGTACGACGTCGAAGCCGTGCTCGCGCGGCGGGGCGAAGCCGAACTCCCGCTCCAGGGCGTCCAGGAAGGCCGGGGCCGGGCGCTCGAAGATGCCCATGGTGCGGTCGCCCTGCACGTTCGAGTGACCGCGCACCGGGCACACGCCCGCGCCCGGACGGCCGATGTTGCCGCGCAGCAGCAGGAAGTTGACCACCTCGCGGATGGTCGGCACGGAGTGCTTGTGCTGGGTGAGACCCATCGCCCAGCACACGATGGTGCGCTCCGAGGCGAGCACCATGCGCAGGGCCTCTTCGATCTCCGCGCGCGTGAGACCCGTCGCGGCGAGCGTCTCGTCCCAGTCCGCGGCGCGGGCGGCCGCGGCGAACCCCTCGTAGCCGTGGGTGTGTTCGGCGACGAACCGCTCGTCGACCGCGCCCTCCGTCTCGAGGATCAGCTTGTTGAGGAGACGGAACAGGGCCTGGTCGCCGCCGATGCGGATCTGGAGGAACAGATCGGTGAGGGCGGCGCCCTTGAACATGCCCTGCGGGGTCTGCGGATTCTTGAAGCGCTGCAGACCCGCCTCGGGCAGCGGGTTCACGCTCACGATCCGCGCGCCGTTGGCCTTGGCCTTCTCCAGGGCGGAGAGCATGCGCGGATGGTTGGTGCCCGGGTTCTGCCCGGCGACGATGATCAGGTCGGCCTTGTGGAGGTCCTCCAGCAGGACGCTGCCCTTGCCGATGCCGATCGTCTCCGTGAGGGCCGAACCGGACGACTCGTGGCACATGTTGGAGCAGTCGGGCAGGTTGTTGGTGCCCCACGCGCGCGCGAACAGCTGGTACAGGAACGCGGCTTCGTTGCTCGTGCGGCCCGAGGTGTAGAACACGGCCTCGTCGGGGGAGGCCAGGGCGGCCATCTCCTCGGCGATGATGTCGAAGGCACGCTCCCAGGAGACCGGCTCGTAGCGCTCGCCGCCCTCGGACAGGTACATCGGGTGCGTGAGCCGCCCCTGCTGGCCCAGCCAGTAGCCGCTCCTGTTGGCCAGGTCCGCGACCGGGTGCGCGGCGAAGAACTCCGGAGTGACCCGGCGCAGGGTGGCCTCCTCGGCCACCGCCTTCGCGCCGTTCTCACAGAACTCCGCCGCGTGCCGGTGCTCCGGCTCCGGCCAGGCGCAGCCCGGACAGTCGAAGCCGTCCTTCTGATTGACGCGCAGCAGCGTCAGCGCGGTCCGCTTCACGCCCATCTGCTGCTGCGCGATCCGCAAGGTGTGCCCGATGGCCGGCAACCCCGCCGCCGCGTGCTTCGGCTCGGCGACCTGCGGCGCGTCCTGAACCGGGTCGGCCTTGGGCGGCTTCGTTGCCATCGCGGCGCTCCTTCACTGACACGGGTGACCACTCCCACCGATCCTCGCACGCGCCACCGACAGGAAAGATGCGCGGGCGGGTGAGGGCCGGGAGCAATGGTTGCGGAGGGCGGTGGGCCGATCCGCACCTGGCGCGCGGCGGGCCGCCGGTGCGGCGGGAGCCCTGGAGGCGGGCCGTCGGCGACCCTGTCGGGGTGCCGAACGTCGCAGCGGGGGCGGCACGTGTAGCCGTGCGGGCGGCGGTCCCGCCGGGCGTCTCGGCGGGGGCCCGCGCCTGACGGCCCGTGCCCGGCGGGCGGCCGATCCGACTGGGGCGACCGGCCGGGGGCGGGAGCGGTCGGCAACAAGCCGCTGAACCGCCGTCACCCTCCGGCGGGCGCAGGTCCGGGAGAGCGCGGTGCGTGCTGCCGCAGCCGGCGGCGGCGGTCCCGCCGAGCGTCTCGTGGCTGCCAGACGTTGCCCGGCCCTTGGGTTCGGCGGAGTCCGGTGGCACCTGTACGGGGGGTGTTCACCGGCCGTGCCCGTGCCCCGTGTGGTCGGCGGGCTGCCGATCCGGCCGTGGGGGACCGGCTGGGCGGGGTGCGGTCGCGGAGGAGTTGCCGAGCCGCCGTCACCCTCGGCGGGCGCAGGTCCGGGAGAGCGCGGTGCGTGCTGCGACAGCCGGCGGCGGTCCCGCCGAGCGTCTCGTGGCTGCCAGACGTTGCCCAGCCCTCGGCTTCGGCGGAGTCCGGTGGCACCTGTACGGGGGGCGTTCACCGGCCGTGTCCGTGCCCCGTGTGGTCGGCGGGCTGCCGATCCGGCCGTGGGGGACCAGCCGGGGCGGGCTGCGGTCGCGGAGAAGCTGCCGAGCCGTCGTCGCCCTTCGGCCGGTTCGGCGGAGTCCGGCTGCATCGGCCCGATGAGAGCGCGGCGCGTGCTGCCGCCGCAGGCATCTCGATGCTGCCCGCGCTGCCCGCTGCCCGGCGCCGTCGGGTTCCGCGGGGATCGGCGGCGCCGGGCAGCGGCGTTCACGGGCCGTGAGCGGCGTGCGGCCACGAGGCTCCGGTCAGCCGCCGGAGGCACACGTGGATCGGAGTGTCAGTGGGGCGTGGCAGGATCGGGGGCGTGGCAGAAACAGCATCGAAGAAGACCGAGAACACCTCCGGCGCCGACCGGCCCCGCCTGATGCTCATGGACGGGCACTCGCTGGCCTACCGCGCGTTCTTCGCGCTGCCCGCGGAGAACTTCACCACCGCGACCGGCCAGCCGACGAACGCGATCTACGGCTTCGCGTCGATGCTGGCGAACACCCTGCGTGATGAAGCGCCCACGCACTTCGCGGTGGCCTTCGACGTCTCCCGCAAGACCTGGCGCTCCGAGGAGTTCACCGAGTACAAGGCGAACCGCTCCAAGACCCCGGACGAGTTCAAGGGCCAGGTCGAGCTGATCGGCGAGCTGCTCGACGCGATGCACGTCTCGCGGTTCGCGGTCGACGGCTTCGAGGCCGACGACGTGATCGCCACGCTCGCCACCCAGGCCGAGGCCGAGGGCTTCGAGGTGCTGATCGTCACCGGCGACCGCGACTCCTTCCAGCTCGTCAGCGAGCACACGACGGTGCTCTACCCCACGAAGGGCGTCTCCGAGCTGACCCGCTTCACCCCGGAGAAGGTCGTCGAGAAGTACGGCCTGACGCCCGCCCAGTACCCCGACTTCGCGGCCCTGCGCGGCGACCCGTCCGACAACCTCCCGGGCATCCCGGGCGTCGGCGAGAAGACTGCCGCGAAGTGGATCAACCAGTTCGGTTCGTTCGCGGACCTGGTCGAGCGGGTCGACGAGGTCAAGGGCAAGGCCGGGCAGAACCTCCGCGACCATCTGGAGTCCGTCAAACTCAACCGCCGCCTGACGGAGATGGTCCGCACCGTCGAGCTGCCGAACACGGTCCGCGACCTCGAGCGCGCCCCGTACGACCGCACGGCCGTGGCGATGATCCTGGACACCCTGGAGATCCGGAACCCGTCGCTGCGCGAGCGGCTGCTCGCCGTCGACCCGGGCGCCCAGGAGGCCGAGACGGCCCCGGTCGTCGCGCCCGGCGTGGCGCTGGACGGCACGGTGCTGGGCACGGGCGAGCTGACCGGCTGGCTCACCGAGCACGGCGACGAGCCCCTCGGCGTGGCCACCGTGGACACCTGGGGCCTGGGCACCGGCTCGGTCGCCGAGGTCGCGCTCGCCGCGGCGGGCGGACCGGCCGCCTGGTTCGACCCGTCGGAGCTGGACGAGACCGACGAGAACACGTGGGCCGCCTGGCTGGCCGCCGAGGACCGCCCCAAGGTCCTGCACAACGCCAAGGGCGCCATGCGGGTCTTCGCCGAGCACGGCTGGAGCGTCGCCGGTGTCTCCATGGACACCGCCCTGGCCGCCTACCTGGTCAAGCCGGGCCGCCGCTCCTTCGACCTGGACGCGCTGTCGCTGGAGTACCTGGGCCGGGAGCTGGCGCCGTCGGCCGCGGCCGACGGCCAGCTCGCCTTCGGCGCGGACGACAGCGCCGAGGCCGACGCCCTGATGGTGCAGGCCCGCGCGATCCTCGACCTCGGCGAGGCTTTCCGGGGCCGGCTGGAAGAGGTCGGCGCGGCGGACCTCCTCCAGGACATGGAGCTGCCCACCTCCGCCCTCCTCGCCCGCCTGGAGCGGCACGGCATCGCGGCCGACCGGGCTCACCTGGAGGCCATGGAGCAGATGTTCGCGGGCGCCGTCCAGCAGGCCGTGAAGGAGGCGCACGCCGCCGCCGGGCACGAGTTCAACCTGGGCTCGCCCAAGCAGCTCCAGGAGGTTCTCTTCGGTGAGCTTGGCCTGCCGAAGACGAAGAAGACCAAGACCGGTTACACGACGGACGCCGACGCCCTGGCCTGGCTCGCCGCCCAGACGGACAACGAACTGCCGGTGATCATGCTCCGGCACCGTGAGCAGGCCAAGCTCCGCGTCACCGTCGAGGGCCTGATCAAGACGATCGCCGCCGACGGCCGTATCCACACGACCTTCAACCAGACGGTCGCGGCGACCGGCCGCCTGTCGTCCACGGACCCGAACCTCCAGAACATCCCGGTCCGCACGGACGAGGGCCGGGCCATCCGTCGCGGGTTCGTCGTCGGTGAGGGCTTCGAATCCCTGATGACGGCCGACTACAGCCAGATCGAACTGCGGGTGATGGCCCACCTCTCCGAGGACGAGGGCCTCATCGAGGCGTTCACCTCCGGCGAGGACCTGCACACCACGGCCGCCTCCCAGGTCTTCGGCGTCGAACGGGACGCCGTGGACGCGGAGATGCGCCGCAAGATCAAGGCGATGTCGTACGGACTGGCGTACGGCCTGTCGGCGTTCGGCCTGTCCCAGCAGCTGAACATCGAGGCGGGGGAGGCCCGCGCCCTGATGGACGCCTACTTCGAGCGCTTCGGCGGCGTACGGGACTATCTGCGCCGGGCGGTGGAGGAGGCACGGGCGACGGGCTACACGGCGACGCTCTTCGGACGTCGCCGCTACCTCCCCGACCTCAACAGCGACAACCGTCAGCGCCGTGAGGCGGCCGAGCGCATGGCCCTCAACGCGCCGATCCAGGGCACGGCGGCGGACATCGTCAAGATCGCCATGCTCAAGGTCGACGCTGCTCTGCGGAAGGCGGGGCTCACCTCCCGCATGCTCCTCCAGGTCCATGACGAGATCGTGCTGGAGATCGCTCCCGGCGAGCGGGCGGCCGTGGAGGAGCTGCTCCGCCGCGAGATGGCGGGGGCGGTTCAGCTGAGGGCCCCCCTGGACGTCTCGGTGGGCGCGGGCCCCGACTGGGAGTCGGCAGCCCACTAGCCCCGGGGCCAAGCCGAACGGACCCGAAGGGACCCCGCCGACAGAGGCGGGGTCCCTTTCCCTTTCCTCCCTCACCCCGCGCGGAGCCCGCGCCGCCCCACCCCGCGCCGCCCCCACCACCCCGCGCCACCGACGCTCACCCCGTCACGCACCCGTCACTCGCCCTCCTTGCGTCACCCCCCGTACATCCCCCGAAGGGCCCTCACTCGCGTGGCCCCCGAGAAGGCGCCCTCGCGGGTCCCCGCCCGCCAGGATGCGGCCATGGGTATACGCCTGCTTCACCGCCGGAAGGCCCCCGCACGCGTGCACGCCACGGCCGGCGCCGAAACGTCGGCCGGCCCCGACGGGACGTCGTCCCGGCGACCGTTTCCCGCGCTCGCGCCCGGCGCGGGCACGCCCCGTGTCCCCGGGACCCCTCTCACGGCACTGCGCGACCCGGTCGTACGTCTCCGGCGCCGGGCCGTCGCCCACGTCACCCGCCGGGACGGCTCCTGGCGGCTCGGGGCCGAGCGTGCCCGCGGCCACCTGACCCTCGCCCTCGGCGCCCTGCGCCGACTGCGGGGTGCGCGCGCGGGACGCCGTATCACCGTCTTCGTGGCGAGCGCGACACCGGGCGCGGACCGCTTCGGCGCGCGCTGAACCGGGCGACCCGGCTCACCCGACCCCCACCTCGTCCCGCTGCGGCAGACCGTCCCCCGCCCGCCGCCACACCCGCACCCCGCCCGCGTACAGCAGGACGCCCAGCACCAGCCCCGCTCCCGCCCCGAAGCACAGGGTCGGGATCAGTTCGTACGGTTCGGCGCCCGGTCCCCGGTGCTCCCACCAGCCGAGCACCCGGCGGGCCGCCGCGGTCAGGGCGCAGCCGCCGATCAGGCCCGCGGCCCACCAGCGGTCGCGCGCCGACAGCACCGGCACGCCGAGCGGCTCGGTGGCGGGGGTCCGGCGCAGTGCGTGCGTGACGAACGCGGCCATCACCACCGCCGCGACGGCCGAACCGCCGTACTGGAGGTACCAGTACAGCGGTGAGCCCGCGATCGTCTCGCCGAGGACGGGGAACACCCGCATGCCCCACCGGTCGAGGTGGGTGAAGGCGTCCCAGACGACGTGCGTCAGCGCGCCGAGGACCGCGGACGCGTACCACCACGCCACCGTGGACGGCCGGACACGCGCGCGTGGCGCCCCGCAGCGCGTCAGGACGGCCGTACGGCCCTGCCGTGCCCGTGGGAGCAGCGCCACGAGCGGCTCGCGCACCAGCAGCCACAACCCCACCAGCGCCCAGGCCAGGAGCACGTCGACGGTGAGGACACCGGCGAAGGAGTGCGTGACGTCGCCGAACTCCATCGCCCCGGACAGGACACTCGCCGCGTAGTAGGTCATGTCGGGAGCGAACGACCCCGCGACGAGGACGGCCGGCACCAGGCGTCCGCGGCCGGTACCGTCGGCGCGCACGGCGGGCAGCACGGCCGCCGCGTGGCTCAGCGTGAACGGCAACGAGGCTCCTCGGCACGGGTGTTGCCGGACCGGCCGGCTCGAAACATCGACGGTCCGACCAGTATGCGGGACGCTTCCGGCGCCCCACGGCACATGGCGGGGTGGTGAACAGAGGGCTCGAACGGGTGCCGGTCGCAAAGAAGTTGTCGTAGGGTCGCCTGGGCTGCCGCCGCACGAATGGTGGTCGGACAGCCGAACAGATCGGCGCAAACCGCCCGTGACAGCACCTTTTGCGGCCGGTTGATCGTCCCTCAGGGGACGAGTGACGCAGGGCGTCCCACGGGACGGGCGAGACAGGCGAAGACGGGCGCTCGAGTGTCCACGGGAGGGGTTCACTTCATGTCGGCGCATTTCGGCAGCAGGCTGCGCAAGGGTGCGGTCAACACCACCGTGGCCGCACTGGCGGTCGCGGCTCTGGCCGCCTCCCAGGCACCCGACGTCACGGCCGACGGCGCGGGCGGGCGGACCGCCGCGGACGCCCCGTCCGCCGACACCGGCTCCGCGACCGGCGTCGACGAGAGTGCCACCGGCAACTCGCCGTACTACACCGACCTGCCGCCGCTGAACAGCCCCGTCCCGGCGCCGAGCCAGAGCACCGGCACGGGTCCGGCCGCCACCGGCGCCACGGAGGCCGGCATCCCCGCGACCGTCCTGGACGCCTACAAGAAGGCCGCGGCGTCGCTCGCCGGATCCAAGCCCGGCTGCAACCTGCCCTGGGAGCTCCTCGCCGCCATCGGCAAGGTGGAGTCCGGCCACGCCCGCGGCGGCAACGTCGACGCCGAGGGCAAGACCCGCTCGGCGATCCTCGGTCCGGTCCTCGACGGCAACGGCTTCGCCAACATCAGCGACACCGACAACGGCGCCTTCGACGGCGACACCACGCACGACCGCGCCGTCGGCCCCATGCAGTTCATCCCGTCCACCTGGGAGTGGGCCGGCCGTGACGGGAACGGCGACGGCGCGAAGGACCCGAACAACATCTACGACGCCGCGCTCGCCGCCGGTCACTACCTGTGCCGCTACAGCTGGGACATGTCCACCGACGCCGGCCTGCGCAGCGCGATCCTGAGCTACAACAACTCGACGGACTACTACAACACCGTCGTGTCGTGGCTGGAGTACTACCGCAAGGGCACGCACGAGGTCCCGGACGGCACCGGCACCCTGCCGGACAACCGCAGCGACGAGAACAGCGGCGGCGGCACGACCACCTCGCCGTCCCCGTCGCCCACGCCGCCGCGGACGACCCCGCCCAGCACGACCCCGCCCAGCACACCTCCCGCCACGCCCCCGCCGGCGACCACCCCGCCGGCCACCACGCCTCCCGCGACGACCCCGACCGACTCGGTCCACCACCTGGAGGACGCGGGCACGGCGAAGCTCACCGCCATGGCGGGCGAAGCGTTCGGCGACCGGATCAGCACCCGCACCGAGACCAAGGCCGGCACGGCCGTGGCCAAGGTCCGGGTCCGCTTCACGATCGTCGGGGACACCGACGCCACCTTCACGGGCGGCGAGCGCGTGGCCGCGGTCATCACCGACAGCCGGGGTATCGCCACGGCCCCCGCCCTCCGGGCGGGCGAGAAGACCGGCGCCTTCACGGTCCGCGCCACCGTCGTGGGCCGTACGGTCGCTGCCGTGAGCTACTCGGCCACGGTCACCGCGCGTGCCGCCGACGCCCTGGCCCGCACCGGTTCGGCCGCCCTGACCTGCGTCACGGGCGGCGAGTTCGCCGACCGGGTCGAGGTGAAGGCCACCTACAAGGGCGCCGTGGCGGACAAGGTCGCGGCCACCGCCACACTCGTGAAGTCGGCCGGTGACCCGGCCGCGAACGACAAGGGCCCCTACTTCAAGGACGGCGCGGGCAATCCCGTCCGCACCCTGACGGACCTCCGCACGGACGAGAACGGCCTGCTGACGCTCCCGAAGCTGTACGCGGACGACACCGTCGGCACGTTCCTGCTGCGCGTCACGACCGAGGGGGGCGCCACCCTCACGGTCGAGCTGACCGTGACAGCGGCCCCGTCACCCACGCCGACCCCGTCCGACACCCCCTCCGGCACCCCTTCGGAGAGCACTTCCCCGAGCCCGTCCGGGTCGACGACGACCGGCTCGTAACCCACCTCGGCACCACGTCCGCACCGCCTCCGTGCCACCTCCTCACCACCGACGGCGCCCCGCTCCCCGCGAGCGGGGCGCCGTCGGTGGTGCGCGACCTGTTCTCATCTCGCCCGCCCGTTGCTACGGTGCCGGACCTGACGATCCATCAGTTCCGGTGGAGCATCCGACCTCCGCGGGAGGCCCTCGCAATGCGCGCCCTGATCGCCGCCGCGACCGGTCTCGCCGTCGCGCTCGCCCTGGTCCTCGCCCTCACCGCCCTGGGCACCCCGACCGGTGAGACCTCCCCGAAACCCCTGCTGACGACAGTGCCCGCACACCCGTAACCGCCCGGGAGGGAGGCCGACATGCGCCGCAAGGCCGGCCTGATCCTGCTCGCCCTCGCCGTGTTCTGCGCGGCGCTGTCCCCGCTGCTGCGCTGGTACGCCTTCCCACGCCTGGCCAAGGTCCCCGCCAACGCCTACCAGGACATGGTCCTGGAGGCGCGGAACGCCACCCTCCTCGACTACGGCACGATGACCGCCCGCACCGTCCCCAAGGTCACCATCGTGCAGACCCTCAAGGGCAACGTGGAGGAGTCGGAGAGGATCGAACGGACGGCGGGCCGCGACGTCGTCGTCTGGGACGGCCTGTCCTACGTCCAGGGGCCCGACGGCAAGATGGTCTCCCGCATCCCCGAGCGCTACATCTTCGACGCCCACACCCAGGAACCCGTCCACGCCACCGGTGAGATGGTCGACGGCACCCCCGTCCGCCGCGAGGGCCTGGAGTTCAAGTGGCCCTTCCGCACGGAGAAGCGCGACTACGAGTACTTCGACGCACAGGCCCGCGTCACCGCCCCCATCCACTACAAGGGCACGGAGAGATTCCGCGGCCTGGAGGTCTACTACTTCGAGCAGACCATCCCCTGGACCAAGGTCCCCATGCCCAGGACGATGCCCGTCGCCGGGATCACCCCCGAGACCGTCGCCGGGACCGGCACCACCCGCTGGTACACCACCGTCCGCAAGTTCTGGGTCGAACCCGTCACCGGCGCACCCGTCTACGGCGAGGAGATCCACCAGGAGGAACTGCGCGGCGGCACCCTCCTCGGCGGCCGCGACAAGGTGACGGCCTTCGCCGGCCACGTGAAGATGCGCGAGGACTACATCGAGCACACCGTCGACCTGGTCGGCGCCAACCGCACCCTGGTCCTGCTGATGACGTCCTACCTGCCCTGGGGCTTCCTCGCCCTCGGCATCCTGCTCCTCGCCCTCTCGCTGTACGTGGAGGCCCGCGGCCGACGCCCCGCCGGCCCGGAGCCGACCCCCGCCGCCGACGCCGAACCGGTCACCGCCTGAGCCGCGCGTTGGTGTGCCGGGTCGGCTCGGCCCCGGCCGGGTCCTCCGGCCACGGATGCTTGGGATACCGGCCCCGCAGCTCCGCCCGTACGCCCTTGTAGCCGTCCTTCCAGAAGGAGGCGAGGTCGGCGGTCACTGCCGCGGGCCGCCCCGCGGGGGACAGCAGGTGCACCAGCAGCGGCACCCCCGCCACACGCGGCGACTCCTGGAGCCCGAACATCTCCTGGAGCTTCACCGCCAGCACCGGCTGTCCGGGGTCGGCGTAGTCGATCCGGATTCCGGACCCACTCGGCACCGTGATCCGCTCCGGCGCCAGCTCGTCCAGCCGCGCCGCCTCCCCGGACGCCCAGGGCAGCAGCCGCGCGAGCGCCTTCCCGGCGTCGATCCGCGCCAGGTCGCCCCGCCGCCGGGCCCGGCTCAGCTCCGGCTCCAGCCACTCGTCCACGCGCGCGTGCAGCGCCGCGTCGGAGACGTCCGGCCACGGCTCCCCGAGACGCGCCCTGAGGAACGCCAGCCGCTGACGCAGCCCCCGCGCCTCCGCCGACCACCGCAGCAGCCCCGGCCCCTCCTCCCGCAGCCCTTCGAGCAGCGCCTCCCGTACGAGTCCGGTGTCGGCGTCCCGCAGCGGCCGCGCCGCCAGCTCCACGGCCCCGAGCCGCTCGACCCGCCGCGCCACCACGTCGCCCTCGGCCCAGTGGACCTCCTCGCGGGTGTCGAGCAGCGTGCCGGCCGCGAACCGGGCGACCTCCTCGTCGACGACCGCCGCGAGCTGTACGCGCGCGTGCCCCTTGCCGACCGGCCGGTCGGCGACGGCGACCGCGATCCACGGGGCACCGCGCAGCGCCGACCCGTCCCGCATCTCGGCCCGCGTTCCGGACACCATGAGATACGAGCCGCCGTCGGCCCTGGCGACCCGTTCCGGGAAGGCGAGGGCCGCGACGACACCGACCCGGCCGTCCTCGCGTGCCGGCGCGGACGGACCCGCGACGGCCCCCTCGGCCGGGCCGGAGAACTCCGCCGCCACGGCCCGCAGCCGCCGTACCTCCGTCCGCCAGCGACCCGCGTACGCGTCACCGCCGCGCCGGGCGGCGCGCAGAGCCCCCGCGAGATCGTCGCCGTACTCCCGCGGAGCCTCCTCGCTGAGCAGCGCGACCACCTCCGCGGCCCGCTCCGCCCCGACCAGCGTCGCGCCGTCGAGCAGCGCCCGCCCCAGCCGGGGGTGCAGCCCCGCCCGCGTGAGCCGCACCCCGCGTTCCGTGGCCCGGCCTGCCGCGTCCACCGCTCCGACCGCCCTCAGCAGCCGGCCCGCCGCCGCCATCGCCCCGCCCGGCGGCGGGTCCAGCAGTGCCAGCCCGGACGCCCCGGGATCGCCCCAGCAGGCCGCCTGGAGGGCGAACGCCGTCAGGTCGGCCACCTTGATCTCCGGCGACGGGAACCGCGGCAGGCGGGCGTTCTCCGCCTCCGCCCAGCACCGGTACACCGCGCCCGGCGCCTCACGCCCGGCCCGGCCGGCCCGCTGCCGTCCCGCCGCGACCGACGCCCGCACCGTCGTCAGCGCGCTCAGCCCGCGCGCGTGATCCACCCGCGGCTCGCGCGCCAGGCCCGAGTCGACGACCACCCGCACGCCCGGCACCGTCAGCGACGACTCGGCGACCGATGTCGCCAGGACCACCCGGCGACGCTCCCCGGGAGCCAGCACCGCGTCCTGCACCGCCGCCGGTGCCCGCCCGTGCACCTGGAGCACGTCCACCCCGTCCAGGTCCCCGAGCCGCCCCGCGACCCGCGCGATCTCCCCGACCCCCGGCAGGAAGCACAGCACGTCCCCCGACCGTTCCTCCAGCGCCCGCCGCACCACCGACGCCACATGCGCGAGCAGCGCCTGGTCGACCCACATGCCGTGCGACGGCCGTACCGGCCGGACCGGAGGCACCCAGACCACCTCGACGTCGTACGACGATCCGTGGGCCTCGACCACCGGCGCACCGCCCAGCAGCCGGGACCAGCTCTCCGTGTCGGTCGTCGCCGACGCGGCGACCAGCCCCAGCTCGGGGCGGAGCGTCTCGCGCACGTCCCACAGGAACGCAGCCGCCGTGTCCGCGTCCAGGTGCCGCTCGTGGCACTCGTCCAGCACCACCACGTCGACGCCGGTCAGCTCCTGGTCGCGCTGGAGACGCTGGAGCAGCACCCCTGTGGTGACGACCTCCACGCGCGTGTGCCGCCCGACGACACGCTCGCCGCGCACGGTGTACCCGACGCTCTCACCGGTCCGCTCACCGAGCAGCCACGCCATCCGCCGGGCCGCCGCGCGCGCCGCGATCCGCCGCGGCTCCGCCACGACCACCCGCCGCACCGGCCCCTCGCCCACCAGCCCGGCCAGCGCCAGGGGCACCAGCGTCGTCTTCCCGGTGCCGGGCGGCGCCGCCAGCACGGCGGTCCCCTGCCCGGCCAGGGCGTCGTGCAGCGCGGGCAGGGCGGCCCGTACGGGCAGGGCGTCCAGGGCGTCGTAACGGATCACGCCACCCAGTGTCGTACGCCAGGGGAAGCGCCCAGCCACGCGCGTGCAGAAGCGGTCACGCACGCGCGCATATACGCGCGTGCGTGCAAGGAAAGGAAAGGAAGGGAAGGAGATGCGATGGGCGGACTAGTCGCGCTCGCAGACGAAGATCGCCGTGCCCGGGATCAGGCCGCCGCGCAGCGGAGACCAGCCGCCCCACTCCGCCGTGTTCCAGACCGGCCACTCCGGCTCGACCAGGTCCACCAGCCGGAAGCCCCCCGCCACGACGTCACGGACCCGGTCGCCGATCGTCCGGTGGTGCTCGACGTACACCGCCCGGCCCTCGTCGTCCTGCTCGACGTAGGGCGTGCGGTCGAAGTACGACGAGGCGACGGACAGGCCCTCGGGCCCCGGCTCGTCCGGGAAGGCCCAGCGGATCGGATGGGTCACCGAGAAGACGAAACGCCCGCCCGGCCGCAGCACCCGGCGCACCTCCTTCAGCACGAGCACCGGCTCGGCGACGAAGGGCAGCGCCCCGTACGCCGAGCAGGCCAGGTCGAAGGAACCGTCCGCGAACGGCAGGACGGCCGCGTCGGCGCACACCAGCGGGAACGCCGCGCCGATCCGCAGCGCGTGCTGGAGCTGACGGTGGGAGACGTCCAGGGCGACCGGACGGGCCCCCTGGGCGGCCAGCCAGCGCGCGCACTGGGCCGCGCCGGCGCCGATCTCCAGGACCGCCTTCCCCTTCAGGTCCTCCGGCGGGCCGAGCAGCTCGGCCTCCACCTCGTCCAGGCCCTCGGGCCCCCACACGAAGCGGTCGTCGCCGAGGAACGTGCCGTGCTCGATCTGGTACTCGTCCGCGTTGCGGTCCCACCAGCCACGGTTGGCGCGCGCGCTCTCCGCGACGCCGGCCTCGCGGCGGGTGGCCTCCGGCTCGAACGCCGGCTCGGACGATACGGGCTCTTGGATGATCGGCTCCCTCGTCGTACTCTTCCGTCCAACCCGCCTCGGGAGGCGCCGTCACGGTGTCCCCGAGAGGGTCTTCCTGCGGCCTGCGTGGCCTCGGAAGAGAGGTTGTGTGCCGGGATTGGGGCGATCCGCCCCGGGTGTGCGCCTTCGCGCATTGACCCTGCCCGGCTGCCCCCGTATGCTACAAGTTGCGCTGCGGGCCTGCGCACCTCAGACGTAGCAGGTTGCGCTCGCATCTGTATGTATGTCCCCTCGGTTGTCGAGGCGCCATAGCCGTTTTCGGTGAGGCGCTTCCTTGGCTGTCCGGCCTTCTGCAGAGCGAAACGGGCTCCCGGCGTAAGCAGTACCTACGACTCTCTGTCCGTACCGGAGCCCTTTCCCACATGACGAGCAGCACCGAGACCACCGCCACCACCCCGCAGGTTGCGGTCAACGACATCGGTAACGAGGAAGCTTTCCTCGCCGCGATCGACGAGACGATCAAGTACTTCAACGACGGCGACATCGTCGACGGCGTCATCGTGAAGGTCGACCGGGACGAGGTCCTGCTCGACATCGGTTACAAGACCGAAGGTGTCATCCCGAGCCGCGAGCTCTCGATCAAGCACGACGTCGACCCGAACGACGTGGTCGCCGTCGGCGACGAGATCGAAGCCCTCGTTCTCCAGAAGGAGGACAAGGAAGGCCGCCTGATCCTCTCGAAGAAGCGCGCTCAGTACGAGCGTGCCTGGGGCACCATCGAGAAGATCAAGGAAGAGGACGGCATCGTCACCGGTACCGTCATCGAGGTCGTCAAGGGTGGTCTCATCCTCGACATCGGCCTCCGTGGCTTCCTGCCGGCTTCCCTCGTCGAGATGCGCCGTGTCCGCGACCTCCAGCCCTACGTGGGCAAGGAGCTCGAGGCCAAGATCATCGAGCTGGACAAGAACCGCAACAACGTGGTCCTGTCCCGCCGTGCCTGGCTGGAGCAGACCCAGTCCGAGGTGCGCCAGACGTTCCTCACCACCCTCCAGAAGGGTCAGGTCCGCTCCGGCGTCGTGTCCTCGATCGTCAACTTCGGTGCCTTCGTGGACCTGGGTGGCGTCGACGGTCTGGTGCACGTCTCCGAGCTCTCCTGGAAGCACATCGACCACCCCTCCGAGGTTGTCGAGGTCGGCCAGGAAGTCACCGTCGAGGTTCTCGACGTGGACATGGACCGCGAGCGTGTCTCCCTGTCGCTGAAGGCGACCCAGGAAGACCCGTGGCAGCAGTTCGCCCGCACCCACCAGATCGGCCAGGTCGTGCCCGGCAAGGTCACGAAGCTGGTGCCGTTCGGTGCGTTCGTCCGCGTGGACGAGGGCATCGAGGGTCTGGTCCACATCTCCGAGCTGGCCGAGCGCCACGTGGAGATCCCGGAGCAGGTCGTCCAGGTCAACGACGAGATCTTCGTCAAGGTCATCGACATCGACCTCGAGCGCCGTCGCATCAGCCTCTCGCTGAAGCAGGCCAACGAGGCCTTCGGTGCCGACCCGGCTTCGGTCGAGTTCGACCCGACCCTGTACGGCATGGCCGCGTCGTACGACGACCAGGGCAACTACATCTACCCCGAGGGCTTCGACCCCGAGACCAACGACTGGCTCGAGGGCTTCGAGTCCCAGCGTGAGGTGTGGGAGACCCAGTACGCCGAGGCGCAGCAGCGCTTCGAGCAGCACCAGCAGCAGGTCATCAAGTCCCGCGAGGCCGACGCTGCCGCTGAGGCCGAGGGTGGCGAGGCTGCCGCTCCGGCCGCGTCCGGTGGCAGCGGTGGCGGCGGTGGCGGTTCGTACTCCTCCGAGGGTGCGGACACCTCTGGTGCCCTCGCTTCGGACGAGGCGCTTGCCGCGCTCCGCGAGAAGCTGGCCGGTGGGCAGAGCTGAACGCCCACTGAGCACTAGCTCATGACTGAGGGCCCGCACCTTTCGAGGTGCGGGCCCTCAGTGCTGTCCGGACGGTGGTGAGCGGCTTCCCCGCAGATGCGCCCGGTAGGAAACGTGCGGGATACCCGAGTAGCTGACGGGCCGTAACCCGGCACTGGGACGCTTCCCCGGTCTTCGTTCAAGATCGAAAGGGGAGCCCAGTCATGGCACAGGCTCAGTACGGGTCGGGAACGAGTCGGCGGACGTCTCTGCGGAACGTCGGCCTCACCGGCGGCGCCACACCGACGCCTGGCAGCACGGCGCGTTCACCTCCGCACGCCGGGCCGTGACCGCCCTCCACGCGCGCGTGCTGGCTTCCTGACCCGGCCGTCGTGCGAGGGCCGCACGAAGTCACTGATCAGGGGCGTGGGCCGGGAATGCCCACGTCCCGCGGGGCGTTGTGCAGTACGAACACGAGGAGGAGCGGTCCAAGTGCTTGATCCGCAGGGTTTGTACGCATGGGAGCCGAAGGGGCTGGCTGTCGTCGACATGGCGCTCGCCCAGGAGTCGGCCGGACTTGTCATGCTCTACCACTTCGACGGATACATCGACGCGGGTGAGACCGGCGACCAGATCGTCGACCGGCTGCTCGACTCGCTGCCCCACCAGGTCGTCGCCCGCTTCGACCACGACCGACTGGTGGACTACCGCGCCCGCCGCCCGCTGCTGACCTTCCAGCGCGACCGGTGGACCGAGTACGAGGAGCCGACCATCGAGGTCCGGCTCGTCCAGGACGCCACCGGAGCGCCCTTCCTGCTGCTGTCCGGCCCCGAGCCGGACGTCGAGTGGGAGCGGTTCGCGGTGGCCGTGAAGCAGATCGTGGAGCGCCTCGGCGTGCGCCTGTCGGTGAACTTCCACGGCATTCCGATGGGCGTCCCGCACACCCGCCCGGTGGGCCTCACCCCGCACGGCAACCGAACCGACCTCGTCCCGGGCCAGCGCAGCCCCTTCGAGGAGGCTCAGGTTCCCGGCAGCGCCGAGGCCCTCGTCGAGTACCGCCTCATGGAGGCCGGACACGACATCCTGGGCGTCGCCGCGCACGTCCCGCACTACATCGCGCGTTCCGCGTACCCGGACGCCGCGCTGACCGTCCTGGAGGCCATCACGGCCGCCACCGGACTCGTCCTGCCGAGCATCGCGCACGCCCTGCGCACGGACGCGCACCGCACGCAGACCGAGATCGACCGCCAGATCCAGGAGGGCGACGAGGAGCTGACCGCCCTCGTCCAGGGCCTGGAGCACCAGTACGACGCCGCCGCGGGCGCCGAGACCCGCGGCAACATGCTCGCCGAGCCGGTCGACATCCCGTCCGCCGACGAGATCGGGCGGGAGTTCGAGAAGTTTCTGGCCGAGCGGGAGGGCGAGGGCTGAGCGGCCTCCGCCCGGGGTCTGCCGTGGGCTGTGCCGGCGGCAGACCCTAAGCTTGCCGTCATGCTGAAGGTGGGCCTGACCGGTGGCATCGGCGCCGGCAAGAGTGAGGTGTCCCGGCTGCTCGCCGCGTGCGGCGCCGTACTGATCGACGCGGACCGCATCGCGCGCGAGGTCGTCGCACCGGGAACGCCCGGTCTCGCGGCGGTCGTCGAGACGTTCGGAGAGGGCGTCCTCGCCGAGGACGGCAGCCTCGACCGCCCGAAACTCGGCTCGATCGTCTTCGCCGACCCCGACAGGCTGGCCGCGCTCAACGCGATCGTGCACCCCCTGGTCGGCGCCCGCTCCCGCGAACTGGAGACGGCCGCCCCCGAGGACGCCGTCGTCCTCCACGACGTCCCCCTCCTCACCGAGAACGGGCTCGCCCCCCTGTACGACCTCGTGGTCGTGGTCGACGCCGACCCCGCCACCCAGCTCGACCGGCTCGTCCGGCTGCGGGGCATGACCGAGGAAGACGCCCGCGCCCGGATGGCCGCACAGGCGACCCGTGAGCAGCGCCGGCAGATCGCCGACATCGTCATCGACAACGACGTACCGCTGGCCGACCTGGAGCGACGCGTGAGGGATGTGTGGGCCGACCTGGTCCTCCGGGCGCGGACAGCCGAGGGGTCGGGAGCGAGGTCCGAGGAATAGCGGCCCTCGTCGCGCGCGTTGAACGCTCCGAGTGAGGGAAGGAATTTTCCGTGCCCGATACCAGCGGTTCGACCGGACGCAGTCCGGAGACGCATGTCATCGACTTCCGTGCCGCCGAGCAACTGCTCGCCGCACGGGACCCGCGGGGCGCGGTGAAGCTGCTCGACGGTGTCATCGCCGCGTATCCCGAGAACACCGCCGCCCGGCTGCTGCGCGCGCGTGCCTTCTTCGCCGCCGCGCAACTGCGGCCCGCCGAGCTGGAGTTCACGATCGTCCTGGAGCGTGAGCCGGACAACGCGTTCGCCCACTTCGCGCTCGCCCGCACCTACGAGCGACAGGGCCGCGCCGACCAGGCCAAGCGGCACTTCCGGCTGGCCGCCGCGCTGGACCCGAACCCGCAGTACCTGAAGGCGGCACGCTTCGAGTCCTGAAGGCCTCGCGCTCAGGGGCCGCGCCGGTCCGGCGGCCGGTACGGCGGGATGTCGGGGCCCGGCTGATAGTGGGGTCCCTGGCGCAGATGCTTGAGGATCCTCGACAGGTCGGCGGTGATCACAAGCCACAGCAGCCCACAGGCGATCGCCCATCCCGGACGCCCCACGAGCGTGAACGCGACCGTCCCGAAGATCGCCCAGAGCAGGCCCCACACACTCAGCCACAGCCGCATCCTCAGTGCACTGCGTGCTGTCACCGGCTCACTGCCCGTACGCATCGGGATCATCTCCTTCTTGAAACGTACTCCTCGGTTCGGACGTTCTCCACGGGGGCCGGGAGTCCGGGGCTGGGATGCTGCTCGCGTTCAGTGCGCCCGAACACGTTCTTCGAAAAGAGTGTCTTCACTCAGACGAATGAACCATCCGGGTGGGGGAACGGCCGTACAGGTGGGGGCCGTTGGGCGGGTATGAGGCTTGAAATGCGAGAGGGATACCAGGGAACGGGGCCCGGCGCCATCACCCCGGACGGCTGCGCGGTCGAGCTGTACAGCCGACTTCCGGTGCGCGACGAACCCGACATCATCGCCGCCGCCGTGCCCGCGGGCGCGCGCATCCTGGAGCTGGGCAGCGGCGTCGGCCGCATGACCCATCCGCTCCTGGAGCGCGGGTTCACGGTCACGGCGGTGGACGAGTCCGCGGACATGCTCGACCGCGTCCGAGGGGCGCGCACGGTGTGCAGCCCCATCGAGGACCTGGACCTGGACGAGACCTTCGACGTGGTGATGCTCGCGTCGTTCCTCGTCCACGCCGGGGACCAGGAGGTCCGGCGCGGCATGCTCCGCACCTGCGTCCGGCATGTGGCGGAGGGCGGGTATGTGCTGATCCAGCGGGAGGGCGAGGACTACCACACCGATCTGCCCCGGGAGCGGGTCGACCCGAGCGGCTTCACCACCAGGATCCTGTCGGCCGAACCCGTCGGCGACGGCGTCGACTCGGTGCGCGCGGAGTATGTGTTCCCGGACGCGATATGGACCCAGACCTTCCGTTCCCGGTCGCTCACCAAGGAACAGTTCGAGGAGGCGTTGGCGGAGGCGGGGCTGAGGGTGGACCGGTATCTGACGGGGGACGGGACCTGGGTGCGGGCGGTGAAGCGATGAAGTGCGGCGGAGTGCGATGAGTTCACGGTGGGGGAGCGGTCTGACTCTCCGACAGCACGACGGACCGCTTCCCCCAGGAGACCTCCATGCCCGAGATCACGGCACCCCTCCCCTCCGCCGCCCCCTCCGCCGGTTCCGCCGGTTCCGAGACCCTGACCGCCGGGCGTCGGCGGGCCCGCATCGCGCTGCGCGGGCTGGAGGTGCTGCTCGCCCTCTTCTACGGGGTCGCGAGCGCACTGCCGAAGCTGATCGCCCACCCGTCGGCGGCCGAGGGCTTCGACAAGCTGGGCTGGGGCGACACCGGCATGTACGCCATCGGTGTCCTGGAACTGGCAGGCGCGGTCGCCCTGCTGATCCCGGTGCTCCGGTCGGTGGCCGCGCTGTCACTGGGGGCGCTCATGGTGGGGGCGTTCATCGTGACGATCGTCGCCCTCGACGGGCAGAACGCGGCGACACCGCTCATCCTGCTGGTCCCGCTGGGCCTCATCGCCTGGGCCCGACGGGACTCCGTGAAGGACCCGCCGAGGCTGGTGCGCCGCACACCGTGACCGTCTGATTCCGTGGTCAGGCCGCCCCGCCCTACCGTGGACCCATGGACCCCGACGAACCTCTGGACCCGGACCCCCTTCCCGCCCTGGACCGGCGGGTCGCGGGGTGCCGGGCCTGCCCCAGGCTGGTCGAGTGGCGGGAGGAGGTGGCCCGTACGAAGCGGGCGGCCTTCGCCGACTGGACGTACTGGGGGCGGCCGGTGCCGGGGTTCGGTCCGCCCGATGCGCGGTTGCTGATCGTGGGGCTGGCTCCGGCCGCGCACGGCGGGAATCGCACGGGGCGTATGTTCACGGGCGACCGTTCCGGGGACGTGCTGTACCAGGCGCTGTACGACCTGGGGCTCGCCTCGCAGCCGACCTCCGTGTCCGCCGACGACGGTCTCGCCCTGTCCGGGGTGCGGGTCACCTCTCCCGTGCACTGCGCGCCGCCCGCGAACAAGCCGACGCCACGGGAGCGGGACACCTGTCGGCCCTGGCTGGTCCAGGAGCTGCGGCTGCTGCGGCCCACGTTGCGGGCGGCCGTCGTGCTGGGGGCGTTCGGCTGGCAGGCCACGCTGCCCGCGTTCGCCGAGGCCGGCTGGACCGTGCCCCGGCCCCGGCCGGCCTTCGCGCACGGGGTGCGGGTACCGCTCGACGGCCTGGACGTCTTCGGCTGCTTCCATGTCAGCCAGCGCAACACCTTCACCGGGCGCCTCACCCCGGAGATGCTGCGGGAGGTGCTGCGCACGGCGGCGACGGCGGCGGGACTGCGCTGACCGGCCGGGCCGCGCCGGGCTGTGCCCGAGGGGTGGGGGGCTAGGCGGACGGCTGGTCGGGATGGTCCGGCTGGCCGGGCTGGCCGGGCTGGTCCCCGAAGAGATGCCGCACCGTGGAGCGGTAGTTGGCCTGTACGTGGTGCAGGGCGTGGGTGCGGGCGCGGGTGGGGTCGCCGGAGGCGATCGCCTCGTACAGCCCGCGGTGTTCGGTGAGGAGCTGGGGCCACTCCTCGTTCTGCCGCGTGAGCCAGCGCAGCCGGCCGTCGACGGGTTCCATGACGGCGATCAGCAGGCTGTTGCCGGCCAGGGCGAGGATGCGGTCGTGGAAGCGGGTGTTGATGTCGGTGATCGCCTCGGCGTCCCGGGCGAGGGTCGCCACGGCCGCCTGGTCGAGCAGCTCCCGCAGCTCGGCGAGGGCCTCCGGGGTCGCCCGCGACGCGGCGAGACCGGCCGCGTAGACCTCCAACGCCTCGCGGAGTTCGAAGAGTTCCTTGACGTCGGTGGGGCTCAGCCGGCGGACGACGGTCCTGCGCGGGGTCTCGAAGAGGACGAAGCCCTCGGCGACCAAGGCGCGGATGGCCTCACGGACCGGGACCCGGGAGACGCCGAACCGCTCGGCCAGCTCGCGTTCGACGAGCCGGTCGCCGGGGCGCAGAAGGCCGGAGATGATCTCCTGTCGCAGGGTCGCCAGGACGCGTTCGCGTACCGCGCCGAGGGGTTCGATCTTCGCCGGGGAGCTCATGGGTGCCATTTTCGCCGACGCCAGGGGTCTTTTACGGAGCCGTAACGGAGCGGACATCGGTCAGAACGCTTGACGGCGGGACCATGACCGCAGTTTGGTATACCAAACGACGCGTCGAGCGGCCCCCACCGGTCGCGCAGCCCTCCTCCGTCCCCTTGCCCAAGGAGGCACCGTGTCCCTCGCCGACCGCGCCGAAGCCACCGGCGCCCCAGTCTTCGTCCCCGATCCCCGACTCACCAACGAAGACCTCGCACCCGCGGACAAGCGCAACTGGAAGGTCTTCGACCTCTTCGCCCTGTGGATGTCCGACGTCCACAACCTCGGCAACTACACCTTCGCGGCCGGCCTGCTGGTCCTCGGCATGAACGTCTGGCAGGTCTTCACCTCCCTCCTCGTCGGCTTCGTGCTCATCTACGCCGGCATGAACTGGATGGGGAAGATCGGCCAGCGCCACGGCGTGCCCTTCCCCGTGGTCAGCCGCATCAGCTTCGGGGTGTGGGGCGCCAACATCCCCGCCCTCATCCGGGCCGTGATCGCCATCATGTGGTACGGCATCCAGACCTACCTCGCCTCCGTCGCCGTCAACGTGATGCTGCTGGCGGCCTGGCCGGGCCTGGAGTCATGGACGCACAGCTCCTTCCTGGGACTGGACGCCCTCGGCTGGATCTCCTTCCTCTCGCTCTGGCTGATCCAGGCGCTGATCATCACCCAGGGCATGGAGTCGGTGCGCAGGTTCCAGGACTTCTGCGGCCCCGCGATCTGGCTCGTGATGATCGCGCTGGCCGTCTGGGTCCTCGCCGAGGCCGACTGGACGATCTCCCTCACCTCCACCCCGAACCCCGTCTCCGTGGGCGAGCAGTGGCGGCAGTGGTTCGGCGCGATCGGCCTGATCCTCGCCACGTACGGCACGCTGATGCTGAACTTCTGCGACTTCTCCCGCTTCGCGCCCGACTACAGGACCGTGCGGCGCGGCAATTTCTGGGGCCTGCCCATCAACTCGACCGCCTTCGTGGTCGTCTCCGTCATCGTCACCGCCGGCTCGCTGGAGGTCTTCGGCGAGGCCATCACCGATCCGGCGGAACTCGTCGCCAAGGTCGGCAACACCTGGGTGCTCGTCGTCGCCGCGCTGACCTTCGCCGTCGCCACCATGGGCGTCAACATCGTCGCCAACTTCGTCTCCCCGGCGTACGACCTCGCCAACGTCTGGCCGCAGAAGATCACCTTCCGGGTCGGCGGTCTGATCAGCACGGTCGCCGCGCTGGTCGTCACCCCCTGGAACCTGTTCTCCAACCCCACCGTCGTCAACTACTTCCTCGGCGGCCTCGGCGCCTTCCTCGGCCCCCTGTTCGGCGTGATCATGGTCGACTACTACTGGGTCAAGCGCGGCCGGGTGGACGTGGACGAGCTGTTCGACGCCCGCCCGGGGTCCCGTTACTACTACCGCGGGGGCGTCAACCCGAAGGCGCTGTGGGCGTTCCTTCCCTCCGCGGGAGTCGCGGCGGTGCTCGCGCTGGTGAAGCCCTTCAGCGACGTGGCGCCGTACTCCTGGTTCATCGGCACCGCGCTCGCGGCCGGTCTGTACGTGCTGCTGTGCCGCAGCGAGCGGAACGCCACCCCGGCGGCCGCCCCCGACAAGCCCGTGGAGGTCTGAGAAGCGTGCGGATCGTCGTCACCAACTGCAACACCACGCAGGAGATGACCGCGGAGATCGTACGAGGTGCCCGTGCCGCCGCAGGCTCGGGCACCACCGTGACCGGCCTGACTCCCGCGTGGGGCCCCGAGTCCGCGGAGGGCTGGCTGGACAGCTACCTCTCGGCCGCTGCCGTCCTCGACACCCTGCGCACCTACGACGGACCGCCGTACGACGCCGTCGTCATGGCCGGGTTCGGGGAGCACGGCCGCGAGGGCGTACGGGAACTGGTCGACGTACCGGTCGTCGACATCACGGAGGCCGCCGCCCACCTGGCCTGTCTGCTCGGGCGCCGCTACGGCGTGGTCACCACCCTGGAGCGGTCCTGCGGCCAGATCGAGGACAGCCTGGAACTGGCCGGCGTGGGCCGCAACTGCGCCGCGGTCGTCGGCACCGGCCTCGGTGTCCTCGACCTCGGCGACGCCGACCGCACGGAGGCCGCCTTCCTCGCCGCGGCCGAACGGGCCCGGGACGCGGGCGCCGAAGTACTCCTCCTCGGCTGCGCCGGGATGACGGGACTCCAGCGCACGGTGGGGGAGAAGCTGGGCCTCCCCGTCGTCGACGGGGTGGCCGCAGCGGTGAAGCTGGCGGAGGCACTCGTGACGATGGGCCTGCGGACGAGCCGGGCGGGCAGCCTGGCGAAGCCGGTGCCGAAGCGGCGGACCTGGAGCGCGGGCCGGGACTGACCGACTCACGGCCCCTCTCCCTCCGGGACACCAGCGACATCCGGGGTACCGGGGATGTCCGGACCGTCCGGACCTCGGCCCGGTGCCGCGCCGCCTGTCCGCCGCGTATGCCCCCGCAGGAACGCCTCGCCGCGCTCTGCCACCTCCACCCGCTCCACGCGGTACAGGCGGACATACGGCGCGGCCCGCACCCGGGGATCCACGCTGAGCCGGTCCGGAGGGCCCAGGAGCCGGTGCACCAGCGCTCCCGTCCACCCCCGCATCCTCAGTCCGGCCAGCGACACGTACCGCCGCTCGTCCTCCGCGAACCTCACAGTCCCCATCCCCCGTAACCCTTCTGTCGTGACGCTCTGTGACGACACCTCCCATTGAAACGCGCCCCACTGACAATCGCCCCCGTCCCGCCCCCGCCGCGATTAACCGCTGGACGGGCGCGGGCCGCGGAGGCACCCTTCCTCCCATGCGCACCAAGCATCTGGGCCGTTTCACGGCGGCGGACTTCTAGCGGGCTGCGCCGGAAATCCCGGCGGGCCCCCGGAGGTCTGCCATGTCCCGCACCGTCCACCACATCCGCCCCCGACACCGCAACCACCACCCGGCCCCCTGGTCGACCCGCTGGGCCGGTCTGCGCTCCGGGCACCGCCTCGTCCAACTGCGTGTCACCACCCAGGAGTCGGCCCGCGCGCCGCGCGAGGGCCGCCGCCCGCGTCCCGTCCCCGTCCGGTGCGCCTTCACCGCCCACACGTACCCGCGCTCCCTGAACGCGGGAGTCGACGGCCCGTACGAGTCGCGTGCCCGCGCCGCCCTGGCCGTCTTCCGTACGACCGCCCGCAACCGTCTGCGAGCGGCCCCCCCAGGCGCCCTCCTCGACGTCGCCGAGGACCTGGTCCACCCGCCGACCCGCCATCGCCACCGCAACATCTGGGACTTCTGATGGACGCAGCCTTCCTCCGTACCACCACCGACCGCCTCGCCGCCCTCCCCGGCGTCCGCGCCGTCGCCCTCGGCGGCTCCCGCGCGCAGGGCACCCACCGCCCCGACAGCGACTGGGACCTTGCCGTCTACTACCGGGGCGCCTTCGACCCGGCCGACCTCAGGGCCGTCGGCTGGGAGGGCGAGGTGTCCGAGATCGGCGCGTGGGGCGGCGGCGTCTTCAACGGCGGAGCCTGGCTGACGATCGACGGACGGCGCGTCGACGTCCACTACCGCGACCTGGACGTCGTCACCCACGAACTGGCGGACGCGGAGCGGGGCCGGTTCCGCGTGGAGCCGCTGCTGTTCCACCTCGCGGGCATCCCGAGCTACCTGGTCGTCGCCGAGCTGGCGATCAACCGCGTACTGCACGGAGAGCTGCCGCGCCCGGCCGCGTACCCCGACAGGCTCCGCCGGACGGCGTGCGACCGCTGGTACGGCACGGCGAACGCCACTCTCGCCTACGCGGCCGCCCACCACGCGGACCGGGACCGCCGCACGGAGGCTGCGGGTGCTCTGGCCGTCGCCGCCACCCAGGCCGGACACGCCGTCCTTGCCGCGCGCGGGGAGTGGGTGACCAACGAGAAGCGGCTGCTGGAGCGGGCCGGGCTGCGAGACGTGGACGCCCTTGTCGCCCAGATCGCCCACGACAGCGTCCCGGAGGCGCTCGACCGGGCCCGTGTCCTCTTCGAGGAGACGGTGGCGGCGGCCGAAGCCACGCGCGCGTGAGAGGTCGCGGCTCCCGCGGAGGCCGCCCCAGCAGTTGCGTTCATAAAGAACCCCGGATCCGGGCCAGGTGTCACCTTCCCGAAACGCGACCGTCCCACCTTCTCCAAGATCGCCCCGTACCGTGGAGACACAGCCCGAGCACCAGCCCCGGCCACCGTCGCCCGATGGCACACCCCCGCCCTCGTCCGAACGGAGCTTTGTGTCCCCGCGTTCCGCCGTTGCCGTTCGCACACTCCCCGCCCTGCCGCCCTGGCTCGCGCACGCGCTGCGCGCCCAGCGGGGGCCCGTCCCATGGAGCGCCGTCGTGCGCGGCGCGCTCGCCGCGGGGCCGCTGCTGCTCACCGCCGTCCTCGCGGGCCACACCTCCCTCGGGGTCGTCGCCGCCATCGCCGCCATGCTCGCCGGGATCAACGACCGGCCCGGCAGCCGGCGCACCGCGGTCCGGCGACTCGGGGCGCCCGCGCTCGCCGGAGCGGCCGGAGTCCTCGTCGGGACGTACGCCGGGGACCACGTCGGCGCGGTCGCGCTGACACTCGTCCTCACCGCGCTGGGCCTCCTGGCCGGCGGGATGAGCGCCATCGGGCCCGTCGCCTCCGGGGGCGGGACCCAACTCCTCGTCGCGGCGGCCATCGGCGCCGGGATGCCGCTGCCCGACAGCGGCTGGGCGCGGGCCCTCGCCTTCCTCACCGGCGCCGGATGGCTGATCGTGCTGCGGCTCGCGCTGCCCACCCCCGGCGCGCTGGCCGGAGACTTCCGCTTCGACGGGGAGCGGGCGGCCGTGGCCGCCGTCTACGAGGCCGTCGCCGCCCTCCTGGACGCCACGGGCACCGAGCACGCCACCGCTCGCCGCGCCGCCCTCACCGCCGCTCTCGACCACGCCCAGGACGCCCTCGCCGGGCCCCGGCTGCGGCGCTACGCCAGCTCCGCGGCCGAACGCCGGCTGCACGCCCAGTACGCCGCCGCCCTGCCCCTGGCCGAGGCCGCCACCGCCCTCGCCTGGGCCGGTGAACCCCTCACCGGCCGGGCCGCCGAAGGACCCCGGCGACTCGCCGCCGCCGTACGGGAGAGCGCGGCCACCGGGCCGCTGCCCGCGCCCGCCCGGTCCGCGCCCGCGCTGCGCGCCCTCGACGACGCCCTGCTCCAGGCCGCCCACGCCTTCGACCAGGGGAGCGGTTCCGACCTGCACACACGCCGACGCGGCGCCCGTGACCTGCTGCGGACCGCGTTCGGCGCCGGTGGGCGGGAGTACGGGCTGCGGGTCGCCCTCTGCTTCGGCGCCAGCGCCGCCATCGCCCAGGCACTGCACCACTCCCACTGGTACGGGCAGCACACGCACTGGTACTGGCTGCCCGCCACCGCCGTCTTCCTGGTGAAGCCCGACCTCGGGCCGCTGGTCTCGCGCGTGCTGTGCCGGGCCGCGGGGACGGTCCTCGGGGCGTTGCTGTTCGCCGGGTTCGCCGCCGTGCTGCCCCACCCGCAGGGGCTGGTGGCACTGGTCGCGGTCTGCGGGGCGCTGATACCCGTCTCCACCCGGCACTTCGCCGCCCAGACCGCCGTCGTCACCGTCCTCGTCCTGTCGCTCGTCATGGTCGGCGGGGAACCCCAGGCCTCCGTCGGGCGGATCGGCGAGACGCTGCTGGCCTGTGCGCTCGTGCTGATCGTCGGGCATCTGCCGATGCCGGGGGAGCGCGGCGGGCACGTGCGCGCCCGGCTCGCGTCAGCCGCGGGCGCCGCGCACGCCTACCTCGTGCACGTACTGGACGGCTCCGACGACCGCGCCGCCCGCTGGACGCTGCGCCGCGACGCCTACCGGGCGCTCTCCGAGGCCCGTGCCGCCATCGCCCTCTCGGCCGCCGAACTGCCCGCCCTCGCCCGGCACACCGAGGGCACCGACGAGGTCGCCGCCCTCCTCGAACGACTTGTCGACACGGCCACCGCAGCCGCCGTCCACCTCGACGACACCGGCCGGCTCGACCGCCGTCACAGCGACCGGCTCACCGAACTCCTCGGCGAACTGGCCGCCCATCGCGAGCGGGTGGGACTGCCGACCGCCGTCACAGGTCACGCCGTCGCGGTGTGACCAGCGGTCCTCACGGAGGCTGCGGGTGGGGCCGGGCGAAAGGTTCCGGACACCCTGCGCGCCCAGGCTCACGCGACGGGACCACGGCGTCGTACGTTGACGCGATGACGCCCCCTCCGATGTCCTCCCAGACGTCCCCCGGACGGGACGACCCCGCCGATCTCGTCATCACCCACTGCACCGTCCTCGTGCACGACGACCGGGAGCGGATCGCCTTCCGCGAGGACGCCGCCGTCGTCGTGCGGGACGGGGTGGTCGACGCCGTCACCACCGCCGCCGACGCGGCGGGGATCGCGGCCGTCCAACGGATCGACGCCCGCGGCCAGGTCGCGATGCCTGGGCTGGTCAACTGCCACACGCACGCGCCGATGGTCGCCCTGCGCGGCCTCGCCGAGGACCTGCCCACCGAGGAGTGGTTCAACGACGTCATCTGGCCCGTCGAGTCCAACCTCACCGAGCGGGACGTCGAACTGGGTGCCCGCCTCGCCTGCGCCGAGATGATCCGCGGCGGCGTCACCTGCTTCGCCGACCACTACTTCCACATGGACACGGTCGCCGCCGTCGTCGAGGAATGCGGCATGCGCGCCCATCTGGGGCAGGCCTACTTCTCCTCGCAGGGCGTCCCGGGCCGCGAGGCCTCGCTGGAGTTCGCGCTGCGGCACCGTGGCGGTGCCGACGGCCGCATCACCACCGCCCTCGCGCCGCACGCTCCCTACACGGTCACCGACGCCGACCTCGCCGCGACCGCCGAACTCGCCCGCGACCACGGCCTGCCCGTCCATCTGCACGCCGCCGAGAACCGCGCCCAGACGGACGCCGGACTCGCCCGGCACGGGGTCACCCCGATCGAGGTACTGGAACGCACCGGCATCCTCGACACCGACGTCCTCCTCGCCCACGGCACCGGCATCCTGGAACGAGACCTTCCCGTCCTCGCACGCGCGCGTGGCCGTACGGCCGTGGCGAGCGCGCCCCGCGGCTACCTCAAGTTCGCCTGGCCCACGACGACTCCCATCCGGGCGCTGCGCGAGATCGGCGTGCCCGTCGGACTCGCCACGGACGGTGCCGCCTCCAACAACTCCCTCGACGTCTGGGAGTCGATGGCTCTCACCGCGCTCGTCCAGAAGTCCACCGAGGCCGACCCCCGCTGGCTGACCTCCCGTCAGGCCCTGCACCACGCCACCGTGCAGAGCGCCCGGACCGTCGGCCTGGGGGATCGCATCGGCCGTATCGCCCCCGGCCGGCGCGCCGACATCGTCCTCGTCGACCTCACCGGGCCGCACACCCAGCCCGTGCACGACCTCGCCGCGACCCTCGTCCACAGCGCCCGCTCCTCCGACGTACGCACCACGATCGTCGACGGACGGATCCTCATGCGCGACCGCGAGCTGCTCACCCTCGACCTCCTGGCGGTCGTCGAGGAGTTGGCCGAGCGCCTGCCCGCCCTCGTGGACCGCGGCCACGGCCGGCGCATCCAGGAGTACGACACCTGAGGAGCCCGGAACCCGAAGAACCCGGAAAGGAAAAAGTTCGCGGGGCGGCGATGAGTTCCGCCGACGGCACAGGTCACCACCCGGAACGGACCGCTGCAACAGGAGGGGCCCATGTCGCTTCCGGAGATCGTCTCGCGCGAGGAATGGCACGCCGCGCGCGAGGAACTGCTGGTCAAGGAGAAGGTGGTGACACGCGCGCGTGACGCGCTCAACGCCGAGCGACGCCGACTGCCGATGGTCGAGATCGCCGAGGAGTACGTCTTCGACGGCGGCGACGGCAAGGCGAGCCTCCTGGACCTCTTCGAGGGGCGCCACCAACTCGTCGTCCACCACTTCATGTTCGCGCCCGAATGGGAGGCCGGCTGCCGCAGCTGTTCCGCCTTCCTCGACCAGATCGGCCACCTCGCCCATCTGAAGGCGCGCGGCACGTCGTTCGCCGTGGTCTCCCGGGCGCCCTTCCCGAGGATCCTGCCGTTCAAGGCGCGCATGGGCTGGACGCTGCCCTGGTACTCCTCGTACGACAACGACTTCAACCGGGACTTCGAGGTCACCTTGGAACAATCCGGGCAACTCGTGGAGCGGCCGGGCCTCAGCTGCTTCCTGCGGGACGGCGACCGCGTCTTCCACACCTACTCGACGTACGAGCGCGGGCTCGACGGGCTCGGCTCGACCACCAGCCTGCTCGACCTGACGGCCCTCGGGCGCCAGGAGGAGTGGGAGGAGCCCAAGGGGAGGGCGTCGGGCCTCGGCGCCCCGGCCGGTAGTGAGCGCATCCGCTATCACGACGAGTACGAATTCTGACGCGGACCGTAGTCGGCGCGTTCAGAAGGTGACCGGATACTCACACTCTGCGTTGAACTTGTGTCAACTACGTCTCAGTCACGTCACTGGCCGAGGCGTTCCGCCCCCGAACAGCGTTAACTCCTACAGGTACAACGCTTATCGGAGGTGCGAGATGGTGAACGGGCGAACAGTGCTCGAACGCTTTCCCGCGGGCGGGCCGCGTGGGTCGTGGCCCGCGGAGGAGTTCGCACAGGCGCGGCGCATGGAGGGACTGGCCGCCGAGGTTGTCATGGACCTCGCGACCGACACGTTCCTGGTGGTCGTGCGGGGCGGCGAGGCCACCGACTGACGCAGCGGTCAGCCCGCTTTCGAGGCGTGCACCCTGCCCGTCGGCGGGCTCGTGAACTGCCCCGCCTGAAGCGCGTACAGCTCCGCGTAGACCCCACCTTCGGCCAGCAGCTCGTCCGGGGTGCCGGACTCCACGAGCCGGCCCTCGTCCAGGACGTGCACCAGGTCGGCGTGCCGGACCGACGCCAGCCGGTGCGTGATCAGTACGACCGTCTGGCCGCCGTCGGCCAGCGCGCGGATCTTCTCGAAGACCTCCAGCTCGGCCCGCGCGTCCAGGGCCGCCGTCGGCTCGTCCACGATCAGGATGCGCCCACGCCGGTACGCCGCCCGCGCGATGCCCAGCCGCTGCCACTGACCGCCGGACAGCTCGTGCCCGCCGCTGAAGTTGCGGGCCAGCAGTGTGTCCAGGCCGCGCGGCAGATCCGCGACCACCTCCTCGGCGCCCGCCTCACCGACCGCGCCGGCCAGCCGCTCCTCGGTCAGCGGCGCCGATGACCGGCCCACGGCCACGTTGACCCGGGCCGTGAACGGCCACCGTTTGAAGTCCTGCGCCACCATCGCGATGCGCTCGGCCAGCAGGTGCCGGTCGGCGTCCGCCGCGTCCACGCCGTCCCACAGGATCCGCCCCCGGTCCGGCCGGTACAGCCCCGCCAGCAGCTTCACCAGGGTCGTCTTGCCGGAACCGTTCTCCCCGACGAGCGCGATGATCCGGCCCAGCGGCAGGGTGAGCGTCACGTCGTCGAGGGCGGGCCGGGCCGACTCGCCCGGATAGCCGAAGGAGACGTTCTCGAACCGGATCTCCCGCGGATCCTCCGGCAGGGCGCAGCCGCCCTCCGGGATCGCCCGTTCGGCCGCCTCGACGTACAGGCGTTGCAGATCGCCCACGAACAGCGCCTCCTCGTGGAGCTGGTTGACCTCCACGACCAGCGTGTTCAGGCTCGCCGAACCACTGCGGATCGCGATGACGGCCGTACCGGCCACCGCCAGTGCCATCGTCCCGGTGAGCAGCAGCCCGCCGAGCGTGGCGTACGTCGCCAGTGTCGCAAGGCCCGTCCAGGCCGCCGCGAACAGGCCGGTGCGGGCGGCGAGCCCGGCCAGGCGGGCCTGCTCCGCCTCCGCGGTCTCCGACATCGCCCGGAAGTGCCGCAGCAGGAACGGGCCGACTCCGTGGACACGGATCTCTGGCGCCGCCGCCGGCTCGGTGAGCAGACCCGCGAGCAGATGACCCGCGCGCGCGTGCTGCACCCACGTGTGGAAGGACTCGTACCGGCGCCGCGCGTTCGTCAGGGCGCTCCAGGCGCTCGGCAGCGTCATCGTGGCCAGCAGCGGCAGCAGCAGCGGATGCAGGACGGTCAGCACGCCGGCCGCAGCGATCAGCGAGATCATCGCGTTCACCACGCGCGTGGCGTGACTGATCATGTACCGGCTGGACCGGGCGCCGTACTGCGCGGTGTCCAGCAGCTTGTGGAAGGCGTGGTCCTCGATCGCGGCCAGTTCCACGGCGGCCGCCCGCTCCAGGTACCGCTCGGTCGCCACCCGCTCCACCTTGGGCTCCAGGCGCCCGGTGGCGTACGTCGACGCGGCCCGCAGCACCACCGCGACGAGCAGGACGGCGGCCACGACGGCCAGCGCGGGAGCCGCGCCGCGCAGCCGGTCCTCGATCGGGCCGCCGGCGATCAGCCGGCCCAGCACGGTGTTCACCGCGAGCAGGCTCACCGCCTGCGCCACGCCCCGGCCCAGCTCGGCCGCCACCACGATCCGGGCCGCGCGCGGGTCGGCCTCGCGGGCCAGCCGGAGACTGGCGGTGAGGAGGGAGGGCAGCCGGGTCACCATGGCCCGGAAGTTCAGCTCCAGGAAGGCGTCCCGGTGCTGGTTCCAGCCCATGTCGTAGCGGAGCGGGCCTCCGAAGAGCAGGCGCTCCGACTCCGAGACGTCGCGTTCGTCAGGACCCTTCTGTTCCGGCACTTTCCGCACCCTCGGCCTCCCCCGATCGTGGACGGATGGCCACTATCGCGGGCGGGACTGCGGGAGGGCAGGGCGCGGGACGGGCTCGGGCGCCGCGCGCGGGCGTGCGCCCGGGGCCGTCGACGACGGTAGGTGTCGATCGGGGGTGGGTACTGGGCGCGCGGGCGCGCGCGGTCACGCGCTGATCGGCCGGGACCAGGTGGGCGGTGTGTCCGTGAGGAGGCACAGGGCCAGGTAGAGGGGGATGGGCGGGGTGTACGGGAGCGTGCCGTCCGGCCGGTGGATGAGGCCGGGCACCTGCGCGGAGTCCGGCACGATCGCACCCGTGGTGTACTGCGCGGGGGCGGGCCACTCCAGTGCGTAGTCGGAGTCCGACGGAACCAGCCACCACCAGTGCGCCGTGTCGGCGTACACGCAGCCCACGCGCGGCAGGCGGGGCATGACCAGTGGGCCCAGCCGCGCCGGTACGGCGACGGCGTCGCAGCCCAGCGGGGCGGTCATGCCCTCGGGAACCGCGAGCCGGTGCGTGGCCCGCGGGGTGTCGCCGCCGGGGCCGCGCCCCAGACGGACCAGCGTGTCCAGGGTGAGCACCCCGATCCGGCCGGGGGCGGCCCTCACGCAGTGTCCCGGTCGCGCGGGGTGAAGACCGGTGGCCCCGTGCCGGGGTGCGGGCGCCGGGCGGGCACCCCGCTCGTCCTGTCGAGGGCGTGGTCGGTGCGGTCGGCGTGGTCGGCCGGGGTCGAGGGCCCGCCGGTTCCCGGGCCGCGGTGCCACTGCGGCGCCACGCGGGACAGAGGGCCGTCGGACAGACGCGGGGGCCGGCCGAGGGGGCCGCTCGACCGGGGGTCGCCCCGGCCGTCGGCGGCGGTGTGGTGGGGCCGGTGCGTGTGGCCGGACGGGTGGGTTTCCGCGGGGTGCGCCCTGGGGGCCTGCTCGACGGGCCCGGGGCCACCGTGCACCGCGTCGCCGTGATCGCCCTGCTCGGCGGGGGTCTCGCCCTCGTCGTCCGAGCCGTCGGCCGGGCCCGGCTTCGGGCGGGCGCCCCAGCCGAGGTCGGCACGGGGCGCGGGGGCCGGTTCGGCGGCGGCGTCCTGACACCGCTCGGCGGGATGTCCGCAGGAAGCCGGTTCCGCGGAGTCCTCGGGGGAGGCCTGCCGGGGCAGGTCCGCCCAGACCAGCAGGCCGGGGCCGTGTTCCTGGGCGCCCCAGGAGTGACAGAGGGCGTCGACGAGAAACAGGCCCCGCCCGTGTTCCTCGTCGGGCCGCTGCGGCGAGGGGTGCGGTTCACCGGGCGCGCAGCCCTCGTCGCGTACGGCTATGCGCACGAGGTCGCCGCCGTCGTACAGCTCGCAGACGACCACGCCGCTCGCGGTGTGCACGATGGCGTTGGTGACCAGCTCGGATATGACGAGGGCAGCCGTGTCGCAGGTGTCCTCGCACACCGACCAGCCCGTCAGCCGGGCCCGTGCCAGGCGTCTGGCCTGCGCCGGGGAACCCGGGTGTGCGGCCAGTTCGAACCGGAACCGGCGCTCGGCGGCGGCCCGGTCGGGGCCGGCCTCCCCCACGCTCGAATGCGCTCGAGTGGGGATACCCCCACCAGCACCGAGACCCTGGGGGTGGCCTGCGGCGGCGTCTGTTCCTAAGGGCGCGGACGGAATCACGCTTGCCACTATCGCCCCGCCGTGAACACTTGGCAAGTGTCACTCTGAAAAATGCAGAGTGCTGTGTGACGCGGTGAAGCGCCGTGGCACACTGCTCGCAACAGCACATCGAGCGGCGCCAGTTGGGATCACCGGAGATCCGTATTTATTCGTACGCATCTTCGATTCGGGTCTTCGCGTGGCGCCGCAGGGCTGTCGGGAGTCTTTCGTGACCGGTCGGCCGGGCCAAGTGACCCGTCGGTCGGCTCTTCGTGGAGGTGGAGCGTGAGCGAACCGCGGTCCGCGCCGACGGTGGGACAGGTCGTCCTCGGTCGGCGCCTGCTGGACCTGCGGGAACGCGCCGGGCTCAAGCGCGAGGAAGCCGCCCGTATCCTCCGCGTCGCACCCGCCACGGTCCGCCGTATGGAGATGGCCGAGGTCTCCCTCAAGATCCCGTACCTCCAGCTGCTGCTGAAGGCCTACGGCGTCACCGACGCGGAGGCCGAGGGCTTCGTCCAGCTCGCCGAGGAAGCCAACAAACCCGGCTGGTGGCAGCGTTTCCACGACGTGCTGCCCGGCTGGTTCTCGATGCACGTGAGCCTCGAGGGCGCGGCCGCCCTGATCCGCCAGTACGAACCGCACTTCGTCCCCGGCCTGTTGCAGACCGAGGACTACGCGCGCGGAGTGCTGAGGTCCGGGGCCATCGGCCAGACCCGGCCGGAGGACATCGAGCGCCACGTCGACCTGCGTCTGCAACGCCAGGGACTGCTCACCCGTGAGGACGCGCCCCGGTTGTGGGTCGTCATGGACGAGACCGTGCTGCGCCGCCCGGTGGGCGGCCCGGAGGTGATGCGCGCGCAGATCGACAAACTGCTCGACGCCACGAAGCTGCCCAACGTGACGCTGCAGGTCGCCCCGTTCTCCTCGGGGCCGCACCCCGGCACGTACGGGCCCTTCGTGCTGTTCCGATTCGCCATGCCCGAACTTCCGGACATGGTCTACAGCGAGTACCTGACCGGCGCCGTCTACCTGGACGCGCGCACGGAGGTGGCGACCCACCTCGAGGTCATGGACCGCATGGCGGCGCAGGCCGCTACGGCACATCGCACGAAGGAGATCCTCCGGGATCTCCGCAAGGAGCTGTGAATGGAACGCATCAAGTCCCCGACCAGGCCGCGTGGCCGCGCTCAGCGGATCTACAACGGCATGCCCGCGAGGGAACTGGGCAGCGAGGGCTGGCACAAGCCGTGGAGCGGCGGCAACGGAGGCAACTGCCTGGAGGCCATGAAGCTCGCCGACGGCCGGATCGCCGTTCGTCAGTCCACCGACCCCGACGGGCCGGCGCTGATCTACACCTCCGACGAGATGACGGCCTTCATCGAGGGGGCGAAGGCGGGAGAGGCGGACTTCCTGTTGTCCTGAACCGACCCACGTGTCCCTTCTTTCTGCGCACTCTTTGTTCGACTTCCTTATGTTGGTACTGACTTGATCATTATTCGTGTCACATGCTCATGGAGTTCCTCATGACCGGGCAGGACCCCACCGGCGCCGTCGGGATCGACACCAGCAAGCCCCATCCCGCACGAATGTACGACTGGTACCTCGGCGGCAAGGACAACTACCCCGTGGACGAGGCGATGGGCCGGCAGATGCTGGCGCTCGATCCCCGTGTCCCGGTGATGGCCAGAGTCAACCGGGCGTTCATGCACCGGGCCACGCGCTGGCTCGCGGGCAACGGCGTCCGGCAGTTCCTCGACATCGGCACGGGCATCCCGACCGAGCCGAACCTCCACCAGGTCGCCCAGCGGGTCGCGCCCGACGCCCGCGTCGTGTACTGCGACAACGACCCGATCGTCCTGGCCCACGCGGCCGCCCTGCTGCGCAGCACGCCCGAGGGCGTCACCGAGTACCTTCAGGCGGACGTCCGCGACCCGGCCACCATCGTCGAAGGCGCCCGGAAGATCCTGGACTTCGAGCGGCCCGTGGCGCTGTCGCTGATCGCGCTGCTGCACTTCGTCTCCGACGAGGACGGGGCGCACGAACTCGTCGACCGGCTGCTGGCCGAAATCCCCTCGGGCAGCTACCTGATGATGACCCACGCCACCGCCGACTTCACCCCGGAGGAGTCCGCGGCGGCCACGGAGAAGCTCAAGGCGGCCGGTGTCACGCTGGCGCTGCGCTCCCGCGAGGAGTTCGGCCGCTTCTTCGACGGGCTGGAACTGGTCGAACCCGGGGTCGCGGTGGTGCCCGAGTGGCACCCCGAACTCGGCGAGCCGGTGCCGGGCCAGGAGGACGGCGTCATCCCCGGCTACGGGGCGGTGGCACGCAAGCCGTAGGTGCCTGGTGTGCCGGGGGGGGCGTCACGCGCGCGTGACG
>NZ_JBHXHX010000021.1:130617-157710 GCF_042723915.1 Streptomyces sp. NPDC058335 | reverse complement strand
CTCTTCGGCGCGGGCTTCGCGCTGAAGGCACTGTGGTGGATCGCCGTCATCGTGCTGGTCGTCTGGCTGCTCGGCTTCGTCATGCGCTCCGCGGACACGGGCGGCCGCAAGGGCCGCTGGTATCGCTGGTGATCCGCTGAACAACAGGCGGTCTGGGGGTCCCGGGAACGCCCGGGGCCCCCAGGGGCGTCCCGCACCCCGACACCGGGCGAACGAGGTAACCATCACCACCCCGGGCACCCGACCTCACGACTGAGGCACACTCTCCACCGCCGTGCCGGCCCGAGCCGGCCCCGCGTTGATCGCCGCCTCGCCGTGGTGACGCCCGTGTGCCTGGGGCGTTCAAGCACGGCGGCTCCCCCACAACGCGTGGGTCCTGGCGCTGTCACGGCCGATGAGCCGGGCCCGGCTCGGGACACCGCCATGCCCGCCGTTACGCCGGGCTTCGGGCGGCCGTGTTGTGGCTGGATGCGTCGGCCAGGGCGATGCGGGCCGTGATCCGCTTGCCGACCGGCTCCTGCCGGACTGCGAGGTCTTCGGTGACGGCTTTGACGATCTCCAGGCCGTGCTGGCCGATTCGCCCAGGATCCGCAGCCAGGGCCGAGGGGACGGTGGGGTCGCTGTCCCACACGGCGACTTTGACGCTCCTTGAGGTGATGGCCAGTTCCATAAGGACGGGTCCGGGAGCGTACTTGCGGGCATTGGTTACGAGCTCACTGACCACCAGCTGGGTCAGGTCCACCGCACGGGCAGAGACAGCCAGGTGACAGTCGGTGCGGGCTTCCTCAAGGAAGGCGACGGCGTGGTGGCGGGCTTCGGCAATGCAGCCGTCGTCCCCGCCCAGAGCGAAGCCCGCGCGCAGCAGGTGGTCGTCGGGTGCCGTACAACCGTCGCCGTCAGCCTCAGATCCCTCCGCCATCGCTCGCATCTCCACCCTTCGCAGCCCCGGGTAACCCGCCATACCATTGTGTATGCCACGGGATGCCTTCAGCACAGCCGTTCAGGCGTATCCGGTCGAGGGTGTGAGGCAGAATCGTGTGCACAGAGTCCTCATCCGGGCCAAGCGTGAACGCAGTCGAGGAGACCGTGGCCGACATCCCGAAAGCAGACCGGCCGGACGGACTCTCCATCGGGGAGAGCGTGGTGGACGGCATCCGTGTCGTGGCCGTGCGCGGCGAGATCGACACCGACGTCAAGAGCCTGCTCAGTGAAGCCCTGCTGCCCGACGACGACGCAACGCCGCCGCTGCGCATCGTGGTGGACCTCAGCGGCGTGACCTTCATGGACTCCAGCGGCATAAACGTCCTCGTCGCCGCCCACCGGGCCATCAGTGACACCGAAGGGTGGCTGCGCATCGCCGCCGCGCAGACAGCCGTCCTACGGGTCCTGCACATCGTCGGACTCGACGCAGTCGTCCCCTGCCATGCCACCGTGGAGCAGGCACTGAGCAGCCCCTGATCCTGCCGTCTCAACGGCTCCACCGTGTCGACCGGCTTTGCGTACCGGCCTTCCCGACTCAGTCACCGGCCTGGCCGGGGCGCAGGCGTGAACGGGAAGGCTGCCCGTCCGTAGGGGTCCATTTCGGGCTGCGCCAGTCCGGAGGGCGGGGCTTGTGAGCGACTCGCTCGGTTCGAGGTCGGTTCGGTTCAGTTCGGTTGGTGAGGGTGGCCGCACGCGACTCGGGGGATCTCGCTGCGGCCACCCACCCGCCCGAGCGTGAGGAGGACACCACGCTCGGGCACCATCTCTGGCTTCCCCACCGTCACGGCACCAGGCTGCGCTGAACGGGTGATCAAACCGTGCACAGCGCCGTGACCGCCGGACAGACGCACAGACGCACAGACGCACAGGGCAGGATGCCAGCCCGCTGACGCCGCACCGGGCCGCGGACGGCACCAAACGCATCATGCCGTTCACGGCCGACCACCGAGACGCGGCGGCTATCAGTTCTCTGGACAGCGTGGAACGTGACTTCACGGCGGTCAGAGTGCCGCAGGGCCCGCGATCAGGCGGTCGGCCAGAGCGTCGCGCGGCGCGGACGGGTGCGTCAGGTGACGATGTTCTCCGCGTGCGGGCACTTCAGCCCGTACACGGCGTCGAACGTGACCCTCTGGCCCTCCAGGAGGCCCGCGAGTTCGTGATCGGCGATGTACGAGTAGTGGGCGTACACATCTGTGCCGTCGCCGTCCTGCTCGATGAAACCAAAACCCCGTGCTGCGTTGAACCACTTCACTGTGCCAGTAGCCATTCCTTCCCTCCCTTTCACTGCCGGTCAGTCAGGTGCAGAGCGCATGCCGCATACCAAACAGAGAGAAACTGGATCGCGCCCGAACGCTTACAGAAAGCCGAGCGAAATCAACTGGACGATAGCACGAAATTCGGAGGCCACGTTTTCCGGAATGCATTCTTCCATTGCGGGCATAAGATTTACCCGTCTCGTACTCACATATTCTGTGGCCACGCCAGCAGATATGCGCACGCCGGCACGGTCGGGCGCACGGAACCGCGAGCGTCGACGTGGGCACCATCCCGATGGACCAAGTGCACGTGCGGCAAACGGCTGGGCCCGCACCGAAATCGGTACGGGCCCAGCCGTTACGTGCGCGCCGCGGTCAGGCGGGAACGATGTTCTCCGCCTGCGGGCCCTTCTGGCCCTGCGTGACGTCGAAGCTCACCTTCTGGCCCTCCTGCAGCTCACGGAAGCCGGAGGCAGCGATGTTCGAGTAGTGCGCGAAGACGTCGGCGCCGCCGCCGTCCTGCTCGATGAAACCGAAGCCCTTTTCCGCGTTGAACCACTTCACGGTGCCAGTAGCCATGTCATATCTCCTTCGGGGCAATACCCGTGGGACCCGCACTGTGCGCGTCCCGCGTCGCCGTGATGATGACCCCGTCCGGAATACATAACCGGCATTACAAAGCGCACCCATCGATCCAGAGGACCACAGGAGCACCTGAAGTTTTCGGACATCACACCTGCAACTGGAAGAACCGTAGCACGGTATAACCAGCCTGAGCGAGCCCTGGCGAAGCCGCCACTATTTCTCGAGCCATGCACCGACATACCCTCACCGCGCATGAAACGGATTTCTACGTCGACCACGACAGAATATGCACCGCGCCACCCGTGACGCGGACCGGTCGGCCAGCGACTCAGCCGGACGAGCACCGGAGGGAACCCCGGTGGTCGGCTTCCGTTGGGACCTGGACGCTGTCGGAGCCGATGCCAGGCTGGTGCGGGGGGGGGCGGCTCGACATCGACGAGCTTGCGTCCACCGCACTGCGGTTCATACTCGCCGGGCAGGCGGTTTCCACCGTCATCGTCGGAATGGGGTCGATGACGAACGAGGAACGCAACGCGACCGTCGCCGACGCACCACCGCTGACCGCCGAGGAGCACGCGCAGCTGGCCAGGCACCGCTGGCCGATGAACTTCTACAGCTGATCCGTTCCCGGCATGCCGTGTCGTGCCGCGTCGTGTCGTGCCGTCATCGCAACAGCCGTAGCCGTCGGCTCCGACGGCTCCAGCTGACTCGTCGTGCACGGCGTCGGCAACGGGGGCGGATCGATCCGAAGTGGTCGGCGCAGCACAGCACTTGATGCGACTTGCGGGTGACGATGCAGAGGTAGCGCAGGGCGGGCGGTCTCGGCGCCGTGACGAAGCTGCCACGCTGCTCCCTTTGCCGGTGGGAGGCCAGTTTGCGTCGAAGCGCATCGACAGTCTTCGAGCCACGATGAGTCGGCGCCAGACCCCAGCGCGGTCGAGATTTTCGCGGTCCAAGCCCTTGCCGTACGACAACCCCGTCATTAGTCTCCGCAAGCGGCTATCGAAGCGCTTCGACAGCAGGTGTATCCATCGGCCGACGCTCGCACCCTCGACTGCATTGCCCCTGGGAGGCCCTGGCTCCTGCGACCAAGCCCACACCGACAAAGTCCACCCCGACGAAAAGGAATGGATGGCATGTCAGGCCGACACCCGGCGGGCAGGACCGTCACCAACCCCGTGCTCCCCGGCTTTCACCCCGATCCCAGCGTCTGCCGCGTGGGCGACGACTACTACCTCGCGTGCTCCAGCTTCGAATACTTCCCCGGCATCCCGCTTTTCCACAGTCGCGACCTGGTGCACTGGACGCAGATCGGCAACGCCCTGGACCGGCCGAGCCAACTGAGTCTGCCCGCCGACGCTCCGGCCTCCGGGGGGATCTACGCGCCCACGCTGCGCCACCACGACGGCCGGTTCTGGCTGATCGTCACCAATGTCAGCGAAGGCGACGGCAACCTGCTGTTCACCGCCACCGACCCGGCCGGACCGTGGTCCGACCCGATCCGGCTGCCCGGCGTCCACGGCATCGACCCCGATCTGGCCTGGGACGAGGAGGGCACCTGCTGGTGCACAGTCGCCGGGGTCCACCAGGTCCGCATCGACCCCCACACCGGAGAGGCGTTCGGCCCCGCCCGCCGGATCTGGTCCGGTACGCCCGGCGCCAAGGCGCCGGAGGCGCCGCACCTGTACCGGATCGGCGACTACTGGTACCTGCTCATCGCCGAAGGCGGCACCGAACGCGGCCACGGCGTCTCGGTCGCCCGCGGCCGCACACCCGCCGGCCCCTTCGAGCCGTGCCCCGCCAACCCGATCCTGACCCACCGCGGCCTCGATCACCCCATCCAGAACACCGGCCACGCCGACCTGGTGCAGGCACCCGACGGTTCGTGGTGGATGGTGTTGCTCGGCGTGCGACCGGGCGGTGGCACCCCCGGCTGGCACGTGCTCGGCCGGGAGACCTTCCTGGCGCCGGTGACCTGGGTGGACGACTGGCCCGTCGTCGGCGACCTGTCGCCTGTCATGGCCGCGCCGCCTTGGCCGCTCCAGCCGGGCCCTGTCGTGCCTCACCGGGACGACTTCGATCTCAGCGAACTCCAGCCGTGCTGGATCTCACCGCGGGATCGCTCCGCCGAGCACTGCACGGTCAAGGAGCGCGCCGGGTGGCTGACCCTGCACGCCCGCGGAAGCTCCCTGGACGACCTCGACGCCGTGTTCGTGGGCCGGCGCCAGCAGCACCTGTCGTGCCGGGTGCGCACCCTCATCGACCCCGCCGAGGGACACGGTGGCCTGGCGGTCCGGCTCGACGAGGAGCATCACTACGAGATCGAGGCGCGCTCCGCACAGGTGCGGGTCATCGCCCGCATCGGCCCGCTGCGCACCGTGGTGGCATCCAGGCCGGTGCCCGCCGGGCCGTTGGTCCTCAGTGTCGACGTGACCGCCACGCAGAGGCTCCGCGACGCTCGCTCCGGCCCCGACACCCTCTCCTTCGGCGTCGAGGAACCGGACGGCACGTTCACCGTGCTCGGCACCCTCGACGGCCGGTACCTGTCCACCGAAGTGGCCGGCGGCTTCACCGGCCGGGTCATCGGCATGTACGCCGCGGCCGGCACCGTCCACTTCGACTGGTTCGACTACGAGCCGCTGGACCAGTGACTCACGGAGTACCGATTCGATCAACGGAAGGACATGGGACATGGAGTACATACGGCCACCCGCGCCGACCCGCAGACGTGGACCCGGACGAGTCGCGAGCCTCCTGCTGGCCCTGCTCGCCGCAGTCGGCCTCGCCGCCGGCACCGCGTTCGCGGCCCCCCACTCGAAGACCGCACCCACGACCACGGCAGCCGCGGTCCCCGACAACGCCGTGGACGCCGTGGCCGCGATGCAGCCCAGCTGGAACCTGGGCAACGCCTTGGACGCCATCCCCGACGAAACGTCCTGGGGCAACCCGGCGACCACCAAGGCGATGTTCGACACTGTCAAGGCCCAGGGTTTCCGCAGCGTCCGGATCCCCGTCACCTGGGGGAATCACCAGTCGACGACGGCGCCGTACACCATCGACCCGACGTTCATGAGCCGCGTCAAGCAGGTGGTCGACTGGGCACTGGCCGACGATCTCTACGTCGTGCTCAACGTTCATCATGACTCGTGGCAGTGGATCAACAAGATGTCCACCGACCATGACCAGGTGCTCGCCCGTTACAACGCGACCTGGGACCAGATCGCCACCGTGTTCAGGGACTCCTCGTTGAAGCTCCTCCTCGAGAGCGTCAACGAACCGGTCTTCGACAACGCCACCGACGCTCAGAAGGCCCAGCTTCTCAACGAGTTGAACACCTCGTTCCACAACATCGTGCGCCAGAAGGGCGGCGCGAACGCGACCCGCCTCCTCGTCCTGCCCACCCAGACCTCGTCGCCGGACACGCAGCAGGTCATGGACGAACTGGCCGCCACGATCAGCTCGTTGGACGACCCCAACCTGGTCGCCACCGTGCACTACTACAGCTTCTGGCCGTTCAGCGTGAACATCGCCGGATACACCACCTTCAACGCCGAGGTCCAGAAGTACCTGACGGACACGTTCGCCCGGATGCACGACACGTTCACCGCCAAGGGCGTCCCCGTCTACCTCGGTGAGTACGGGCTGCTCAGCTACCCCGACTACACCAAGCCCACCGACATCGTCGAGCGGGGCGAGGCCCTGAAGTACTTCGAGGCGCTCGGTTACGCGGCGCGGGTCAACGGGGTCACCACCGCCCTGTGGGATGCCGGTTCGTTCCTGAACCGCAACACGCTGCAATGGCGGTACCCCGTCCTGTCGGCCCAGATCAGGTCGAGTTGGACCAGCCGCTCCGGGACCGCCTCCTCGGACCGGGTCTTCGTGCCGAAGTCCAGTCCGATCACGGCCAAGACCCTCACGTTGAACCTGAACGGCACCACCTTCCAGGGGCTGTGGCAGGGCACCACGCGACTCGTCGCCGGCCGGGACTACACCGTCTCGGGCAGCCGGCTCACACTGACGGCGACCGCACTCACCCGGCTGACCGGGAACCGGGCCTACGGGGTCAACGCCACGATCCAGGCCAGGTTCTCCACCGGCGTCCCCTGGCAGGTCGACGTGATCACATACGACACGCCGGTGCTGTCGAGCGCGACCGGAACGACCGGTTCCTTCGCCGTTCCCACCCAGTACCGGGGCGACGTGCTGGCGACGATGGAGGCCAAGTACGCCGACGGCACGAACGCCGGTCCCGCCGACTGGACCTCCTACCAGCAGTTCGACACCGCGTTCGTGCCGAACTACGGCGGCAACGCCATCACGCTCTCCCCCGCGTTCCTCAACGCGCTCAGGGAAGGCGCACCGGTGACGCTCACCTTCCATTTCTGGAGCGGCGCCACCGTGACGTACAAGGTGACGAAGTCGGGAAGCTCGGTGACGGGCACGACCTCCTGACCGAGCGGTAACGGCACGCGAAGGGCGCCGGGATCCAGCACTGGGTCCCGGCGCCCGCGCCTGCTACAACTCCCGCACCTGGAAGGGCCGGTCCGTACCGGTCACCTCCGCCGTCACCGCCGACCCGTCCCGCCGCAGCCGATAGACCGCGGCGGGCTCTCCGCCGTGGTCCGGCACCGTCACCGTGACCTCGGCGGCGTCCTGGGTCACGAGGAGCGTGAGGCCGTCGAGCCAGTCGCCGTCCGGGCGTTGGTCGTCCGCGCCCATCGGGATCACCGCGCCCGGACGGACGTAGAGGGGCAGGCTGTCGAAGGCGTGGGTCTCGTGGCGCCAGACCGGGCCCTGGACGTGTTCGCCGGTCAGCAGGTGGGTCCAGGTGCCCTCGGGGAGGTAGAACTCGACCTCACCGTCGGCCGAGAAGACCGGTGCCACGAGCAGGTCGGGGCCGAGCATGTACTGGCGGTCGAGGGTGCGGCACGTCGGGTCCTCGGGGAAGTCGAGCAGCATCGGCCGCATGACCGGGACACCCGTGTGGTGGGCCTCGACCGCGGCGCCGTACAGGTACGGCATGAGACGGTGCTTGAGCAAGGTGAACTGGCGTGCCACGTCGACCGCTTCGTCACCGAAGGCCCACGGCACCCGGTAGGAGACGTTGCCGTGCAGGCGGCTGTGGGACGACAACAGGCCGAAGGCCAGCCAGCGTTTGAAGAGGGCCGGGTCGGGCGTGCCCTCGAAGCCACCGATGTCGTGCGACCAGAAGCCGAAGCCGGACAGGGACAACGACAGGCCGCCGCGCAGCGATTCGGCCATCGCCGTGAACGACGCGAAGCAGTCACCGCCCCAGTGGACGGGGAACTGCTGGCCGCCGGCCGTGGCCGAGCGGGCGAAGACGAGGGCGTCGCCGGTGCCCCGCTCCTTCTCCAGCACGTCGAAGACGGTGCGGTTGTACAGGTGCGCGTAGTAGTTGTGCATCCGTTCCGGGTCGGATCCGTCGTGCCAGACGACATCGGTCGGCACCCGCTCCCCGAAGTCCGTCTTGAAGGTGTCGACGCCCTGGTCGAGCAGGCCGCGCAGCTTACCCGCGTACCACTCGCGGGCGGCCGGGTCGGTGAAGTCCACGAGCGCCATGCCGGGCTGCCACAGGTCCCACTGCCACACGTCGCCGTCGGGTCGCCGCACGAGGTAGCCCTGGGCCGCCGCCTCGGCGAACAGGGCGGACTGCTGGGCGATGTAGGGGTTGATCCACATGCTGATGCGCAGGCCCCGGTCCTTGAGGCGGCGCAGCATGCCCGCTGGGTCGGGGAAGACGTCGGGATCCCAGGCGAAGTCCGTCCACTGGTACTCGCGCATCCAGAAGCAGTCGAAGTGGAAGACGGACAGCGGGATGTCGCGTTCGGCCATGCCGTCGACGAACGAGGTCACCGTGTCCTCGTCGTACTCCGTGCAGAAGGACGTCGTCAGCCACAGACCGAACGACCACGCGGGCGGCAGGGCCGGGCGGCCGGTGAGCGCGGTGTAGCGGCGCAGCACGTCCTTCGGAGTGGGTCCCGCGACGACGTAGAACTCGACGGACTGGTCCTCGACGCTGAACTGCAGCTGGCCGACGGACTCCGAGCCGATCTCGTAGCTGACCTTGCCCGGGTGGTTGACGAGGACGCCGTAGCCGCGCGACGAGAGGTGGAAGGGGATGTTCTTGTAGGCCTGTTCGCTGCTGGTACCGCCGTCGGCCTGCCAGATGTCGACGCTCTGGCCGTTCTTGACGAACGGCGTGAAGCGTTCGCCCAGCCCGTAGATCTGCTCTCCGACGCCGAGCGCGAGCTGCGTGACCATGTGGTGAGCGCCGTCGGGGGTGGTGGCGAAGGCCGCACCCTTGCGTTCGACTGCCGTGAGCACGCGCCCGGTTGTGGTGTCGTGGAAGGTGAGGCCCCACTCCCCCGCCGAGTCGAGCCGCACGCCGATCGACCCCGTCGTCAGCTCGGTGACCGTGCCCTCGCGGGACACGCGGGCCCCGCTGCCGCCCTCGGTGGGCAGCAGTTCGAAGTCGGGACCGCGGTGGCGTCTGCCCGCGTGGTGCGTGAAGCGCACACCGATGACGCCCTCGGCGGGCGAGAAGCAGTCGACCGTCAGGAGCGGCTGGTTGAGGGTGTCCCCCCTGCGTCGGACGTGCCGCACGGCGGCGTACGCGGTGAACCGGTCCTCGGCAGCCCGGACCTGGCGGATCTCGGTGGCGTACGAGGCACGGACCCCTTCCCGCATCAGCCAGAAACCGTCGGTGAACTTCATGTGGTGGTCCCCCGTGGGATGCGAGGTGGGCCAGCCGATTCACCGGCCGGCGAAGAGAATCAGAATCTTCGAAGCGCTTCGATGCTCCGGGTCGGCCTACCGGGTGTCAAGTGGAAGGCCAGAAAGCTCCCCTCAGGCAATCTGTGCACCGACCTTGTGACAGGCGAAACCTACCCCTTACTCTCACAGATAGTCGAAGCGCTTCGACTCTGAGCGACGCTTTCCCGAAGGGTGCAGCAATGACGCCGAACTCTCCCTGTGCCCCCAGCCCGAGCCGGAGAGGCTTCCTCGGCTCCACCGCCGTCGCCGTAGCGGCGGTGGCCGGCGGGAATGCCAGGTCGTGTGTGTGCGGACGGCCGTGCAGGAGCAGCACGGCGGGACCGCTGCCGCCGTGGCGCACCGGCAGGTGAGCGCCGTTTCCCTCGCATCGTGTCAGCGGGCGACGGTTACATCGCGGCAGGCCAGCGGCTGGCAGTCGGCCATGACCGGCGTCTCGGAGGGGCAGGCGTGCGCGCAATTCCGGGAACGACGTCGAGCCGTTGAGGCTGCTCGGCTGCTCGGCTGCTCGGCTGCTCGGCTGCTCGGCTGCTCGGCTGCTCGGCTGCTCGGCTGCTCGGCTGCTCGGCTGCTCGGCTGCTCGGTGGCGAACGCGTCGAAGGACCAGGCGACATCGCCAGACCGCCATAACCAGCGACCGGCAACACCGGCGCCGAGCAGCACTCTGCCGCAAGCCGCCCCTGCACAGGGCCAGGAGCAGCACCGTGCAGCAGCCGCAGGCCCTGGCTCATGCTTGCGCCTCCCGGCAGCGCCGCGACTGCCTCTCAAGGGATCCGTTCGCTGATCCCCACCGTTTGGCTACCCCGTGGGTTCGGCGGCGGATGAGCCGTCGGCAGCCTGGACGACGTCCTGCGGGTCCAGACCAGTGAGTTCCGCGATGCGCGGCGTGGGAATCCCGGAGGCGAGCGCCCGGTGGACAAGAGACGCCCAGTCCTGGGTGGTGTCCCGGAAGTTGAGCAGCTCGGACTCCATCTCCGTCACGGACCGGGGTGCACACGCGTGCTCGACCCTAACCGTCTCCTCCTCACTCAAGGGGATCGGCAGGCGCTCCGCTTCCGCGGGGATCAGTACCTCGGCTCCGGCCGGGATGATCCTGACGTACTCGGAGGAGGCGGGGACGCCGTGCGCGTGCAGCCATCCCAGCACCGCAGGAGTCTCGGCGCACTCCAACTCACCGACAGCGGCCAGGGCCGCACCCAGACGCGGATGGCGCTCGGGAAGGAGGAACAACAAAGCGTCATCGGCCATGACTACGGCACCACCCTCTGGGAGAAACGTGAACGCGGACGTGATGCCATTACCCCCGGAAGGCACTCCGACCCCAGGGGCATCGCAACTCACCCGCGCAGATGACCAGCTCGATCGCACGTCCGCACGCTCGGGCCAGACAGGGACAACGGGGATGCTGGACGCCATCACTCACCGTGATGCACCTTCGTCATGGAACTCCCGCTGAATGCGCGCGTGGTTCGACCCGAGGCAGGGCGGCCCTCGCCCCGGCGACCCAGTGCTCGGGCTCCTCGATCCGCGGCGAACTGAACCGACATCGATGCCCTTCCACCACGGCGGAACGTCCTCGGCCGCCGCGGGTCGGGCAGCGGCGGGAACAACTCCTGTGTTCACCTCGACACGGTCACCATTGGTCCTCTGGAGCCGTAGTCGGAAGGACCTTCCCTCGTGAAGCGTGTCTGCTCTGTCGCGTCCTTCCCAGCAGTTCCCGCACAGGCCGGTCCCGCGGTGCCGTCCATCGGACGGCCGCAGCAGTCGCGCGAGTCGCAGCAGTCGCACCGGTCGCACGGGACAACGCGCCGGTGGCGGCGAGGCCTTCGGCCAAGCCTGAACCCGAATTCGCGTTCGGCCGGAAAGTCGCTGTCCGAACTGATCAGCGGCCCGTAGAAATGCCTTCTCGGCCTGGCTGGCCGCCCGCGATCAGAAGGAGTCACCACAGATGCGTCGCCTTCGTTCCAGCTTCCTGGCCCTCGCCGGCACGGCAGCAATGTTCGCCCTGACCGCCGCCCCCGCGCAGGCCGCCCCCGGTGACGTCTCCACCTCCTGCGCGAGCGTTCTCACACCGGCCGGATACGTCGACGTCAGCTGGGGATACAGCAGCAGCTGCGGTACTCAGAGCTTCAGCCCGAACATCAAGCAGATCAAGCAGCTCACCGGTCTGCCGGTCGGCACCGTGGTCAGTGCCTGCGCCTCCACCTATCAGCCCGCCGGCTGGATTCAGACCAGCTCGTACTACAGCAGCAGCTGCGTCTACTCGTCGACTCCGAGCTTCAGCAACAACGCCTGGCAACTGAAGCGCGTCTCCTGATCCAGAGGTGTGTGGGGAGGCCGTAGCCGTCGCCTGCCGCGCGCACGTCGTGCAGCACGAGGGCCGGGCGCCACCACCACTCTCGCGCGGACGGCGGGTGCTGGTCGCCCGCCTGCCCGCTGCGGCACGGAGCGGCCATCCGTGGACGGGTTGGTCGTTTCCGCCGGGTGGGACAGCCAGGAAACGCTGAACGTCACGCTGTTGAAGTGCGCTCCTGGCTGAAGCCGGGAGCGCTGCAGACGGCGTCCATCTCCACCACAGGGGAGAAGGCCGTCCGAACAGGACGTGATCGCGGACGATGAGGACGTGGCGTGCGAGGACGGTCGCAGGCTCCGGTGACAGCGCCGGCACCAGAGCGCGCCGACCGCGGCAGCTGCCGTGGCCAGGGTGATGTCGTGGACCGGCCATCGGCTGTCGGCGATTGCGCAGGCCGGTCAGGAACGCACGGCGGCCATGCCGCACGAGGAGGGAGAGGAGCGCGCGAAGTGCGGCCGCCACTACTTCCGGTTAGGGGCCGGGGGTCCGGTGGCGCAGGGCGGGTGCGGTTTCGGCGAAGTAGTAGGCGAGGACACGTCTGCCAGGCGGACGTCGGACCGTTGGTAGGTCACCGCCATGACCGGAGCCGACGAGGCGCGACCAGTCCGACCAGGAAGACCGTCCGAGCGGACGACTGCACGGTTGGGGCGCCTATGCCTTTCCCACGGCGTGGAGGCAGCGGGCGGAGAGGTGGCCGGCCCGGCATGGACGCGGCTCGGGTGGCCGGGGCGCTCACCCGGCTGATGACCCATCTCGGCTATGCGCGCTACGGCGTTCAGGGCTACGACACCGGCTCGTGGGTCGGGCCCCGGAGATGGGCAATCAGGCACCGGACAACGTGATCCCCCGCGACCGCACCCTGACCGAGGCCTCGCTGTACCGGCCGACCGCCACGGTCGCCTCGGCCGCCCAGGTCTACTACGAGGAGATCTCCGCCAACACCTGGAGCGAAGTTGCAGCCGACCACGGGGATGGCCCCGGCGCAGTACACGACACCAAGTGGAGCGGCGGTCAGGACGACTGGGCATCAGGTCAACGGGCGACCGTGCCCACCGCCGTGCTGCTCTCCACCCAGGACGTGACCGTCCGCCGCTGGGCCGAACGGGACCACAACATCGTGCGGTGGACCGAACTCGACCGCGGCGGCGGCCACTTCATCGCGAGGGAAGCCCCGGGACTGCTCGTCAGCGACACCACCCGCCCACCTACGCCGCGGCGTTGTCCGTAACAAGGGGATGCCGAGGTCAAACCACCGCCCCCCAGACGGGGCGTCCGCCGGAGCGGATCCTTGGCGGCTACGTCCCCGAAGGGATGAAAGACAGACGATGATCCGCGTGTCACGTCCGTCTCGTCGGCACACTTCCGCGTGGCCACGTGTAAGTGCGCGGTCGGTGGGAGAGCGGGCGGGGCACAGCGGAGCGGCATGGCTTCCGCCGTCGGAACCGCGACGGAACAGGGGGCAGGCGTGGAACGAAGGGCCTCACTCAAGGGCAGGGCACGTTACTGGTTCGACACCACGTTGGCTCGTGGCACCTCAGCGCTCGTCGGCTGGCTGGCCCTGGGCTGCCTTGTCGTCGTACTCCCGGCGAGCGCCGTGCTGGTGTGGACGGATGCCCACGCGCCCGCGTCCCGCTCGGAAAGGCTGGCAGCGGTCTGGCGTCTCACCGGTGAGACATTACGACTCGGCGGTGCGACGGGCCCGCTCCTGCACGTGCTGTTATCGGTACTGCTCGCCCTGGTCGCCCTGGTGTACGTCTCCACCCTCGTCGGTCTGATCACCACCGGCCTCACCGAGCGGCTCACCGCACTGCGGCGGGGCCGCTCCACCGTCATCGAGCAGGGGCACTCGGTGGTGTTGGGCTGGTCCGAGCAGGTGTTCACGGTGGTGAGCGAACTGGTGGCCGCCAACGCCAACCGTCGGTACGGCGCGGTGGCCGTCCTGGCGGACCGGAACAAGACCTCCATGGAGGAGGCCCTCAGGGAGAAGCTGCGGACCACCGGCCGTACCCGGCTGATCTGCCGTAGCGGTCCCCCCACCGATCCGACCCTGCTCGCCCTGACCCAACCCGGCGCGGCCAGCGCTGTGCTGGTGCTGCCCCACGACGATCCGTCAGCGGACGCGGAGGTGGTCAAGACTCTGCTGGCACTGCGCTCCGCACTCGGCGGGGAGGAAGGTCCTCCCGTCGTCGCCGCCGTCAGGGACGACCGGTATCTTCTGGCGGCCTCACTCGCCGCGGGAGCGCGCGGCATTGTCCTGGAGAGCGACGCGATCACCGCCCGGCTGATCGTCCAGTCCGCCCGCCGTCCCGGACTCTCCCTGGTGTACCGCGACCTCCTGGACTTCGCCGGGGACGAGCTGTACCTCACGTTCGACCCGGCTCTGATCAGCCGCTCCTTCGGCGACGCGCTGCTCGCTCTGGCCACCTCCAGCGTGATCGGCCTGCTGCGCGACGGCAGGCCGTTGCTGAACCCGCCGCCGCAGACACGGATCGTCCCGGGCGACCGGTTGATCGTCATCACGCGTGACGACGACACCGCACGGCTCAGCGACTGCTCCGGGCTGGTCGACGAGTCGGTGATGACGCCCTCGCAGCCGGCGACCCACCGGCCCGAACGGGTCCTGATCCTCGGCTGGAACCGGCGGGCCCCGCTCATCGTCGACCAGTTGGGCCGATACGCCGTACCCGGCTCCCTCATCGCCGTAGTGGCAGACCGGCAGGAGGTGACGGCCGAGCAGGTACAGGACGCCGGAACAGACTTCGCACCCCGTCTCACCATCACCTTCCGGCCGGGTGACGTCACCCGCCCCGAGACGCTTCGATGCCTTGAGATCGACTCGTACGACAGCGTCGTCGTGCTCGGCCCGGACCCGGCTGCGGGGCAACAGCCCGCCGAGGCCGACAACCGGACCCTCGTCACGCTCCTCGTTCTGCATCTGCTGGAGCAGGAGACCGGACGGGAACTGCCGGTGGTCACCGAGCTGACCGACGACCGGAACCGGACGCTCGCGCCCATCAGCCCCGGAGCCGACGTGATCATCAGCGGAAAACTCATCGGCTTGCTCATGGCCCAGATTTCCCAGAACTGGCACCTGGCCGCGGTGTTCGAGGAGCTGTTCTCTCCCACCGGCAGTCATGTCCGCCTACGACCGGCGGCTTCCTACGTCCTGCCAGGCTCCGAGACGGCCTTCGCCACGGTCGTCGCAGCGGCACGGCAGCGGGGCGAATGCGCCATCGGCTACCGCCGCCACGACCGGGCCGCGGCCGTTCCCGACCACGGAGTGCGCATCAATCCGGACAAGAGCGAGCGACGGCGCTGGACCGATCGGGACGAGGTGATCGTGATCGCGCAGGACTGACGCAGCCTCGCAGATGAAGGGGGTGAAGCGTCAGTGATCCGGCATCACACGCCGGCTCGACGTGGCCATCGTCGGCTTCCTCAACGGATGTCGGCGGACGTGCCGGCGCACAGGAGCAGACCTTGTCCCGAAGGGCGGGAGTATCCACGGAGGCATCCGATGAGGGGTGCGGTGTCGCCCTGCCCACACCCCGCTGGAACTGGCCCTGATCAGGTGGTCCCCGCCGGGAGCAACGCCAGTACCGCGACGACCGCCCGATGGTCCGTCCCCGGCACGGTGCGCTCATCGACGGAGACACCCGCCAGGCCGGAGCCGTGCAAGACGTGGTCCAGTTGGATCAGAGGTGGGACGAGGGCATGGCCGACGGGCCATGTGCGGGCCCATCCGTGGCCGAGTTCGGCATGGGTGTCCGTGAGACCGGCCGCGAGCAGCTCCCGCATCGGGGTGTGGTCGAGGGAGGCGTTGAAGTCGCCCAGAAACACGGTGTCCGGGCCGCTGGTCCGGGCCATGGAGGTGAGGGCGATCATGTCCCGTGTCCAGCGCTTCGCGTCTCCGAGCGGGTAGTAGGTGTGGACGGCCACGAACTGCACCCTGTGCCCGCCGACTGCGACCTCGGCGGTGGTCTGGGGCCAGGCCGTGTCAACATGCGTCGTGCCACCGTGGAAGAGCGGGTGCCGCGAGTAGATCGAGGAGTCGTACTCGGGGTGGAGCTCGTGGAACGGCATCAGCGCACCCAGGCCCGCCTCGTCAAGGGCGTCCAGACCTTCTGCCGGCATTTGCTGCACGGCCAGCACATCGATCCGCTCGGTGCGGACCAACTCCACCAGTGCACGGGGATCGGCACCGCCGCCATCGGCGTTGATGGTGGCGACACGCAAGCCAACCGATCCCGCCGGAACGTGCCCACGCTCAGGGACGAACCGTGGCGCCAACAACACCACGTGGGCGATCACCAGAGCCGCAACGCCAGCCACGGTCCACCTGGACCGCAGGGCCGGAACGGCCACTGTCACGCCCAGCACCAGCACACCGAGAACAGTCGAACAGGGAAAGAACGCCATGGGCATCGCGAGCGGCGTACCCGCGTCGAGGCCCGTCAACCGGACGACGAGCAGGGCGGCGGGGACGGCAAGCACGATGCCACAGCCCAGCAGCCCCCAAGCTCGTCCGCGTCGGCCCGGTGTCCTTCGCCGGTCAGCCTCACGCGGGGCGTCAGTGACCGTAACCATCATTCGTCCCCACCCTGTGGTCCGCCCGGCGAGACGATCGTGATCACCGGTTCCCCGTACGGGGACGTCGGCGCCGGCGCGCACGGTTCCGTCGCATACGGACGCCAGGGCCCTTCTGCCACAAGCTCAGCCGACAGAAGGAAGTCCGAGGAGTTGGCGTTCCTGGGCGAGGTGTGGTCGGTGCCGTCGCAGCAGACGCTGCGGCGCCTGGACACGGCGTTCACCCACTTTCTTCGCCGGGCGAGCGAAGTATCCGCGTTCCAAGACGCGGAAGAGGTGGTCGCGTCGGCCCGGCGGGAGCTGCCCCGCAAGGCCAGGGGCGACGGAACGCGGACGTGCGAGTGCGGTGCGACCCATGACCGGGCCGTGGGAACTCCCCTCGTTCACGAGGGGAGGAAGTCAGCAGGGGACAGACTCCAACCGGACACAGCACCGGCCGGGACTGGGCGACAGACAGGCTGAATACCCGCGCTCGCCCAGACCGTGGAGGACACCGCGCAGCAGGTGCAGATTCATGCCGCACACCGTCTGCGTGTACTCACGGGCCAGGAGGTGGAAGGGACAGTTCCCCAGCACAATGGTGCCTTCGTCGTGCCGCGGCTCGAACCCGTACCGCTCCAGCAGATCGAAGAGATCTGCGCTGTCCTGCCCGCCCAGCTGCGTGCCCAGCTCCTCGGCCTTGCGGTGCAGCACCTGCTGCACCGGCTCGCCGGTTGCGGCTGATTCCTCTACCGACTGTGCAAGCAGTCTTCCGGCGAGCTCGTAACGCCGGTCCGGCAGGCTGATCGCGATCTGTTTCGTCGAGCGCCGGTACAGCTTGGCCGGCCTGCCCGCGCCCGGTCCCACCCGCCCGCTGCGCCGCTCGTAGACCACGTCGAGCAGGGCTTCATCGGCGAGGCGGTCGAGGTGGAACGCCGCGGTCTGGCGCGCCACGCCCAGCGCGGCGGCTGCCTCGTCCCGGCTGACGGGGCCGGGCTGGCGCACCACATGTTCGTACAGCCTCCTGCGTGTCGGCTCGTCCAGAGCGGCGATAGCGGAGACATCGGCGTCGCGTACTTCCTTCGGGTTGTCCACGAACACCAGTGTAAAACCCACATCCATTGACTAAAGAAGAGATCGGCGCTTCTATAAGTGATGAGAGTTGTAGATAGAAGGAAGGTCGCCATGTCCTCCGCAACCACCAGCACCACGTCTGCCACCCCGCGGCGTGCGCTGCTCGCCGATCCCGGCTATCAGGCGTTCGTCATCCTGCGCGCCGCCTTCACGGTCGCGCCGATCCTGTTCGGGCTGGACAAGTTCGCCAATCTGCTCGTGGACTGGCCCGCCTACCTCGCGCCGTGGATCAACGACCTCGTCCCCGGCAGCGCCCAGGCGGCCATGTACGCCGTGGGCGTGATCGAGATCGTCGCCGGCATCTGCGTGGCCCTCGCCCCCCGCTTCGGAGCCTGGTTGGTGGCCGGCTGGCTGGCCGGCATCATCCTCGATCTGCTGACCATCCCCGACTACTACGACATCGCGCTGCGCGACTTCGGCCTCCTCCTCGCCGCCGTCGCACTCGCCCGCCTCGCCGAGCGCTACCACGGCAAGCGACACCACTGAACCGACGCGGCTCCTGCTGGTCGTCTCCGGCGGGCGGGCCTTCCAGGAGCCGCCCGCCATGACCGGTGGCCGATGCGCGAGCGCAGCCGGTCAAAGGGGTCGGACCCACGAGTGGCGAAGGCAGCTCATCCCGCACGGCATCCGGGAGCAGGTGGAGGGCCGAGTGCGGGCACCCGGAAGGGGAGGAGCCTTGCCGAACTCATCGCCGCATCGGTAGCTCCAGCAGACCGGCGAGCTCCGCGTCGGTCGCCGGTCTGAGCGTCGCCAGAATGTGCCTGGCGGCGGAAAGATCGGTATGGGAGCCCTCCACGGTCACGGTGTAGACCAGCGCGTCGCGGCGCAGGCGCAACTCCTGACGCTCATAGCTGCCCGTGAAAATCACCAGGTGGCGGCCTCCGCCGTCGTCCCTGCACCGGATCGGTTCCCCGAAGGGAACCGGGCAACCGCGGGCGTCGACGCGACGGGCGTCGTGTCCAGCATGTGCCACGTAGAGGTGTACCCGCGCGGAGTGCGGCCCCTCGTAGTCGGCACCGAAGCCGTCCTCGCTCGCGCCCAGGACGTTCAGCGCGTATCCGGGCGGCGGGTCCCCGACCCGCAGCAGGGTACGGTCCACGCCGTTGGCCGTGATCCACTCACTGAGGGTGGGAGGCTGCCCGGCCGTCCAGGCGGCGTACGTTCCGCCGACAGTGAGGACAGTCGCTGCTCCGAGAGCGCCGATCCTGACACGGAGGCTTGGCAGGAACAGCGCGGCTGCGAGCGCGTAGCAGGTGCCTCCGGCCGGGTAGAGCAGAAGACCGTTCTCCAGGCGATCGGTCTCGAAGTGCAGCACGGCGACCCCGAACGCGCCGACGGTGCCGAGCGCGTAGACGCACGCTGCCCACCCCCACAGTCCGCCCGCCCGGTGCATGAGCGGCACAGCAGTGCGGACGGCAGATCCGAGCCACGCGAACACGGCCACCGCCAGAACGACAACGCCGGTGACAACGGCACCGAACAACTCCGGTCCGTCGGTGAAGAAAGCGGTGAGCACCGCGTACAACTGCACGTGGGTCAGGGCACATCCGACCAGCCAGACCGCTGCCAGGTGTCCTACCGCGCGCTCCGCTGCCTCCCTCTGCGTCATTCCCGTGATCACGCCGGGCGGCCGACCACGGTTCCCGGACCACAACACAGCCCGATGGATGAGTCGTGTGACTGAGCGCCTCGGTCGGCCGTACGTTCCTGGGCGGGATGGTGGAGCCATGCGACCTGATCGTCGTCCGTTCACGGGCCTCTCCACGCCGAAAGCCCGAGCGTCGTGGCGGCGACGGCGCTGCTGGTCCGACTGACCGTTTGAAGCCGGTCAAACGGCCTCTACGCTCCAGCGCCGTCAGGCCCGCTCCTCCGCGGCGCCCATCCTCCCGGCCCTCATCTCCGCGCGGGCCCGGTACTCATCCAGGAACCCCACCGCGAGCAGCGACAGCACCGCTGCCAGGGCGAAGGCGGCGGCCAGCGCGTTGAGCGTCGTGTAGGGGCCGCTGGCCGCGACGACGCGACCGCCGTCCAACAGACAATCGAAACCCAGCGGGAAGTAGGACGGTTCATGCCCGGCGAGTTGGTCGAGTGTGCCGGGCGGGAGAGAGCGGCAGGGATCGGCAGGGGAGGACCCCGCTCCGGACTCGGCCTCGCTCGCGTCCCACTGGACCAGACCGAGACCGATCGTGTAGACGATGACGGCCCCGGCCGCCGCCATGGCCGCGCTCCAACGCAGCAGGTCCCTGGCCCAGTCCGGTCGGCGCCCGGGAACGGCGACCGATATCAGCTTCACCACGACCGCGATGGCCCAGAGCGGCACGGCAAGCATGGCGCCGTACATCAGCAGGACGAACACGTTCCAGCCGCCTTTCGTGCTTTCCCGGACTCCGCCGACGACATGGTCGCTGTGCCAGACGTCGCGCCGTGCCCGTCGGTTCCCTCACCCATCGACTGCCCCAGCGGATCCGGTCTCGCTGGGAGCGGTCGGCCCTGTCGGGAGCACCGACGTGGGCACGGTACAGGCCGGGGCCATGAGCCGGTGGCCGCGGGACTGGTCACCCGCGACCCTGCGACCTGCGCCCTGAGCGACACGCTGATCACCTGCACGGTCACCGGACCGCGCTGAGGGGTCAGTGGGAAGCGATCCTTTCGGGGTCGTCCGCCGGAGTGCCCAGGCGGAGCCAGCGGTAGCCGTAGGCGGGCAGGTCGAGGTGCAACCTGCCGTCGTCGGAGGCCTGGAGACCGGCGTGTGCTTCGTCGAGGAGGTCCGTCAGCCGCCCTCGTGCTCGGGCCTCGCGCAGTTCCATCCGTACGGTGACGGGCCGGTCCGCGAAATTGTGTACGGCCAGCACCGTGCCGTCTCCGGCGCTGCAGACGTGTGCCAGGACCGGGCGCTCCCCTGTCTCCACCAAGCGGTAGTCGCCCCAGGCCAGTTCGGGGGCCTCGCGGTATCGTTCGATGAACAGGCGTATGCGGCTGAGGAGGGAGCCGGGGTCGCGGCTCTGCTCGTACACGTTGATCTTTCGGGGGCCGAACGCGGCGTCCACCAGCGGGTTGGGGAAGGTGTCCGGCTCGGCGGTGGAGAACCCGGCGCCCTTCTCCGGCGTCCATTGCATCGGTGTGCGTACGGCCTGGCGTCCCTCGGCGGCCAGGTTCTCGCCCATGCCGAGTTCCTCTCCGTAGAAGAGCACGGGGGTGCCCGGCAGGGTGAACAGCAGGCTGTAGGCGAGTTCGATGCGGCGCCGGTCGCCGTCGACCATCGGGGGCAGCCTGCGGCGCAGCCCTCGGTCGTACAGTTGCATGTCCTTGTCCGGACCGAAGGTCGCGAACACCTCACTCCGTTCGTCGTCGCTGAGTTTGTCCAGAGTGAGCTCGTCGTGGTTGCGCACGAACATGGCCCAGTGCGCGTCGCGGGGGGCGGCGGGGCGGTCGCGCAGAGCGGCGGCCAGCGGCCGGGCGTCCTGGCGTGCCATCGACAGGTACATCTGCTGCATCGCGACGAAGTCGAAGCACATGGTGAGTTCGTCCCCGCGGTCCGAGGAGGGGTCGCCGAAGAAGCGGGCGGTGCCGTCGTAGGGGAGGTTGACCTCGCCGAGCAGGACCGACTCGCCGTTGCGGCGGCCGAGGAAGGCGCGCAGGTCGGCAAGGTATTCGTGCGGGTCGGGCAGTGCTCCCGCGTCGCTCTGCCCGTCGGTCTCCAGCAGGAAGGGCACCGCGTCGACCCGGAAACCGGACAATCCCAGCTGCGTCCAGAAGCCCAGGATGCGGGCAATCTCGTCGCGGACCTCGGGGTTGGCGACATTGAGGTCGGGCTGCTGCTTGTAGAAACGGTGCAGGTAGTACTGTCCGCTGGCCTCGTCGTACTCCCACAGGCCGTCCTCCGCGTCGGGGAAGACCACGCCCTGGGGACCGTCCTCGGGGGGCTCGTCCTTCCAGACGTACCAGTCGCGGTGGGCGGAGTCCCGGCCGGAGCGGGCGTCCCGGAACCAAGGGTGGTCCTCGGAGGTGTGGTTGACGACGAGATCGGCGATCACGCGGATGCCGCGGTCACGTGCCGTGCGGACGAACTCGGTGAAGTCCCCGAGGGTGCCCAGGCGCGGGTCTACCCCGTAGAAGTCCGTGATGTCGTAGCCGTCGTCGCGCTCGCGCGTCGGGTAGAACGGCATCAGCCACACGCAGGTCACGCCGAGCCGCACCAGGTGGTCGATGCGCTGCGTGAGCCCCGCGAAGTCGCCGATCCCGTCGCCGTTGCCGTCCTGGTACGTCTCGACGTCCAGGCAGTACACCACCGCGTTCTTCCACCACAGGTCGGACGTGCGCGTCAGACGCATCGGTACTCCTTCGCCGTGGCGGGGATCGGGCGGGTCACGTCGAGTTGCGGCAGGACCTCGGCGCCGAACGCGTCGATGAACGCGCTCTGTTCGCGGCCCACGTGGTGCAGCATGACCGCGTCGAAGCCGAGGTCGGCGTACTCCTGGAGCCGGGCGGTGTGCCGACCCAGGTCGGAGGAGACGTCGACCGTGCGGGCCACCTGCTCGGGAGTGACGTGCTCACTGACGATGTCGAAGAGAGCCGCCGAGTCCAGGTCCCAACTGACCGGTGGGGCATGGACGTTGGTGCGCCACTGGTCGTGGGCCAGCGCGAGCGCTTCGTCCTCGTCGGGTGCCCAGCTCAGGTGCACCTGAAGGTGGAGGGGCCCACGGCCGCCCGAGTCACGGTACGCGCCGGCGATCGCACGCAGCCGTTCCCGCGGGGCGTTGACCGTGATCAGGCCGTCCGCCCACTCGGCGCACCAGGCCGCGGTGGCGGCACTGCATGCGGCTCCGAGCAGCGGCGGTACGTCGGACGGCAGCGTCCACAGCCGGGCCCGGTCCACGCTCACCAGCCCGTCGTGGCTGACCTCCTCTCCTCGCAGCAGCGCCCGGATGACGTCGACGCACTCGCGCAGCCGCGCGGTACGCATGTCCTTACGCGGCCAACCCGCGCCGGTGATGTGCTCGTTGGAGGCTTCTCCGGTGCCCAGCGCGGCCCAGAACCGGGCGGGGTTCATGGATGCGAGTGTGGCGATCGCCTGTGCGACGATTGCGGGGTGGTAGCGCTGACCGGGCGCGTTCACCACACCGAACGGCACCTGGTCGGTGGCCTGGAGGGCGGCTCCCAGCCATGACCAGGCGAAGCCGGATTCCCCCTGGCGTACGCTCCACGGCGAGAAGTGGTCCGAGCACATGGCGGCGGTGAAGCCTGCCCGTTCCGCACGAACCACGGCGTCGAGGAGATCCGCGGGCGGGATCTGTTCGTGCGAGGCGTGTAATCCGTAGACAGTCATGGCAAGCGACTACCCCTCGAACAGTCCCTCACCGTGGGCCGACCACACGGACGCCGGCGCGGTCAGGCTGCCGAGGCGCACGATGCGCGTGGTGAAGGTGCAGGGCCGCCAGGCACGTTCGGGTCGGCGGGCTTGCCGGTGCGGGCGAGGGCGATGCCCGGGTGTGCCCGTAGTCGCGGCCCAGGCCGTACGGCTCGGCGTGACCGCTCCAGCCGAGCAGCGATCACGCCGGCAACGCGTATCACGGCGCGTCATGTACGGGGCGGCGCGGGCACCTGGGCCACCGGGGAGGAACTTGTCGTCGCAGCCGACTGCAGGACGACCGTCCGGAGGTCGCGCCGGACGGCCGCGTGGTCGCTTGATCGCGAGTCGCACGGCGGCCGCGACCTACGAGCAGATGCTCTCGGCGCTCCGTCACACCACCTCTTCGAACCGCGCGTGGAAGCGCCTCTTCGGCAGGGGCTTGCGCTCTCTTGTCCGGACGTCCTCCGATCGAGAGCCTCTGCCGTGCCCTGTCCGCGGCGTCTGGTGACGGCAGGCAACAGAGTGGCGCGCGAGGTCTGGACAGCCCATGGAGGCCGTGCTGTCATACCGCTGTCACAGGATTTCCAACGTTGAAAAGACTGCACGGGCCGACCGCGCCCGGTTCAGCCTCTGAACGAGGAAAGGTTCGATGACACGACACCGCACCCGCCCAAGAGCCAGAGTGTGGGCGCTGCTGACCGCAGCCGCCCTGGTCCTGCCCCCGATCGGGCTGATGCCCACCGCGACTGCCGCGGAGCAGCCGAGCAGCACGTCCGCGCCCGCCGCCGAGCAGACCGCGGTCCAGACGCACGGTCTGAAGGGTGAGTACTTCAGCATGTCGGCGCCCGGTGCCCGGGACTTCGCCGAACTCGGCGGCACGCTGCTCGATCCGCAGATCAACTTCTCCGGACTGACCGGCACCTTCGAGGAGTTGACCGGCAGGACGGAACACACGACCGCCCGGTGGACGGGACAGATGGAGGCACCCGCCACCGGTGACTACACCTTCTACGCCATCGGCGACAACGGCTTCCGGCTCTACATCGACGGCGAGCCGGTCATCGACCACTGGGTGGGCGACTGGGACCGCGAGCAGACCAGCGCCCCGGTCAAACTGACCGCCGGTGAGAAGCACGACTTCCGCCTTGAGATGTTCCAGGACACCGGCGGAGCCAACATGTTCCTGCGCTGGTCGACGCCGACGCGGTCGAAGCAGCTCGTGCCGATGTCGGCGTTCACCCCACCGGCCGACTTCGAGGTGTACCCGGTGGAGCCGACCGTCGCCCAGGACGGGCGGCGCCTGCGCCTCCGTTTCGACGGCAAGGTCGGCAACCTCCAGGCGGTCAGGGACCACCTGGAGATCGAGGCCGACACCACCGCCATGCCCGTCAAGTCGGTCGCGGCCTATCCCGGTGACGCCAACTCCCTGCTCGTCGCCCTCTCCGAGCCGATCCAGAAGAACCAGCTGGTCAGGGTCTCCTACGACGGCGAGGGCGGCCTGACGGCCGGCGGCACGAGCGTGCCGAAGCTCATCCGCTACGCCGAGAACGTCTCCACCCACCGCCTCACCACCAAGTGGGGCGACGAACTCGACACGAAGCATCCGCTGCCGGAGTACCCGCGCCCGCAGCAGGTGCGAAGCAACTGGAAGAACCTCAACGGCCCGTGGCAGTTCAGCGCCGCCGAGCAGGGCGAGGAGCCGGTCTTCGGCAAGAACCTCGACGAGAAGATCATCGTGCCGTTCCCGGTCGAGTCGCAGCTGTCCGGGCTGGAACGGCACGAGGACCACATGGTCTACCGCAGGCTCGTCGACGTACCCAAGAGCTGGAAGGTGGGCAGGAGCAGCCAGGCCAACCGGCTCAAGCTCAACTTCGGCGCCGTGGACTACCAGGCCCGGGTCTACGTCAACGGCACGAAGGTCGCCGAACACACCGGCGGCTACAACGCGTTCAGCGCCGACATCACCGACGCGCTCAGGGGCACCGGCAGGCAGGAGATCGTGGTCGCGGTCACCGACACCGGCGGCGCGAACCAGCCGATGGGCAAGCAGTCCAGAAACCCCGGCGGCATCTTCTACACGCAGACCTCCGGCATCTGGCAGACCGTGTGGATGGAACCCGTCGCCGCCGCCTCGATCGACGACATCGTCACCACACCGGACATCGACACCGGCACCCTCGCCGTGACCGTCGACTCGGACGACGCCTCCCCCACCGCCCGTGTCGAGGCCGTCGCCCGCGACGCCCGCGGCAAGGTCGTCGGCAGGGTCACCGGGGCGGCCAACGAGCAACTCAGCCTGCCTGTGGCGAAGCAGCACCTGTGGAGCCCCGACGACCCCTACCTGTACGACCTCGACGTCAAGCTCACCGACGGCAGATCCACCGACAGGATCACCAGCTACTTCGGCATGCGCGAGGTGGGCATCGAGAAGGTCGGCGGTTACAACAAGCTCGTCCTCAACGGCGAGCCGGTCTTCTCCCTCGCCACGCTCGACCAGGGTTTCTGGCCCGACGGCCTGTACACCGCGCCCAGTGACGAGGCCCTCGCCTTCGACCTCGAGGCACACAAGAAGCTCGGCTTCAACGCCGTCCGCAAGCACATCAAGGTGGAACCGGCGCGCTGGTTCCACCACGCCGACAAGCTCGGCCTGCTCGTCTGGCAGGACTTCGTCTCCGGTGACATCACCAATGAGACGGGCCAGAAGGCGTTCGTCGACCAGGGCAGGGAGATGATGCGCCAGCACCACAACTCGCCCTCCGTCATCAGCTGGATCGTCTTCAACGAGGGCTGGGGTGAGTGGAACCGCGAGGAAACCGGCCGGATAGCCGAGTCCGTCAAGGCCGCCGACCCCTCCCGCGTCGTCAACGCCCACAGCGGAGTCAACTGCTGCAACAGCAAGGGTGATTCCGGCAAGGGTGACATCATCGACCACCACGACTACAACAACACCGACCCGGCCTTTCCCGACGACCAGCGGGCCGCCATGGACGGCGAGCACGGCGGCTTCACCCTGCGCACCCCGGGCCACATGTGGCCGGGCGCCCCGACCGTGATCTACAGCGGCGTCACCACGAAGGAGGAGCTGACCCGCAAGTACGTCGAGAACACCGAGCAGTTCTACCTCGCCCAGGCCGGCGCCGAACTGTCCGGCTCGGTGTACACCCAGATCACCGACCTGGAGAACGAACTCAACGGCCTGTACACCTACGACCGCCGCGACATCAAGGTCGACCCCACGCGGGTGAGGGAGATCAACCGCAAGGTGATCGACGCCGGCGCCGCCGCCGGTGCGCACAAGCCCCTGACGGGCGGCGGGCACTGGGCCATGGACGAGGGAACCGGCACCACCGTCGAGAACGACGGACCCAACGACCGCCCCCTCACGCTCCGCGAGGGCGCTTCCTGGACCCCCGGTGTCAGCGGCAGCGCGCTCAGGTTCGACGGCCAGAAGCAGTACGCCGAGACCGCCGGACCGGTACTCGACACAGCCGACGACTACTCGGTGTCCGCCTGGGTCCGGCTCGACCGGATTCCCGACAACTACGCCACCGCGGTCAGCCAGGACTCCCGGGCGACGGCCAACGCGTTCTACCTCCAGTACGGCCACGGCAACTTCGCCTTCAGCACACCCGGTGAGCGCCGCGCCCAGGTAGCCACCGCCGCGGAGACCGGCCGCTGGTACCACCTCGTCGGCGTCCGCGACGCTACGAGCAACCAGATCCAGCTGTACCTCGACGGCAAGCTCACCGCGACGGCCCCGGGTGGGGCCGCCTATCCGAGCAGCGGCCCGCTGACCGTGGGCCGCGCCCACTGGGACGGCGCGAACGTCGACTTCTGGAACGGCGCGGTCGACGAGGTCCACGCCTTCGACCGGGCACTCACCGCACAGGAGGTGAGCGGCCTCTACACCGGGGAGAAGCCGTAGCAGGCAGTACGTACGACACGGTCCCGGGGGAGGGGGGGGGGGTCGACCGAGCAGAGCGGGCCCTGGTCGTTTGGTCGAGTCAGGGGGGACGGCGCCCCCGGGGCCGCCCCCGGCCACGGGGGGTGGTCGCGGAACACCGCGGGGGTGTGGT
>NZ_JBHXHX010000021.1:0-130607 GCF_042723915.1 Streptomyces sp. NPDC058335 | reverse complement strand
TTGTTGTGCGCCATCAACCCGGGGTTCACCCCTTCCCCGTCTTCCCGCCCCACCCGGCCCGGGTGATGGGGTGTTCTCCCCCCTTTACCCCGGGACCGCTGCTCGATGCGACTACTCGGGGGTCACGGCGCCCAGGGCGCCTCCACGGACCAGGTCGTGTCCTCGCTGAACAGCGCGGGGTTGTCGTAGATGCGCGTACCGCCGGGGACGGCCAGCCACAACTCGGCGTTGTAGTGGCGCAGATACTGCTCGGGGAAGTTGTACGCCGAGAGCCGTACGCCGCCGTTCGCGCCGCGGACAGGGCAGAACGTGGCATCGGCTCGGAACAGATCCGTGCTGCCGGACTCCTTGTATACGCGCGATTCGCGGTGTCGCAGGTACTCACCGGGGTAGTTGCGCGACTCGAAGCTGTAGCAGGTGTTGTCGGCCAGCCCGGGAACGATCTTCCAGGTGGCGTCGTTCTTCAGCAGGGAGTCGCTGCCGCTGCCCACGGCCTCCGTGAAGACCGCTCCGTCCTTGTGGCGCGCGTACCGGTCGGTGTAACCGGGTGTGGTCACGCGCAGGGACGTGTACTGGCCGCTGGGCAGGGTGACCGGAGTGGTCGAGCCCTGGGAGGCGTCGATGAGCGCCCGGTTGGTGGCCCGGATCCTGGCCTCGTCGACCTTGACGACCTGACGGTCGTAGGTGAGCAGGCCGTTGGCCTCGTTCTCGACGTCGGTGATCTCGGTGTAGACCGACGCGGACAGGCCGCGGGGCATGCGCACCTGGCGGATGGCGTCCAGCAGGCCGGCGAGCCGGTTGTCGAGGTGGGTGAGGCTGGGCTGGTCCTCGTAGCTGAAGCCGCCGCCGGGATACCACTCGTGTCCCGCGACCCTGTAACCGAGACCGCCGAACTCGCCCAGGACGGCGGCACGGGTGGCGCTGGGCACGGTGGTGCCCGGTCCGACATAGACGTGGTGGTCGACGACGTCGCCGTTGCCACCGTCGACGGCGCCGCAGCAGTTGACGCCGCTCATGTTGTCGACGAGGCGGGAGGGGTCGTACGCCTTGACCTCGGTGGCGATGCGGGCCTGGTCGTACTGGCCCCAGCCCTCGTTCTGGTTGACCCACATCACCACCGACGGGGAGCTGCGGTGCTGGTCGATGATGCGGTCGTACTCCGTCTCCCACTGCACGCGGGCGGCGGCGTCCGGGGTGTGCTCCATGGAGGGCATGTCCTGCCAGACCAGCAGGCCGAGGCGGTCGGCGTGGTAGAACCAGCGCTGCGGCTCGACCTTGATGTGCTTGCGGACCATGTTGAAGCCCAGATCCTTGTGCTTTTGCAGGTCATGGCGCAGGGCGGCGTCGGTGGGCGCGGTGTAGATGCCGTCCGGCCAGTAACCCTGGTCCAGGGTGCCGGTCTGGAAGACGAACTTGCCGTTGAGGACCGGACGCAGCAGGCCGCCCACGCTCGCCAGGCCGATCGTGCGCATGCCGGTGTAGCTGCCGACGGAGTCGACGGTCGTGCCGCCGGAGAGCAGGTCGGCCTTCACGTCGTAGAGGAAGGGGTCGTCCGGGGTCCACAGACGGGGGTTGGGGACGGGCACGGTGAACTCGCTGCCGACCGCGCCGGTGGCCGTGCCGACGGTGCTCCCGCCTGTGGAGACCGTGACGCGGGTCCGGTGGCCGCTGGTCCCGGAACCGCGGACGGTCACCTTCAGGCGGTTGTTCGCCAGGTCCGGGACCATGTCGAGACGCGTGATGTGGGCGGGTGCCGTCGGTTCGAGCCACACCGTCTGCCAGATACCGGACGCGGCGGTGTAGAAGATGCCACCACCGGGGTGCGGAGCGACGTCACGGATGCGCTGCTTGCCCACGGCCTGGCCGCCGGTCTCGGTGGGGTCCCAGACCGAGACGACCAGCGTGTTGGTGCCGCCGTTCAGCAGGTCGGTGATGTCGTGGGAGAAGGCGTCGTAGCCGCCGCTGTGCGTGGCGCCGGCCTGGCGGCCGTTGACCCACACAGTCGTACGCCAGTCGCTGGCGCCGAAGTTGAGCTGCAGGCGGCGGCCGTTCCAGTGGGACGGGACGGTGAAGGTGCGCTTGTACCAGAGCTTGTCGTTCTGTGTGATCCTGCGCTGGATGCCGGAGAGCGCGGATTCCGCGACGAACGGGACCCGTATCTGTTCGGTGAACGACGCGGGCTGGCCGGCGTCGGCGGATGTGACGGCGAAGTCCCAGATGCCGTTGAGGTTGGCCCAGTCGGGGCGGGTCAGCTGCGGGCGGGGGTATTCCGGCAGGGGCGTGTCGGTGGGGACCTGGTTCGTCCACGGGGTGGTCATCGGCGACGGTTTCGGGGTCCACGCCTGCGGGGCGGCGGCCGCCGTGCCGGTGGCCGCCAGTGCCGTGCCGCCGACCAGCGTGAGCGCGGTGAGCGCGGTGGTGACCCACCGCGCTCGTCGTCTCAGCCAGGCCGCCGGCCCAGGGTGTGCGGGTATTCGACGCATCGTGCCTCCTTGATTCGTGGGGTGGGAGACGTGCGCGTGCAAGAGGCGGCCGGGGGAGGTCCGGCCGCCTCTCACCGGGTGTGGCGGCCCAGCCCTGTCGGGTTCTGCCGCCGTCCGGGGCTTGTCACATCAGGTGCCGTCGGCGGCCGAGCCAGGTCTGGGCGATGACGACGACGGCCAGAAAGGCGCCGCTGACGACCTGTTGGTAGGAGGAGTCGAGCGAGCCGATCTGGTTGATGACGTTCTGGATGACCTTCAGCAGCAGGACTCCGACCAGCGAGCCGCTGACGTAGCCGAGCCCGCCGGTCAGCAGGGTGCCGCCGATGACGACGGCGGAGATGGCCTCCAGTTCCATGCCGTTGCCCAAGATGGTCACACCGGACGCCAGCCAGGCGGCGTTGAGTGCGCCGGCCAGTCCGGCCAGCAGGCCGGACAGGGCGTACACGAGGATCTTGGTGCGGGCGACCGGGGCGCCCATCAGAGCGGCCGCGTCCTCGTTCCCGCCGACCGCGTACACGTGCTGTCCGAAACGGGTCCGGCGCAGGACGACGGCGCCCACGACGAACAGAGCCAGCGTGATCCACACCGGGTTGCCCAGACCGAGCGTGGTGCCCTGGCCCAGTTCGGCGAGGAAGGAGCCCTTGCCGATCAGGAACGTGTCGGCGCCTTCGTCGGTCACCGCGAGCATCAGTCCGCGCGCGCCCAGCATGGCGGCGAGCGTGACGATGAAGGGAGCAAGGCGGGAGCGGGCGACCAGCAGCCCGTTGACGACGCCGATCAGTCCGCAGACCGCGAGGGGCAGCAGCAGCGCCACCAGGGTGCCGTGGCGCGATCCCCAGGCCGCCAGCACGCCGCCGAGGGCGAACAGGGAACCGACGGACAGGTCGATGCCCCCGGTGATGATGACGAAGGTCATGCCCAGGGCGACGATCGCCAGAAACGCCGAACTGGTGGCCATGTTGCTGACGTTGTCGCCGGTGGCGAAGGAGTCGAAGGAGAACGACGCCACCAGGGAGACGATGACCAGCACGGCCAGGGCGCCGTGCTGCTGGATCAGAGCGCTCAGCCGTTCGGAGCGGGCGGAGCCCACTGGTTCGCCTCCCTGTGTCTGCTCGATGCCGGCTGTGGTCACGGGCAGGTCCGTCCTCGTGGTGCTCATCGCTTCCCCCGTCCCCGCGCCGCGTAGACCGCGGCGACGATCACCACGGCTTGCGCGATCTGTGTCCACGACGGCGGCAGATCGTGCTTGATGAGCGTGGCGGTCAGGAGCTGGATGAGGACGGCTCCGGCCACGGTTCCGGCGATGTTGACGCGGCCGCCGGTCAGTGGGGTGCCGCCGACCACCACCGCGGTGATCGCGGACAGTTCCATCAGGTTGCCCAGCGACGTCGGGTCGCTGGCCTGGAGCCGCGCGGTGGCCAGCACGCCCGCGACCGCCGCGAGGAGAGCGCTGACGACGTACACGATGATCAGCACGCGTCGCACGGGCAGACCGGCGAGTCGGGCCGCGGGGCGGCTGTCGCCGACGGCCAGGAGCTGTCGTCCGAAGGTGGTGCGGCGCACCACGAACGCGACCAGCAGCGCCAGGCCCGCGGCGATCAGGATCAGATAGGGAACGCCCCAGAGGTCGCCGGAGCCCAGCGAGGCGAGCGAAGGGTTGTGCAGGTCCTTCAGCTGCGGGAGCAGCACCAGCGCGAGGCCCCTGCCACCGACCATCAGCGCCAGGGTGGCGACGATGGGCTGGACGCCGACGACGGCCACCAGTGCCCCGTTGGCCGCCCCCACGACGGCTGCGAACAGCGCGACCACGAGCAGGGCGGGCGCCAGGCCGTAGCCGAGGTAGAGGGCGGTGACGGAGGCCGCCAGTGCCATCACGGCACCGACCGACAGGTCGACGCCCTCGGTGCCGATGACCAGGGCCATGCCGAGGGCGACGATGATGACGGGGGCGACCTGGACCGCCTGGGTGCGGAAGTTCTCCGCGGACAGGAAGTGCGGGGTGACGATGATGTTGACGACGACCAGCACCGCGACGCCGGTGTAGACGCCGTACGTCTGCAGCCACTGCAGGATGCGGGTCTTGTCCCACGCGGCGGTGCGCAGGGTGGCTTCAGCCATCGGTGGCCGCCTCCTTGACCGCGTCCCGCTCGGGGTCGCTGCCCGCGATGGCCCGCATGAGGTTGGCTTCGGTGACGTCGTCGCCGGTCAGCTCGCCGACGACGCCACCGTCCTTCAGTACGACCACGCGGTCGGACCCTTCGATCAGTTCCTCCAGGTCGGAGGAGATGAGCAGGACGCCCAGCCCGTCGGCGGCCAGTTCGTCGACGAGTTTCTGCACCTCTGCCTTGGCGCCGACGTCGATGCCCCTGGTCGGCTCGTCGAGCAGGAGCACCTTGGGGTTCATCGCCAGCCACCGGGCGAGCAGCACCTTCTGCTGGTTTCCGCCGGACAGTTCGCCCGCCTTCTGCTGCGGCGAGGACGCCTTGATGCGCAGCCGCTCGATGAAGGTGTCCACGATGCTGTCCACGCGGGCCTCGGAGACCAGGCCGAAGCGGGAAAGACGCGGCAGCACGGCGAGCGCGATGTTCTCCCGCACCGACAGGCCCGGGACGATGCCCTCGCTCTTGCGGTCCTCGGGCAGCAGGCTGATGCCTGCCCGGATGGCCGCCGGCGGCGAACCGCCTCGCAGCGGTACGCCGGCCACCGTGACATTGCCGGAACGCATGGGCAGAGCACCGGCGATGGTCTTGGCCGTTTCGGTGCGTCCCGACCCGAGCAGCCCTCCGAGGCCCACGACCTCGCCGGGACGGATACTCAGGGAGACGCCGTGCAGCTTGTGAGGGATCGTCAGGTCGGTGGCGACGAGCACTGGTTGGGCGCCTGCCGCGCTGTGGTCCCCGGTGAACTTCGTCAGTCCCTCCTTGCGGACCTCCCCCAGGTCCCGGCCCAGCATCGTCGACACCAGGGAGAGCCGGTCGAGATCGGCCAGCGAGCCGTGATGGACACGTCGGCCGTCGCGCAGCACGGTGACCGTGCTGCACACGGCGTACAGCTCGTCCAGGCGGTGGCTGACGTAGACGACCGCGATGCCGGCGTCGCGCAGTCGCCGGATCACCGAGAACAAGGTGGCGACCTCGCGCGGTTCGAGGGAGGAGGTCGGTTCGTCCATGATGACGATGCGCGCATCGGTGGCGACGGCCCGGACCAGGGCGACCATCTGCTGGGCGCCGACCCCGAGGGTGCGCAGCGGTTGGCGGACGTCCACGTGCACGCCGTAGGTGCTCAGGGTCTGTTCGGCCTCGCGGTTCATGCGGGCCATGTCCAGCACGCCGAGGCGGGTGCGCGGTTCTCGCCCCAGGAAGAGATTGCGGGCGACGCTGAGCAGCGGGATGAGGTTGACCTCTTGGTAGATGGTGGAGATGCCCGCCTTCTGCGCCTCCAGCGGGGTGGCGAAGGAGACCGTGCGGCCCTCGAGGACCAGCTCGCCGGCATCGGGCCGGTACACGCCGGTCAGGAGCTTGATGAGAGTCGACTTGCCGGCGCCGTTCTCGCCGATCAGGGCGTGGACCTCACCGGCGTGCAGGGTGAGGTCCACGTCGTCCAGGGCCCGAACGCCGGGGAAGGTCTTGCTCAGTCCACGGACGGCGAGGACTTCGGCGGGGGGTGCCACCTGTGCCTCCAGGATGCCAAGGGGTGGGGTGCCAGGGATGGGCGAAGGCGGTGGGGGCCCGGGACACCGGGCCCCCGAGGCGCGTCAGTACGCCTTGCCGATCTCGCTTTTGGCGTTGTCCGCGCTGTAGGCGCCGTCCTCGATGATGATGTCCTGCGCAACTTCCTCACCCTTGGTGAAGGTGTCCAGCGTCTGGAACGCCAGCGGCCCGAAGCGCGGATTGGACTCGATGACGCCGCTGATCCAGCCGTCCACGATGCCCTGGACGGCGTTGCGGGTGCCGTCGACCGTGACGATCTCGACGTCGCCCGGCTTCTTGCCCGCGCCCTTCAACGCGGCCACCGCACCTAGGCCCATCTCGTCGTTCTCGGCGTAGATGCCCCTGATGCCGGGCTTGGACTGGATGAGCTGCTCGGTGACCTGCTGGCCCTTCTCGCGGGCGAAGTCACCGGTCTGCTCGAACACCACCTTCAGGTTCGGTGCCTTCTCCGCGATGCGGTCCTTGAAGCCCTTGGTGCGCTCGGTGGTGACGTTGTTGCCCGCGGCACCGAGCAGGATCGCGACCTCGCCCTTGCCGCCGGTGGCCTCGATCATCTGGTCGGCGGCGCGCCGGCCCTGTTCGACGAAGTCGGAGGCGATGAAGGAGACATAGTCCTTGCACGCCTCGGCGTTGATCTTGCGGTCGATCGTGACGATGGGGACCTTCCTGGCGGCAGCGGCCTTGAGGACCGGGTCCCAGCCGTCGGAGTTCAGCGGGGCGATGACCAGCAGGTCGGCCCCCTTGGCCAGCAGGTCCTGGACGTCGCTGATCTGCTTGGAGAACTGCGACTGGGCGTTGGCCGTCAGCAGTTCGACGCCGCGCCTCTTGGCCTCGTCCTTGATCGACTGCGTCTCGGCGATACGGAAGGGGTTGGCCGCCTTCTCCGACTGGGAGAAGCCGACGGTGGCGTTCTTCAGGTCCAGCTTCTCAGCGCCGTACGCGTCGATGGTGCAGGTCTTGCCGCCCGGTTCGGGTGAGGCGACCTTCTGTCCGGCGTCGGCTGCCGACGAGGACGTGGTGTCGCTGGACGCGTCGTCCTCCGACTTCGCACAGGAGGTGGCGGACAACGCCACCGCGGCGGCCAGAGAGACGACCACCGGACGGGCGAGAAGACGAAGGCGGTGAGTGGTGCGCTGCATGGTGACCCCGATCCGAGCGACGCTGAAAGGGAACTGGGGAGGTGGAGAACGAGCAGAGATCAAACTGCAACCGAGCGCAGGTCAAGCAGAGTTGGTGCTTCTCCCCTGGCGAGAAAGGCTGTTCGACCCGCCGCACAGAGGTTTTTACATCGTTGGAAGGATGCTGTAAACCCCCTGTGCACGCTCTGCGCGCAGCGCACCACACCAAAGATCGCCGGCCACACCCGCCACCGCCCTCTCACCGGCAGCGACAGAGCCCTGCTCGGCGGTCGGCACACCCTGCGGTCAGGCACGTCGCCGGATCACCGGCACAACCGAGAAGGGCACCGCCACAGGGCAACCGACCGAGAAGGGCAACAGGCGCAAATCGCAACGTACTTCGGTCGGGCGGCGGCAGTCGGGGGACTGACGGTCTCGTTCAAGGCGCGCGTCTCCAGCGGGGGCGCGTCTGAACGCACCACGGGGCCACTGCCCTGTGAGTGCACAGGCGAAGCCTCCCGTACGAACGGTTCACGGCCCAGTCAGTCCGGCAGTCCTGTCCACAGTCGGCTCAGTCCCCGCCACCTGCCGGGAGACGGCGACAGCACATTTGCGACCGCACCGCCGAACAAGTCAGTCCTGCCTACCACCGGGGGCCGCGCGACCCAGCGTGCTCTCACGCTCCGCCAGGTGGTAGTCCGCCCAGATACGGCGCGGTTCGGGCGACTCGCCGCCGCCGAGCCGGGCGAGCACCGACTCGACCGCGAGTCGGCCGATGGCCCCCTTGTCCGGTGACACGGAAGTGAGCGTCACCGCGCCGAATCGCCCCTCCACCACGTCGTCGAAGCCGACGACCGCGATGTCCTCGGGCACGCGCAGTCCTCGTTGGTGGAGGACACGCATAGCGCCGATGGCCATCGGATCGTTGTAGGCGAAGACCGCGTCGGGACGGCGTCCGGCGTCCAGAATGCGGGCCATGGCCGCTGCCCCGTCCGCGTGGCCCCAGCCGTCGGTGGCGGCGACCAGACCGTCGTCGGTCGGCAGTCCGGCGGCGGACAGTTCCTCTCGCCAGCCACGCACCCGCAGCTGGGCGGGCTCACTGCGGCCGCGCCGGGCGCCGATGAACGCCACCTCCCGGCGTCCGAGATCGATGAGATGCCGGACCGCGGCGCGGGCCGCGGCCACGTTGTCGATGGCGATGTGGTCGTACGGCAGGTCGTAGTCGCGTTCGCCGAGCAGCACCAGCGGTACGTTCTCCGCCCGGTCGCGCAGGTCGTCGATCTCCAGCTCGATGGGGCTGAGGATGAGTCCGTCGATGACCCGGGCCCGGAAACCCTGACTCACCAGGACCTCCTGCTCGCGGCGTCCGCCGGTGTGGTCCAGCAGCACGATGAGATCGTGAGCGGTGGCGGCGTCGATGACGGCGGCCGCCAGTTCGGCGAAGTACGGATTGCCGAGTTCGGGCAGAGCGAGCGCGATGATGCCCGTGCGCCCCTTGCGCAGATGCCGGGCGGCCAGGTTGGGCCGGTAGCCGAGCATGTCGATGGACCGCTGGACGCGCTCACGCATGGCCGGCGTGACGTGCTGGTAATTGTTCACCACGTTGGAGACGGTCTTGATGGAGACCCCCGCGTGCGCGGCAACGTCCTTGAGGCTGACCCGCACGGCAATCCCTTCACAGCGTCCCGACCGGTGTGTCCGGTACGGGTACGGGGCCGTCACCGTAGGCCGTGCGCCGAGTCCCCATACTTGACTTTTACAACGTTATACAGCCGCCCTCATCGCGCTGACAAGGCGATGGCCGGGCCTGCGGCACGGGACAGGAGCTTCCGTTCGGCCGGTTGAACGCCAGGTCGGACGCGGTGATTCTCAGCAGAGTTGTACCCGCGTTCCGCTCACCGGTCTACGGGCACGCCCAGCCGACACCGTGAGCGCCCTGCATGGCCAGTCCCTTTTCCCGTGCCGGATCGGACCGCAGTCGGTCCGCCCCGCCCAAGTAGTACGGCAAACCGCGGGGCACCTCCCACCGATTACCGAGACCCACGCCCGGATCGGACCGGCGCCGTGACCCAGGCCATCTCGGACGCCACCTGGACCCAGTTCCGCAGCCTCCTGGAATACGGAGCCGCCCGGTACGGGCGGGAAGTCGTCGCCGTGGACCGCCGGCGCGAGCCGTAGGAATCGGCCTCGTTCACGACAGGAGAAAGTCATCCATACGCAAAGCCGAGGCGATTGGCAGACGTGGCCCGCGTGCACAGGAATCACCAATGATGACCTAGGTGATTGACGCCCAGGAAACCACGCCCTACCTTCTGACCGATCTCCCGAACCACGTTCGACATATCGGCCGCCTCTGCTCTTCCTCCCCTCCCTTGAGGCCGTCCTGAGGGCCCCGCACACCCCTTGGAGAACGCATGACACCCCACCCCCTCCCCTCACGCCGTCTCGTTCTCGGCCTAGCCGCCGCAACGCCCCTGGCCATGACCGGCGCGCTGACCCTGGGCGCCGGCACCGCACATGCGGCCGACTCGGCGTACGTGATGTGCTACTTCACCGAGTCGACCAGCCTCGGCGCGGGGACCGACTACGGCCTCCACCTCGCCGTCAGCACGGACTCCCTGAACTGGATGCCGCTCAACCAGAACAACCCGGTGGTCACGCCCACCGAGGGTGCGCTCGGCCTGCGCGACCCGTTCGTCCTACGCAAGCAGGACGGCACCTTCGTCGTCCTCGCCACCGACCTCAAGGGCACGGACTGGAACTACGTCAGCCAGTACATCCACGTCTGGCACTCCACCGACCTGCGCACCTTCACCGGCTACCACCGGCTGAAGCTGCACGACATGAACACGCACTCCTGGGCGCCCGAGGCGTTCTGGGACGCGGGACGCGGCCAGTACGCGATCATCTACTCCGCCGTCAACTCCAGCGGCCACAACGTCATCATGGTCAACTACACGACCGACTTCCTCACCGCCACCGCCCCGCAGGTCTTCTTCGACCCCGGTTACGACGTCATCGACGGTGACATGGCCGTCGGCGTGAACGGCGTCAATTACCTCTACTTCAAGAAGAACCAGACGCTCGTCGGGGCGCGATCCACCTCCCTCGCCCCGGGGAGCTTCACGGAGTTCACCGCGGGCGTCGCCCACGGCGGCACCGAGGCCCCGACCCTCGTCAAGTCCCTGACGTCGAACACCTGGTACCTGTGGGGTGACACCTACACTCCCAACGGCGTCTTCTACACCTGGCAGTCCACCGACCTCTCGGCGGGCACCTGGACGGCGCTCGACCAGAAGACCTACACCCAACCGCTCAACTCCAAGCACTGCGGGGTCACGTCGATCACGAGCACCCAGTACGACAACCTCGTGGCCAAGTGGGGCGCCCCCACCTGGAACCGCCTCAAGTCCTACAACCACCCGGCCCGCTACATCCGCCATTCCAACTACGTGGGCCGCATCGACGAGTACCCCATCGACCCGCCCACGGACTCCCAGTGGAAACTCGTCCCCGGCCTCGCCGACAACACGGGGGTCTCCTTCCAGTCGGTCAGCCACCCGACCCGCTACCTGCGCCACTACAACTACCAGCTCCAACTGGACGTCAACGACGGCACCTCGACGTTCGCGGCGGACGCGACCTTCTACCGCACGACGGGCCTGTCGGACGCGAGTTGGGCGTCGTTCCGGTCGTACAACTACCCGACCCGCTACATCCGCCACTCGAACTACGTGCTGCGCATCGATCCGATCTCCACAGCCACGGACCGGCAGGACGCGACCTTCCGAGTCGGTTACTGACCACGCAGGACACCTTCGCCGTCCGTGCGCCGCCGGTGCGTCTCCAAGCACCGTCAGCGGGCGGGGTTCCTGGCCAGCCGGTGACTCCCCATTCCGCACTCGAATGGACGTTTGATCGCCGTCCGCGGGGCAACTCGCTGATGTACGAGTTCGCCTCGCCGCTGCCGTCTGTGTGCCCACCTTCCAGCAGTCAGCGGGAGAGCCGGGGCGGTACATGCCTGTCCGGCAAGGGGATGACTGATGACGGTAGCGGCGCGGCAGGGTGGCGGCGGGGGTTCCAGTGGGCTCTATGACGTCCTGGAACTCATCCTCGACCGCGGGTTGGTGATCGATGCGTTCGTGCGGGTCTCTCTTGTGGGCATCGAGATACTCAAGATCGATATTCGGATCGTGGTCGCCAGCGTCGACACCTACCTGCGCTTCGCCGAAGCGTGCAACCGTCTCGATCTCGAGGCCGGGCCGCGTAAGCCCGCGGGTCTCACGGAGTTGCCCGGAAGGATGATGGAGTCGGGCGCCCGGGGTAAGACCAAAGGCGTTCTGTCCGGTGCCGCGGAGACGGTCGCCGAGGCCTTCCAGCAGGCCCGTAACCAGGGTGGACGGTCAGGGGCGCGTCGGAACGCGGATTGAGCGGTGAACGCCGAGCCGACGGAAGCCGTCTTGACTTCTTCAGTCCGGCGCTCGAAGCACTGCTTGACCGAGGCGCTCGCCGAGCCGGATTGTCCTGGTGCCGAGATCGGCCCACGAGTGGCGCGGTGACAGCCCGATGCGTGGGCGCACTTACAGATCTACGGGCCCACGCCGACATCAGGCCGGCAAACGTCGGTAGCCCGTCCCGCAATCTCCGACGACCGAGCCTGAATCCACGACGCCACCTGGGCCGGCTACGTGTCGACGGCGGAGCTGTCCAGGCAGTCGACGAAGCGGACGAAGCCGGGGCGGACGTTGTCTTCGGCCACGACGAACTCATGCGCCGAGTGGCTGCGGAGCAGGCACATGTCGTAGCGGGCGACGGTCGGCAGAGCGTTCTGTCGGCCGTCCGTCCGGTACTCGTGGCGGCCCACCAACTGGCAGGAGTCGTAACGGATCAGGGGTCCCCGCGGCCCTACCGTGTAGCGGTGAGCCCGTGCCTCGGCGGAGAAGCCCTTGAAGGAGAGTCCGGTGTCGTCGCAGTCGCTGAAGTGAATGGTGCCGCTCGTCCAGACACTGTCGATGACCTGGACCTGCGGGTTGCGCACCTCGAACCGGATGTCCTGGGCGTGGAACCGCTGCACGGAGTCGTGGTGCCGGGCGACGGGGAAGCGGAAGAACGTGCTGGTGGTGCCGTACTCCTTGGTGCTGTGCGGACGTGTGCCGGTGATGATGTACGAGCCGCCGCGGCAGGTGATCGAGCCGCCGTAGGGGAACTCCAGGAAGTTGCCCCACTCGTATTCGACCTTCATGTCCGTGAACCAGTAGTTGAGGAACTGGTCCTGGTCGTTGGGATCCGCCTGCTGCCGTTGTGAGAGGCCGGAGTAGAGGAACGCTCGGCGGTAGCTGCCGCCGACCCGGCATGCCTCCCAGCGCATCTCCGAGTTGGTGTTGGTGCCGTCCAGGGCGAGGCCGAACTCCCACTCCCCCATCCACTCACATTCCGAGAAGCGGTAGTCCTGGGCGTTGCCGGTGGAGTACGAGCTGAAGAAGGAGGCGCCTGGCGTGGCCGAGCGAAACTGGATGCGCTCGAAGGAGAGGTTCGACCAGACGTCTTCGTTGCGGCAGAGGTAGGAGCCTGGGCCGTTGTCCGGACGGAAGACGAGGGTGGTCATGCGCTTGCCTGCTCCGCTGAAGCGCAGGCCGTTGGCCGCCTGCAGGGGAGCGACGCCGTTCAGCAGCGCGTGCGGACGGGTGATGAGGAACTCGCCTGCGGGAATTTCGATCACTGTGCGTCCGACGCCCCGGGAGACCCGGGCGGCCGCGAGCGAGTAGGCGATCTCGAAGGCCGCGGTGTCGTCGGCTCGTCCGTCGCCCACCGCTCCGAGGTCGGCCACGTTCAGCACGAGCGGCAGTCGGGTGGTTGACGAGCGACTTCGCCGGGGTCCGGCGGGGGCCGGCGGTGTCGTGGGGCCGCGGTCCGCTCCGCCGACGGCGGAGGCGCTGTGGGCGGTCAGGGCCATCGCCGCGATCCCCGACGCTCCGCCACGCAGAAGTTGCCGACGGCTGACACGAGACATCCATCCTCCCCTTTCTGCCATAATCGCCTTCTTTCCAGCAATTCATCACTCAAGGACACGAATGACCGAGTTTGCTGCGGTGCTCAAGCAGCTGTCGACGGCACAGAAACCCGCGAAGGGAGCATCGCTGTACACCCTGTTCGTGAATCGCCCGGCCGGACGTTTCCTGGCCGCCTTGGCCCACCGTGCGGGGGCGACGCCGAATCAGCTGACCGTCCTCAGCGCGGTGTTCACCTTTCCCGCCCTCGCCGTGGTGGCACTGGTTCCGCCGGGAACGGCAATGGCGGTCTGCGTCGGCGCCGCGCTCGTCCTGGGGTTCGCACTGGACGCGGCGGACGGTCAGTTGGCACGGAGCCAGCGCTCCGGGAGCCCGTCGGGCGAGTGGCTCGACCATGTCGTGGACTGCATCAAGATCGTCGCCTTGCACCTGGTCGTGCTCGTGTCGTTCTACCGGTTCTTCACCCTGCCCAGCCCGCTCTTCCTGCTGGCACCGATGCTCTTCGAACTCGCGGCCGTAGTGATCTTCTTCGCCGGGATCCTGACGGAGAAGCTCAAGTGGCGGACGCCGGTTCCTTCGCCGGCGCCCTCACCTCCGGCGCTGCGGTCCGTCCTGCTTCTGCCGGTCGACTACGGCCTGACCTGCGTCAGCTTCCTATTCCTGGGGAATCAGGATTTCTTCCTCACGGCGTACTGCGGGCTGCTCCTGGCGCACGTTCTGTTCATGGGCGCCTTTCTGGTGAAGTGGTTCCGCGAGTTGCGCTGAGGCAGACCGCGGCGCTTGGTTGGTCGAGAGCAGTTCCAGGGCGGCGCGCAGCAGAGTGCTGGAGGTGTGCATGGTGTACGGGAAGTAGACGACCTCGACGCCGACCTGCGCGAAGCGCCGCTCCAACTCTTCCCACTTGGGTGTCCCCCGCCAGTCGTCGCCCTTGAAAATGACGTGGAAGCCGACACGCTTCCACGTCTTCAACTTGTCGACGTCCGCCTCCACGACGGCGTCGTCGACGTAGCGCAGACTGCGGACGATCTCCAGGCGTTCGGCGAGCGGCACGACGGGAGCGTGGCCCTTCAGGCTCGCGGCCAGGTCGTCGGAGGTCACGCCGGCCACGAGCCGGTCGCAGTGCTGACGCGCCTCCCGCAGGATGTTGAGGTGTCCGATGTGGAACAGGTCGTAGACGCCGGGCGCGAATCCGATGCGTGTCACTGGGGGTCACCCGCCAACCGGTCCTCGGCCGCCTGCTTCGGCGAGGTCACGGACACCGAGTTCGACTTGGCGGAGGCGTTCGTCCCGTCGGTCACCTCGATGGCGTACCGGTGGCTGGTCCCGGCGGGCACGGTGTCCGTGTAACTCATCTGCGGACGGTCCCAGTAGGTGGACGCCTTCTGCTTCTGCGCCACGAGTTTGCCGTCCCGGTAGATCCGATACGTCAAGGACGCGTCGTCCCGGTCCCAGGAGGCGCGCCAGGTGACGGTGACCTTGCCGGGGCTGGTGTCGGACAGTGCCAGGGCGGGAACCTTCGGCGCTCCGGTGTCACGGTTCCCGAAACGCGTCAGGCCCTGCTGCGGTGCGTCGTTGACCCGGGTGAACTCGCCGCCCGCCCACAGGACGCCGGCCGACACGGCCAGGGTACGGGGGCCGATCGCTTCCCCGAGCCCGTCGTTGGTGTCGGGGAACCAGTGCAGGATCCTGCGGTTGTCGAGCGACTGGGCCAGCAGGTGCTGACGGTCGCCTCGCTCGGGAAACCCTCCGGGCGTCTCGCTGCAGTTGTGTGCGTGCGAGGCGCTGTAGAGGACGCCCTTGTAGGGCAGGACGGACTGGGTGGCGCCGAAGCAGGTGTCTTTCCACACCATGGAGCCGTTGGCGAGACGGCCCGCGATCCGGCCGTCGAAGATGCCGGGGCCGTGGCCCTCCGCACCCACGTAGAACCGGGTGCTGTCGCGCGCGATCGTCTTGACCGACGACTGGGGAGGGAACCAGCCCGGATAGGTGAGTACGGTCTTGCCGCTGGCGGGGTCGAGGGCGACGAGCGAGCGCGCGCCCTGGCCGTTGACCGATTGGAAGTCTCCCCCGACAAAGAGCCGCCCGTGAGACGTTGCGGCCGACAGCGCCCGTACGGGCAGGTCGACGTCTGCTCGGAACGGCAGCAGGGATCCCGTGGGGGCGACGGCGGCGACCCGGTTCCTGGGCTGGCCCGCGACGCGGCCGAAATCGCCGCCGAAGTAGATCGCCCGGTTCGTGGTCTCGATGGCACGGACGGTGGCGGACACCGTCGGCTTGAAGGTCTTGCGCAGGGAGCAGCCGGCGGTGTCGAAGGCGGCCAGGTTGGCCACGCGGACGGATCCGACCTGGCTGAAGGAACCGCCCACGTACAGCACGCGGCCGTCCGGGGAGGCCTTCATGGCCCGTACGGTGTGGCTGTTGCCGGTGAACGACGGGGCGCAGGGCAACAGTTTGCCGGTTGCCGCGTCGAAGGCGGCGAAGTTGCGGCGCTTCACCTGCCCTTGGCCGGGTGCAGCTCCTGGTGGGCGGACGGTGTCGAAGGATCCTCCGACGTAGACGACACCCTTCGCGGCGGTCAGCGACCAGACGATGCCGTCCGTCTGCCAGGTGGCCAGCGGATCGGCGCTGAACGCGGGTGCGCCGTCGGCGGCGGTGGCAAGAGAGGTGTCGAGCAGGGCGGTGGCGCAGCAGATGAACGCTGTGACCGCGACCCTGGCGGCCGGCTTCGTACGGCGTTTTCTCAGGTACACGGGAGTCCCCGGATGGCAGTGGTGTGAGGGAAGCGGCGCCGCTGGGGTGATCCTGACGGTGCGAACGTAACCGTGTTCATGCGGCGCGATGCCGCAGCGCTCCGACCAGCTCGCCCAACCTCAGCAGCGTCCGATATCGGCACAAAGTAATACCAAATACACACAATCCCAAGACCATTCCCACGGCGAGTCCCGACGAGGTGTCCCCCTCGGAGAGACGGGACGCCGCCAGCACCGTCGTGACGGCCAGCCCCACCGCGAGGGCCCTGGTGTAGCCCCGGTCCACGGTGGTGAAGCCGAGACACAGCCGCACGAGCACGGCCGCCGTGAGGTTTTCCACCACGATCGCCGCACCCCAGGACGCCGCGGCGCCGAGCACCCCCCAGGCCGGCACGGCGAGGACGCCGACGGTCAGCTGAACCGTGAAAGCCACCGCGGTGACGGTCAGATGCCAACAGCTCCGGCCGGCCATGAGCAGCACGGTCTGCGCATTGCCGACGGCGACGTTGACCATGGAGGCGGCACACAGCACGACGAGCGCGAGGGCGCCGTCGGTGAACCCCGGTCCGAAGACGGACAGGATTGTCCCGGGGAAACAGGCGACGACGCCGAACAGCGGCCACGACAAGAGCACGGTCCAGCAGGTCGAGATGCGGTGCAGAGCGCGCGCTTCGGCGACCTTGTCGACGGCGAGGAGACGGCTGAGTTCCGGTGCGACGGCAAGCCGTACGGCAAGTTGGACGAGGGTGCCCGCCGTGACGATGCGGCCGATGGCCGTGTACACCCCCGCTTCACTGCTGGTGGCAAGAGCCGACAGCAGGATGACGCCGATCCAGACGGCCCCGATGTCGAAGACGGAGGACACCGCACGGGGTGCGGCGAATCGCCAGAAGGCCCGCCAGGGCACCGCCGCGCTTCCTGCCCGGCGGGGTGTGGGACGCCGGGCGCGGCAGCGGCGCAGTGCGAGCCAGGCGGCCACCGACCCGGCCAGCGACGGCAGCAGCCAGGCCGAGGCCAGCGCGGGCACACTGGGCGCACACCAGACGACGGGGATGGCGATCAGCACGCGCAGCACCGGTTTGCCGATCTGCTCCACGCCGACGAACGGCACTACCGTGCCGTAGCCCCGCGCCGCGCCGAGCAGGACCATGCCCACGGTGGCGGCGGGCAGGAAGAGTCCGAACAGCCGGATGAGCGCGGCGGCGTCCGCAGGAGGCAGCTGGGGCAGGAGGGTGGTCGCCACCGAGGGGAACAGCACCAAGGGCACGGCGGCCGCGGTGCCGGCCACGGTCGCCGGCAGGAGGGCCGTGCGCAGCAGCGCGTCCACCGAACGGCCGCCGTCGACGGCGAGGTCGCGTGGTACGAAGCGCACGAGCCCGGTGTCGGCGCCGAGCTTGCAGGTGTTGCTGAGAATGGTGAACATGGCGACGCCCGTGAAGATGACGCCCGCTCCCTGTGCCCCGACGGCCCGTGTGATCAGGCCGACGAGGAGAAACGAGAAGACGGCGTTCGCGACGGAACCCGCCATCCCCCACCAGCCGCCCCGCGCGGTGGCGGCCACACCACTGGCGGTGGCCTCGGCGCGGGGGCGGGCGGTCGCTTCGGGGGCGGTCATCGGCGAGAGATGCTCAGCGTGGCGTCCCGCTCGGAATGGTCCGTCGAGGACAGGCCGGTGCCGGACGCCGGATTGTTCCTCGGGCGGCGTAGGACACGCAGTCTCCGGCCCGCGCGCCCGGCGTCGAGCACGGCCCCAAGGATGCGTCCGCCGGAGCAGCCGATCAGCTCCTGCATCTGCCGGAGGTCCTCCCGCCGGGTGTGGCCGGGGTGAACGACCACGAGGATGCCGTCGGCGCGCTGTGCGAGGGACAGCGCGTCGGCGTGTGTGAGGAAGGGCCCTGCGACGACGACGGTCGACGCGCCGGCGTCGGCGGACTCCGTCCGGTCGAGCAGGCCGGCGGCGCCGTTCGACGAGAAGGCGAAGCGGCCGGCGACGTCGGCCTCGACGAAGGTGCTTCCGGCCGGAGGGAACCCCGTCGCCGGGGTGGGAACTTCGATGGGGATCAGGGGCAGCTGTGTGGCGAGGCCGGTGGTGTGCGCGGCGGTGTCGACCAGGAGCACGTCGCTGCCGTTGTCGGCGAGGGCGGCGCCCAGGTTCGCCGCCACCTCCTCGGCGTCGCCGACGCGCCGGGGTGCCACCACGAGCACCTGGCCGGGACCACCCGGGTCGCCGATCTGGCGCAGCCGGAATGCCAGGGCCCGGTAGGCCTCCGTCCGGGGGCTGCCGGTACGGCCGACCGTCAACAGGGCGTCGTCTCCGCCGTCGTCGGAAGGCAGGATGCCGACCACGGGAGCGCGCAGGGCACTCTGCACCTCACCGACCGAGCCGACCCTGCTGTCCAAGGCGGAGCGTACCCAGGCCAGCACGATGCCCAGGAGAAGTCCGCACCCCAGACCGAGGGCGAGCAGGGTCCGCGGCCCGGGGCCCACGGGCAGGGCGGGCGCCGTGGCCCTGCGGACGACGTCACCACCGTCGGTGTCGCGGGCCTTGATGTCCAGAACGCGCTTCTGCAGGTTGTAGAGCTGGTTCTGCGTGGCGGACTTGGCCGTCTCGACGCCCTGGGACAGCCGCTGGTTCAGCACGGCGATCTGTTGCTGCAGAGCGCGGGTCGTCCGCGCCACTGTGGCGTCGCTTCGACTCTCGCGGTCGGCGAGATAGGCGTCGGCGAAGGCGTTGGCGCCGCGCGCCGCGCGCTGGGGGGCGTCGGCGGTGAACTCGAAGCGCAGGACCTGGGATTTCAGCGGGTTGGTGACCCGCACCCGTGTCCCGAGTGTCCCGGCCTGGCTGTCGGGCTGGCCCAGGAGGCGCGCTGCCCGCACGGCGACGGTGGCACTGGCGGCGATCCGCTGCTCCGTGCTCATGCTGACCTGGTTGTCGGCCGAGACGCCGACGGCGCCGAAGGGGTCGGTGGTGGAGCGCACCAGGACTTCGCTGGTGGCGCTGTAGGTATGGGCGCGCTGCAGGGACAGGGCCAGCCCTCCAAGGACACCCAGGAGGATGCCCAGCGCGATCAGGCCACGGTGGCGCAGGATTCGGCGCAGTTGGTCGCGTAGCTGGTCCGGTTCGTCGTACCGGTCGTCGAATGGGATGGGGCCGGTCACCGGTGCCCTCCTGTTCCGGAGATGGATGCGTGACGGATGGGTGCGATCGGCGCCGCCGATGAGGGGAGCCGGCCGGTGCGGGTGCTGATGAGCAGCGGGACGGTCAGGAGGAGGGTCAGCGGGCCTGCGATGCCGAGCAGGCTGCCGCGCAGGAAGACCATCTGGTAGAAGGCGAAGGCCGGCACCAGCAGTGCCGCGAGACTGCCCGGCCGGCCGCGCAGCAGGTGGCGTACGTCGTCCACACGCCGTCCCAGCGAGCCGAGCAGACAGAAGACGCCGACCACTCCGAAGGGACCGGCCCAGAGGTAACTCTCGATCCACAGCGGCGCGGAGAGGTTGAGGAACTCGTAACCCGCGTACCGGGCCAGTCTGATGCCGGTGTCCTCGGGTTTCTCCGGCCACATCGAGCGCGGCACCATGAACAGCGGGGGGCCGAGTGCGTCCTGCGGGGAGAACCCGTTGTCCCGTGCGAAGTCGACGCCTGTCTGCACCTGCTGGAAAGCGTCATAGTCGCCGTTGGTGGTGAACTGGGCGGCGAGGGAGGTGACGGCCACCTCCTCCCGGTCGCTGTAGCGGAAGTAGTCGCTGTAGGGGAAGGCGACCAGGAGCGCCGTGATGAGTGCGGCCGCCGTGATCCGGAAGGCGCGGGGCCGGCTCAGCCGTGGCACGGTGAACAGCAGGGTCAGTACGACCGTGCCGATCCAGAAACGGGGCTTGCTGACGGGGTTGTTGACGACCGCGTTCAGTACGAGGAGTACCGGAAGCAGCAGTCGGCGCAGCACGCGGAGCCAGCGGTCGCCGCCCGTGAGACGGGGTACGTGCAGCAGTCCCAGCAGCGCCCAGAATGCGGGCACGGACAGCGACCAGCTGAGCAGTACTTGGAGGAAGGCACCCTCCCCGTCCCCGATGGCGCCAGCCTCTGTGATCGCCTGCCGGCTGGTGAAGTAGGCGGTCAGGCGACCGGGCTGACGCGCAATCAGCAGCGCCGCGAAGGCGAGGGCCAGACCGCTCAGCGCCAGCAGGCGCCAGGGCGCGAGACGGCGGGAGAGCAGCCGTTCCAGGAACCCTGGCGGTGCGGTCGCCGCGCGGGCCTGCCGGCGGCGCGCGGCCAGGGCTGTTCCGGCGCTGTAGGCGACGAGGCCCAGCTCGATGACAGCGACCGCCTGGAAGGCGGTCACCTCGCCGGTCCGGTAGGGCCAGGGGTACGTGTCGGAGGCGAGCATCGCCAGGGGCGCCAGGCCGAGCCAGATGTAGGCGAAGACCCAGAAGCCGAAGCCGACCAACCGCACCGTGGGAGCGGTGAGCACCCGGGCGAGCGCACCACCGGTGTGGGCCACGACGACGGCCTGCAGAAGGAGTGCGGGCGACATCCGCATGCCGCCCGACTGCAGGATCAGCCCTGGCAGCAGGACTATCAGGGTCACGGCCCACAGGGAGACCGCAGCCACGCTGCGGACGCGAGCGCCTCGCATCCCGACCTCTCCGTCGAGCGAATTTTCAGCCTGAAACGTCACCAAAGGATATATAGCGCTCAAGAACACAGAACTGCGCTCACCACGCACGAGACATCGGAATCGATGTATTAGTCCTCAAACATGGTCATCGAGTGATCTCTATGACCACTGGCGTGCCTTGAATCTCAAATCATGACAAATCTGCATAGCTTATCGCGCAGGTCTCCGCAGGCCCGGTGCTGGATCGGCCGTGACAGGCGGCGGTGGCCCTACTGATCACGCATCAGACCTCCAACGGACAAGGGAGTTGCGCATGAGCAAGCAGACCGATGTCGTCGTGGCCGGAGGCGGGGGATTCATCGGCGGTCACCTCGTCGGCGAACTTCTCGCCCAGGGGATGACTGTCCGCTCCATCGACATCAAGCCTCCGCACGAGTGGTACCAGGTCCACCAGGACGCCGAGAACGTGGTCGCCGACCTTTCGCTCCTCGACAGTGCGCGGGCCGGCGTCCAGGGTGCCCGGCAGGTGTACATGCTGGCCGCTGACATGGGCGGCATGGGCTTCATCGAGAACAACAAGGCCGCCTGCATGATGTCGGTGCTGACCAGCACCCACATGCTGCAGGCGGCACACGAGGCCGGCGTCGAGCGCTACTTCTACTCCTCCTCCGCCTGCGTCTACGCCGCCGACAAGCAGACCGACCCGAACGTCACCGCCCTCAAGGAGGAGGACGCCTACCCGGCACAGCCGGAGGACGGCTACGGATGGGAGAAGCTCTTCTCCGAACGCATGTGCCGGCACTACGCCGAGGACTACGGGTTCGTCACCCGCGTCGCCCGCTACCACAACGTCTACGGCCCCCACGGCACCTGGACCGGCGGTCGCGAGAAGGCCCCCGCCGCGGTGTGCCGGAAGGTGGCCGAGGCCGTCGTCTCCGGGGACCACCGGATCGACATCTGGGGCGACGGACTGCAGAGCCGCTCGTTCATGTACATCGACGACTGCCTCCACGGCACTCAGATGATCATGCACGCGGACAGCGCTGTACCCGTCAACCTCGGTTCGTCGGAACTGGTGACCATCAACCAGCTCGTCGACATCGTCGAGCGGATCGCCGGCATCCGCTGCGAGCGCACCTACCAGCTCGACGCCCCGCAGGGCGTACGCGGCCGCAACTCCGACAACGACCTGATTCGCGAGATCTACGGCTGGGAACCGTCGATCCCCCTGCTCGACGGCCTGGAGAAGACCTACGCCTGGGTCTACGACCAGGTCAAGCGCTCCCACCAGTGAGACCGAGCCGAGACCCCGGACACGGAGAGCCGATGAGGATCCTCGTGCACGACTACAGCGGCCACCCGTTCCAGGCGCAACTGAGCCGGGAACTGGCACGCCGTGGCCACGACGTCGTCCACTCGACCTGCACCGCCTACGTCTCCGGCAAGGGCAACCTCGCCGGAGACGCTCCGGGCCTGCGCTTCGTCACCATCGGGGACAGCACCGTGCTCCGCAAGGAGCGCTACTTCCAACGGCTGGGCCAGGAAACCCTGCTGGGCCTCGAACTGGCCCGGCAGGTCCGCCGGGAGAAGCCCGACGTGGCCATGCTGTCCAACCTGCCCATCCCGATGCTGGTCGCGGCAGCGGCCATGCTGAAACGGCTGGGCATCCCCTGGGTACTGTGGCACCAAGACGTCACTGCCGTCGCATTGAAGACCTTCGCCGGCGTCGCGAAGTCCATGGGTGTCGCCGCCAGGGTCTTCGGAGCAGGCGAGAAGTGGTCGGCACGCAAGGCCGCGGCCATCGTGGTGATTGCACAGTCCTTCCTGCGGATCCACCAGCAGTGGGGCACCGCCGGCAAGGTCACCGTCATTCCCAACTGGGCACCGCTCGACGAGATCGTCCCGCGGCCCCGGGACAACGACTGGTCGGCCGAGCAGGGTCTCAACGAGGTGCGGACGGTGCTGTACTCCGGCACGCTGGGTCTCAAGCACAACCCGGTACTGCTGGTGCAGTTGGCCGAACGGCTGCGGGACCGGGGCACCCCGGTCCGTCTCGTCGTAGTCAACGACGGCCCTGCCGTGCCCGTCCTCAGAAGGGCCGCAGCCGCGCGGGGGGTCGACCTGACCCTGCTGCCCTTCCAGCCCTACGCGCGACTGCCCGACGTACTGGGCTCGGGCGACCTTCTCGTCGTCGTCCTCGCGGCGGACGCCGGTGAATTCTCCGTCCCGTCCAAGACGCTGTCGTATCTGTGCGCCGGGCGTCCGGTGCTCGGCCTGATGCCCGACGACAACCTGGCCGCGCACCTGCTCCGGCAGGCGGGCTCCGCGGTCTTCCCCCCGGCCGAGTCCGCACTCGACGAGGCCTCCGCCTGGGCCCAGGAAATCCTGTCCGACCCGGCTCGCGCCGAGTCGCTGGGCAAGGAGAGCCGTGCCCTCGCCGAGCGGGAGTTCGCCCTGGAGGACTGCGCCTCCCGTTTCGAGGACATTCTCCGTACGGTCATCAGCCGCACCCCGGCGCGCTGACGCCCTTGCAGGCACCAGCCGTCTCGGAACCACCGCACCTGCGGCGGGCCCGAGACGGCCGGGGCGTCCCGGTCAACCGTGGCCGGGTCGCCGCCGATAGACGTCCTCGAGTCGGTCCACGACCGCCCGGATGGAGAAGGCCTCCTCGATCGCACGGCGACCGGCCTCGGCCAGGGAGCGGCGCAGCGCCTCGTCGGCAAGCAGCAGGCACACCGCGTCGGCCAGGGTCTCCGGACTGCCGTCGGTGACCAGCGCCGCTCCCCTGCGCGTCAGTTCGGCCGCGATGCCGCTGCTGTCCGTGCACACCACCGGTGTGCCTTCGGCCAGTGCTTCCAGCACCGTCATCGGAAACGGCTCATGCACACTCGGCAGGACGTAGACGGCGGCCCTGCGGTAGGCCTCCAGCGCCGCGGAGTGCTCCAGCGCACCGCCGTAGGACACCACCTCGGTCAGTCCGCGGTCCGCGATCAGCCGGCGCACGGCCGGGAGGGACCCCTCGTCCGCACCGAAGAGGGTGAAGCGTGCCTCGGGCACCTCCTTGTGGACCAGGGCGGCCATCTCGACGAACGCCTCGGGGCGTTTGCGCGGATGGAGCCGGGCCAGGAAAATCACCTCATGGTCGCTGCGCGGCAGGGTGGCCGCCTCACCACCTACCGAACGCAGACCATTGGGCAGGGAAACCAGCGGTGGCCCCTCCGGACCCAGTACGTCGGTCAGGGCCCGGCGCTCCCGCTCGGTGAGCACGAGACAGCAGCGCGACCGGCGCAACAGCGGCACGTAGAGACGGTCGAAGACACGGGCGACGGCGCCGGTGCGGGGCTCGACCATGCCGTGCGTCTGGGTGATGAAATCGGTCCGCCGCAGGCGGGCGACAGCGAGCGCGGCGAGCGAGACGAGGTCGCGTCCCACGTGCAGTTGTACGACGTCTGCGCGTCCCATGGCACGCCACAAGTCCCGCAGCAGCAGCGGGTGCATGAGTCCCAGACAGCCCCGGCCCGGGACGACGCGCCATGCAGGACGGGAGCGGAAACGGACGGCGCCGACGCTGCGCGCGGCGGGAGATCGACCCCGCCACAGCGACACCAGCGTCACGTCGTGGCCGCGAGCGGCGCACTCCTCGAGCTGGGCCAGGGCCACGCTCGTCGGCCCGCCAAAGGCGCCGTCGTCGCTGACGAGGGTGACGACATGGACCACTCTCATGCCGCGGCTCCCTTCGTCGACACGACGGACACGGACAGGTCCGTCGCGGGCGCACCGCCCGCGGTCAGGACCTCGCCCGGTGCGAGGTCCCGGTGGGCGACGGCGCCGGCGCCCACCACCGCGCCGCCTGCGACGGTGACGCCGCGCAGTACGACGGCACGCGCCGCGATCCAGCTGCCTGGTTCCAGCCGGATGGGGCCGTTGTCGAACTCGAAGGTGGCGGAGCGTCGACGATGGCTGCCCGTGCACAGCAGTGCGCCCTGGGAGACGCAGCAGTCGTTGCCGATGGTGACGGGTTCGAGGTTGAGGATCCAGGCGTCCTCACCGATCCAGACGTCGTCACCGATGTCCAGTTTCCAGGGCCAGTGGACCCGCACTCCGCGCCGGATGAGCACCCGCTGCCCGACACGGGCCCCGAAGGCGCGCAGTAGTGCCGGCCGCCAGCGCGCCGGGAACCACCAGGTGGCGAAGAGAAGGTGGAGGACGGCGAACCAGGCGGCCTGGACCGGCAGGGCACGGCCCTTGTCGTATCCGGCGCCGGTGAAGCCGCGCAGGGAGCGTCCTCCGACGGGCTGGTGCGTCGTGGTGCCGTCGGTGTCACCCGGGTGAGGGGCGGTTTCGGACGGTGCGGCTCTGGTGTGTGCGGCTGAGGTCTGTGCCATGGCGGTGTCCCTTCCAAGGGCCTGCGACGTCTCCGTCCGCGATCCTTCCTGTCCCCCGGGACGGATCATCCGCGATCACTGCGTGTTGGTGGCAGACCTGCCCGGATGGAGGATGCGACCCGGGGAAGGGGCCGCATCCTCCCTCAGTAGGCGCCCTGGCCCTCCAGGACCACGCGCACCGTGCGGGCCACGACGTTCATGTCACCGGCCAGCGACCAGTTGTCGACGTAGCGCAGATCGAGCGCGACCGTCTCACGCCAAGACAGATCCGACCGCCCGCTCACCTGCCACAGGCCCGTCAGACCCGGCTTGATACGGAGCCGGCGCATCTCGACGCTGTCGTACTTGGCGACCTCCTCGGGGAGCGGAGGCCGCGGACCGACCAGGGACATGTGACCGAAGAGGATGTTGAACAGCTGCGGCAGTTCGTCCAGAGAGTAGCGCCGCAGGATGCGCCCCACAGGGGTGACCCGGGGGTCCTGACGCATCTTGAACATGTGTCCGTCGTTCTCGTTCTGCGACTCCAGCCCGCTTTTCATCCGGTCCGCGTCGACCACCATGGTGCGGAACTTCCACATGGGAAACGGCACCATGTCGCGGCCCACCCGTGTCTGGCGGTACAGGATCGGACCGGGCGAGCCGAGCTGGACGGCAAGGGCCAGCAGGAACAGCAGCGGTGAGAGCAGGACGATCAGCGTCAGGGCACCCACTCGGTCCACGAAGGCTTTCGTCAACGTGTGCATGCCGCGATGCAACGGTGGCGCGATGTGCAGCAGGGTGAGACCGGCCGCCGACGTCGGCCGCACGCGCCGCCGTGCCACGTCGACGATCCCGGGCAGCACCACGAGTGAGCGGCCCTGGTCGTGGACCATCCATGACAGCCTGCGCACCCGATCACCGCTGACATGCGGACCGGGTGCGACGAAGACCGTGTCGGCCGCCAGTTCGTCGGCCGCCCCGAGCACCGCCGCGGCGTCCTCCTCGGGCGTCTCGGGCGTCTCACAGGGCAGCCGCGCGCACACCGGCACACCGGAACGGACCTCGCCCTCACCCACCGGGCAGGCGCCGACAACCACGTACTCGTGGTCGGTGCGCTGGGCAAGTTGCTCGACCACGGCGTCGACCGTCGGGGCCTCACCGACGACGACCACGTGGCGCAGTGCGCGGGCGGCCCGGCGAGCCGCCAGCAGGTGACGGTGGATCAACTTCTGGCAGACGCCCGTCAGGACCAGGGCGGGGATCAGTGCCGTGAACGCTTCGGCAGGCACACTGTCCAGCCCGCAGACCACACGCAGTGTGGCCAGGGCACCGACAAGGACCAGCCAGTCCCGCATCACGGCCCTCAGGCCGCCCCCGTCGCCCCACGCCAAGGGCGTGTACCGCCTGCTCACCACTCCGATGAGCGGCCAGAGCAGGGCGGCGGCAGCCGCCAGGCGCAGCGGGTGGGGTTCGTGCACCTCGACGAAAGCCGCCGCGACCGGAAGTGCCGCAGCTAGGAGGTCCACACTCACCGAGAAGGGGGCGTACCAGCGCGCCCGACTCTCCTCGCGGTGGATTGGGCGATGTGCCACGGGCGTCGGCGCCTGTCGGGACATCGCGATTCTGAACCGCCGCATGGTCCTCTCCCTCGAGTCCCCCGTTACAGATCGCGAGTCCGGCTGCCGAACGTCGGCAGCCGACCGTCACACCCGCGTGAATATGATCCTTATATCACCACATAGATATGAAAAGCATTCTTTAAAGCCATACGCTCAGTCACATCGCCGAGCGCGACTGCTGGTCGGGCTGGCGCCCGGCGCCGCCGCAGGCCGAACACCGACCTCCACCCGTTGATCAACGGCCAGGCCGTCGACACGACCTGCAGGGCCGGCAACCACTGGATCAGCACTGCGATGCCGGGCAACACGCGGCCGTGGAGAAGCTCCGCGGCGACCGGCCGCTCGAAGCAGCTCTGGTCCGAGGCCCCGCTCCGCCGTACTTCGCCACCCTGTTCGGGCTCGACACGAAGACCGCCATGCCCTCTGCGGCCTCCGCAGGAGCCGTGCTGGTGCAGACCACCGAGGTGGGCCAAGCCTCTCCGTCGTCGCCCTCTGTGGCTGGGGAAATGGGGAACCCGGGGCACCGGGGTCAGCCGCTGGCGGGACGGCGCAAGTCGGCGGAGCCGAGGGCGGCCCGCCTCGGTGAGGACGGCAACCGGCAGACGCTGAGCCCCTTCATCACCTCCAGCCCGTGGGATTCGACGCATGTGCGGGCCCGGCCGGCCGGGAGGCGGCAGGACACGATCGGCGCGGAAGCGTCGGTCGCGGATGGCGCCGGCCCATCGGGGCAGCAATCACTGCTCCATCACCCCCTCGCCCATGAGCCGCAGTGCCTCCACGCCGCCTACCGTGGCGCCATCGGGACTCCGCCCTATGGCGGCTGCAAGGACGGCAGGAAGGTCGGTCCTGGGGACTGCGGCACGTACCTCCGCGAGCACTGCGGGAAAGTCGGCGTCATCGATGGCGCCCAGGTGTTCCTGGCGCAAGCGGTGGATGACCTCCACCAGATCCGGCCGCAGCCGCATCCAGGCTCGGGAGGTTCGGATCTCGTCGTCAATCCGGTCCATGAACCAGCGCATGACCTCGTACGGAATGTCCAGGTGCCGTCGTTCGGGAGTGAAACAGAGCGTCGGCTCGCGCGCCGGGTCCTCGTCGGGGACGATCGCGGTCACGAGGGTTCGTTGATCCCGGGCGAGGTTCAGTTCCAGGTACCACGCGTCGTCAGGGACGGAGTACGTCTCGGTGATCGCGTAGTCGCCGCTCGGGTGCTCGAGCACTTTCCTCAGGTCCCCCCGTCGATCGGCGATGTCGTGCAGACCTCGGCGTTCGGCGCCAGCCGCAGACCGGCCCTGGCGAGGAAGTCAACCAGTTCGATCCAGCCGCCGCTGGCTCCGTCGGCCCATGTGCTCGAGAGTCCCGACTCCTCGCCTTCCCATGTGTTCGTGTCGTCGCTGGGATGCTGCTCGACGGCCCCTCGCCGTGGCGGTACCGCAAGTACAGGTACCGGCCCCTGGTTGTCCACGCATCCCACTGTGATGAACCGCCCCCGCAGGTCTGCACCACCCGCGCGATGGTCACGCCCTCGTGCGGGTGGGCCTCGACAGCGCCCAGATGTCGGTCGTGGGCGATGACGAGGTCGTCGTCGAGGCCAAGCAGGCGGACGCTTCCTCCGGGAACTGGCGCGTGAGGCCGGCCGTGAAGTCGACACGGCCGGCCTCGTAGCCAATCTCCCGAACCGAGCGGATCGGCTGTCCGACGAGCCGGGTCACCGAAACGTCCGGCGCATCGTCGACCACCGAGACCCTGCCGTGCTCCGCCATCGAGTACGGCCCGTGCGGCTGATCGACCCGCAGCGACAAGCCGGTCCCGGGCGTGTGGAACAGCACCGGGCCCAGCCCCTCCAGACGAAGCCACAGGTGCAGCAGCGGCCGCTCGTCATCGGAGTGGTGATGCCGAGCCGTGGTCACGTGCAGCAGTCGCCTACCGATCAGGTCGGCGGCAGACAGCTCCTCATCGTCGATCACGCGCCGATGCTCGCACGGCCCTCACCATCAGGACACCCGAATCGTCGCGCCGTCGCCCTGGGGCCCTACAGGATCCGAGGGGGACCGCCATCGCTCGGCCGGGCCGGCGAACGTTCCACGGTTTCTGCCGCCTGCGCATCGGCTGGGCAAAGCGCGGCGACATCCACGAAGCCTTCCTCGGCCTCGCCCTCTGTCTGATCACCCGCCGGCACTACCAACGGCTTGGTTGGGGCCCTTGAAGGCCGGTTCGGGACTCAGCCGCCGCTCTTCCGACGGAACGACCGCTGACTCGCGGCCGGGCCGTGCGCACCGTGGATCTTGGACGTGTCGGTGTTCGCGGCGAGGTCAGTGGCGTCCGCCTGCATGCCACGCTTGCGCGCCAGAGCCTCCCGGAACTTGCGCTTCAAGTCGTACTGGCCGTCTTCGTCGGGCGAGATGGAAGGGCCCTCGCCGTCAACCGGCTCCGAGCCTTCGGGCGATGGAGACTCTGCAGCCATGGTGACCTCCTGGGACTGGGCAGTGGAAAGCACAGCTTGTCATGGCGGGCACCGCTCGAGGTACCCGCGTCCAACTACATCGCCGACTGCGGCCGGGGATCGCCGGCGCTGAACGGGGACGAGGACTCCCGGACGCCGATATGCGCCGCCTGGCGGACGCGGCCGTGGACACGCCAGGGACAGCGGGCCGCGAGACGGGCAGCTCGGCCGCACCGTTCCGGGCCGGCCCGCGTACCCATCGCAACACTCCTGGTGCCATCGCTGAGTCGGGTGACGCTCGGGATGTGCCGCGGCCTGTCTGGGTGATCTCTCCGGTCGCTGTGGCGACTGGAAGGTCACTGGCCTGAGGTTCGGGTGATGCGGTCCGCCGCCCCGGCGTCTCTGGTCCCTCGCGCGGATGTCGGACTCCCGGGCCTGCGGCCTGGTCTCTGACGCGCTCCCCTGACGCGCACCCCGCCGATCGGAGGAGCCGCGCCCACCCGATTGGCCACCGTCCGTGCGCCCCGCCGGGCCGGCTCCCCGTCCCGGCCGGTGGTGGCCCAGATGCTGACCCTGGGAACAACCGTTCCTCGGGACGAACAGCCATCGGAGGCGACCATGCCGCACATGACTCCTGTCGACCACAAGGTCAAGCACGAATCGACCATCCCGGCGAACTCCGGCACCGAGATCGAACTCTTCGTACGGGAATACGAGGCCGCTGGATCCGGAGGCACCCCCAAGCCGGTCCTCATGCTCCACGGCAGGAGCATTCCGGCTCTCCCCGGCTTCGACCTCGTGCTCCCTGCGCAAGGCGCCTCCCCGCACCCGGACACCAGCTACAGCTGGGCGCAGGCCCTGGCGGGCAAGGGCTACAACGTGTACGTCATGGACCTCCAGGGATCCGGGCTCTCCCCCCGCCCGGAAATGCACGACCCGTGCAACGCCAACCCGGCCCAGCGGAGCCTCCTGAAGACCAATCCCGGTACGGATGACTGCGACCCGACGGCGAACTATCCGCACCAATTGGGAAACTCCAAGAGCGAATGGGACGAGCTGGGCACAGTCGTCAAGTTCATCAGGGACCGGTGCGCCGACGAGAAGGTCGCATTCATCGGCTGGTCCGCGGCCGCGTTCGTCATGGGACCGTACGCGCTGCGGAACCCCGGGGACGTGGCGAGCGTGTTCCTTCTCGCACCCATGTTCCCCCCGAACGGCCGATGGTCGACGAACACCTCCGACCCCTTCGCGCCGCCTCCCGGAACGCCGCTGCCCACACAGCCCGAGTCCAAGCCGCCCGCGGTCTTCGGCTTCCCGATGAACCTGACCAGCAAGGCGGGAGTCCAAGCCGGCATCAGCGACAAAGAGCTGGCCGACCACGTGTGGCAGGCCATCATGGACTGCGACAGCATCGGCCAGAAGTGGGGCGGCTCGACCCTGGGAGCACCCGAGGGCGTCATGCGGTGGCGCAACTCCTACTGGTGGGGCTGGAACACGAGCACGGTGCCGCACGGCTCCACACTCGGCAGCACCGTACCGGTGTGCATCGTCTACGGAGACCAGGACAGAACGGCCAACACGCCACAGGAGTTGGGGCCGGTTCTGCACTTCTCCGTTCCCAAGCTCTACGAGGGGATCCCGGGCGCCGACAAGCTGATGTTCCGCGTCGAGGGCTGGGACCACAACCCGGTCTGGGAACGGAAGGCCGCCCAGATCCTGCAGCACATGTCCTGGAAGTGGCTCAAAGACAAGAAGGTGTACGGCGTCGAGAGCGGCAGCTGGGTCATGGACACGGACGGCGTGCTGGCGGAGGTGGAGTAAGAACTCGCGCAGATGGGCTCGATGAGGCACTCGGAAGTAGAAGAGGCACAGGGCCTGGTCATCATCATGGAGTTTGCGACGTCCTGTGGTCAACGGGAGACCTGTGCCTGCCTTGCCCTCATGGCTGGCCGAACCCCTGTGAGACCAATGCGCGGCGCTGCTGCCACAGCGGCCCGTTTGCGATCCAACCCACCCGCTGGGCTGCCACCGCACGCGGATCAGCGACCGGACCATCTTCGACAAGCTGCTGCAACTCCTGCGCCTCGGCTGCTCCTACGAAGCCCTGGCGGACACCAACTGCTCGGCCACCACGATTCGCAACCGCCGTGACGAGTGGATCCGGCTCGGCGTTTTCGCCCAGCTCCGGCACATCGCTCTGCAGGCGTACGACTGCGTCGTCGGCCTCGTTCTGGACCAGATCGCCATCGACTGGTCGATCACCAAGGCACCCGGAGGCGGAGAAGCCGCTGGACGCTCTCCGGTCGACCGGGTCGAACAGGGCCTCAAAGGCTCGGGGACGACTGACGGGTACCGCATCCCGCTGGGCCGCGTCCTGGCAGGGGCGAATCGCCACGACTCGCCGCTGCTCGCCCCGACCCTGAACCTTCTGGACGGCCTGAGCCCGCTGCCCAACGACATCACCCTGCACCTGGACGCCGACTACGACTCGGGCAAGACCCACAGCACCCTCGACGAACGCGGACTGCGAGGCCGGATCGCACGCAAGGGCGAGAAGGCTCCCGTCCAGGCCACCGGGCGCTGGCACGTAGAGCGCACCCACGCCTGGCAGAACGCCTTCCATCGACTCGCACGCTGCTACGAACGCCGGATCGACGTCATCAACGCGTTTTTCGACCTCACGGATGCCGTCATCACCGTGCGTAGCCTCGTTCGCCGCGCCTGGACCACTTACCGCTGGGACGGCCGCCCCGTCCGGCGACCATGACCCTGCCGCCCTCTGCACGAGTTCTCACCGACTCCAGCGAAGCACCAGAAGCACCAGAAGCACCAGAAGCACCAAAGGAGAACGGGCTCTGTCCCTAGAGCTGCAAGGGCCTCATGCCCGAGAGCCTGGCGGCCGTCGGCGGCAGTGGGTTACGGCATTGCCGCGAATGTCTCCCGGTGGTCGCGTGCCCACTGCTCGAACGTGACCGCCGGTCGGCCGAGCACCCGCGGCACGTGGTCGGTGACGTAGGCCGCACCGCCGGCGCGCGCCCAGCCGATGCCAGTGATCACCCCGGCTGGCAGTTGGTCGAGCGCATTCGTGTCGGTGATCTTGACCGGCCGTTCCAGCACGCGCTCAAGGATCGCCGCCTGGTCTGCGAACGTCAGCAGCTCTGGCCCGGTCAGGTCGTACCGCTGCCCGTCGTACGCATCGCTGGTCATGGCGGCGACGGCGACCGCAGCCACATCCCTCGGGTCGACGATGGCCTGCCGGGAGTCGCCGACCAGGTTCGGGATCGGCTCTCCGGCCTGGATCAGCGCCCGGTACCACAAGAAGTTCGAGGCGAAGCTCGGCGGGCGAAGCATCGTCCACACGAGCCCGCTGGCCTCGATCGCCTCCTCCGCGGAAAGGTGCCACGCGCCAACGGTCGCCCCGTCGAACCGCTCGCCGCTGCCGATGGCGGACAGCTTGACCACCTTACGGACGCCCGCCGCCCGCGCGGCCGTGACCAGGGCGATGTCGTGGTCCGCGGTCGGCACGGGGGGCACGGTCACGAGGAAGACCGTGTCGACGTCGGCCACCACGCGCGCCAGCGACGCCGGGTCGTCGAAGTCGGCCCGCACCCCTCCTGGCCGCTCGCGGCGGGACATCGCCCGAAACGGCACGCCCCGTTCGGTGAGCAGACGCACAACGTGACTACCGATGGTGCCGGTGGAACCGGTAACAAGGATCATGTCCCGACGATCGCATCGCTCTCACGCCGCGTGATAGGGAAATTCGGCACTATCGTGAATCGCGTGAGCTCTCTCGACGTGCCGCCTGGTCTTCTGCGTTGGGTTGCCGGGATCGATGTCCCTACGGCAGCCGGTTCGACGGCGGTCGACGTGCCCGATCACGCCACCACACTTCTCCTGCGCAGCGACAAGCGTGAGCTGATCGTCATGGGCCCCCGTACCCGGGCCGCCTATCACGTCGGCGCGCCCAGCCACTCGTGCGTGCGGATTCGCATGCGGCCGGGTCGTGCCCAAGCCCTACTCGGCCGTCCGCTGCGTGATCTCGCCGACCGGGTCCTGCCGCTCCGCGAACTACCGGGCCTGGACGTCGACCAGCTCGCCGCCGATCCGATCGCCGCTCTCGAAGAAGCACTGGCCGATTGGCCGGAGCCCTCAGTGCGGCTCGAAGAGGCGGCACACCTACTGGTCGGCGCCACCGTCGCCACGACCGCGGCCCAGTTGCACATCGGTGAGCGCCGCCTGCACACCCTGTTCACCGCCGGCACCGGCCTGTCCCCCAAGCACTTCGCACGCATCGACCGCGTTCGCACCGTGCTCGCGGCCGATGCCGGCCAGTGGTCGGACATCGCCGCGACGGCGGGTTACTACGACCAGTCCCACATGACGGCCGAGTTCCGCTACTTCATGGGCGTCCCGCCGGCCGCGTTCACCGCGGGACGGCGTCCCGCAGCAACTCCATGCACTGCCTGAGTTCCAACACCGGCAAAAGAATCTCCCGTTGATCACAGAGTGTTGCAACTCCATGATCACCAGGCGCAGTGCCTCTTCCACTTCCGAGGTGCCCGAGGCCGACAGTGGTGGCCAGGTAGAGCGGCATCTCGCCGTCCAGTGGGAGACAGGTGATGTCCGCCCCACGGTCCTTCGCCTCCACGAGGGCAACGGCGGACAAGGGGTGTGATCACAGCGAAGGTCCGCACGCGGGCCGGCCGGCCGACGATCGCACGCACCCGACGCGTCGCGGTGACGCACGGCCGGTATCGAAGGACCCTCGATTCGGTCACTACAGCCGCCCGGCCCGCTTGCCCGGTCGACGTCGTTGAGCAGAGTGTCAACGGTCGGTGATCCCGCGTCGTGAGAAGCCCGCCGAGCACAGCACGGGGAGGCTACCGGCCGCCCTCCTCCCGCCCGCATGCGCAGCGCCCCTGGCGGGGCCATGCTGGAGATGACGACGACTACATCGGGCCCCGTGCGGACCGCGCTGAGCGGCCCTCCGTAAATCCAAAACCGACGGCCTCTTACCCGCCGCTCCCCCATCGACGCCTGACCGCAGCCGCTGCCCTCCCTCCGGAGCCGAAGCATTCCCGAACGACGCAGCACGCGGAGCACGTGATGACTACAAGCGACGCCCCAGATCTGTTCGCTCTCTCGCGGATCCAGGGGCCGGTACTTCACCCCGGCGACGGCGGCTACGACGCCGAACTGGCCGGCTTCAACCTGGCCGTACGACACAGCCCGGACGTGGTGGTGGGGGCGACCGACGCCGGCGACGTGGTGGCCGCGATGCGCTGGGCCGCCGCCACCGGCACGCCCGTCGCCGTGCAAGCCACCGGCCACGGCGCCAACTCCCCGGTCGACAGCGGCCTGCTGATCAACACCGCGCGCATGACGGACGTCCGGATCGACCCGGCCGCGCGTATGGCGACGATCTACGCCGGTGCGAAGTGGCGGCACGTTCTCGATGCCGCCGCGCCGCACGGTCTCGCCGCCCTGAACGGCACCTCGACCGACGCGGGAGCCGTCGGCTACACCGTGGGCGGAGGTCTGCCGGTGCTGGGCCGGGCCTACGGCTACGCCGCCGACATGGTCCGCTCCTTCCACGTCGTCACCCCCGACGGCGCCCTCCGCACGGCCAATGACATCGAGGAACCGGAGCTGTTCTGGGCGCTGCGCGGCGGCAAGGGCAACGTCGGCGTGGTCACGGACATGGTGACCGAGCTGATCCCGCTGTCCCGCGTCCTCGGCGGCGGCATCTACTGCCCCGGCGAACACGCCGGGGCCCTGCTGACCGCCTGGGCCGACTGGACACCCACGGTCCCGGACCAGATGTGCAGCTCCTTCACCATGCTGCGCATGCCGCCGTTGCCGCAGATCCCCGAGCCACTGCGCGGCGGCTTCTTCGCCCGCGTCGCCGTCGCCTGGCCCGGCGACCCGGCCGAGGGCGACGCGCTCCTCGCCCCCATACGGGCGGCGGCACCGGTGGTCCTCGACACCGTCCACGACATGCCGTACACAGAGGTCGACGCCATCCACATAGACCCCCAGGACCCGCTCCCGGCACGGGAGTCGTGCACCCTGCTGCGCGACCTGACGCCGGACGCGATCGCGGCCTTCCTCGGCCAGTGCGGCCCGGCGGCGGCGCCCGACTACCCGCTGTTGTTGGTCGGGCTGCGGCACATGGGCGGCGCGCTGGCCCGACCGGGCCCCATGGAGGACGCGATCTGCGCCCGTGACGCCACCTACCTCGTGGAGTCGGTCGGCGTCCTGCCAGACCCGGACACTGCCCGGTCCGTGGAGGCCGCCACCGTCGCCCTGTACACCGCGCTGCTGCCCTACGGAACCGGCCGCACCATGGTCAACCTCCACGGCCGCCCCGGCGACAACACCGACCGGGCCCGTGCCTGGACTCCGGAGGTCTACTCACGCCTGTGCGCGGACAAAGCCACCTACGACCCGAAGAACCTACTCCGCTTCGGCCACTCGGTCACCACCGCGTAGCCACTGACACGACACGACATTGCGGTCGCGCTGGGTGAGCGGTGGCCTCGGCTCTGGTTGAGCGCCCGCCGCAGGCTACCGGCATGAGAGCCGGAGTGTGCCGGTGGCCAGGCTTGCTCCCAAGTCACCGTCCGTCGATGTCCGCCGAGCCGACCGCGGTGTTCGAAGACGCGACGGTGTTCAGCGTGGGATCACCCAGTCCGGCATCCACACCCCGGCCGTGTCGGTCGAGGCCGGACAGGAAGGTCTCTGCCCGTGACCCGCCGCGTGTCTGTCGGCGCGGCTGGGCCGCGCATGCCCGTGGCGTGCGCGGCCCACGCTCTTTCCGTCTCGGCCCAGCCCTCAGCTGACAGCCGGGCCGGCTTCCTCGGTACCGGACAGTTCGGCCAGGAACTCATGACACCGGGCCGCACGTTCCGAGTCCTGCTCCATGACAGTGCGGAAGAACTCGGCGATTTCCTTCTTTCCCGCGTTCTCCGCGTCGCGCACGTACTGACCGTAATCGTGCCCAGCCTTCAAAGAGTGGTACTGCACGGATATGAGGTCGTACACGACATCGCTGAATCCGGTTTCACCTGTCGCCATGAGTCCTCCTTGTGTGAACTTGAGCGAAAAGGAACAACGACCGGGTATCACCGCATCGGCGGCTGAAACGAACTACCGCCGGTTCCACCAGGCGCGCGACTAGCGTCGGCCCATACGTCAAAGGTGGCAGAGGAGGCTGACGCCAGGCCGGGCCGGATGCGTCACCCGCTGCCTGGTCCGCGGCCCGTCCTCTTGTCCTCTCGCCATCGAAGAGGAGGGAGGTCTACGCGCTGCCCCGCCCACGGCGGCTTCCGCGAGTCCCAGGCCGATACTGCTCAGCAGACGAGCGTGGAGGGGTTGATCAGGCCGTTCGGCAAGGTGTGGCAGCCCATTCGGTCAGCGGACTCCGGAGTCGGGATGTGCGGCATCCCATTCTCGGCGTGCTCGCGCGATGGCATCGCGGTGGTCGGCTGACCAGTCCGCGAGAGCTTTCACCAGATGTGTGAGGTTGTGGCCCATCGTCGTGAGCTCGTACTGAACTTGCGGAGGCACTGTCGGGTGCACGGTTCGGGTGACCAGCCCGTCGCGTTCCAGCCGTCGCACAGTGAGCGTCAGCATCCGCTGCGAGATACCGGGAACGGCGCGTTGCAGCTGTCGGAAACGACGTACGCCCTGGGCCAGTTCCACCACGACCAGGACCGACCATTTGTCCCCGATCCGGTCGAGCACCTCGCGGATCCCGCAATCCTCGTGCTCGTCGCCGCACGTGACCACGGGTTCGGTGGTTACTCCTGTGTGCCCTACTGACACGGAAGTGCCTCCTTACGCTTCGTGACGCAAACCCGCAGGATGATCCCAGTTACTGAAGAGAACCTACCGGAATGGGGAGACCCTGATGATCCTGGTTACCGGAGCTGCCGGCGCCCTGGGCACGCTGATTGCCGAGCGGCTGGCCGACCGTGACGACACGGTCCTTGGAACGCGCGATCCTCAGCGGTTCCCGGGTGGGCTGCCGGTCCGCCGCATCGACTTCGACGATCGCACCACCCTCGCCAAGGGCTTCGAAGGTGTGGATGTGCTGGTCCTGATCTCCGCGGGCTACGGCGAGGACGACACCGTCATGGCCCGGCACGGCGCCGCCATCGACGCCGCCGAGAAGGCCGGTGTGGGGCATGTCGTCTATACGAGCCTGACCGCCGACGGCGATCACCTCCCTTACGCACTGCCGCACCGCTGGACTGAGAGACGGCTCCGGGCGAGCACCATGGGCTGGACCATCCTGCGTAACGGTCTTTACGCGGAGTTGCTGGCCGGGCTCGCGGCGCCGTCGGAGGACGGGCGGATCACTGCCCCGCTCGGCGAGGGCCGTCTGGCAGCCGTTGCGCGGGCGGATCTGGCCGACGCCGCGGTACGGGTGACGGTGGCGGCAGCCGCTCATGCGGGACGCATCTACGAACTCGTCGGCGAGGAGGCCATCGGCGGCGCCGACCTGGCCCGCGCACACGGACCACACATCACCTATGCGCCGGAGACACTCGGTCAGGCCCGCGCACGCATCGCCGCCTCCGGCGCCGAACCGTTCCAGGTGCCGATGCTGGTGGGTACGTACTCCGCCATCGCTGCCGGATTCATGTCCCGCACCGGTGGTGACCTCCGTCAGCTCCTGGGCCGCGAACCTCGATCCCCGCTCGCAGCAGCCCTCGCATAGCCCTCAGAACACAGGCCCTGCGAAGCCTGGCAGGTCCTATGCCCTGCGCCACCAAGGCGATGCCGACGAGGGCCGTTGCAGAACTCGCTCAGCGGGTGCGAGCGCGCCTTGGATGGTTGGCCACGTCCGTGACCGCGCAGGTCCGACAGGTTCTGCGGGCGAGATCGTCCTCGCGGCGGCCGACGGGCCGGCCGATGTCGCCATCGCACGCGAGCTGAAGGCCAGCGTCAACACCGTGCGCGAGCGGCGGGGGCTGGTTCGCCGCCGGTGGCCTGGGAGCTCTGCCCGACGCGAAGCCGTCTGGTCGGCCTCGTGTCTACGGCAGCAGGTGCGGGTCGCCGTGGTGGGCGCCGTCTCCAGCGCGCCCGCGCACCGGAGTCGGCGTGGTCGCACCGGAGGATCGCCCCTCAGGTGGCGAGCACCGTCTTCGCCGCGATCTCGCCGTCCCAGGTCGCCGGATCCTGGCAGACCCGGATCTGAAACCACACCGGGTGCGGGGCTGGCTCACCCGCCGGAACACCCCGGACTTTTGCAGCGGACCGCCGACGTCTGCGACTTGCACCTTGTCCCTCACCCTGGTCAGGCGCCCCGGCCCGGTCGCCTGACCCGGCAGGAGTTCGCGCACCGTCGGCACAGTACCGCCTCCCTCACCGCGGCAAGGGGGCGGAAAAACGGTGAGGTTCTCACCGACATCATCACCCGGAACAACGCGGCCGCCTTCACTGCCTTCCTCGATCGACTCGAAGCCGTCATCCATCCTGGCGAAAGATCCACGTGGTCTTCGACAACGGCTCCTCGCACACCGCGTGGTGGCTTCGCGCCATCACGCGCCTCCTGAGGAACCAGCGCTTCTCCACCCATCGTGCCTCCGGCAGGCCTCACCCGCTCCACATGCTCCCGAGGGCGCAATGACGGACACTCCTGTATAGGGGCCGGCGCACTTCGCGCGGGCCACGTGATGAGGGTGTTCAGCGTGCTTGAGGTCCCGCTCTGGCTGTGGGGGGCGTTCGCCGCGACGGTGGTCGTGTCGCTGGCGGTAGACCTGCTGTCCCACCGCACCGCGCACGTCATCCGCTTCAAGGAGGCGGCCGCCTGGAGCGGCCTGTGGGTGAGCCTCGCCCTGATCTTCGGCGCGGTCGTCTTCCTCGTCCTCGGCACCACCGCCGGCACCGAGTACACGACAGCCTGGCTCCTGGAGAAGAGCCTGTCGGTCGACAACCTCTTCGTCTTCGCCGTGATCTTCGCTTACTTCAAGGTGCCCCGCGCTTACCAGCACCGTGTGCTGTTCTTCGGCGTCATCGGCGCGCTCGTCTTCCGCGGGATCTTCCTCTCCCTCGGCGTGGCCGTGGTCAGCCGCTTCACCGCGGTGCTGTTCGTCTTCGCCGCGGTCCTCTTCTACAGCACCTACAAGCTCCTCAAGGACGAGGAGGAGAGCTTCGACCCGGGCAAGAGCTTTGCCGTACGGATGCTCCGGAAGATCATCCCGGTGCGGGACGAGTATGCCGGGGCGAGGTTCTTCGTCAAAGAGGCCGGTAAACGGGTGGCGACCCCGCTGCTCGCGGTGGTCGCCGCGATCGAGGCCGCCGACCTGATCTTCGCCGTCGACAGTGTCCCGGCCGTCCTCGCGGTCAGCGATGACGCCTTCATCGTCTACACCAGCAACGCGTTCGCCATCCTCGGCCTGCGGGCCCTCTACTTCATGCTCGCCGGCCTCCTGGACCGCTTCCACTACCTGAACAAGGGCCTGGCCATCATTCTCGCCTTCATCGGCGCCAAGCTCATCCTCCAGGCGTCCCACAAGATGATCAGCCCCAGCATCCCGGAAATCCCCTCACCGATCAGTCTCGTCGTCATCGTCGTCGTCCTGGCAGGTTCCGTGGTCCTCAGTATCAGAAGGCCCGCCCCTCAAGGCGTTGTGGAAGAGACCGACGAACAGACCGACGAACACGGGGACGCCTCCAGGACCACCGAGCAGCCCAGCTCACCACCAGTGGTGGAGGACCCCGAGCCGCCGACCGGTTCACCGGGTCCGGAACACTGAACCCCGCCCGAGATCAGGCCGCCGGGAGGCGGAGCACTTCCCGACGCACCAGTAGGGGCATATCGTAAAAATATGGTCAAAATGAAGCGCAAGCCCGAAGCGTACGCGTGTTCCACCTGCAAGAAGCCCGTGCCGGCCGAAATCCACCGCCACAAGACACTCGGCGTGTTCGTTCCCGTGTGGGGCCCTGGTGCATGTCAAAACCGCGACTGTCCCGACTTTCGGCTGGACCCCCACCACAAGCACTCCCCGGCCAGGGAATGAGATCGACAGCCGGCGCCGGTGCTCTCGCTGCGCGTTGCCGAGGTGTTCTCGCTGGCCGACGCGGCCAAGGCGCACGCCCGTCTGGGGGAGGGCGGGGTGCGGGGGCGGCTCGTCCTCGCTCCCTAGGCCCGGCCGTCAGATTCCCGTCGTCCGCCGAAGGGCGGGCCTCCCGGTGTCCGGTGCGTGCTCTGGGGGTCCCCGGCCGAAGGCTGCGGGAGTGCCGGGCGCAGGCCCTCGTACTGGTTGTACGTGGGCCTGCGCCCTGCACGGCGAGGGTGCGTGATGGCGTCGCGGGCAGACGGGAATGTGACGACAGGGCCTAGCGGGCTGCGCCGTACTGGGCGTGGTCAGCGTGGGTGCCCGGCGCCGGGCGTCGTCGCCGAGGCCCGCGAGCCGGGCACGATCCGAACGGGCGTCATCCCTTGACGTGAGGAAGGCGCGGCCTCCGGGGGATGACGCCCCGCCCGGCTCACCAGGTCTTGCCGGCCTGCTCCCGGACCGTGCGGTTGATCCGGTTGAAGAAGTTGGTCATCGCGATCTCCAGGGTGATCGCGCCCAGCTGCTCCTCGCTGAAGTGGTCGGCGGCGGCGTCCCAGATCTCGTCGGTCACGCCCGGTGCGCCGTCCTGAAGCCGGGTGGCGGCTTCCGTCAGGGCGAGGGCGGCCCGCTCCTCCTCGGTGTAGAAGGGCGTGTCGCGCCACGCGACCACGTGGTGCAGCCGTTCCTCCGTCTCACCGGCCTTCTTCGCCGACTGGATCGTGCCGAAGACGCAAGGACTGCAACCGTTGATCTGGCTGGTGCGCAGGTGGACCAGGGACAGCAGGTGCCTGTCCACTCCCCCTGCGTGAATCGCCTTGTAGAGGTGCTGAATTGCTGTGATCACATCGGGATTGGCCGTGCCTGTCATGCGTGCTTCCATCGGTCTGGCTCCTTCATCGATGATTCATCGGTTACCTGCGCCCCTCCGGGCCCGTCATCACCCATGACGGAGCAGAACCGAGGAAGGTAACTACATGTCCGACACCAGCCCGACGGACCCGATGGCCGAGACGTTCGAGGCCCAGCGCGACCGGCTGCGTGCGGTCGCCCACCGCATGCTCGGATCGCACGCCGACGCCGAGGACGTGGTCCAGGAGGCCTGGCTGCGGCTCTCCCGCCAGGATGCGACGACCATCGACAACCTCGCCGGATGGCTGACCACGGTGGTCGGCCGGATCAGCCTCGATGTCCTGCGCTCGCGCCAGGCCCGCCCGGAGACGTCCTATGACGACCGCCTGTCCGAGCTGGTGGTGACGCTCGACGACAGCCCTGCTCCCGAGGATGACGCGGTGCTCGCCGACTCGGTCGGGCTCGCGCTCCTCGTCGTCCTGGAGTCGCTCGGGCCGAGCGAGCGGCTGGCGTTCGTGCTGCACGACCTGTTCGCGGTGCCCTTCGACGAGATCGGCCACATTCTCGGCAGGTCCACCGCCGCCTCCAAGATGCTCGCCAGCCGCGCCCGCAGGAAGGTGCAGGCGATCGAGCGGCCGACCGGCGTCGGACGGGAGCAGCGAGAGGTGGTCCAGGCCTTCCTGGCGGCGGCTCGCCGCGGTGACTTCGAGGAGTTGCTGCGGGTACTCGACCCCGAGGTGAAACTGACCGTCGACAGCCCGACCGGCGTGGTCGTCACGCTCGGCGCCACGCAGGTCGCAGCCGGCGCGCGACTGTCCGCCCGTGCAGCCACGCAGGGGCGGGCGGTGCTCGTCAACGGCCTCCCGGGGATCGTTTCCTGGCGCGAGGACGGCACTCCGCTCTCGGTCGTCGCATTCACCGTCGTCGACGGCCGGATCTCCGACATCACGGTCGTGATCGACCCGGCCAAGCTCTCGCGGATGGACCTGCCGGATCCGGCGTGAGTCCCCGCCGGGGCAGGTCGCCGCCAAGCGGCCAAGGTCCGTGGATCATTGACCCGATGCAGGTTTCAGGCTGCGGGGCTTCGTGGCGTTCGGCGAAGGAGCCGCGTTCCAAGCGGGCCCGGCCCGGATGAGGACGGCGAGGTGGGGTGCGTTCACTGCTGGCCAGCGGGCTTGGGCACACTCGACGAGCTTGAACACCATCGCCAGGGCGGCGGCTCGGGAGCCGGCGCCCTTGGTGACCTTCGTCCGCAGCCGGACCGTCGCGGGTTCGCCTCGATCGGGTTCGTGGTCCGCAGGTGAATCCGGTGCTCGACCGGGAAACCGCAGAAGACCCAACCGGTCCGTCTCGCTCATCGACGATCTTCTTGACGGCCTTGGGGAACTTCGCGCCGTACCGCTTGGCGCACGCGGCGACGGCTTTGGCCGGGTGCTCGCTGTCCTCGGCGTCGTAGATGTCCTCGGCGTCGTAGATGTCCTGGGTGGCATTCGGGGAGTGGCGCAGTGCGGCAGCAGGATCGCCGGAAGGAACCGCTTGCGCTCGCCGATCTCCTCGGCGACCCGCTTGTCCTTGACGCGCGGGGCCTTCGCCTCGACCGCCCGGCCCCGGCAGTCACCCAGCGGGCTGGCGACAGCCGTTGCGGGCCACCGGTCGAGGGCCTGCCTCGTCCCGCTGGGCGGCCAACTCGCCTGTACGATGGCTCACTTCCGCCGCAGCACTGCGGCCGGCATCCGCCTCGCACCTCCCGGAACGGAACGGGTGACGGGGGCATAGCGGGCGGTGCGGGCGTCCGTCTCGCGGGTGTCGGTCAGGGGCCGCGGCGCAGGCGTCCGCCACGGAGGAAGGCCCGGCACGGGCAAGCTGTCGCGTCCCGGGCTGGTGCTGCGCTCGAGCCATGCTCATCACGGACGGCACGGCGAATGCCTGCACGTCCCGGACGGTTGAACCCGTCGCTAGGAGGCCTTGCTCAGGGCCGGGTCGGTGCGCCAGACGGTGGCGAGTTCGACCAGCGGTACGCCAAGTACCTCGCTGAGCCGGACGATGGTGCCGAACGCGGGCGTCGGCAGCCGACCGGTCTCGATCTTGCGGAGGGTCTCCGGCGAGATCCCCGCCGCCAAGGCCACTTCGGTGGGGTTGCGTCCGGCCCGGGCAGAGCGCAACGCGGCTCCGAGACGTCGGCCCGCCTCGATCTGTTCGGGGGCGAGCGGATAGCGAACCATCCGCCAATGCTAGAGCCGCAGATGACCGGCAGCAACCACTCCCGTCTCTGGTATAAATATACCTGTCGGTCGCCCCGGGGAATCGAGGATCGCAGTGATCGAGCACAAGTCTCCCGAAGACATCGAGCGCATGTACGTCACTGGACAGTTCGTCGGCCAGGTACTGGCGGAACTCGCCGACCTCGCCGCAGTAGGGGTCAACCTGCTGGATCTGGAGCACCACGCTCGCCGCCGTATCAAGGAACGCGGCGCGGAGTCCTGCTATTGGGACTACGCGCCCTCGTTCGGCAAGGGCCCGTTCCGGAACGTGGTGTGCCTCTCGGTCAACGATGCCGTGCTGCACGGATTGCCGCACAGCTACAAGCTGCGTGACGGCGATCTGCTGACCATGGACATGGCGGTGAGCATCGATGGCTGGGCCGCGGACTCGGCCCACTCCGTCGTCGTCGGCACCCCGGCCGAGGAGGACCTGCGGCTGATCGAGGCCACCGAGGTCGCCCTGGAAGCCGCGATCAAGGTCGCCCAGCCGGGCAACAGGCTCGGGGACATCTCGGCAGCGATCGGCGCGGTTGCCGCCGAGTACGGCTACCCGGTCAATCTGGAGTTCGGCGGTCACGGTATCGGCCGCACGATGCACGAGGACCTGCACATTCCCAACGACGGTCGTCCTGGCCGCGGTTGGAAGCTGCGTCCCGGCCTGACGATCGCGATCGAGCCGTGGTTCGCCGCCGGCACCAACAAGATCGTCTTCGACCCGGACGGCTGGACGATCCGGTCGGCCGACGGCTCGCGCACCGCTCATTCCGAGCACACAGTTGCCATCACCGAGACCGGCCCGCTCGTGCTCACCCGGCGCCCTGAGAGCAATAGGGGGCTGGAAGACCAGCGGGAAGCATCGGCGACCGGACGCTGACGAGGGCTTCATCGAGGAGCAAGCCCAGGTGGCCGACAACAGGGCGACCGTGGTGACCAGCTGCGAGCTGGGCCGGGTTCAGCCGCCGGGCGGTCGCGCCCGGACTCTCCGGTTCACCAGGTCAGCAGGTCACCAGGGGATGACGCCGTCGTCCTCGAAGAACGAACCGGTCGGGCCGCCGTCGGGCAGCGTGGCGAGCCGGATCGCTGTGGCTGCGCCCTGCTCAGGAGTGCGTGGTCCGTGGAAGCCCGTGAAGTCGGTCGCGACCAGACCCGGGCAGGCGGCGTTGATCAGGATGTTCGTACCGGCGAACTGCCGGGCGTACTGCACGGTGACGGCGTTGAGGAACGACTTCGACGGCGAGTAGGCCGCCATGATCGGGCCGATGTCGATGTCGGGGTCCGCCTGCCGGGTCAGGGAGGCGACGGCACTGGAGACGTTGACGATGCGTGGCGACGTGGAGCGGCGCAGCATCGGCAGCATCGCGTTGGTCACCCGGATGACACCGATGACGTTGGTCTCCACGACCGTGCGGACCACGTCGAGGTCGAGCGTGGTCGGGTCCTGCACCCACCCCGGGCCCGCCTCTCCCGAGATGCCGGCATTGTTCACCAGGACGTCCAGTCGCCCGGCCTGCGCTGCGACCAGTTCCGCGGCATCGGTGACGCTCCGGTCGCTGGTCACGTCCAGCGGCACTCCGAACGCGTCCATCCCGGCGGCGCGCAGCCTCTCCACGGCCAACTCGCGCCGGGCCTCGTCGCGGGCTCCCACGCCCACGCGGAACCCGAGGGCGCCCAGGCCAGTCGCTATTTCGTACCCGATTCCCTTGTTCGCGCCGGTCACCAGCGCGGTCTTCGTTTCGCTCATGCCGCTGATGTTCGCTCGCGGACGAGTGGCGCATCCAACACCGATACGGTGCTCTGTCATACCCGGTAGGTATCACTTGGGTAGCCTGTGGCCGTGGACACCTTGGAGACCCGCGAGTTGAGGTACTTCGTGGCCGTCGCCGAGGAACTGCACTTCGGCCGCGCCGCCGAGCGCCTCGGCATGGCCCAGCCACCGCTGTCCCGGGCGATCCAGCAGCTCGAGCGGCGCCTCGGCGTCTCCCTGCTGGCACGCAACCGCCGAGGCGTCTCCCTGACCGGCGCCGGGGAGGTACTGCTGCACGAGGGGCGCGCAGCCCTCGACGCGACCACCGCTGCCGCTCGCCGCACCCGTCGCGCCGGTGGCGCCGGTACTCCCGGCGGCCCCCGCAACCGCCTGGTGCTGGCGGTGAAGGCCGCCGCGTCTCACGAGCTGCTGCAGAAGCTCCTCGGCGCCTACGCGGCCGAGCCCGACGCCGCCGAGATCGAGGTGCTACCGAGCGGCACGTGTGAGCAGGGTGAGATGCTGCGCGACGGCCGCGCCGACGTGGCGCTCATGCACACGCCGTTCAACTCCCTCGCCGGGTTCGAAAGCGAGGAACTGCTGACCGAGGGGCAGATCGCTGTCCTGCCCGCCGGGCACCCTCTCGCCACGCACAAGACTCTGTCCCTGGCCGCCGTCAGCGACATCCCCGACCTTCCGCTCGCCCGCTGGTCCCGCCACGGCACGTACGCACCCGGTCCGGGCCCCGAGATCCACGACCAGACGCAGCTGGCCCAGCTGATCGCCCTCGGACGCACCGTGGCCGTCTTCCCCGACTCCGCCCGCGCCTGGCTATGGGCCGAGCACACCGCCGTTCCCCTGACCGACGCGCCCCCCGTCGTCACGCACATCACCTGGCCCGCGCACAGCCGCTCCCTCGCCCTCGCCGGGCTGATCCGCACGGCCACACAGCTATGACCCTCTCCTGCCTTCCGCCGGCGCCAACACCCTGATGACACACCGTCGGACCCCAAAGACCCCGCCGTGGACCGCTGTTCCGGGGCCGTCCAGGACTGCTACGGCTCCTGGCGGGCGGTGTATGCGCAGTTCCGGCGGTGGCAGCGGGGCGGGGCGTGGGCGCCCCGACCTGGCGCACCGACCCGCACCCGCCGCCTGATCCCGTCGATGAGCTGCCGTCTCGTCAACTCCGACCGCCGGCCCGACCGCGTGGGCACAGGCAACAGCCGATCCAGCCGCGCCCACTGCTCCTCGGTCAGGTCAGGTCAGGTCGAGGCAGACCCCTCGGTCCCTGATGTCGAGATCTGACCGATGAACATCAGAGCGAGTTCAGGCGGGCCTTGAGCAGGCAGAACTCATTGCCTTCCGGGTCGGTCAGGACATGCCACTGCTCCTCCCCTGTCTGGCCGATGTCGGCCGGGCGAGCACCGAGCTTCAGCAGGCGTTCGAGCTCGGCGTCCTGATCGCGGTCGGTGGCGTTGACGTCGATGTGCAGCCGGGATTTCCCCTTCTCCGGCTCATCCCTGCGACTGAGGATGATCGTCGGCTGCGGACCGCCGAACCCTTCGCGCGGCCCGATCTCCAGCGTGCCGTCGTCCTCGCGATCGAGCACGACGAAGTCCAGGACCTCGCACCAGAACCGCGCCAGCACCTCGGGGTCGCGGCAACCGAGGACGAGTTCACTGATGCGACATGCCATAACGAAACCTCTCAGCCTGGGAACTGCCGGGCAGGCCACAGACGAACCTCATAGGCTCCCAGCAGCGAAAACAACCCCGCGACCGTACCGGACGAGGCGAGCACGGGCGAAATCATTTCCGGGGCTACTGTCCGGACAGCCGGGCAAGGCCGTTGGCCGCCGACTCCCCCCGCCAGCAAGCTCGCAGCCATGACCACCCCGTCCCCGCGATGCTCGCCACGGACGACGCCGTCACCCCGGCACCTGCCGCTCGCCGGCCGGCGGCACAGCCGGGCCCGTCGTTTCCCACCGCACGGGCAACGGGAAATCCCCGGGAAACGCCTGGCGGCCCCACGCCCCCGGCGACAACGTGAGGACCGTCGACCCCCAGAGAGGGCCCTCGCAGCGTGCGTCGGTCCCTGGGCAGAACTCACGTAAGGATCTGTGCCAGTGATCAGTTGGAAGCGTGCTTCGTCCATCGGGCGGCGGTTCGTCGGAGGCAGGGTTTCGTCCGCGGTGACGGCCGTGGTGCTACTGGCCGGCGGCATGACGCTCCTCGGTCCGGCGGGCGCCGCGCAGGCCGCCGCGTCGGACTGCGAGGGCGGCCGCAACGGGTTCATCGACATCTCCGACAGCGCCTACGACACCGCCGCCCGCCAGGTGACGTTGTGGGACGAGGGCATCAACATCAGTGTGCAGTACGGCTACATCCGCGGCGTCCAGCGCGGGTGGGCCCTGATCGCCGGCGACGTGCAGCCGGGCAACCAGGTGTGGTTGGACTGGACCCGGGACGGGGGCCGGACCTGGATCCAGTGCGGGCCGTTCACCTCGCAGGGCGGCGAGAACAAGACGAGCGCGGCCCAGCGCACCAGCACGGACGTCAACTGGAAGTTCCGCGCCTGCGGTTCGACCAGGTCCGGCATCCACTGCACAGCCCCGTGGTGGTAGGCCGACGCACGACCACCCCCCGTCCGGCTCGCAGGACGTCTGTCCGACATCCCTGACACACTCTTGGAGATCCGAGTGAACATGCCACGCACCGCGCTCGCGCTCGCTTCGGCCGCCTGCCTGCTGGCCGTGGGCAGCCCCGCGCTCGCCGCGTCGGGCGCCGCCGACGGCACGTCCGCCACGTCGACTCACTGCGTCCTGGTGCTCGACGAGGTGAAGACGGGCGAGAGTGTCTCCGCCGTCGACTCGTACACGTGCTTCGGCGGCCCCGACGCCTCCACCCGGGCCGCGGCGGCCGTACCGAGGGCGGCGGCACAGACGGAGCTGATGACCTGGGCCGAGCACGCGAGCTACGGCGGCACCTACACCAAGGTCTACGGCAGCGCCGGACCCTGCGACGCGGCGGGCTACAGCTTCAGCCCGAACAACTACTGGTCCACGCACCTGTCGTCGTTCCTCATCGACGGCGGATGCAACAAGTCGTTCCTGCGCGGCCCGAGGGGCAACGCCTCCTTCACCGGTGACGTGCCCTACGTCGGCGACACGCTCAACGACGCGGTGACGTACGTCAAGATCTGGCGCGGCTGAGCCACTCGGACAGGGGTTTCCCGGCATTCCTGCCAAGAGGCAACGGGAAACCCCTGGTCCCTGCCGCCGTCGGAGGCCACGGTGAGGCCTGTTCCGCCCCGAGCCACAGGGGGGCGCTGTCGAACGCGGTCGGACTGTCGGCGCCACGGACACGTGGCACGGCCGCGAGAGGAGAACCGGATGAGAACACTGCGCCGGGGAGCGGGGCTGGTCGCCATGATGGTGACGGCTCTCCTCCTGGCCCTGCTCCCGACGACCGCCGCCCAGGCGGCCGGCACGGGCGAGCAGAACTGGTGCGGCGTGCAGGGCATCGCCTCGCCCGAGGCGCACCGCGCCGTGGACGCGGCCTGTGCGGAATGGCGCGCGCGCACGCTGTACACCTGGGGCGGCGGTCACGGACCGGCTCCGGGCCAGAGCTACGGCACCTGGGACCTCAGCAGCCCGAGCGGCTTCGAGGAGACCGCGCTCGATCCGCAGACCCGCGGTTTCGACTGCTCGGGCTTCGCCCGCTGGGCCTGGTTCAAGGCTGCGGGGTACGACATCCTCGGCGGTGGCACGGCCGAGATGATGTACCGGGCCGCAGGGCGGACCTACAAGCAGGTCAACGGGGCCGGCGGAGGCAAGCCGGCCGTCTCCGACCTGGAGCCCGGCGACCTGGTGTTCACCGGCGTCGGCGGCACGGTGGCCAGCATCAGCCATGTGATGCTCTACCTGGGGGACGGCTATGTCGTCGAGGCCTACCAGTCGCAGAAGCCGATCCGCGTGATCGACATCGCGCAGCGCATCGACAAGAACCGTCTGGTCGGAGTCACGCGGATGCCGCAGGGCAGCCCGTTCACGGAACCCCCTGGCTATGATGGCACGCTCCAGGTGACGTGGGGCACGGATGTCGCCGTACGCCAGCACCCCAACCGTTCGGCCGCCCTGGTGACCCGGCTGTCCGGACCGGACCTGGTGTACGCCAAGTGCCAGCAGCACGGGGAGCGCATCACGGCGGAGGGCTACACCAACGACGCCTGGACGTATCTGTCCAACCGCGGGGGCTGGATCAGCAACATCTTCCTCAGGGGCCCGGCCTGGCTGCCGGAGGTGCCCACCTGTTCCGGCTCCGACTACGACCCACAGACCGGCTCCGGCAGCGGCGGCAACGCCACCCAGGGCGGCGCATACCGCACCTGGGGCACGGACGTGGCGATCCGCTCCCAGCCCTCCACCACCAATGGGACCACGGTCGCCAGGCTGGCCGGTGCGACCTCGGTCGCCGTGAGCTGCCAGATGCATGCGCAGACCGTGACGTCGGAGGGCTACACCAACGACGCCTGGTCCTACCTTCCGCAGTACGGCGGCTGGATCACCAACATCTACATGCAGGGCGACGCCTGGCTCGCCGGTGTCCCGGCCTGCGACGGCAGGGGCACCGCCACCCCGGTCGGCGCGCATGCCCACAGCACCTGGGGAACCGGCGTGACGATCCGTAGCTCCCCCACCACCGGCGCGGGCGTCGTGACCCGGCTCTCCGGCCCGACCGGCGTGGCGGTCTCCTGCCAGAAGCACGCGGAAACGGTCACGGCCGAGGGCTACACCAACGACGCCTGGTCGTACCTGCCCGAGTACCAGGGCTGGATCAGCAACATCTACATGAAGGGGGAGGCGTGGCTGATCGGCGTCCCCAACTGCGTGAATCCGCGCGTGGTCTGACCGGTCACGCCGGTTGCACCAGTCGCGCCGGTTGACCTTCCGCGTCCACCGCTCCGGTATCGCGGGCCTTGAGCCCGCGATACCGGAGCGGCTTCACGCACCGACCATCATCGGTCCGACCGGACGTTCGACTCCTATGTGACCTTCGTCACTTCCTGTCATGCCGAGATTCGCCGCCCCTGTCCCGTGCATACCATCCCAGACGCACGGTCGCCGACCTGACCAGTCGGCGTCAGAAGACGGCGCTCCGAGCGCCGTTGGCCTCGGGGGCACACCAGCTATGAACCACAAGGACGACGGGGCGGCGCACCCGTCGGCCGCCGCTCGACGGCGGCCGCAGCACTTGCCTTTCGGCTCCGCGCTCCGAGAGCTGCGCCTGGCGCGCGGTCTGTCGCTGGCGGACCTGGCACGGATCACGCATTACAGCAAGGGCTATCTGAGCAAGATCGAGACGGGCAGCAAACCGGTCAACGGCGATGTCGCACGGTTGTGCGACGAAGCCCTGGAGGCCGACGGCGCCCTGCTCGCCCTGCTGCCCTCGGCCTTGCGGGAGGGGCCACCGACACAGGGGGACGACGAGGACTGCCCCTATCCCGGACTGTCCGCCTTCGGTCCGCGGGACGTGGGGCGGTTCTTCGGCCGGGATCGGGCGGTCGCCGCGCTCGTCGAGCGCCTCGCCCAGCGGTTCGGCAGGGGTCCGGTGGCCGTGGTCGCGCTCTCCGGGGCGGGCAAGTCCTCGTTGCTCGGGGCAGGCCTCGTCCCCGCGCTCACCGACGGCGTACTTCCCGCCGACCGCGGCGGCCAGGCGGTCACGCCGGGTGTCCGCGCCGATCCGGGCCGCCTCGACGACGACCCGGCAGCCGGCGTTCACGGTGACTTGCTTCCCGTCCGCCCCGACGGCTCGATTGTCATGTGCACCCCCACCGCGCGTCCGCTGTCCGCTCTCCGGCAAGCGCTACGCACCGCGCTGCCGGCCGGCCTGCTCGACCACCTGCACGACGACGGTCCGCCCGGCGACCGAGCGGACCAACTGGTCACGGTGCTGCGCTCCTGGGCCGCCACCCGCGGAGCAGCCACCCCCGACACCGCTCCGCGCACGGCCCCCGCCGCGCAGCCGCGCCTCGGCTGCGTCATCATCGTCGACCAGTTCGAGGAGGTCTTCACCCTCTGCGACGACGAGGCGGAACGCCGGTCCTACATCGCGGCGCTCGCGGCGCTGGCCGGCGGCGACGGTGACGAACCCGAGGCGCCTCGGGGGGCGTTCGCCGTGGTACTAGGGGTACGTGCCGACGTCACAGGGCGCTGCCTGGAGTACCCGGCCCTCGTGCCGGTCGTCAGCGACGGGCTGTTCGCGCTGGGCGCGATGACCACGGACGAGCTGCGGGAGTGCATCGTCCGTCCGGCAAGGGCGACGGGGACCTCCCTGGAACCGGGACTGGTCGAGCTGCTGCTGCGCGACCTGGGAGCGGCCGACACCCCCGCCTCCGCAGGGAGCGGCCCGGACACGGCCGTACCGGCCGGCCGTCCCGGGGTGCTTCCGCTGCTCGGGCACGCCCTGCGGGAGACCTGGCACCGGCGCGCCGACTCCGGTATGACGGTGGCGGGTTACCTGGCGACGGGCGGGATACACGGCTCCGTTGCCACCGCGGCCGAGAACCTGTTCGCCGCGCTGTCACCGGCCCGGCAGGACGTCGCCCGCAGAGTGCTGTTGCGGCTGGTGCGCGTCGGTGAGGACAACGAGGCCTCCCGGCGCCCACGCACCACATCGGAACTGCTCGACGGGCTGCCGGACCCGGCAGCCGCGCGGACCACCCTGGACGCACTGGTGACGGCCCGTCTGCTGACGCTGGACGCCGACCGCGTCGAGATCGTGCACGAGGCGCTGCTGCGGGCGTGGCCCAGGCTGCGCACCTGGATCCACACGACGCGCGCAGATCTGCTCCTGCACCAGCAACTGGGCGCCGCCGCCCGGGAATGGGACCGCGGGAACCGCGACACGAGTCTGCTCTACCGCGGGGCCCGGCTGACGGCCGCCCGGGAATGGGCGGCCGGTCCCAGCGGCCGGGACAGCATGCCGACACCCGTGGAGGCCGACTTCCTGCGCGCCTCCGAGCGGGAGGAGGACCTGCGCCGGCGCCTGGCCCGGCGCCGGGTCCGCCAGCAGCGGGCCGGAGTCGTCGTCCTCACCGTTCTGCTCGCCCTGGCCCTCCTCGCCGGCGCCACGGTCTTCGAACAGCGCATCTCCGCCGACGAACAGCGCAGGACTGCTCTGTCTCAGGCCATGGCGGCGCGCTCCGCCCAACTGGCGTTCGGACAGCCGGAGGCTTCGATGCTGCTGGCGGAGTCCGCCTACCGCACCGCGCCCACCACCGAGGCGCGCAGCGCGCTGCTCAGCACGCAGGCCGACCCCTTCGCCGGCCGGCTCACCGGCCACCGCGGACCGGTGAACGGCGTGGTCTTCGGCCCCGGCCGACGGCTGCTGGCCTCGGCCAGCTCCGACGGCACCGTACGACTGTGGGACGTCGCCACCCGGCGCGGCGCGGGGAACCTCGTGGGCCACCGGGGGCCTGTGCGGTCCGTGGCCTTCTCGCCGGACGGACGCACCCTGGCTTCGGCGAGTTCGGATGCGACGATCCGACTCTGGTCGGTGTCCGGCCGGGCCCAGACCGCCGTCCTGACCGGACATCAGGGACCCGTCCGCGCCGTGGCCTTCTCCCCCGACGGACATACCCTGGCCTCCGCCGGCAAGGACGGCACCGTGCGCCTGTGGGACACCCGGACCCGGCGCCAGACCGCGCGGTTGAAGAGGCACTCCGGCGACGTCCTCGCGCTGGCGTACGCCCCCGACGGCTCGCGGCTGGCCAGCGCGGGCGTCGACCGCAGCGTACTGCTGTGGGATCCGCGCACCCGCCGTACCACGGGCGTCCTGGGCGGCCACAGCGGCGATGTCCTCGCCGTGGCGTTCAGCCCCGACGGCCGGGTGCTCGCCACCGGCGGCGCGGACCGCACCGTACGGCTGTGGGATCCGGCGGCCCGCCGCCAGAGCGCCGTTCTCGCGGGCCACGACGACGACGTGAACGGCCTCGCCTTCGGACCCGGCGGCCACACGGTGGTCTCCGCGGGCGGCGACGGCACGATCGTCCGCTGGGATGTACACACCCGCCGCACGGTCGGCTCTCTCTCCGGCCACACCGACTACGTGATGGCCGTCGCCGTCGCGGCCAACGGCGATCTGCTGGCCACCGCGGGCTTCGACGGGACCGTGGCCCTGTGGAACCTCACCGGCCACACGCTCAGCGCCTACCCGGTCAGCGAGCTGTGGAAGGCCGCCTTCAGTCCCGACGGGCGGTTGCTCGCCTCCGCGGCGGCGGACGGCGCCGTCCAACTCTGGGACGTGGCACGCCGGACCCGCCTCCGCTCGCTGACCGGTCACAGCGGCGCCGCGTACGCGGTGGCGTTCAGTCCGGACGGCCGATGGCTCGCCTCCGCCGGCGCCGACCGCACCGTACGACTGTGGCCCGTCGCGGCACGAGGGGGCACCCCCGTAGTCCTCACCGATCACACCCACGCCGTGTTCGACGTGGCGTTCAGTCCGGACGGCCGATGGCTCGCCTCCGCCGGCGCCGACCGCACCGTGCGGCTGTGGCGGGTGTCGTCCACGGGCCGTCCGGCCGAGACGCCCGCCAGGGTACTCAGCGGGCACACCGACTTCGTCAACTGCCTCGTCTTCAGCGCCGACAGCGCCACCGTCGTCAGCGGCAGCGACGACCTCACCCTGCGGCTGTGGAACACATCGCGTGCCCGCCAGAGCGCCGTGCTCACCGCGAAGGGCGGCTCGGTACGCGCCGTGGCCTTCTCCCCCGACGGCCGCACCCTCGCCAGTTCGGGCAACGACGGAGTCATCCGGGTGTGGGACGTGGCTCGGGCCCGCGTGGCGGGGCTGCTCGGTCAGCACGCCGGGTCGGTGCGGGGCCTGGCCTTCAGCCCCGACGGCCGCTCCCTCGCCAGCAGCGGCAACGACCGCACCGTACGGCTGTGGGATCCCCTGCGGCGGCGGCTCGTCGCCACCCTGACCGGCCACACCCGCGCGGTGTGGAGCGTCACCTACGCCCCGGACGGCAGGACGGTCGCCAGCGCCGGCAACGACGGCACCGTCCGACTGTGGGACCCCGGCATCCCCGACCGCGTGGCGGACCTGTGCCATGTGGTGGGCCCCGTCGACCGCCAACGGTGGCGACGACTGCTGCCCGGACACGACTACAGGGGAACGTGCGCGGGCTGACCAGATCCGCCGAGGGGGCGGACGGTCGGTCGGAGTTCGATGCCTGCCCAGCGGCGATCTCCCGGGCACGGGGATCTCGACGGGCGCGACGACCACTTCGTACACCCACGCCGGCGGCGACCGTCTGGTGACCCACGGCACGCTCTACGACGCCCTCGGCCCGTACCGAGCTGGACCGCCGAGGACATCGGCGGCACGGTCACCGGCTCCGCCGTGCCGCACGTGAGCAACCCGCACGTGCGGAGGTGGGCGCGGCTGGGAGTGGGAGGCGTGGTGCTGGACACGTAGGAGTGCCGGTTCGTGCCGGATTCGGTGCGGCCCTGGACTCGAGGGGCTTTGATTCCACGGCACGTCCGCAAAGTCAGGGCAGCCAGAGTCGTCCGTCGTCGGCCAACCCGCGTACAAGCTCAGCCCTGTTCCGGCCCACGCCGTCCACCGCCACCGCCCGATCCACCCCGCGCGCATCTCACGTTCCCCGTTCGCATCCATCCGGCCCGCTCGATGCCGCACCGGGCACGCCACCCTCGCGCGTCCTCGGGCGCCGGGCCCTGCGAGCCCAGATCGATGCAAGCCTTCACCGATACCGGCTCGGTTCACACATGCGGGGGTCTCGTCAGCGAACGACGTCGAAGACGTTCTTCTGCAGGCCGTTCGCGTAGGCCTCGTGCTCGACCAGCTTCAGCTTCTGGGTGTCCTTGTCCGAAGCGCTGAACAGGCGCTTGCCCGCGCCGAGCAGGAGGGGAAAGACGAGCAGGTGGTAACGGTCGATCAGGCCGGCGTCCGACAGGCTCTGGTTCAGGGCGGCACTGCCGTGGACGATGATCGGGCCGCCCTCGGTCTCCTTCAACGCGGCGACCTCGTCGAGGGAGCGCAGGATCGTGGTCTCGCCCCAGTTCGCCACCAGGTCGTCCTCGGTGAGGGTCGTGGAGACGACGTACTTGGGCATCACCTTGTAGTCGGCGAAGTCCTCCATGTCCGGCCACACCGGGCTGAACGCCTCATAGCTGGTGCGGCCCATCAACATCGCGGTGGCTTCCTTCTGTTCGCGGCCCTTGATGTCGAAAGCCTCGGGGAGGAACTCGATGTCCTTGAAGGTCCATCCGGAGTTCCGGTAACCGGGCTCGCCGCCCGGCGCCTCCACGACGCCGTCGAGGGAGACGAAGGCGGTGCTGATGAGGGTACGCATCTCAGGTTCCTCGGTATCTCGTGACTGGTTCTCAGCAGTTCGGCAGGAGCGTGATCGGCCCGCACTCGCGGCTCTCGCGCACCAACCATGATCTCTGACTGCGGATCACCGTGAAACTCATCGGTCGTCGCCGCTTTCGGGTCGCTCGCTCACTGACAGATGAGCCCACTGGACAATCACCCGACACCTTTCTTAGACTTGCCGTCCAAAGTTGGAAAATTGATCCAGAGCGGGTGCGGAAAGTCGATGGGAGCCTCGTGGACGAACGCCATGGCGTCGCCGCCGCGCCTCCGGCCGAGGCGGACGGCGCGTACATCGCGGCCCGCTGCCCGAACCTCGATGTGCACCACACCAAGCGAAGGGCCCCTCGTGACCGCCGCCGGACCGACCACCGACCCCGTGCCCGCTTCCTCGTCCGGTTACGGCCGGCCACCCGCTGCACGCCGCCTGCTGCACATCACCGAGGAGCAGACCGCCGCGTTGGTGGACGAGGATCTGGCCCTCGAAGCGGCCCGGGCCGCCTTCGCCGCAACAGTGGACGGCACGGTCTTTCCCAGTCTCGCCGTGCACGGGTCCGACCCACGCAACCGGTTCACCCTCAAGCCGTCCGCGTCCCCGACGCACGCCGGGGTGAAGATCGGCAGCTACTGGCCGGGCAACGCGGAGCACGGACTGGCACGCCACCACTCCACCCTGCTGCTTCTCGACCAGACGATCGGCAGGATCGCGGCCGTCCTGGAGGTCGGCACCGCGAACGCCTACCGGACCGCTGCGGCCGACGCCCTCGCCGTCGACCTGCTGGCCCGCGCCGACACCACCACCCTGGCCGTCTTCGGCACCGGGCACCAGGCGGCGTACGAGGTGCGGGCCGTCAGCCGTATCCGGCCCATCGGCGAAGTCCTGGTCGTGGGACGCACTTCCGAGCGTGCCGAGCAGCTGGCCGCGGCGCTGGCCGCGGAAGGACACGACGCCCGTAGCGCCGACGCCGAAGAGGCCTGCGCCCGTGCCGATGTGATCGTCACCGCCACCACTGCCACGACCGACACCCCGCCGCTGTTCGAGGCCCCGTGGATCCGCCCCGGCACGCACATCTCCTGCATGGGCGCCGACTCCCCCGGGAAGCGGGAACTCCCGCCCGCACTGTTCCGCCGCGCCCGCGTCTTCTGCGACCTGCCCGAGCAGGCCCGCCGTATGGGCGAGAGCCAGCACGCGCCCGCGCAGACGGTCCTCACCCCACTCGGCGAGGTGCTCACCCACCGCGCCACGGGACGCACCGACGAGAGCGACATCACGGTCTTCGACAGTTCCGGAATCGGCGTGCAGGACCTGTATCTGGGCCTGGCCCTTCTGAAGAAGATGGACATCACCCTGTGAACATCCCCGCACACCCCACCGGCCCCGGCACCGCCCCGACCCTGGCCGACCCGGACACCCCGTTCGCCGTCGTCGACGTCCACAGGACGCTGCGCAACATCGAACGGCTGTCAGCCAGGACGGACCGGCTCGGGGTCGTCCTGCGCCCCCACGTGAAGACGGCCAAGAGCCTCGACGTCGCGGGCCTCCTGCACGACGGCACGCCCTGCCCGGTCACCGTCTCCACCCTTGCCGAGGCCGAGGCGTTCGCCGACGGCGGCTACACCGACATCACCTACGCCGTCGGTCTCGGCCCCCACAAAATCCCGCGCGTCCTCGCGCTGCTGCGCCGCGGCGTGACCCTGCGCGTCCTGCTGGACAGCGCCGAGCAGGCGGCTTTCGTCGCCGACGCCTCCCGCCGGGCGGGCCTTGCCGTCCCCGCCCAGATCGAGATCGACTGCGACGGCCATCGCGGCGGCCTCAGGCCCGACGCCCCCGCGCTGCCCGAGATCGGCCGCATCCTGCACGACGCGGGCTGTCTGGACGGCGTGCTGACCCACGCGGGCGAGTCCTACTTCGCCTACACCGCCGAGGATCAGCGCCTGGCGGCGAAGAACGAACGCGACACCGCCGTCGCCGCGGCCGAGCGGCTGCGCGCGGCCGGCCTGCCTGTGGCCACCGTCAGCGTCGGCTCCACCCCCACCGCCCACGCGGCCGAGGACCTCACCGGAGTCACCGAACTGCGCGCGGGAAACTACGTCTTCTTCGACCTGGTGATGGCCGGCATCGGCGTCTGCCGCATCGAGGACCTCGCCCTGTCCGTCGTCGTCACCGTCATCGGCCACCGCCCCGAACACGGGTGGATCATCACCGACGGCGGCTGGATGGCCATGTCCCGCGACCGCGGCACCGCCGTCCAGGCGCAGGACCAGGGCTACGGCCTGGTCACCGACCTGGCCGGCAACCTCGTCCCGGGCCTGGTCATGACGGCCGCGAGCCAGGAACACGGCACCCTCACCGCCCGCGACGGCGCCCACCTGCCCGATCTGCCCGTCGGCACTCGCCTGCGCATCCTGCCCAACCACGCCTGCGCCACCGCCGCCCAGCACCGCGGCTACCACGTCGTCGACGGCACCCGGACCACGAACACCGCACCGGCGATCCAGGACTTCTGGGAACGCGTCACCGGCTGGTGACCGATCGAGGCGGGGTTCCGCTCATGGCTTCGGCAGCCTCCTCGCCACTGCGGTCGCGAGTGACTTGGCCGTGGCGCACAGGTCGTCGGGCGGCTGCGGGCCGTACGCGGTGAGCATGACCACTTCGACGGTGGCCTCGCCCTCGGCGTCCGTGCAGGCGCGGTGTTCCAGGTGTACGACGCAGGTGTCGTCGCCCTCGCCCTCCGGCTCGATGTAGGCCTTGCCGCCGCCCAGGCGCGTCGGCCGACCGTCGTCCCCGAGGTCGTTGTCCCGGCTGAAGTCCAGGTCGGTCCCGGCGTCGGCGACGATGCTCCGCCAGCGGCATCCCCAGTTGGAGAATTCAGGGCGAGGATCGGTCACGTCGATGCCGGGGACCACGGCGAGCGCGGCCGCGTCCAGCAGCTCGCAGGCGTCGATGCGGGCCAGTGAGTGCGCGGGGAAGAAGGCCTGGCGCCGTGGCACCGGGCCGCGGTTCAGCACCGTGACGGCCTGTTCGGTGGCCGCTCCGGCGAGCGCGCACAGGTCGGGACCCGGGGAGCTGATCCGTTCCGCGGCGATCCAGATCTGGTTGACCCTGGCCGTCGCGGTCACCATGGCGCTCCTGGCCGCCTACGCCGCCGCCTGCCTGCTCTCGCCGACGGGGCCACGTACCCGGCTGCCCTCACCCGCGCAGCGGTCGCCTTCGCCGGCACCCTGACGCTGCTCGCCATCCTCACGAGCACGGTCGCCGACCTGCTCCGGTGAGGAAGCGTTCGGTGCGAGCAGACCGTCAGCCACGTGGAGCGGGCGAGCGTCTCCCGGCGCCCCGGAACTACGTAGTCGTCAAGGGCCCGGATCGTTCGCCCCGCTGCCGGGCTACTGCGGCTTGGTCGCGATCTGGATCAGGTTTCCGCAGGTGTCGTCGAAGACGGCCGTGGTGACGGGGCCCATCTCCAGGGGCTCCTGGGTGAAGCGGACGCCGAGGTCGATCAGGCGCTCGTATTCCGCCGTCACGTCGTCGACGGCGAACTGGGCCAGCGGGATGCCGTCGCCGGCTAGCGCGTCGCGGTAGGTCTTGACGGCCGGGTGACCGGCAGGCTCGAGGAGGAGTTCGGTGCCGTCGGGCTCGTCGGGCGAGACGACGGTCAGCCACCGGTCCTTCTCCCCCACCGGGACGTCGTGCTTCTTCACGAAGCCGAGGATCTCGGTGTAGAAGTGCTCGGCCTTGGCCTGGTCGTCGACGAAGACGCTGGTCAGGTGGATCTTCACGGGGTGCTCTCCTGCGGTCCGGATGTGTCGGGCACGAGCCAGCGCTCGGCGATCTGCCGCAGCGGGGCCGTGTTCAGGTCGTGGAACTTGTAGCGGCCCTCTCGCCTGGTCTCGACGAGCCCGGCGGCCTCCAGCACGGCGAGGTGCTGGGAGACCCCCTGGCGCGAGATGCCCAGCTGATGTTTCATGCTCAGCCGCGAGCAGATCTCGAACAGGGTCTGCCCGGACTTCTCCGTCAGCTCGTCGAGGATGGTACGGCGGGTGGGGTCGGCCAAGGCTTTGAAGACGTCGTCGGCCACCCCCACAGCATAGGCAACTGTTCACTTGCCTATCAAGTCGCAGTGCGCCACGCCCCGGAACCGGCCCGCCACCAAGCGACAGACCCCGGTGCGCCACGGCAGGGACACGGCGATCCAGTCACCGCTTGCGGTGACGCGGCCGGCGGCCGGTCGTGCCGCCGGCTGCGTCACCTCTTCCACTGATGGCTACCGACGGTTCACGTCAGTGGCCGGATGTGGATGTTGCGGAATCTGACCTTGTTGCCGTGGTCCTGCAATCGGATCGCTCCTGCCGCGGGGGTCTCGGACCGGCCCGAGGGGGTGGGTCCGTCGAGGGCGATGTCGTCGTGCACCTTCGTGCCGTTCCACACGACCGTCAGCCGGGCGTCGGCGGTCTTGTGACCTTCGGCGTCGTAGCGGGCGGCCCGGAAGACGATGTCGTACGTCTGCCAGGTCTCAGGTGCCGCTGCCGCGTTGACGTCGGGCGGCTTCTTCAGGTAGATCGCCCCTGCCTCGTTGGTGTCCAGCGAGGTGTCACCGTAGGAGTCGAGGATCTGCAGCTCGTAGCGGTCCTGGAGGAAGATGCCGCTGTTGCCGCGGTCCTGTCCGGTCACCTCCGGGGGCAGGAGCGGGACGCGGAACTCGATGTGCAGAGCGAAATCCTGGTAGGCGTCCTTCGTTCGGATGTCGCCGCAGCACACCTCCATCGACGCCTCGTCGGTGAGGGGCCATGCCGCTCGCCGTCCGTCCGGATGCTGCCACTGGGTCTGCGAGGCGGCGGTGCCGTCGAACAGGGTGACGGCAGCACCCTGGGGGTGCACGGTGATCAGGTCGAGGTTGACGTGTCCGGTGTCGCCGGGGTCGTACCGGTAGGAGACCGTGTTGTGTCCGGCTCGCAGGGTCAGGCGCTCCGTCCGGGTGGACCAGGTGTCCCAGTCCCCGGTGGAGGCCAGTTGCGTCTGCCGCACCTTCTCACCGTTGGCGTACACCGAGAGGGACTTCGTCCCCTGGAACGGGTTCGGGCCGTTGGAGTAACGCAGGTTCACGTCGTAGGCGCCCGTCTTCGGGACCGTGACGTCGAACGTCGTGGCCACCTTGCCCTCGGTGGCGTAGCGGTCGACGAAGCCGCTGCCGGAGTAGCCGATGTGGTCGGTGTTGATGCCCGCTCTGCCGGTGAGACGGGCTTCCTCGGCCTCGTAGAGGGTCGCGGGAGGCGGCTGCTTGCCGGGCACGGCGTTGAGCGTGTACCAGGCTTCGGTGCTCCACAGCGTCTCGCCGGACGCGGAGGCGAAGGGGCGCGGGGAGCGCACGTGCACCACATGGCCGGCCTTCAGGCCGTCCATGCGGAGCCGGACGGTGCGGCCGTCCTCGGAGAGGGTCGCCGAGCGTACGGCGAGCCGCTGTTCGGCGATCTTCGGTCCGCCGTAGTCGGCCGTCGGCGTGTAGCGCCACTGTTCCACCCGGTATCGGCCGGCGAGATCTTCGGCGGTCTCGGCGGACACCGGCTGGGTGTACGTCAGGTCGAAGCCGCCCGGTACGGCCCGCATGGTCCGGATGTCGAAGGTGTTGCCGCCGTTGGGTGTCAGCTTCTGCAGGCCGAACCTGAGCTTGCCCTCCTGACCCCAGTTGCCGTCGGCGCCCAGGCCACCGGCGTAGATCGCTCCGTCGGGACCCATGGTGATGCGGTTGACCCCGGCCTCCAGGCCCTGCGTGTAACGGAAGACAGCGCCCTGGTACTGGCCCTTGACCTTCTCCAGATAGGCCCGTTGCAGTCCTCCGTAGGTCACATCGCCGATCAGCATCTGACCGGCGAACCGGCCCTTCGTCAGGTACAGAGGGGTGGAGGGGGAGTTGGCGATCTCGTTCTGCGGAAGCCACAGCACCGGCTGGGTGACGGGGGCTTCCTCGAAAGGGCCTGACGGCTCGGTGTAGTGGTTGAAGAAGCGGTCCTGCTTGATCTGGACCAGCTTCGACGAGGGCAGCCATCCGCCCTGGTTGTCGGTGGTGAACAGACCGCCGTCCGGGCCCCAGCCGATCCCGTTGGGTGTGCGGAGGCCTCCCGCGACGGGGCTGATCCGGCCCGTCTTCCCGTTCACCTTGTACGTGGTTCCGCGGCCGGGTGCCGGCTGCGGTGTGGTGGTCGCGCCGCCCAGGTCGATGGCGACGGAGAGGTTCACGTAGAAGTAGCCGTCGCGGTAGAGCAGACCGAACGCGAACTCGTGGAAGTTCCCTCCGTACGGCCAGGTGGCGACCGTACGGTACTGGTCGGTCACCTCGTCGCCGTCCCGGTCGACCAGCCGGGTCAGTTCGTGCTTCTGCGAGACGTACAGGGCGCCGTCGACGTACTTGATGCCCATGGGTTCGCGCAGCCCGCTCGCCACCTTTTTCACGGTGACCTTGTCGCGGCTGGTCGCGCCGGTGACGTGATCGAGCAGGTACACCTCTCCGGCGACGTTGCCGCTGCCGCCCCATGTGCTGATGGCGAGACGTCCGTCGGGCAGCCAGTCCATGCCGCTGACCTGCGGTTGGAAACCCTCGGGGCGCAGGTCGGTGAGGGTGAGGTCGGGGCGTACGGAGGTGAGCGGGAGACCGTCGCCCGGGGTGTCGCCGCTCGCCTCGCACTCCTTGCGCCCCGGCGCCGTCACCCGGACGACACCGGCGTCGGTGCTGAGTGCCTCGCGCGGCACGACGGTGAAGTCGTCGGCGCCCGGTGGCTTCCAGGAGAGCTGTACCTGCTGCCCGCCGTCGCGTTCGAAGTGGTCGATCCGCAGGGGGTGCGGCCCGGCTGCGAGGTGGACGGTGCCGTCCTTCGGTTCGGCGCCGTGGAGTCCGTCGTGGTCGATCACGGTGGCGTTGTCGAGGGCCAGCCGTGAGCCGTCGTCGCTGGTGAGCCGGAAGACGTACGTGCCCTCGCGCGGGGCGACCAGGTAACCGGTGGCCTCCGTGACGAAGTGGTCGTCGAACCCTCCGAAGTCGGTGGTCGTGGACCAGTCGATCGTCGGCATGAGTCTGTCGTGGTTGGGAGTCTGTCCCGGTTTGAGGGTGCAGATCTCGTCGAGCGGCGTCTGCACGTCGTACACGCGCAGCGTGACTCCGGGCTCCTGTGCGGGGATGTCGGCGGGCACGGCGGCGGCCGTCGGGGCGCCCAGGGCGCCGCCGGCGAGGATGGCCGACGTCAGCAGCGGGATGAGGTGTCTTCGGGCCCGGGGGAACAGGCGTTGGCGCATTGGTCCTCCTGAACTGGGGACCGGACCGTGCCGGATGTCGCTCCGGTCTTCCGCGGTATGGGCTGCGGGTTCCGCCGCAAAGCTAAGGGGCTTCCGCTTGTCATGTCCATACTTTGTCATCGATGCGGTCAAAGTCCTCCGCCCTGGGGGCTGGGACAGGTTTCCTGTCGGGACGGTGGACGGGCCGGGGCATCACTGCGGGGACGAGGACGGCTCGACTTGCCATGTAGACCAGGCCTGTTGCGGTGGTCGATCTCCGGCGTCACTGCTCAAGGGTTGGGGGGGCGGTGATCTCACGGGCGGCCGGTGCGGCGGGTGGAGCCTTGCCGCGCACGGGCAGGAAGCCGGGGCCCTCCGCTGCCGCCGCCCGGAGGCGTGCTGAGACGGGGTGGCGGCGGCCGGTTCCGTACGCTGGTGGCATGCGCATGCGCCCCACTCTGAGCTGGACCCCCGCCGAGGACCTGCCACCGGGCACCACGGATCCGGGGCCGGTCGTCGATGCGCTGAGCACCGGCGGTGTGCTGGTGCTCAGCGGGGCGGGCATCTCCACGGAGTCGGGCATCCCCGACTACCGGGGCGAGGGCGGGAGCCTGAGCCGGCACACCCCGATGACCTACCAGGACTTCACCGCCAGTGCCCAGGCCCGGCGCCGGTACTGGGCGCGCAGTCACCTCGGCTGGCGCACCTTCGGCCGCGCCCGCCCCAACGCCGGGCACCGGGCGGTGGCCGCGTTCGGGCGGCACGGCCTGCTCTCGGGTGTGATCACCCAGAACGTCGACGGCCTGCACGACGCGGCCGGCAGCGAGGGCGTCGTTGAACTGCACGGAAGTCTGGCCCGGGTCGTCTGCCTTTCCTGCGGTGCCCTCACCCCGCGCCGGCAACTCGCCCGGCGATTGACGGAGGCCAATGCGGGCTACGAGCCGGTGGCCGCCGGAATCAACCCGGACGGTGACGCCGACCTCACCGACGAGCAGGTCGGGGACTTCAGCGTGGTGTCCTGCACGGTCTGCGACGGGATCCTCAAACCGGACGTGGTCTTCTTCGGCGAGGCCGTTCCGCCGCCGCGGGTCGAACACTGCCGGGAGCTGGTCCGTGAAGCGGCCTCACTACTGGTTTTGGGCTCCTCACTGACGGTGATGTCCGGACTCCGGTTCGTCCGCCAGGCCGCCCAGGCAGGGAAACCGGTGCTGATCGTCAACCGGGACCCGACCCGGGGCGACCCGCACGCCATCACCCGTGTCGCGCTCCCGCTGGGAAGGGCCCTCACCACGGTGGCCGGCCGGCTGGGCATCACCGTCGACGACGAGACGGCGGCGGCGCGGGACGGCGCGTGAAGCACGACCGCGTCCGGCGTCGTGAGATTGCGGCAAGCAGGCGAAGTGTCTCGTCTGGTCGACAGTCGTCGGCGGTGAAAAGCAGGTGCCGACGACTGAGGCGTGCGGGGAGGATGCCCGTATGTCCACCGAAGTCAGCGGGACGATCGAATCTCGACCCGGTGCCCGTCTGTGGGGTCCTGATGACGAGGACTCCGTGTGGCACGCCGCCATCGACCTCTTCCTGCTCAACAGCGGCAACGCCTACGCCGCCCTCGCCTGCCTCTTCGGCGTCCGAAACCAGTTCGGCTTCCGCCCCCTGGCCGAGGGCCGCGGTATTCCCGGTGACGCGTCCGAGGAACTGCGAGCCGAGTACGCCCCGTACGGCGACTCCCCCGACGTACACGGCACGACGTGGATCACGTGGGCCGAACTCACCTCCGCCGACTGGCAGGAAACAGACATTTCAGGCACGCGAAGCCGGGACATGGTCGCCGGAGACAGGACTGACTGGGGACCTGTCTGGAGCGTGATGCGAACCCTCGGTGCACTCCACGGAGCGGAGAACGTCCGGCTTGTCGTCTGGTTCCACTGACTCCGGAAGCCACGGCAGACCCCTCTCACAGGAGATCAGTGTCATGACAGAGCGCGACATCCTGTTCAACGAACTCGCCCAAGGACTGCGCCCGATGTCACAGGGCATCGCATGGTTCGACGGACTCGATCCGGAGGCACAGGCAGAATCCCTCCGCTACCTGGCCCACTTCTGCATCCAGGCACGCGCCGCTACGGACGACGGACCGGAGGGCATTCGCCGAGCCGGCCTGCGCCCGACACACACGCCCGCAGTGCTGATCACCCGCGGCCGGATCGACCAGCAGCTGGGCAAGATCGTCGGCCTCGAACCTCCCGACGAGCGTCGCAAGGCGTTCCGGCTGCTGATCGCGGTCCTTTCGATCGCCGACGAACGCCGCCGCGAGCGCTTCTGCTCCGACGGCTGCGGTCACTGGTGGCACAGACTGACCGAGGCTGACTGATTCCCTCCGTTGGTACGGTTCGCCCCCTGAGGCTGAGTCCTGCGGGGTGACCAGTCCCTCGGCGCTGGTGATGCGGGACGACGAGGATGACGGGGCGCCACCGAACCGGACGACGGCAGACCTGGAGGGAGGTACCGCGGTCGTCCGGATGGAGCAGGCCGATCAGTAGAAGGCCCGCCCCCACTGGCCGGCGTCGTCCGTGTCCTCAGGCTCCTCGGTGTCCGAGGCGGCAACCCGCTGCCCCGAACGCGCCACGAGCTGAACGACACGCTCAGGCTGCGGATCAGGGTTGGTCGTCAAGCTCGGGGCAGGGCGCGCAGTTGGTCGGCCGCGTGGGTGGCGTCGGCCGCGTCGGTGGCGTCGGTGGCGTCGAGCAGCCGGGCGCCCTCGGGGAGCAGCGTGGCGACCGTCGCGCAGCGCGCGCCTCTGGGCATGTGGCTAGGGGGTGCCGGTTGCCGCCGCCGGCTGTGAGGCGCGGGCCACGACGAGGAGGAAGGCCCCGCAGCCCGCCACGAGCAGCCATCCCGGATGCGACGCGGCGGCGAAGTCGGAGGGGCCGGTGCCCGCGACCAGGCCCCCGGCGACGGCGATGCCGACCGCCGCGCCGACTTGACGGGCGGTCGAGGTGATCGCCCCTGCCACACCGGCCCGGGACGGCGGCAGACCACTCACCGCCGTATTGGTGAGGGGCGCGTTGGCGAAGCCGAACCCGACGCCGATCAGCAGGTAGGCGAAGAGGATCAGCGGCACGCTCGTGTCCTGGCCCAGGTTCGTCAGGCACAGTCCGCCGGCCGTCGTGAACCCTCCCGCGAGAATCAGCGGACGCCGCGGTCCGAGGCGTCCCACCAGGCTGCCGGACCAGGGGGCGCACAGGGTGGCCCCGAGTGCCATCGGCAGGGTGGCGGCACCGGTCGCGAGCGGGGTCCAGCCTCGGGTGTGCTGAAGGTAGAGGGTGTTGAGCAGCAGGCTCACGTTCAGGGCGACGAACACCGCCATGGCCCCGAGCACCGCCGTGGCGAACGGCGGCCGGCGGAAGAGGCCGAGGTCCATCAGGGGTTCGTCGCGCCGCAGTTCGACCAGGACGAATCCGGTCGCCGCGGCCGTGACCAGGGCGTAGCCGGCGAGGGCCGTGGGCGAGGTCCAGCCGATGCGGGGCCCCTCTATGAGGACGCCGACGAAGAGGCAGATCACCGCGGTCAGGAGCACCTGGCCGGGCCAGTCGAGACGTCGGGCGCGCGCCGCACGGGACTCCGGCACGAACACGGCCACCAGGACGAGGGCCACGACGATCACCGGCGCGTTGATCCAGAACACCGAACGCCAGCCGAACGCGGCGATGAGCGCTCCGCCGGTGACCGGGCCCGCCGCCATGCTGAGGCCGAAGACGGACGCCCACACGCCGATCGCCCGTGCCCTCTCCCGCGGGTCGGGCATCGCGTTCACCACGATCGCCAGGGCCACGGGACTGAGCATCGACGCCCCGATCCCCTGGACGGCCCGAGCTGCGATGAGCACGCCGAGCGACGGGGCCAGGGCACACGCGAGGGAGGCCAGGCCGAAGACGAGCAGTCCGCACCGGAAGACCCGGCGGCGTCCCCACCGGTCCGCCAGCGCGCCGGAGACGACGAGGAGACTGGCCAGGACCACCGTGTAGGCGTCGACGACCCACTCCAGACCATGGGTCCCCACCCCGAGACCGTGTCCGATCTCCGGCAGGCCGACGTTGACGATGGTGGTGTCCACACCCACCAGGAACATGCTGAGCGCGCAGACGGCCAGCACCGCCCAGCGCCGGCGTGCACCGGGTGGGGCGGGTGGAGCGGCCAGGGATGTTCTGAGCACGGGAGGGTCCCCCTTCGATACGGGATCGGCTGCGCTCAGACTCCGGCCGGGAGCAGGCCGCGGCCCAGGAATTTTGCGGAGACCGCAAAATGGCCGTATGGACGCCGAACTCGCCGAACTCCTCGACAGCATCGGGCCACGGCTGCGCGCACTGCGGCGCGACCGCGGTCTCACCCTCGAAGCCCTCGCGGAGGACACCGGTATCTCCGTGAGCACGCTCTCGCGCCTCGAATCGGGCCGACGGCGCCCGACGCTCGACCTCCTCATCCCGCTCGCGCGGGCCCATCGCGTCGCGCTGGACCAGCTCGTGGCGGCCCCGGCCACCGGCGACCCCCGCGTCCACCTCACCCCCCGCAGCCGGGAGCGCGGAAACATCCTCGTCCCGCTCACGCAGTACCCGGGCCGCGTCCAGGTCTTCAAACAGGTCCTCGCACACCGCGAACCGAAACTGGTGACCCACTCCGGCTACGAATGGCTCTACGTCCTCGCAGGCGAGCTCCGCCTCGTCCTCGGGTCGAGCGACACCATCCTCCGGCCGGGCGAGGTGGCCGAGTTCGACACCAGCACACCTCACTGGTTCGGCCCCGCCCACGCCGAAGCGGTAGAGATCCTCCACCTGTTCGGCCCCCACGGCGACCAGGCCGTCAACCGCACGAACCCGCCCGCCCCGGCAACACACGGCTGAGGGAAGCTGGCCGACGGCCGCCTGGCCAACCCGCCTCACGCTGCCGGCGGCCGGCCTGAGCCCGCCCCTCGTCCACGCACACCGCCACCCGCCCGGCCACCTCCAGGCCTCTGCGACCGGGCGCTCCGGTCGGCCCCGTTCGAGCGCGAGTCATACCGGGCTACCCGCCGCGTCGGCCTTCGTCAGGGGCTCGCCGGACGTGCGCCGCCCACAGGCCCGCTTGCTCGGACAGGCGGTGCGCTGGTTGTGGCGGGTGGACGACGGCGTGGCGGTCGAGACCGCGCGGCGCTTCCACGGCCGGCTGACCGACGCCGCCGACTTCTGCCCGGCCCTCGCCCCGCACCGGACCGTACGGGAGGGCCGTGGGGCGGCTGTGGCCTTGGGACCGGGGCGGACGTATCGTCCCGTACGACCCGTCAACCCCTCAGTGCGCCGTCGAACTTTCCCGCGACTCCGGGGCCACCACGCTCTCCCCGTCCTTCCCCGCTCCTGGCGCGGACCGGCGGATCTGCGGCAGGGTGACCATCACCGCGGCGCTCGCCAGCGTCCACACCGCGCCGAACCACAACAACGGCGTGGCGCCGACCTTGGCCGCGACCGGGGCCGCCCACCAGTAGCCCACGGTCATGGAGAGCACGGTCGCCACACCGTCGTACGCGCTGACGCGGGACATCGCATCGGACGGCACATCGGCCTGGAGGCTGCTCGTCCAGAGGATGTGCAGCAGGGCGAAGCCCGCACCGGACAGCAGGGAGCCCACGACCAGGACGTACACGGGTGCGCGCAGGGCGAGGAGGGCGGCGAAGGCGCCCAGGCCGAACGTGCAGAAGACGGATGCCAGCAGCGGTCTGCGGAAGCGCACCCGCATTCCCACCAGTCCGCCGAGGAGCGAGCCGACTCCCTGCGCGGCCATGACGGTGCCCCATTGGGCGGCGCCGTTCTCCTTGCCGCCGACGAAGGCGATGCCGAGCACCATCACCGGCCCCAGGACGAAGGTGGACGCCAGCGACGTGTAGGCGAGGAGGGACCACAGCCAGGTGCGGGAGCTGAACTCACGCCATCCGTGCCGCAGTTGATGCGAGAAGCTCTCCCCCTCGCGAGCGGAGTTCTTGGGGGACGAGGAGGTACGCACTCCGGCCAGGAACAGCGCGCTGACCAGGAAGGTGCCGGCGTCGATGGCGATGACCCAGGCCGGGTCGGTCCAGACCACGAGCGCGCCGCAGACGGCGGGTCCGAGCAGCGAGCCGATGGAATTGAGCGTGGAACCGAGGGCGTTGGCCTCTTGGAGGCGCTTGCCGGAGACGACCTCCGGGACGAACCCGTGGAAGGCCGGGTGGAAGAACGCGGCGGCGACGGAGAGCACCGCGGCGAAGGCGACGAAGCCTCCCAGCGGCATGCCGACGGTCAACAGGATGACGACCACGGTGATTTCGATGGCCGCGCGGACGAGGTCGCTCCCGATCATGGTGATCCGGCGGCCCCACCGGTCCGCGAGCACGCCGCCCGCCAGCAGGAAGATCATGAGGGGCGCGGTCTGCGCGCCGAGCACCAGGCCGACCCCGCTCGCCCCGCCGCCGTGCTCCAGCACGGCGAAGGACAGGGCGATGGGCATCATGCTGCTACCGAGGACCGAGGCTGCCTGGGCGGCGAACAGCCGTCGCAGGTTGCGCTCGCGCAGCAGGTCCAGAGGCAGTCGAGCCGCCAGACTGTTGGTCATCGCATGCCCCCCGTCGGGTCCGTTGCCGGACCGCGTGCGTGACTCACCCGTCCGCTCCTCTCTCGGCCCGCCCGGCGCGACAGCGCCCCGCGATGCCGTGTGCATGCCGATCACAACGCCGGACAGAGTACGTGAGTTGGATCAGGCGATCAGCGGGTCCACGAGGATTCTTCACGCCACCGGTCTCCAGCCTTACCGGGTGCGGCAGTTGGTGGACCGCGACCGCACCCTTGCGACGCGGGTGATCACTCGACTACGGTCCTGCCGTCACCGGGGTGGGGCCGACCGATCGGGCGAGGAGCGATGTGGCACAGGCCGAGCTGCTGTCAGTTCGCGTGGCTCTCGGCGACCGGGCACCTCGACAGCGTCCGCCGTCGGGAGTCGCTCTCAGGGCTGAGATGCCGTCAGGCGCCCCCACGCCTCTCCCGCCGCTTCCGATCACTCCCACACCGTCACCACGGCAGGCGTCGACGCCCTCAGGTCCTGGCAGGGCCCGTCGACGAGCCCCTGGGCCACCGCGCCTTGAACGACGTGACCTGCCTCTTTCGCCGATCGACGACGAGCCCGTTGCGGATCTGGCAATGGCCTGTGGTGCCGCCCGGACCATGGCCGACCGGGCGGCGGCCGTCCCGCGTGCGCCGGCGGAGTTCCTGGTCGTCATGGCACTGGGCGGGCACCGCCAGCTGTCCCGTACGCCCCAAGCGATCGAGGAGCCGGCCAGCACATGAAACGCGACGAAACCGAGCCGGTCTGGGTCGAGTTCAGCGCCGACACGTCGGGGGCCTCCGACCTCACCTGGGGTCAGGAGCAGGTGTGTCTGTGGATGGAGAACTCCGCCCCCTACACGGAGCACATGAACCTCGACGTGCTGATCGGGTGCGAGCCGGAGACGGGGACGACGCTCGACGACGTCCGTGAGGCGCTCCGTGTGGTGATCGAGCGCCACGAGTCCCTGCGGACGCGGCTCAACGTCGAGAAGGACGGTACGTACCGACAGTTCGTCTGTGCGAGCGGGAGGGTCCCCGTCCACGTCCACCACTGTGCCGCCCGCGAGGCCTCCGCGGCGGTCCTGGAGGAGCTCAGGCGCCTCCCTTTCACGGTGTTCGAGTGGCCCCTGCGCGTCGCGGTGGTCACCGTGTCGGGCGTCGTGTCCGGCGTGGCGTTGTGCCTCTCCCATGTGGCGACCGACGGCTGGGGCATCGAGGTCGTCGCCGGTGACATCAGGGAACTGCTGGCGGCGACCCCCGAGGAACGTGACGCCCTGTCCGCCCGGCCGCCGCGCCCCCTGCTGCAACCGAGGGAGCACGCCGCGGCGCAGCGCCGGGCCGGCGGCCGGAGCGAGGCCCGGGGCGAGGCGTTCTGGACCGCACAGCTCTCTCGCTTCCCCAACGACCGCTTCCCCCTCCCCCTGAGGACTCCCGAAAGCCCCCGGTTCCCGAAGATCACGATGCTTTCCCGTACGGCGGCACGCGCGCTGGCGGAGGCGGCCGCACGCCACGGCACGACCGCGAACGCGGTGCTGACCGGCGCTCTCGCGGTGCTGATCAGCTCCATCAGTGAGCTGGAGGACGCCACGTTCCGGCTCTTCTGCGCCAACCGGACGTCCGCGGAGAGCCGCAACTCCGTCGGTACCTTCTTCCAGACCGTGCCCGTGTCCGTCACCGTCGCCGACCTCCCGTTCCGGGACATCGCGCACGCGGCGTGGCAGGCGTCCCTGCGGGCCTACCGCGTCGGCGAGCGCGACCCGCGCCGGTTCGACCGGCTCACCGAGTCGGTGGCGTCCGCCCGAGGCGTCGACCTCGACCTCGAGTGCTTCCTCAACATCCACGGATACGGCAGCCAGGCATACGGAGAGACCCTGAGGGCCGATGAGGCGGCGGACGAGCCCACCGCCTTCCGGGACGACGGCGGCATCGAGGAGTGGGAGCCGGGCAAGTTCTACGTCGACGTGTGGCGGGTGTCGGGATGCTTCGAGGCCACGCTCTCCGCGGACACGGCACTCTTCTCCCGCGACCGGCTCACCGGCTTCCTCACCTGCCTGGAGGAGATCCTGTTGAGAGCCGCCGCGGGCGACGCGCCCCGCCCGAAGGACCTGGTCCGGGACGCCGCGGCACTCGCCGGGTTACGGCGGCGGGAGGACCTGGTGCTCGTGGACGGCTGCTGGGTCGATCCGGCCGAGGTGGAGGCGCTGCTCACGCAGGCCCTGTCCCCCCGGTCCGCCCAGGTCTTCCTCGGACCGGGCACCACCGGCCGCCCCTGTCTGACGGCATACCTGGTATCCGGGCAGCCGCAGCGGCCCCTCAGTCCGCCGGAGGCGCACCGGCTGCTGCTGGCCGCCCTGCCGGGGCGCAGGTTCGTCATGGCCCCGCACCGGTACGTCGTCTGCGTGGCAGGCCCCGACGCGCCTGCCACGGAGGAGGAGTGGCGCCGGTACGACGTCCTCGCGGAGGGAACGGGCCGGGAGTCCCCCACCCCGCACCATCCGGAGAGGACGCGGACATGACCCGAACTCGCCCCCTCGTGGCCTCTCGTGGCACAGCGCGCCGGTCAGCCGACCCGACCTCATGGTCGGGGACGCTGTCGAGGTGACTCCGGCGCAGGGCGTGGCCACGCGTCGCAGCGGTCATGCCGCACAACGGTAAAACTCCGAATGGGCTGAACGCGCTGCGCTATGTTCACCCCATGGCGGATGTGGACACCTCGGCAACGCAGCGGGGTCCGAACGGACTCGACGGCCTCGCGGCGGCCCTCGCGCAGGCGTGGCACGGCGTGCTCGGCTCCCTCCCTGAGGAGGACTCGGACTTCTACGACGCCGGAGGCACCTCGATCGACGCGGCCCGGATCGCCTCGCTGGCCGCCGAATCCGCCCCCTGCGTCGAAGACTTGGACGTCACCCTGATGACCGCGCTCCTCAACGAGGCGCGCTTCGGGGACGTACGACGGCTCGGGCTGGAGTCGATCGACCGCACCCGTGGCGCGTCGGCCTGACCGAGCGGAGGTGGCCGGCCGGGCGGCCGTCCGGTCAGCCGCGGCCGGTCGCCAGGTCGGCCAGCAGGTCGGCCGCGAACCGTTCGCACCACTCCTCGCCGAAACACCGGCGGTCGTAGGTGAGGACCAACTGCGGCTGTGTCGCGGACAGGTTGAGTTCCAGGTCCAGCTGGGACGGGCGGACCACCGGCCCGGCGACGCCCTCGTCCGGCCCTTCGCCCTGGTCGTCGTCCAGGTCGAAGGGGCTGAAGGCGAGCCCCGCCACTGAACTCTGCCAGGAGTCACCGGTCACGCTCACGCTCAGCGGGGCCAGGTCGTCGCGCGCGACGCCCATCCCGTCCGTGAGCAGATCGACGATCTCCTCGAACTCCACTCCCTGGTGGGCCATTCCCTCGCGCAGCCCACGCCGCACCTGGGCGAGCACCCCTTGGTCACCGTACGGGGCCGCGGGGCCGACGCGGACGAGGACCGCCTGGGCGAGCGGGCCCACCGCATCGGAGTTCATGCGGTTCGCGGACATCGTGGCCAGGACCAGGTCTGCGGCCCCGGAGCGCTCCAGCACCCGGCGGGCCGCGGCGGCGGTGACGAACACCGTGGGCGTGCAGCGCGCGGCGCGGGCGTTCGCCCGGACGAGGCCGGTCAGGTCCGGGGCGAGGGGAACGCGCAGCTCGGCGCCGTCCGGCAGCCAGCCCGGCTCCGGCCGTCGCTCGCCGATCCACGGCGTCGGGAAGTCGGACAGCTCCGTGCGCCAGAACTCCCAGTCGCCGGACCTGCGGTGCTCGCGCGACGCCAGGACTTCGGAGTACCGGTCGGCCGGTGCCGGCGGCTCGGCCGGCCCCCGCAGGTATGCCTCCTGAAGGTCCGTCACCACCTGGTGCAGGGAGAACAGGTCCATCACGAGCCGGTGGAAGGTGAGGAGCAGGACGGCGCTGTCGTCGCCGAGGAGCGTGAGGTCGGCGCGCGCCAGAGGCTCGCCGGTGAGGGGGAAGATCTCCGCGTGGGCCGCGGCTGCCGCTCGACGTACCTCGGCGAGGTGACCGGCCTGGCCGGCCCACAGGTCCGGGCGGTGCAGGACACGCAGCTCGTGGTGGGCGGCCGGCCCCAGGGTCAGCGTTTCGCCGTCCGCACGGAAGCCCGTGTTGAGTAGTTCATGGCGCCGAAAGACGGCGCTCACGGCGTGAGAAAGCCTTTTCTCTTCGAGTATTCCGTCGAGGCGCAGCGCAATACCGGTATGCAGCAGCGCGCTTCCCCGAACAACGCATTCCACTTCCCAGAGCCGTTGCTGTTGACGGCTCAATGCCGTGGCGTACGCACTTCCGCTCCGCTGGTCCATGTGCTCCGTCGCCCAAAGGTGCGCCGAGTGCCGCACAAGATGTCGTTGCTCCCCGTGCGGCACTCGTCGGTGGTCTTACTTGGCCTCGGCGGCGGCCTGACGGCGCAGCTGCTCGAGGTTGATCAGGGCGAGGCTTACGGAGTTGACCTTGGTCATCTCGACTTCCCATCTTTCAGGAGGGTTTCCTCTGCCACCCGGTTGGTGGCAGAGGAATGATTTCAGGCCGGGTGATCCCCGTCAACAAAACCTGCTTGAAGTCGTGTTGGTTCCCGATAGCCCGTGAGGTCTTTCGGCATTGTCCCCTCGCGGCATCCGTTTCCGGTGGGACATCACCGATCGCCCTGCTCGATCAATCGTTGTATGAAGTGCCTGAATATCCCGCCCACTCGTGCCACTCTTCCGGCGTCGTGGTAATGGTTCTCGTACCACAGCGAGCCGGTGAGGACCCCGTCCGCCATCTCCAGGTCGGCGAAGAGGGTGCTGGCGCACGCCAGCGCCTGCTCGGGGCCGGCGAAGACCGGGAGCGGGTGGTCGGGGTAGAGGCCCTGTGGGGTCACGGCGAGCCCGGGAGGGAACGGCAGCGGGCGGTTCGGCTCCTCCGCCAGCCAGCCGGTCACTCCGCTCAGCCGCAGTTCCAGGTGGGCCAGAGCGCTGCGGTAGTACGCCCCGTCGCCCGGCGGGCGGTCCAGGACATGGGAGGCGATCTCGCTGAGCGGCAGGTCGGCGGAGTTCGAGGCCGTCTGGACGCTGTCGTGGACGGCTCTGAGGAACGCGGGCAGGGGCTGGCGCCCCGTCTCGAGCGGAACCGGGACCACGTTGCTGAACAGACCGAGCGTCTCACGGGTACCGGCGGAGGTCCGCCCATGTGTGTAGACGGAACCCAGCAGCCGGTCACGCTCGTACTCCGTGGAGACCGCGTGGCTCAGGGCCGCCAGCAGGACGGTGTGGAGCGTGACGCGCTCGGCTCGTGAGCGCCGCAGCAACAGCCGGGTCTCCTCGGCCGTCAGTGTCAGCGGTAGGGAGCCGAACTCCGCCTCGGCGACGACCGCCCCGGCATCACCCGCCAGCGGGTCCGCCGCACCGTACGCCAACAGTTCCCCGGCGAGGGCGGCGGTCCGCCCGCGCAGGGCCGAGCGCGCCTCGGGCGCGTGCTCCCGGCTGATCAGCCGGGTGTAACTCGAGGGATCGGCACGGCGCTTGGCGGTGCCGTGGCCGGGTGCGACACGCTCGTGGTAGCCATGGGCGAGCAGGTCCCGAAAGAGGAGGTGGGACGTACCGTCGAAGATCAGATGGTGGAACTGCGCGACGAGGAGATGTTCTTCCTCGTCCGTGCGCACCAGGGTCGTGCGCATCATGCGGTCCGTCAGATCGAGGGGCCGGGAGAGGATCCGCGTCACCTCCGCCGCACTCTCCTGCGGCGCCACCCGTACGGTGTCCAGCGGCCCCGGCGTGGGCCGCAGAGCCTGTCCGGGCCAGGCCGCCGACGGGTCCGGCCCGGCGGCTGCCGCGAGATGCAGGCGCAGTGCCTCGTGGTGGGTGGCGATCTCGGCCAGCGTGTCCCGCAGCGCTCCCGTGTCGAGCGGGCCCCGGAACAGCAGGGTCTCGGACGACTCGATCGGCGGGGAGTCACCGGTGTAGCTGCGGGTCCACTCCCAGCACCAGTCCTGGCGGGAGAACAGGGGCAGCGGGGTGAGACCGGCCGAGGGAGGGTGGGCCGGGGGTCGGTGACTCATGGGAGGGCGCTCTCTTCCAAGATGCGTACGGCCGTGACGTACCTGCGGGTGTTTCCCGCGGGGCCGAGCAGCTCCGGCAGGGCGCGTACGGCGGGCACGGGGTGCTTCTCGGTGAACCGGGTGAGGTTCACCGTGTGCTGCTCCCAGCGATCTGCGCGTTCGTGGGTGAGGTGCACGCCGGGCGCGGCGGGCGCGAGGCGCATCCCGGCCCCCGACGACCAGAGGCGCAGACCGAGTTCGAGGTCCTCGCACCCCCATGTCGTACCGAAGGTCTCGTCGTAGCCGCCGGATCGCTCCCACAGCCCGTAGGGCATGGAGGTGTTGGCTCCGATGCAGGTCAGCCATGGTGCCACCGGCTCCAGTTCACCTTCGGCCATGCGGATCACCAGGGTTTCCAGCGCGTTCGCCACCGTGCGTCCGAACCGGCCGCTCGTCGCCGCCGCATGGGGATCGGGAAGAAGTTCGTCCGGCTCGGTCGCCAACAGGCGTCGGGCGCCGGGAAGTTCGCGGACCGGACCGTGGACGCAGGCGGGTTCACGGCCGGTGTGCTCGGTGACGTGGGCGGCCAGGGCCGTCGGCGGGAGCAGGATGTCGTCGTCCAGGAAGAGCAGCAGGCCGCCGCGGGCCGCGGCCGCCCCGGCGTTGCGGGCGGCGGCGCGGCCCGCCCTCGGTCCCGGCACCGTGCGTACGGGCAGCCGTGCGGCGGCGGCCGCCACGACGTCGGCGGTGCCGTCCGTGCAGCCGTCGTCGACGACCACGATCTCGTGGGTCTCCGAGCACATCTGCCGGGCCAGGCAGGTCAGGACCAGCCGCAGACTGTCCGCCTTGTCGCGGGTGGGGATGACCACGCTGGCCGCCGGCCGGGTCATGTCGGGCTCCCCTCGTGGAGCTGGTCCGCTCCGGCGAGCAGGCTCGGGCCGTGGGCGGCGAGCAGGGCGGCGCCGGCGAGGGAGGAGTGCGGACCGTGGACGGCCGGCCCGACCTCGGGGAGCGGCCGCCCCGGGCGGACCGTCGCGGACAGGCACCGCGCGACCCGGCCGGGCAGGGGCGCGAGCGCGGCTCCGAGACCGCCGCCGATGGTGACGTGCGCGGGCTGGACGAGCTCCACGAGGATCCGCAACGCGCGGGCGATCACGTCCGCCGCGTGGTCGAGAGTGCGTTCCGCCCAGGGTTCGGTGCGCTCCACGCCCGCCACCAACTCGGCGGTCGTCGTGGTCAGTCCACGCGCCGCGGAGGCGTGGGCGGCCAGAGCCTCGGCCGAGACCACGGCCTGCAGGCAGCCGCGTGTGCCGCACCGGCAACGCGGGCCCTCCGGATCGACCACCAGGTGGCCCAGCTCGCCGGCCGTGCCCCAGGCGCCGGTCAGCAGTCGGCCACCGCTGACCAGACCGCCGCCGACGCCCGTGCCGATGCCCAGGTAGACCAGGTCCCGACTGCCCGTGGAGCGGGCCTCGGCCAGCCCGGCGAGCGTCGCGTCGTCTCCGAACAGAACCTCGGCGCCGCTGCCCACGAAGGGCGCGCGCAGCGAACGGCCCACCCAGTCGGGCCGGCTGGGCCAGCTCACGACGCGCCCGTCGGCACCGACGTTGGGTGCCGCCGCCACGCCGATACGGGCGGGGGCTCCGCCCAGGGCGCCGATCGCCTCGGCCACGGACGTCTCCAGAAGATCCGACTGGCTTCCCGCGTCACCGCCGGCGGGCCACGGGACGGTGCGCTCGTGCACGGCCGCACCGGCGGCCACGGCGCGCAGGGCGAGCTTGGTGCCGCCGATGTCCACGGCGAGGACGCGGTCCGCGGCAGCAGGGTCCGTGAACGGGCGCGTGCTGGTCACGACGGCTTCCGGGCGGTCAGGATCGTGTACGGCGCCTGCTCGGTACCGCGGCTCTCCTCCACCCGCAGGCCCACCGCCTCCAGGCCCGCCCGCAGCTCCTGTGGAGTCCACCAGTGCAGGTGTCCGTCGACCAGCCAGCGGACGACCGTCGTACGGCTCGTCCCGTCGGCGAGGGCGAGCGGGTCGGGCACGAAGGCGTCGACCACCACGAGCAGTCCCTTCGGCCTCAGCAGCGCGGCGAGCGCTCCGAGTTGGGCGGCCGGGCCGTGGACGCCGCCGAGGACCACGCAGGCGGCGTACTCCGCGTCGGCCGACGGCGGGGCACCGCCGTCGCCGATCTCCAGCAGCGCACCGTCGACGGCGGCCTCGGCGAGCAGCCCCTCCACGGCCGCGCGCAGGCGCGCGTCCGGTGGCGGGGGTCCGGCCAGCGCGGTCGGCAGCCGCGGTCCCTCGCCCGCCGCGTCCCCGCGCACCCGGGCCGCCAGCACCCGGCCGGCCGGGACGACGTCCGTGGGGTACGCCCAGGGGTCGGGCGGACCCGCCGACCCGGCGTCGGTGACCAACAGCCCCAGCGCGCAGGCGGTGTCCAGCACGGGCGACAGCACGTCCGCGCGCAGCCCTGCCGTCCGGGCCAGGTCGGCGGCGGTGCCGCCGTCGGCCAGGAGCGGGGGCAGGCCGAGTTCGGTGAGGGCCGCCGCCAGGACCTGCTCGGCCGGAGCGTCCGGGCGGGCGGCCGCGTGTGCGAGGCGGTACACGGGGGCCGCCTGCGCCTTGCCGACGGCGGACCGGCGCAGCCGGTAGCGCGGCTGGAAGCTGTCGGGCACCTTGTACGCGGCCAGCTCGGCGCGGGCGTACGCCTGTACCCGCCGCGGCGCGGCCAGTTCGGCGTCGGCGGGCACGTACTCGACGGTGAGGCCCTGGTCGTCGGAGTCGTCCGGTCCTGTCGCCGTCACCGAGACGTCGGCGACGCCCGGGGCCGCCCGCAGCACCGACTCCACCTCCATCGTGGACACCCAGCGGGCCCCGCGCCGGACCACTCCGAGCCGGGCTCTGCCCAGGATGCGGTGCACGCCGTGTTCGTCGCGATCGGCGAGGTCGTGCAGGCGGTGGGTGGAGCCGTCCTCCAGGACGACGGCGAGTTCTCCCTGGGCCGCGCCCGTGCCGGGCAGGGTGGTGCCGTCGGGGTCCAGCAGGTCGATCCGAACGCCCGGCATCGGACGGCCGACGGCTCCCGACGGCAGCCCCGGTTCCCCCCACAGCACGGCGCCCGTCTCGCTGGAGCCGAAGTTGCGGGAGACGCCCACACCGAGTGTGCGGGTCCACAGCGCGTCCAGCTCGGCTTCCACGTATCCGGCGCCGGCCATCACCCGGCGCAGCGCGGGGAAGGGGGCGTCGTCGGCCAGGGCCCTGCGGCGCGCCAGGACACGGGCCAGGCCGGGCACGGTGACCAGGACCGTCGCCCGCTCCCGCAGCCGCGCGTGTACGGCGCCGACGGCACGTGGCGGCACCGGGTCCACGTGCGCCCCGGCCACCAGCGCGCCGGCCAGCCAGCCGAACGCGTAGGCGTGGCTCAGCGGCAACGGCAGCAGTACGGAGTCCTCGGGCCGCGCAAGACCCGCGCGGTGGTAGCGCACCCCCTCGTCGAGCACGGAACGCGGCGACCGCGCGACGACCTTGGGCGTGCCGGTGGACCCTGAGGAGGCGAGCAGAACCGTGCCGGGGGTGTGGGCGGCTGCCTCGGAGGCTGCGTCACCGACGGCCTTCCCGTCATCGGCGAGCCCTCCGTCCGCCCAGTGATCCTCTGTCGACAGCACCGCCCATTCCGCCCCGTCGGGGTCCGCCACCAGTGTCCGGCGGGCCCCCGCGGTCCTCAGCAGCCTGCGGCTCTCCGCCGGTGGCGAGTCCGCGGGCAGCAGCAGGGGGCAGGCGCCCGCAGCCGTCAGCGCGAGCAGGCCCAGCACCCATTCCGGCTGGTTGGGCCCCTGGAGTCCGACGGCCTCCGCGGGCCGTACGCCCTGCGCGCGCAGCCGCTCCGCCAGCTCCGTCACGCGTGCGACGGCCGTACGGCGGGTCAGGTCGCCGAGCGCGAGCGCGTCCGGGTTCAGGTCCGCCCGGGAGAACTCCTGCCACAGATCCCGGGCGGTCACCTCGCCGTGCCCTGCGCCGCCGTCTCCAGCCGCCGTACCAGTGCCTCCGCGGCGAGTTCGTACCCGTGCGTGCCGAAGCCCGCGATGACGCCCACGGCGAGCGGGGACACGACGGAGTTGTGCCGGAAGGACTCGCGGGCCCAGACGTTGGAGATGTGCACCTCGGCCCAGGGCGCCGGGTAGTCGGCCAGGGCGTCGCGCAGACTCCAGCCGGCGATCATCAGGGCGCCGGGGTTGACGATCGCGGCGGCGGTGTCCCGGTGCTTGTGCAGCGCGCGGATCAACTCGCCCTCGCCGTCGTGCTGTTCGCAGCGGAGTCCGTACCCGGCGCGGGCCAGCCGCAGGGCGACCGCCTCCTCCACCTCGGCGAGGGTGGTGGTGCCGTAGACCCCGGGTTCGCGCGTGCCGAGCGTGCCCAGGTTGGGGCCGTTGAGCAGCAGGAGGTCACGGGAGGTGGAGGCGGTGGTCACGCGGGGATCCCTTCACGGCGGTGCAGCAGGGCGGCCAGTTCGGCGCACGAGCCGGCCACCAGATCGGGCTGGTGGGCGAGCAGTTCCGTCCGGTCGCCCTGGCCCCAGAGGCCGGCGGCGGTCCGGGTGCCGGCCGCGCGGCCGGCCCGGAGGTCCAGCGCGGAGTCGCCGACCATGACGGCGCCCTCGGCGGCGGCGCCGATCTTCTCCAGGGCGAGCAGGACGATGTCCGGAGCGGGTTTGCCGTGCGCCACCTCGTCGCTGCCGCACACCGCGTCCAGCAGGCTCAGCAGGCCGGTCGCCGCCAGGGCCTCGACGGCACGGCCGTGGGTCTTGCCGGTGGCTACGGCGGTGGGGACGCCCGCCTCGCGCAGTCCGGCGAGCAGTTCGGCGGCGCCGGGGCAGGGCTCGATCTCGTGGACCAGCTTGCGGCTCTCGACGACGAACGGCTCGTACATCCCGGCGGGCAGGCCCATGATCGCCAGGGTGTCGGGCATGTGCCGCCCGAGGTGGGTCAGGTACTCCTCGAAGGGTGCCTCGCCGTCGCCGACCGTGAGGGCGTACGCGCGCTGGAAAGCCCTGCGCATCACGTGGATGCTGTCGATGAGCACGCCGTCGAGGTCCAGGACGACGGCCCGCGGCCAGAGTTCACTCACCGTTCGCTCCCTTTCGGGCGGCGTCGGCCGCGGTCCGCAGGCTCGCCACCAGATGGGCGACGTCGTCGTCCGTCATGGTCGCGCCGAGTCCGACGGTGACGGACCGGCCCAGGACGGCCTCGCTGGCGCGCAGGCGCGCGGTGGCGTCCCAGGCGACGCCCCAGGGGGTGCGGCCGGCGCGGACGGCGGGGTTCTGCTGCACCAGGCGGCCCGAGTAGAGCGTGGCCGCGGGGATGCCGGCCGCGGTGAGCGCGGTGACGAACCGGCGGGCGGCCATGCGGTTGTCCAGCAGGACCGTGAGATCGCCGCCGCTGCCCTCCTCGTCCGGCAGCCGCCGCCACTCGAGCGCCAGGTCGGCGAGGTCCGCGCGGACGACACGGGCGATGTCGCGCAGCCGCCGCAGCATGGGCGTGAGCCGTTCCAGCTGTACGGACAGCAGGGCGCCGGCTATCTCGGTCATCCGCAGGTTGGCGCCGAGGAAGGCCTCGCCGGCGGCGCCGCCGCGCTCGCCGCTGCGCGAGGTGGTGAACTGCCCGCCCTGGTCCTGGTAGCGGACCACGCGGTCGTGGACGTCGGGGTCCGTCGTGACGACGGCACCGCCCTCGCCGGCGGTGATGTTCTTCTCCAGCTGGAAGCTGAAGGCGCCCGCGTCGCCGATCGAGCCGACCGGGCGCCCCCGGTAGCTGACCCCGCAGGCCTGGGCGGCGTCCTCCAGTACCCGGATGCCGTGCTTGCGGGCGACGGCCAGGATGGGGTCCATGTCGGCGGCGGCGTTGTTCAGGTGGACGGGCATGACCGCGAAGGTCCGCTCGGTGACGAGCTGTTCCCAGGCCGTGGGGTCGAGGGTGAGCGACTCGTCGATGTCGGCGAAGACGGGGATGCCACGCGCGGCGACGACGGCGTTGACGCAGCCGATGAAGGTGGCTGACGGCACGATGACCTCGCCGCCCTCAGGTATCCCCAGGCCGATCAGTGCACAGGTCAGGGCGGCGGTCCCGGAGGACACGCCCACCGCGTGGGGCGCCTGGTGAAGGGCGGCGAACCGCTCCTCGAAGCGCTCGACGCGGCGCTGGAGCGCGGGACCGTAGTAACGGAAGAGGGAGCGGCTCTCCAGCACGTCCAGCGCGGCGGCCTTCTCCTCCTCGCCCCACAGGGCCAGGCCACGCAGCGGCTCGTAGCGCAGCGCCGTGGGCTCGGACAGGGATGCAGTCATGAATTCGTCTCCGGTGCTGTCCAGTCGGCGGACGTGGCGCGGTAACAGGCCTCGACCACGACCAGGGCTTCGCGGGCCTCGCGCAGGGCCCGGCCCGTGGCGTCGGTCCGGGCCAGTTCGGCGGCCAGCGCGTCGAGTTGCAGGTCGTACTCGTCACCGACGCCGGCCGGGGGCAGCGGCACCCGGCGCTCGGCGCCTTCCTGGCGGAGTGTGAGCGTCGGTTCGGCCACGCGCCGGGGGCTGAAGCCGAACGTGGTGGTCAGCTCGGCGGTACCCGCGGTGCCGTGCAGCACCAGCCGGGTGCGGTCGACCGCCTCGTGCGACGCCCAGGCGAAACGCAGGTACATGCCGTATCGCTCGGTGGCCACCAGGGCGGTGAGTTGGTCCTCCACATCGGCCGTGCCGAGGGCGACGCCGTCGGCGTGCCAGTCGGCGCCCCAGCCTTCGCGCGTGAGGAAGTCGCAGAAGGGGAGGGCGGTGGCGTGGCGCACGCCGGAGGCGCCCCACAGGTGGTGCAGGACATCGATGACGTGCCACCCCAGGTCGACCAGGACGCCACCGCCGGCCGTCTCCCGGCGGGCGAACCAGTCGCTGCCGGGAATGCCCCGGGAGCGGACCCAGCTCAGCTCGGCGAGCCGAGGCGTGCCGAGCGCCCCGTCGGCGACGAGGCGCGCCAGCTCCCCGACGTCGGCGCGGTGCCGGGCGGCGGTGGACAGCAGCAGCCGTCCCCCGCCGTCGCGGGCCGCGTCCTCGAGGAGCCGCAGGTGGCCGAAGTCGGTGCCGGTCGGCTTCTCCAGGAAGACGGCGAGGCCCTGGCGCAGGAAGTGGCCCGCGAGAGCGCCGTGGGTGTGGTTCGGGGTGAGGACGAAGACGAGGTCGGCCTCACCCCGCCCGAGCTCCTCGTGTCCGCCGTACACCCGTGCCCCGGCCACCAGGGCGCCGGCCCGCTCGACGGCCTCGGACCGCGGCTCCACCACGGCGACGACGTCGAAGTCCGGGTGCTTGACCAGCCGCGGCAGCCATACCTCGCGGGCCACCCAGCCCAGCCCGACAACGGCGACCCTCATCAAGCGGAACGCTTCTTCCCCGCCAGTTCGGACAGCACCTTCGCCACTGCCTCGGCGACGTCGGCGCAGTCGGCGTCCGTGCCGAGCAGCACCCGGTGGTGCAGCCAGAAGCCGTGCGCGCCCAGATGTTCGCTGACCGGGTTGCGCTCGGCCAGCTCGGCGGTGTCCGGCAGTCCGTTGCCGCGCAGCGCCTCGTGGGCCTGCGTGCGGTACACCGGCGGGTAGTTGACGAAGGCGGGGATGCCCTCGGCGACCAGCGCCCTGACCACCAGGTCGCGGTCGGTCCCGGGGTGCGTGGCGGGGTCGAGGGCGGCCATGGCCATGTAGTGCGGGTTGAGGTCACAGCGCGGGTCACGGCCCTGCGGGACCACACCGGGTATCTCGCGCAGCGCCGCGGACAGGGTCTTCCAGCGGCTCTCGCGGCGCGCGTTCTGCTCGGCGAGCCGGACGAGTTGGGCGCGCAGGACCGCGCCGGCGAACTCCGTCATGCGGTAGTTCGACGACGGGGTGCGGTGCTCGTAGTTCGTGTCACCCATGGGCCGGCCGCAGCTGTGCCGGGCGAACACCTCGTCGAACCGCTCCGCCGACGGCAGCAGCAGCGCCCCTCCCTCGCCCGCGGTCATGAGCTTGCCGTTCTGGAAGCTGAAGGCGGCGAGCGTACCGAAGTCACCGATGCGCCGGCCGGACCAGACGGCGCCGTGCGCATGTGCGGCGTCCTGGAAGACGACGACGTCGTGCCGGGCCGCCCAGGCACCGATGGCGTCCATGTCGGCGACGTGCCCGGCCATGTGCACGGGGATGACGACGCGGGTGCGCGGCGTGCGGACGGCGTCCAGGGTCCGCGGGTCGAGGCAGTACGTCACGGGGTCCACATCGACCGGGACCGGGACGCCGCCCGCCCGCTGTACGGCGATCGATGTGGAGATGAAGGTGAAGGCGGGCACGATCACCTCGTCCCCCGGCTGCAGACCCAGCAGCTCCAGGCCCAGCTCCAGAGCGTGCGTGCCGTTGGTGACGGCGAGCGTCGTGCCGCCGTGGTACGCGCCGAACTCCGCCTCGAACGAGGTGACCTCGCTGCCGCCGACTCGCCACCACTGGCCCTGGTCGACCGCGCGGATCAGCGCCGCGCGTTCGGTGTCGTCATGGTACGGCCAGGCCGGAAAGTCGTGGCGGCGGACCGGATGCCCACCGTCGAGTGCCAGAGCCACTGTGTGTCCCTCTCAGTCGGTGTCAGTCGGTGGCGGGGCTGCCGGTCGCCGACGACTGGGACGACGCCAACGCGTCCAGGTCGTCGGCCGAGTGCGCCACCACGTAGTCTTCCATGATCATCCAGTCCAGCCGGCTGCCGCCGTAGAACTCGAGGGCCTGCTGCGGCGTCTCCACGATCGGCTGACCGTTGTCGTTGAACGACGTGTTGAGCACCACCGGAACTCCGGTCAGCTGGTGGAAGTGCGAGATCAGTCGGTGGTACGCGCCGTTGTCCTCGGCTGTGACGGTCTGCACACGCGCGGTCCCGTCGACGTGCACGATGGCCGGGACCTCGCCCTGCTTCTCGGGCCGGACCGGCGCCACGATGAGCATGTACGGCGACTCGATGTCGAGGTCGAAGTAGTCGGCGGCGTGTTCGCGCAGCACCGCCGGGGCGAAGGGCCGGAAGGGCTCGCGGTGCTTGACCCGGGCGTTGATGATGTCCTTCATCTCGGCGCGCCGGGGGTCGGCCAGGATGCTGCGGTGGCCCAGGGCGCGCGGCCCGAACTCCGACCCGCCGGTGAACCAGCCCAGCAGCTTGCCCTGCGCCAGCAGTTCGGCGCCGATCCGGGACGGCTCGTCCACCTTGCGGTAGGGCAGTCCGGAGGCGTCTAGCGCGGCCCGCACCTCGGGGTCCCCGTAGGTGCGGCCGAGGTAGGCGTGGCGCTGGGCGGTGCGGGCGGGCGCCTCGCGGAGCTGTCCGGCGATGACGTGGTAGCCGTAGTAGGCGTTGCCGACGGCGCAGCCGCCGTCGCCCGCGGCGGGCTGCACGAAGACGTTCTCGAAGGGGGTCTCGCGCAGCAGACGGCCGTTGGCCACGCAGTTCAGCGCGACGCCGCCGGCCAGGCACAGGTCGGTGAGCCCGGTGTCGGCGTGGAGCCGCCGGGCCACGTGCAGGAGCGTCTCCTCCAGCGTGTCCTGGGCGGCGTAGGCGAGGTCGGCGGCGCGAGCGAAGCGTTCGTCGCCCTCGTAGCCGTCGAGGGCGTGCTCGATGAAGTCGAGCAGTCCGCCGTTCTTGAGGTGCAGTTCGTAGCCGCCGTCGGGCAGCAGCGTGAGGTACTCGCGGAACTCCTTGCAGTAGCGCGGGGTGCCGTAGGGCGCGAGGCCCATCGTCTTGCCGTCCTCGGACAGGTACCAGTGGCGACCCTCGTACTCGTTCTCGTACAGCACGAAGCCGATGGCCTTGCTGACCGCCTTGTACATGTAGCCGAGGGAGTGGTCGCTGTCGCCGGCCTGGTAGACCCGCAGCGAACTGAGGCCGTCGGTGGACCAGTCGGTGCCGAGCACCTTGGACAGCTCGGTGATGGTGGTGCCCTCGCCGACGGCGGTGGTGAGGGTCTCCACGCCGCGGTCGTCGATCAGGCTGCCCGCTCCGTCGACCACGAGGATGGCCGCCCGCTCGAAGGGCGAGGGGAAGAAGGTGCTGGCCGCGTGCGCCATGTGATGGCGTATCAGGTGGATGCGCTTACGGAAGGGAAAGTAGGCGGGCGCCAGCAGCGTGTCGTCGGCGACGATGACGTCGACGTCGGCGAGACGCGCCTGTGCCATGTCGAGGCAGTACCGCCACGACTGGTTGAACAGCGAGTTGACTCCGACCGAGTACTTGACCCGGCGTACCCGCTCCTCCTCGATTCCGGCGGCGATGACGCCGTCGGCGACGAGGCATGCGGCGAAGTCGTGGTTGGACCCGCCCAGGCCGAGCGTCAGCATCCCCGTGTTTCCCCTCTTCGAGTTCGCAGGATTCCTTGTGTCACGGCTGCACGGCGTGGATCAGGTAGTTCAGTGTGTCCTCCCCGTCCGCCATCGGCGGCTTCAGGACGCTGGGCTCCAGACCCATCTCCCGCAGGTACAGGCAGAGTTCGTCGACCCGGCCGTGCACGTCCTGGACGTCGATGAAGACGTTGCGCAGCAGGGGGCGCAGGTCCGCGTCGACACCCCGCAGGATCTCCAGTTCGGAGCCCACCGCGTCGATCTTCAGCAGGTCGACGGGGCGGTCGGTACCGATGTGGCGGGAGAGCCGGTCGACGTTGACGGTGATCTCGCGTCCCTGGAACATCCGCTCCACGACCCGCGGCGGAAAGCTCCTACCCAGCAGTTCCCTCAACTGCCCCTGATCCTGCGGGTACAAGGTCGAACTGCTGGGGAGCAGCGGGTAGTAGCGGAAGGACACGTCGGCCGCCTCCGTGCTGCCCAGCGCGGTCTCGTGCACGGACACGTCATGGAGGCCGAACTCCGCCACATTGGCGTGCAGAGCCGCGACGAGTTCGGGCAACGGTTCGAAGGCCACGATGCGCGCCTTGGGCCGCCGCTGCTTCACGAAGAGCGTGAACAGCCCGATGTTCGCCCCGACGTCGACGACGAACGGTTCGTCGGGAAGGGAAATACCGGCGTAGGTTCCGCCTTCGAACATCTCGCGGTAAAGAAAGCGCGCGTCCAGCGCGCTCACGGCGTGCACGGAGAACCCCTCAGCGACCTCCGTCAGCTTGGAGGGTGTCATATACCGAGTCCCCCGGGACTCAGCCGAGACGTTCGACGACGTAGTCGGCCAGGCGGTCCTCGGAGGTGAGCGTGTCCTCGGTGAGGTCCTCGTCCTCGAACGTCACACCGAAGCGCTCCTCGAGGAGAAGCAGGAACTCCAGCGCGTCCAGGGAGGTGAATCCATAGGCTTCGAGGAAGTTGCTGCTGTTCTCATTCACCGTGCGACCACTGGAGGCGGCAAACTCCTTGGCGATTTGATGGATCTCCTGGAGCACTTCGTCGCGGTTCACAGACAGCCTTTCATTCGTTCGGACAGGTGACAATCTAGTCGGTGGGTCAGAAGCTGTCCATCCTGACCAGGCTTCAAAATGCCTCGCCAGCGGCCTAGTTGGCGTCTGCAAGCAGACGGTCGAGCCAGCGATGGTGATGCTGCAACGCCAACTCGTTGCGTCCGAAGACAAAGTGCGTATTCGCCCCCGAGGGCAAAGCCGCCTGCACGTCGAATCCGGTGCGATAGTCCTCGTCCGCCACGCCTCTTTCGACGAGTTCGCTGAACTCCGCCGTGTAGCGCCGGTCCTCTTCGGTGACCGGTGGCACGCGCGTCAGGATGGTCTGCACGGTACGGCTCCGGTCCACACCCGGACCGGGCATGATCTGGGAGACCACTCCGTGTCCTTCCCAGGCGCCGGCGATCGACACGTTGGGAAAGACGGTGTAGACCGTGCCGCAGTGCGCGGCGGGTTCCCATTTCTCGACCGGGATGTCCCGCAGCGTCTTCAGCGACTTGACCGGGTACAGGATCCGCTGGTGCGGCCCGAAGGAGTCCACCACCATCAGGTTCGAGGTGGACGTCGGGGCGAACGTGGTGCGGTGCAGCGCCTGGATGTGGTAGCTCTCCAGGTAGCCGTCGAAGGCCACCTTCCAGCCGGGACCGGCCAGTTCGCGCTGCTCGTACACATGCCACTTGTCGAGTTCGAGCCGCTCCAGCTCGCGCGCGTAGTCACCGAGCCAGGCGGTCAGGTCGATCGTGGCGCCCGGGGTGAGGCACACCCAGACAAAACCGAGGCTCTCCGTGACGGGCAGGGGCCGCAACCCCAGCTCCCCGGTGTCGACGTCCCCGAAGGTCGCGGGCTTGTGCACGGCGACGAGTGCGCCCCGGTCGTCGTACACCCAGGCGTGATAGGGACAGCGGAAACGGTGCCGGGTGCCGGTTCCGGCCGGGCAGAGCTGGGCGCCGCGGTGGCGGCAGACGTTGAGGAACGCCCGTACGACGCCGTCCTGTCCGCGGGTGAGCAGGACCGGGGTGCCCAGGACGTCCAGGGCCTTGTAGGAGCCGGCGCCCGGGAGTTCGACGGAGAGCGCGAGGGCGAGCGGGACCCGTTTGAAGACGAGGTCGACCTCCCGCCGCCACCGCTCGGGGTCGAGGTATTCCGCGACGGGGACCCGCAGCACGTCCTCGGCCTGGTCCGTCGTGCCGGCCTCCAGGTGCGCCAGGGCCCGCTGCGCGAGGGCCACGGCCTGCGCGTGGTCGATCACGGCTCCCACCTCCCGTTTCGTTCCGATGCGTGCAATGCGAAGAACTCCTGGTAGAGGAGCACCTGGCTGTCGAGCATGTGGCGGCCGTGCACCACGGGCCGCCCGCTGTCCCTGGCGGCCTTGAGCAGGGCGGTCTCGGCCGGCTTCATGATGATGTCGGCGACCACGCAGTTACGCGGCAGGCGTGCCGGGTCGAAGGGGAGCGGGTCACCGGGGCGCATCCCCAGCGGGGTCGCGTTCACCGCGATGTCGACGCGGTCGCCGTCACCGTCGAAGTCGCCCTCCACGCCGCCCCGCACGCGACCCGGCCAGCGTGCGTCCAGGCGGGCCAGTACGTCCTCCTGGCGGGCGGAGTCGGGCTCGTACAACCGGAGTTGGGCAACGCCTGCGGTGAGCAGGGCCGCGGCGACGGCCCGTCCGGCGCCGCCGGCCCCGGCCAGGGCGACGGTCGTGCCGGCGGGGTCGTGGCCGTTGTCGCGCAGGCCGTGGACGAAGCCGGCCCCGTCGAAGTTGTCGGCGAGCCAGGTCCCGTCGGGGTTCCTGCGCAGGGCGTTGGCGCTGCCGGCCACTTCGGCGGCCGGGCCCAGCAGGTCGGCGTACCGGCACACCTCGATCTTGTGCGGCACGGTGACGAGGATGCCGTCGAGGTTGTGCATGTGGCGCAGTCCGCGCATCACCTCCCCCAGGCCGTCGGGGCCGACGTGCACGGGAACCAGCACCGCGTCCCGCGCGGTGCGCGCGAACAGGTCGTTGAGCAGGCCGGGGGCGCGCACCTGGGCCACCGGGTCGCCCAGGACCACGTAGAGCCGTGTCGTGCCCGATATCGCGCTCGGGCCGGGCAGGGCGTCGGACATGGCGCTCCTCAGGCCGGGGCGGGGGCGGGGCCCGAGGGCATGTCCGCCAGGACGGAGGAGACCACGTGCTCGTCGACGCCGGGCACCAACTCGACCCCGCTCGGGCCGTCCAGGACGAACGTCAGCGTGGAGTCGGCGTCCTGCCCCTTCTTCTTGTCGCGGCGCATCAGCTCGACCAGGGTTGTCACGGGCACGCCGGACGGCAGCCAGGTGGGCAGCCCGAAGCTCTCCACCATCTCCTGGTGCTCGGCCACCCTGTTTCCGCCGATGCGCCCCAACCGGCCCGCGAGCAGCCCGGCGAACACGGTGCCGACCGCGACCGCCTCGCCGTGTCGCCAGGCGTAGTCGGTGGCGCGCTCGATGGCGTGGCCGAGGGTGTGGCCGTAGTTGAGGATGTGGCGCGGGCCCTGGTCGCGTTCGTCGCGGGCGACGACCGATGCCTTGAGCGTGACGCTCGCCACGATCTGCTCGGTCAGGTCGAGCCCGCGCAGATCGCCGGCGCCGATGAACGCACAGCGGGCTATCTCCCCGTAACCGCTGAGCAGTTCGCGCCGGGGCAGGCTGTGCAGGAAGTCCGTGTCGCACAGCACCGCGCTGGGCTGCCAGTAGGCGCCGACCAGGTTCTTGCCCTCGGGCAGGTTGACCGCGGTCTTGCCGCCGACGCTGGCGTCGACCTGGGCGAGCAGGGTCGTCGGCAGGTGCACCACCTTGATTCCGCGGTGGTAGAGAGCGGCGGCCAGGCCCACGGTGTCCGTGGTCGTGCCGCCACCGCAGGCGATCACGGCGTCGGACCGGGTCAGCCCAGCCCCGACGAAGGCGCGGCAGTAGGTCTCGACCGACGCGAGCGTCTTGTGCCGCTCGCCGTCGACCACCGGCACCACCGCGAACGGCACCCCCGGGTCGGGGAGTTCGCTCTCCGGCACGCTGCTCACGACGGCGACGCGGCCGACACCCAGCTCCCTCAGGACGGCGGGCAGCAGTCGGCGGGCGCCGGGTCCCACATGGACGGCGTAGCCGTGGTCTTTCAGCCTGACGTCGATACGGCGGGCACGGGCTTCCGTCCCCCCGCTCCCCGCCCGTGAACGGATTACGCTCATGCCTTCGGTGCCCCCGTGCCTGTCCGGCCTTGACCGACGGCATGCTACGCACAGGTGCGGATCAAGGTCCACCCCTGACGAGGGAAAACCGCCAGTTCCGGTCCTGTACAGGGCATTTGGCGCTGGGGCGACGGCAAGTAGGGGCTATGGCCGTGGGGTTGACGAGCGGTTAGTGTTGACCGGTCGAGCGAACCTGTACCGCAAATTCCAAGCCGACCGCAAATCGGGGACTTACATGCGCCTTAAGGAAAAGTTTCGTGCCGCCCTTACCGCCTCGGCGGCCGAAGGCGGACGACTCCCGTTCCTGATGAACGACATGGTCATCGAGGAACAGCTTTGCCAAATGCGCTGTTCCTACTGCCTCACCGAGGAGTACAACCTCCTCATGAACGTGCCCGACGCACGGCTGCGCCTGACCACCGACCGCCGTCAGGACTGGCACGAGATACTCGACATGTACCACGAGCACGTGGACGCGCCCATTCTGCGGCTCTCCGGCGGTGAGTTCTTCTGGCTGAAGGGGTCCACCGAGTTCGTCCAGGAGGCCAGCCGCCGCTATGAGACCGTCCAGGTCATCACCAACGGCGTGTTCCTCAACGAGCGGCGCATCGAGGCGCTCGCCGCGATGGGCAACGTCCAGCTGAACATCTCCCTGGACGGGCACACGCTGGAGCTGAACCGGCACCGGCTGCCCCCGAAGCAGGCGAAGCTGCACGACGTCATCATGCGCAGTCTCCACGCGGCGGCAGAGGCCGGGCTGCGCATCGACATCCAGTCGGTGCTCACCGACGCCAACTACGCGGGCCAGCTGGAGTTCGCCCAGTATCTGCGCGACGAGGTCGCGGGCAGCACCACGCTGTACTTCTTCCCCGTGCGCGGCGACACCGCCGAGCGCATGGGCCCGCCGCCCGGCGACCACCTGATGCCGCTGGTGGAGCACTACGACGAGTTCGCGGACGTCCTGCCGCCGCGCGCCTACGTCGAGCACATGGCCGAGCAGCTCAAGACGAACGTGCGCACCCTCGGCTGTTTCGTCACGGCGACGATGGCCCAGCTCTTCGGCCAGGGCGACGTCTCCGCATGCCCGCACGCCTGGGTCAAACCGATGGGCAACCTGGCGCAGGACCGGAAGCTGCTGCTCGACCAGTACGGCTCCCACCAGCACTACGACCTGTTCATGCACGACCGGCCGCGGTTCAGCTTCTGCAAGACGTGCGCCACGCCGTCCGACGTCATCAACCTGTTCTTCCTGGACCGGATCACGGAGGAGGAGATCGGCGCCACGCACCTGTACTCGGGGGAGCGCTCACGCGCCCGGTTGCGGGAGCTGAAGGAGACCTTCCGGCCGGTCATCTCCGGCGCTCCCGCAACCGGGCAGGGAGTCGCTCAGAGCGCCAGCTCCTGATCGCATTCGGCGTCGGCGTACAGCGCCGCGATGAGTTCCTGCACCTCCAACGCCTGAGCCGGGGCCACCGTGCGGCCCCGGGCCCGGCCCGCCACCGTGTCGAGGAAGCCGCGGATCGCCGCCAGCTCGGGCCGACGGTCCTCGGCCGTGACCGTGCCCGCGGCGCTGCGGACCTCGCCGCGTCGCAGGTCCAGCACGGTGCTCTCGCCGTTGGCCGCGGTGGCCTCCAGGGTGAGGCCCATGACCCGGCTGCGGCGATCTATGCGCAGCTTCGCGGGGCCGGCCGGGAACTCCAGATCGGCGATCACCCGCTCCTCCACACCGGCCGCGTCGACCCGGCAGGAGACCGGGCGAGGCCGGCCGAAGACAGTGATCAGCAGGTCCAGGGCGTGCGCGCCGAGGTCGACCAGCGCCCCGCCGCCGGCCCGCGCCGCATCGCCGTACCAGTTCGTCACCGGCCGCCACAGCCGCTGGCCGGCCGTCGTGAAGGTCAGGGTGATCTCGCAGGGGCCCTCGGGCAGCGCCTTGAGGAACGCCGGCACCAGCTCGTGGAAGCGGTAGGGCAGGTTGACCGCGAGCCGGTCGGCGCCCGCTGCCTCGGCCAGCCGGCGCGCCTGAGAGAGGTCGGCGGCCAGCGGCTTCTCGCACAGGACGTGCGCCCCGGCCGCGAGTGCCGCCAGCACGGGCTCGGTGTGGGCGTCGTTGGGGGTGCACACCGCCACCACGTCCGGCCTGCCGACCGTGAGGAACTCCTCCAGGCTGGTGGTGACCAGGACGCCGTCGGCCGCCGCGCCGAGCACCGAGCGCGCGCTGTCGGCGTCGGTGTCGCAGGCGGCGACGAGGGTGTACTCCTCGTGGTCGGTGACGACGGGCAGGTGGTAACGCTGGAAGACGCGACCGCAGCCGACCACTCCGTACCGCAGGGTCATCGGCCCGCTCCCGCCGCGACGAGGGCCTCGGCGCCGCAGATGCGCTCCACCCGCTCGCCGAAGTCCTCGAAGGACTCGCCGAGGTGCTCGGCGTCGTAGTCGGCCACCAGGTCCCGCAGGTCGGCGGTGAGCCGCGGGCCCAGGTCCGGCGGGTCGGTCTCGGCGAGGACGAGTCCGTAGTTGATGAAGGCGAGGAACAGCTCCGGCAGCCCGTTGCGCCAGGCCCGCAGCCGGCTGAGGAAGGCGCGCGGGTTGTGCTCCGTGCCCCGTAGCCGGCGGGCGCCCAGTGCGATCTTCTGGGCGATGAACGGCAGGACGTTCTCCTTGCGGTCGCTGATCTCCTCGCCGACCTCGCTCCAGGCGCTCCACAGGGCTTCGACGCGGGGGTCGGGCACCTGGTAGTCACGTCGAGCGGTGCGCAGGATCTCGTAGGCGGCGCCCTCCATGCCTTCGATGTCGGCCAGCGGCAGCGGCTTCTCGATCTTGTCGTACATCTCGGTGCCGCGCAGTGCGATCGCGCGGTTGATGAGGAAGAACGGGTTGTCCGCCTCGTGGATGCGAGCTGCCACGATGAACTCGAGGTTCTCCCACAGCTCGTCGATGGTGGTCCTCGGCTCGATCATGATCCAGCCCGGGTCAAGGCCGAGGCCCTTGCGTTTGAACATGCGGGCGGCGTCCAGGTTGTAGGCCACCGTGGTGCCCTTCTTGAACCGCCGCAGCATGCCGGGCGACCCGGACTCGATGCCCAGCAGCGCGGACGAGAGTCCCGCCCGGTGCAGCAGGTCCAGGGCCTCGTGGTCGATCAGCCCGGAGTCGACCCGGAACTCGCAGTGGAACTGGAACTTCAGACCACGGCTGAGGACGGTCTCGGCGAACTCGACGGCGTGGGCGAAACCGTCGCCGAACGCCCCGCCGAAGTTGTCGTCGTTGAACCAGATGAAGCGGGTGCCGAACTCTCTCTGCAGGTACTCGATCTCGTCGACGACGTCAGCGGGGGGACGCATCCGCCAGAAGCCGTCGACCACTCCGGGCTGGCGGGGTGCGTAGCAGAAGGTGCACTTGGCGTGGCAGCCACGGCTGGTGAACGTGGAGGCCACGGGCGTCGCGATGCCCGCCGCCCGGTGGTACTCGAGCACGTCACGGGCCGGCCAGACGAGGTTGGCGAGGTCGGGCAGCACCGGCATGCCGCTGCTGCGTACCCGGTCGCCGTCGCGGTAGAACAGCCCGGGGGTCTCCCGCCAGTCGGCGCCGGAGGTCAGCCGGTCCATGATGCCCACGACCGTCAACTCGCCCTCGCCGAAGGTGACGCAGTCGGCCTCGGGCACCTGCTCGGCGATGAGTTTCGCGTTGTACGTGCAGAAGGCGCCGCCGATGGCGATGAAGACGTCCGGGTCGGCGATCCGCGCGCACCGGATGAGCCGGATGGCGTCGATGATGTGCAGGTCGTACATGATGCTGATGCCCACGAAGCGGGGGCGCTCCCGGCGGATGAGGTCGATGATGGCCTCGTCGCTGGGCGTACGGCCGTGCAGGTTCAGCGAGGTGACGGAGTGTCCGGCGTTCCGAAGGTATCCGGTGATGCAGGCCAGACCCAGGTTCTCCCGGACTTTCTCGTAGAAGATCCGCAGTGCCGGGTCGAGTTTGACGTACTCCTCGTCGGTGACGGTCACGTTCTGGTTGTTCAGGCTGAGTGCTCCGGTGGCTATCTCACGCGGAGTCAACAGCACGACGTCCGACATATGACCCTAACCCTTCCCCGTGGTCCGTAAAGAAGTCGATGCAAAGAAGCGGAATCACCGCCACGCCCGGAGGATCGCCGAGGTGTCGTGCCGCACGAGTGTCACTTCAGTCGTTCCCGTCACCGAGACCGACGCGGGGTGCGTCGTGCCGACCACCGTATCCGCCATGCGCACTTCATGGCAGGTATCCATCTGTTCGGGCCAGGTCAGCACGGCCGGTGGCAGCGCGGGATCCGACACCTGCAGTCGGCGCAGCGGAACGCGCAGGCCGACGCCGATCGCCTTCAGCACGGATTCCTTGCGTGTCCAGTAGCGCAGGAAGGCCGCGTGCCGTTCGGCGGGCGGGCGGGCGCGCAGGGCGGCCAGTTCCGTGTCGCCGAGAACACGGGGGGCCACCCTTTCCACATCGGCGCCGGCACCGTCCTCGACGTCGAGCCCGACCTCCGCGCCGCGGCAGACGGCGACCCCTATCACGTCGCCGCTGTGCGAGACGGAGAAGCGGACGTCCGCGTGGGCGCTCCCCGCCGGTACGTCGAGCGTGACCTTGCCGTGCGGTCCGCCGCAGCGCGGACACACACGCCGCAGGGGTACGTCGGCGGGCGGCAGGCCGAGCAGTTCGGCGAGCGCCAGTCGGCTGATGGCACAACCGCCGAGGAAGCGGAGCCTGTTGGCGGGGTCGACCGTCGCCTCGTATCGGCCGAGTTCCACGGGATCGAGCAGTCCCACCAGCCCGGGGCGCGCGTCGGGCAGGCGGCCCCACCACACCTGCACGGGGCGCGGCGGGCGGTCCGCCCCTGTCACGCGGTGGCCTTCAGCCGCACTTCCCCGACGAGCCGGAATCCCATGTGCGGCACCTTGAGGATCTGGGCGCCCGAGCCCACCTCCCGGAACCGGGCCCGCAGCGCTTCGATGACGTCCCGCGGGTCCTCGCCGGTCAGCCGCAGCAGATCGGGCCGGGGGACGATGACGGCCCGGCGGTCGGCGAGCGCGCGGAGCGCCTTCGCCTCGGCCTCGGACAGCCGCACGGACGCGGACGGGGTGGTGAGCATGCCGGTCTCGTCCAGGTCGAGGACCTGGGCGGACGCCGGGGCGGCGACGTCCCGCAGGTAGGTCAGGAACGGCACGAGGCGTTCGACGTCGAGGGGCGCGGCCATGACGAAGCCGGCCCCCGAACGGACCGCTGCCAGCGTGCCCTTGGCGGTCGGCGCCGACTGCACGAGGACGACGTAGGCGCCTTCACGGGTTATCTCGCGCAGTTCGAGCGGAGCCGAGCCGTCCGCCTCGGCGGCCACGAAGGCGACGAGGAGATCGTCGGCGACGTGCGCGGCCATTCCCCGCGGGTCCCGCGCCGCAGGCTCCTTCAGCGGCAGTCCGGTGCGCTCACACGCCTCCCGCAAGCAGACGGCCTCCGGCGCACCAAGTCCCCGGGTGAGTACGTACATGCTGTTCGTGCCTCTCGTCGCGTGCGGATCACAGACCTGTCGTGTGTTCTTCCCGTCGTTCCCTTCCCATAGTTCCATGATCGACCCTTGGTCTACACTCCTGCGCATGCCAGAGCGCCCCTCCCCCGCCCCCTTGGTCAGGCGCACATCGCACGCACTCGTGGCGGACGACCGGCCGATTCGGCTGCCGCACACCGAGTTCGACGGCACCGAGGTGCGGTTCCTCGGCGAACCGGTCGATCCGGACCTCTTTCCCGCGGCGGCCGCACAACTGTGGCACGCGTGCGACGGCACCCGGCCGTACCGCTCCTGGCCTTCCCTGGAACGGGAGTTGATCGCCGGCTGGTACGCGGCGGGCCTGGTGGTCGCGGCTCCGCCGCCGCGCCCGTACCCCTCACGCGCCCTGATCTGTCTCTCTCCCCACCCGGACGATGCCCAACTGGCCCTGGGCGGGCTGCTCGCCCGGTTCGGCGGCCGGGTGGTGGACGTCTTCTCCCAGGAGACCTGGACGCGCCGCCCCTACTATCGGAGCCGTCCCGCTCTCGCCTCCCGACTGCTGTTGGAGGAGGAGCGGGTGGCGTGCGGGGTGCTCGGCGCGGAGCTGACCGTGCTCGGCCAGGTGGACGCCGCCGACCGCTCCGCCTGGCGGGAGGGGTACTTCCTCGAACCGCACGATATGGCGGCGGCCCGCGCGACGGAGCCCGAGCTGTTCGAGCGCGTGACCGCCGATCTGGCCGCCGAGGTGGCGGGCGGTTCCCTGGTGCTCGTACCGCTGGCCGTGGGCGGGCATGTCGACCACGTCCTGACCCGGCAGGCCGCGCTGGAGCTGATCGCCCGAAAGGTGCTGGAGCCCGAACGGGTCGCCTTCTACGAGGACATGCCGTACTCGCTGTTCGCGGACGCCGAGGCCGAGGCCGGCCGGCTCGCCGTCGGCCCGGGGCCGACCGCGCTGGTCCCGGTGCTGATCCCGGGGTCGGAGGCGGTAGCACGCACCAAGCAGGAGGCGCTGTGGCCCTACCGGCTCCAAGTGCTGGAAGCCGTCACCAGACGAATCGTCCGCCACGGCCGGCAGCTCGGCGCGCCAGGGTGGGCGGAACGCCTCTGGGCACTGCCGGCGTCCGCCGGCGCCTTCGGGGACCTGGCGACCACGGCGGCGGACGAAGCCGCCGCGGCCGGGTGAGGGCGGCCACCGCATGCTGCTGCACACCCGGGAGTGGGGCACCGGCGACCGGATCGCCGTCCTCGTCCACGGCCTCATGGCCGACCACCGCACCTGGCACGAGCTGGTCCCGGTCCTGACCGGTCGGGGCTACCGGGTGGTCGCCGTCGACCTGCGCGGCCACGGCGGCAGCGCCCGGGGGGCATACGCGCCGCACCTGTTCGCGGAGGACCTGCTGGAGACGCTGCCCCGCGGTCCCGAGCTGGCGCTGGGCCATTCGCTCGGCGCACTGGCCCTGGCGCTCGCGGTGTCGGACCTGGAGCCGGAGCGTGCCGTCTACTCGGAGCCGGCCTGGCGGCTCGGCGGCCCGGACGGCACCCTCGACCCGGCCGTCTTCACCCTCTTCAAACGCGCGCCTCGGCTGCTGATCCGAAGTCTGCGCCCGGAGTGGGGAGAGCGGCAGGTCGCGGCGGAGTTGGCAGCCCTGGACGCCTGGGACGAGAGATCTGCGCTCGCCCTCTCCGCGTACCGTGCCGCCGATCACACACCGGAGAAGCCGGTCGTCCGCTCCCTCGTCCAGGCGGCGGAGCCGAGCACGCTGGTGAGCGGTGAGATGCGGGCGGAGCTGACACGGCGGGGGTTCGAGGTGCGGACCGTGCCGGACGCCACACACGCGATCCACCGGGACAGCTTCGACGCGTTCCTCACGTCGCTGTCGGGGTGGCTGTGAACAGTGCGGGTGGAGTGGGCCGGTGGGCGGGTCAGTGCACCGCGCGCAGCATGCGCGTCACGTTGATCCTCGTGGGGGAGAGACCCATTTCCACACTCTGCATCATCCGTTCGCCGTTCAGACGGCCGTAGGCGAGCAAGTCGACGTTGGCGAGGCTGAATTCCGGCCACGTGTGAATGCTCAGGTGCGAGGCAGAAAGCAGGAGGATAGCGGTGACGGCACCATTCGGGAAGACATGCGAGGCCTCACCGAGCACCGTGGCGTTTCCCTTTTCCGCGGCCGTACGCAGCACCTGGAGAAGGCGCTGTTCGTCGGTCAGAATACTGTGGTTACTCACCCATACATCGACTGCGTACGAGCACAGCTCGTCGACGCTTATGTCTTCGGTGGCGACACTGCTGGAGTCAGTCATGGGGAACCGGGGTCACGAATCGCTGCCCCCGTCTCCTTTCACATAGATCTGTGCTGGTCTGCGTGGTCGAAGCGGAAGGTCGGCGAGGTCGAGTGAGGCCAACTCACGGACGCCCGGCGGGCCACAGCGTAGCATCCGGGGTGTCCTGCAGCCCGCGGGAACCCGCGCGTCAAGGGGCGCGGGAGGTCACCTCGGATCGGCCAGGTACATACGGACGGCGATGGACGGCGAAGGAGCGGAGTTCTTGGAGCAGCAGGGTTCACCGGACCCGGGTTTTTCGGCACTTGACTGCATTTCAGCCACCTTCGGCATCACGGCGGCCTGGCTGGGCCGCGATCCGAGCGTACTGGGAGATCACTGGGGATATCACCGCAGGACGGACGCAGTCGACTCCGAATGGCCCGTGGAGCACCTCGGAATCCAGCGACGGACACCAGAGGAAACCCTGCGCGAATGGTATGGCCTGACCGCCGACCACGTTCACCACGCCGACTCTCAACGAGCCGAGGAATACATTCGGGCTCAACTGCGGGACGGTAATCCGGTGATCGCCTGGGTGGACACCTTCCATGTCCCCCACAGCTCTTTCCACCTCCAGCAGCACCATTCGCACCGGATCGTGATCCACCCCGGGGACGGCAACGACAAGGAGGAAGCCGGCGGTTTCCGGATCGTCGACCGCTACCAGGGATCCCTCTTCGACGGCTTCATGGAAAGGAGCACGCTGTTCACCGCCATGTCGTCGGACGCACTGGGCGAAGCCCGCAGAGGCGACCCCGACTGGCGCAACCGCACGGTGGTCGTGAAAGCCGGCACGCTCGATTCCGGGGAGGCCCAGGCTGCGCAGCAGGAAGCACAGCAGGAGCGGTTCCGCTCCGCCGTCGCCCGGAACGCGCACTCCTTCGCCGGCGCCGACCTGGTGACCGCGTGCGCCGACGAACTGCGCGCCGCCCCAGACCTTTTCACCTCACTCAGCCCCGTGGGCACGATCGAGGTCAGCGCCTGGTTCGGTGAGCTGGCCAGCCAGCGCGCCCTGAACGCGCGCTTTCTGCGGGCTGCCGCCGAGACCTGCGCGCTCCCGTCCCTGCACGAGCGCGCTGCCGACGCGGAGGCGCTCTCCCGGCGCTGGGAGATGACCCGGAACTATTTCTTCCTGCGCTTCCGGAAGGGGTCCGTCGCGGTACGGCGCATCGCCGACCTCATGACCGAGACGGCCGCCCTGGAACGGGACTGGAACGCGAAGCTGCGGAAATCCCTCGGCGCTCTGCCTGGCCAACGGCACCACCGAAGCCATGAGCCGCGTCCACGTCGGTAACGTCCCGACGCGCACGGTCCACCGCAAGTTCGGCTTCGACCGCGCTACCTTGACCCTGAAGTCGCACCTGCCGGAGGGCGACTCGCGATGAACCGGGTTCGCCTCGGCATGGTCGAGTACGCGGTCCGGGATCCGGACAGCACCCGAGTAACGTCACCCTCTTGATCGCGTACGGACTACCCTGCCCGGTACACGGGGGCACAGCCGTCCCCCGCAGGCCGCACAGCGTCGAGGAGCAGCCCGTGAACGACCTCTCCTACAGCGACTTCGAATCCGTACTTCGGCAGGCACTGCCCTTCCTCGACGAGGAGACACCCGTCGACGCCAACGCAAGTCTGACGGAACTGGGCCTGGATTCGCTGACGTTGCTCGGCCTGGTGGCGGAGCTTGAGGACCGGTTCTCGCTGGAACTGCCGGATGAGATGCTGGTCATGGAGACCTTCGCGACGCCGTCGACCCTGTGGAACGCTCTGTCGGAGCTACCCCGCTCCTGAGCGCCCGCACCCTTCGACAAGGGTGGTCCGTACGGGGCGTACCGAGACCCCGCCCGTGGTCATGTCCGCCACCCGCCCGGGTCATAGCAATGTCGCAATGCCGTGTGTACCCCCGCTGCCTGTCGGCACCGTCCAACCCCACCGAGCGCCCCGGCCACACCAACGCCATGGACCGGCTCGACGAGCGGAACCGCCTTCCCTCGTGAGGCGGCGTGCGGCATGCCATCGATCGTTGTCGACGTGATGCCTCACAGTCGCCGGACGCGCAGCACGCCCGTCAGCATCGGGAGGGTGAACTCGCCGCCCGCGGTCTCCGGCGTACCGGCGAGGTAAGCGCGGATCCGGCCCAGCGTGGCTTGTCGTTCCTCTTCCGGCATGACCAGCACCCCCGCGCGTGTCGCGATGGTCGCGACGAGAGAGTCGGCGGTGCGGCGCTGCCCGTGCGGGAACTCGGCCTGCTCCGGCGAGCCGAACCGGGCCGCGCCGGTCTTCGGGAGGTGCGCGTCGGCCGTTTCGGACCGCCAGCTGGTGGACGTGTCGCGCGGGCCGATGGCCGCGCTCCCGCTGACCCGTGCGAGGCCGGCAACCCAGTCGACCCGGTCGTCCACGACGTTCCACAGGCCGGCCAAGATGCCACTGGGTGCGAGGACCCTGGCGATCTCGGTTCCCGCGACGGCCATGTCGAACCAGTGCATGGCGTTGCCGGCCAGCACTGCGTCGACGGACGCGTTCGGCAGCGGTATCGCCTCGGCGCTGCCCTGCCGGGCACGGACAGCCGGCAGCGAGTGGCGCAGCTCGGTCAGCATCGCCGGGTCGGGCTCGACGGCGATGACTTCGGCCCCCAGTGCGACCAGCGCGGCGGTCAGCTTGCCCGTTCCGGCACCGAGGTCGAGCACGCGCGAGCCGGGCGCGGGTTCGAGCGCCCAGCGCACCGCGGCCTGCGCGTAGTCCGGACGGTGCTCGGCGTACGCGACTGCCGCCGCGCCGAACGACGAGGCATGAAGGAGCCGTTCGTCCTGTTCCATCGGGTTACCGTAGCGGCGCTGCCGGCAGTCGGCGCTCGGCCGGCGCTGTCACAGCCCGGTCGTACGCTTCCGCCATGAGCGTCTCTCTCTACTACAGCGCGCACCGTACGGCACCGCTGGCCGAGGCCGAGTCGGCCTCGGTCGCGCGCGTCGTCGCCGCGCACATGGAGTCGTTTCCGTATGACGACGAGGAAGGCCTGTACGTGTACGACGGGCGAGCGGCCGGGCCGGAGGAGATCGTCGCCGGGTCCACCAAGATGCCGCTCGATCCCGGCCGTCTGATGCCGGTGATCGCCCATGTGCTGGATTCCGTGACGGAGCTGCGCCGGGCCGTGCCGGATGCCGAGTGGCGCGTACACATGGACGACCTCGACGTCCCGTGGGACGAGACCGAGGGATACGCCCTGCCCGGGATGCGCGACCCGGACCTGATCGCGGAACTCGCGGCGGTCCACGACGGCGAGGGCAGGGCGCAGGGATGAGGGAGGCACACCGGGAGAAGGCCGCGGACCCGTTGCCGCCCACGCCTGAGCAGCGGCGTCTCATCGAGTTCGGCGAGGCACTGTACCGCCGCACCGCTCCGGACGCCGATCTCGGTCACGTCCTGCTGCCCGAGGACGATGCGGTGGCGGTCGTACACCGCGTACGAGGCGGTGGGACGATCCTCGTGGCGGCCGACCGGTCGGTTCTCTTCTTCGGCTCGGCGCGCGACATCAGTGCCGCCCTGATCGACTTCCGGGCCGGCCGGCGCACGCCCGTGGAGCAGTTCCAGTAGTGCCTCGGCTGCCGGGAGCCACGGGGCAGGCGCGGCCCACCTTGCCGCTGTGGAGGACCAGGGCGATGACCGAGGCTGCGAGGGAACCGAGGACGAACCAAGCGATGGCTCAGCACGTTGACCACCCGGCCGTTGGGGTCGCGCACGAAGAATCGCCGCACCCCCCACTCCTCGTCCCGCAGGGGAAGTGAGTTTGGCGTGAACGAGTCGCTGCCGCATGCCGTGCTGGACGACATCGAGCGGGTGCGGCAGTTCGGCGAGGAGAACGACTTTCCGTCCCCCTTGGCCGGGCTTCGGCTACGACCCCGAACTCGTTGCAGAGGCACGGATGGTCGCGGCCTCCGTGCTCGACGCCGAGGGGCCGCCCAGGACCACAGCCAGGTCCGCTGGGCGAGGCTGACGCTGCCGATCATCGTGAGTCGCCCGGTGAGCGTCGTAGTGCTTCGCCACCTCGGCGTACGGCTCGTCCGAGACCGAGCCTTACCGTGCCGGGCGGGCTGGAGGGTGGCCTCCACCAAGGCGAGGGCGGCGCGCTCGGCAGCGGTGAAGTACGGGGGGCATCCTGCCAGGAGGAGAGGGCAGTGATGCGCTCCTCGGACTCGCCCGCCTTGCGCAGGAAGCCGGTGCTCAGAATGGTCAGGTAGGGAGGTGCGGTCGCCGAGACGATCACAAGCGCTCAGTGGCGTCGTCGTCCGGCCTTTATGCTCTCGCAGTGGAGATCTGGACGGAGCGACCTGCGAAGTCTGACGTCGAAGCGGTCGTTCGCCGCTATTTCAGGCTGTTCCGGGATGGGAAGATCCCTGAGGCCGAACAGCTCGTCGATCACTCATCGGTCCGGCATGTGCTCAAGTCGCTGTGGGCCGGCTCGGTCAGAGCGAGCGCCGGTGCGGACGAGGGGAGTTGCGGCCTTGCTGCCGCCGAGTGGGAGCGGGACCTGTCTTGGCTCCGCGAGCTCGATCTGGGGGCATTCGCCTGGGGCCACACTGGCAGTCATGTCTACGTCGAGGTCACCTACCGCGCGCAGACGATCGAGGTGTCATTGGGCTTCTGGGTCAAGCCTACCGACGCCGGCTGGGTCGTCGCGGGACCTTCCACCCTCTGGTAGGCAGACGGAAGCCCGACACGATCCGGGTGTCGGCTCAGTCTCCCGCCGACGGACGACCATGGTTCCCGCAGGTTGAGCGGACGCGTCAGACTGTCGCGGTGCGCAGTCGGCCCCGCGTCTGCCGCTCCGCGTCTCTCACCGCGTTCCTCGATGACGCTGTTCCACCGATCCGGGACCGCGGGTCCGCGACGTCGCCGAAGGCGTCCTCGAAGGCCCACGGACAGGCCCTGGCTCGTGGGCTTGTGCGTGGGTAAGCTGCGCATCCGGACGATCTTGACTTGCCGAGGTCGTTGCCCCTGTCCCCCACATCGACTTCTTCAATCGGCTGGCTGGGACGCTCGCTGTGCGGATCCGGGCAAACTGCGAACGAATCGTCACACGGGAGACTGCCAACGCATGGATACGCCACCATCGCCGTCCGGGACAGAGCGGACTGACGGATCATCGGTCCGCATCGGCGCTCTCGTTCCGCTGACTCGGCCTGGCTGGGTCGAGGCAGGCCGACACTTGCTCGCTGGGCTCGAGTTGGCCGTTCGCGACGTCAATGACGTCGGCGGGATCGATGGAAGACCGCTGGAGCTGGTGGTCCGAGACACCGCGGCTGATCCGCAGAGGGCCGCGGCGGCCGTGGACGAGTTGGCTCGCCTGGGCGTGGCTGCCTTGGCCGGGGAGTATCACAGCGTCGTCGCTCGCGCCGCTGCCGCCAGGGCCGACGCCCTCGGCCTGCCGTTCCTCTGCTCGTCAGCGGTTCTCGACGCGCTCACCGAACAGCCGACGGAATGGGTCGCCCGCCTCGCCCCGGCGCAGTCCCACGGCTGGCGGATCTACGCGGACTTCCTCCTCGGCGCGGGCCACAGCCGCATCGCCGTAGCAGCCGAGCCGAGTGTCTACTGGGCATCCGGGACCGGCACTCTGCGGGACTGCCTCGCTCCCCGCGGCGGCACGGTCATCGAACTCGACACGCGCGCGCTCGCCCCCACGGCCGTGTGCGACGAAGTCGTCGACAATGGTGCGACAGCACTGCTTCTTCTGGTCGGCCACCCGGAGCCGGCGGTGTCGATCGTCAAGTCCGTCCGCCGCGACCCGCGCCTCGCCGAGATCCTGATCGGTGCTCCGGCCGGGCAACCGGAGTTCGCCGAATGGAAGACGCTGCTGGGCGACGACGGCGCCGCGATCCCGTTCCTGCGTTACCTGCCCGAGCGTCTCAGCGAACTCGGTGCACGAGCCGAGAGGGCCCTCCGCGAGCGACTGGCCGAGGCGCCCTCCTTCGTCGCCTTCGAGGGCTACGACACCATCGCCGTCCTCGCCGATGTGCTGCGTTCTCACGGCGTGGACCGGGCGCGGACCGCCGAATCCTGGCCGCGCGTCGCAGTCGAGGGCACCCGCGGAAAGATCCGGTTCTCCCGCACGCCAGACATCAGCGTTTGGCAATGGGCTTGGACGCCGGTCCAGGTCGTTGATCGAGATCCGGCGGATCCCGATCGCTTTCGGATCCTCCACGCCGGCTGAGCGAGCGCGGAGGTCCGACTGGTCTGCGGCGCGTCCGGTCCGCGAAGATCAGGCGGTGTGTCCCGTCCGCCGGCGATCCCATGAGTGCGGTGTCACGGCTGCCGGCGGACGGCAGTCTCCGAGCGGCGGTTCACTCGTCCGCGCCCGCGCCGCTCCGGCAACGGCCGCATGCCGCATGCCGCATGCTGGTAAGCGTGTCCTGACAGGTCACACCGCGGAGTCCAGGCGTCTGCGCTGCTCGGCGTCCAGCTCCAGTGACACTCCCGCGACCGCCTCGTCCAGTTGCCGGACCGTGCTGACGCCGACGATCGGCGTGGCGGCAGGGTTCCCTCCGGTCAGCCACGCCAGCACCACCCGGTTGCGGTTCGTGCCGGTCTCGGCGGCGATCTCGTCGAGCGCCGCGAGGCGGCGGGCGGTGCCGGGGTGGTCGTACTCCGTCGGAAGCGGCTTGTCCGCGCGGGTGTAACGGCCGCTCAGCAACGGTGTGTACGCCCATAGCTCCATGTCCGGGTGGTGTTCGAGGTAGTGGAGCACCTCGTCGGTGACCGCACCGAACCGGTGCACCACGGTGGGCCCGGTCCCCGGCCGCGGTTGCAGGTATGTGTGGTGCTGCTGCACCGCGGTGAAGCCGGCACCGCCGTGCGCCCGCGCCAACTGCCGCGCCCGCTCGATCTGCCAGACGGGGTAGTTGGAGCATCCGAGCCGGCCGACCGTTCCCGCGGACACCAGCTCGTCGAAGGCGGCGACGGTCTCTTCCAGCGGCGTTTCCGGATCGGGCTTGTGGGCCCAGTACAACTCGACGTGGTCCGTGCCGAGTCGCCGCAGGCTGGCCTCGATCCCGTTCTTGACGGCCCCGGCGGACAGGCCCTCGGCCGTCTCCGGGAATCGTCCGGCCACAGTCGGCTCGCAGCCCACCTTGGTGCTGATCCTCACGCGGTCACGGACGCCCGGCCGCCGTGCCAGCCAGCGTCCGAGCAACGTCTCGCTCTGCCCGCCGAAGCCGGTCGGATCGGCCCAGAACGCATAGCAGTTGGCGGTGTCGATCCAGACGCCTCCAGCGTCCACGAAGCGGTCCAGAAGTTCGAACGATCGGCGCTCGTCCAGAGCCGTACCGAACAGCATGGCCCCAAGGGCCAGTTTCTTCGTCATGTTCCTCACGCTAGGCGGATTCGGATCGGCGGTACGCTCCAATCTTGTGGCTGCTTCCCGGACCAATCTCGCGTGGGCGACACTGCTCGACGTCAGTCCTCCGGAGCGCGGGCGGCGCCGCCTGCACGATCGTCTGGCCCACGCGCTGCGCGCCGCGATCCGGGACGGCCGGCTGGCGGAGGGCGCCGCCGTACCACCGAGCCGAGCGCTCGCCGAGGAGCTCGGCTGCTCCCGCTGGGTCGTGACGGAGGCGTACGGGCAACTCATCGCGGAGGGGTACCTTTCCGCCCGGGTGGGTTCCGCCACGCGTGTCTCGTGGATACCGGACGCCGCGCCGCCGGGGCCTCGCGTGCCGCGCGAACCGGCGCGGCCTCCGATCCGGTACGACCTCGCGCCCGGCCTGCCCGACCTGCGGGCGTTTCCCCGCCGCCGCTGGGCGGACGCCGTGCGGGCGGTCACCGGCTCGGCCGTCCACTATGACCTCGGCCTGCCCGACCCCGCCGGGCACGCGGTGCTGCGTACCACCGTCGCGCAGTACCTGCGGCGCTCCCGCGGCGCGGACACGCGTGCCGTGTCCGTGTCCGTGTGCGGGGGCGTCACCGACGCCCTGGTCCGCACGTGCCGGGCGCTGCGCGCCGAGGGGATCGCCGATCTGGCCGTGGAACAGCCGGGGTGGGGGCGGCTGCGGGACGCGGCGACGAGTGCCGGCCTGCGCGTGCACCCGGTGCCGGTGGACCACGACGGCCTCCGCGTCGACCACCTCGCGCGGACACCGGCACGGGCCGTGGTCGTCGGCGCGGCCCACCAGTTCCCCACCGGCACGGTGCTGTCGCCCGCCCGCCGGGCACATCTGGTGCGCTGGGCCCGCGACGTGGACGGGTTCGTCATCGAGGACGACTACGACGCCGAGTTCCGCTACGACCGCCACCCGGTCGCCGTCATGCAGGGGATGGACCCCAGCCGGGTCTTCCTCCTCGGCTCGGTCAGCAAGACGCTGTCGCCGGCCCTCGGCCTGGGCTGGCTGGTCGCGCCCGACGCGATGACCCCGGCGCTCCGGGCAGCGAACCTCGTCGCCGCCGCACCGCCGGTGCTGGACCAACTCGCTCTCGCCACCTTCATCGACCGCGGGTGGTACGACGCCCACCTGCGCGCGGCACGGCGACGGTTCCGTTCCCGCCGCGACCTGCTGGTACGGACCCTCGGCGCCCAGGTACCGGAGGGCCGCGTCGCCGGTACCGCCGCCGGGCTGCACATCCTTCTGCACCTGCCGGACGGCGCCGACACCCGCGGGGCGGTCCGGGCGGCGGCCGCCGCCGGGCTACGCCTGGCGGACCTCGACGACTATCGCGCGCATCGGTCGGACGAACGCGCGCTCGTCCTCGGGTACGGCAACATCAGCGACACGGAGATCCCCCCGGCCGTCGCGCTCCTGCGGGACGCTCTGCGGTCACCGACGGCCTCGCCGCCCATGCCAACGAGACAGGCGCTTCCTGACGATCGCTGACATCAGGCCCACTCGTGGCCGGCGCTCCGGGGCCAGTGCCCTGGTGCGAGTCCCGTTCGCCCGGCGCACGCACCTGAACCCTCGCGCCCGCCCACGAGTTCAGCCGAAGCGTGTCGCTCACAGCCTGCTCAAGGCTGCCCTCACGGCCGGTGGATCACTCGCGCGGGCGACGTTGCGGATCGGCCAGGGATGTCTCGACCGGTAGCGGAAAGACGTATGGGCGACCAGTCTGGAGGTTGTTGTGGCCGATGAGTTCGCCTTGGGAGAGGTCCTTGCCGCTGCGGAGGACGCCGCGCCGATGGACTCCGTCGATGTCGTCGCACGTAACGTGCAGAAGCGCTTCGGGGCAGTCTCGGTTTCCTTCCTGTTCCTGGATTTCGTCGGCCAGGAGCTCGTGCGGCTCACCGCTGCCGACGACGCCGAAGCCGGCGGAACCAGCCCCGTGCGCATCCCCTTGCAGGGCAGCATCTACCAACTGGTTCTCCGTGATCAGCGACTGCACCAGGAGCAGGACGCCGAGGGCCGGCAGCGGGTCATCGCGCCGGTCACCAACCGTGGCGACTGCATCGGCGTCCTCGAGATGACACTCCCCCACACCGACGGGGAGGTGCTGCGACACGTGGCGGAGGCCGCCCACGCTCTCGCGTACATCATCGTCACGGACCGTCGCTTCACGGACGCCTACCAGTGGGGGCAGCGCACCACTCCGCTGACACTCGCCGCGGAGATCCAGCATCAGCTGCTTCCCTCCGCATCCTGCTGTGAAGCACCCCAGTTCACCGTCGCCTGCGCACTCGTACCCGCAGACGACATCGGCGGGGACACCTACGACTACAGCCTGGACCGCGATGCCCTGCACCTGTCGCTGACCGACGCCATGGGCCACGACGTCGACTCAGCGCTGCTGGCCACACTTCTGCTCGGGGCCCTGCGCGGCGCCCGACGCACAGGATGCAACGTCGCCGAGCAAGCACGTCAGGCCCACCAGGCGCTGCTTGCCCACGGGCGCGGCGCCATGGCGACCGGGCAACTGCTCTGCGTCGACCTCACGCGGGCACGCGTCGAACTCATCAACGCCGGCCATCCCTGGCCCCTGCGCCTGCGCGACGGCGTCGTGAAGGAGATCCCGCTCTCCGTCAACCTGCCCTTCGGCGTCCCCTCACCGATCCCCTACCGCGTCCAGGAATTCGACCTGCGCCCCGGCGACCGGCTCATCCTGCTCACCGACGGCATGCAGGACCGGGAAGCGGCCGCAGTCGACCTGTCCGCGCTGATGCGCCGGACTCGGCACCTACACGCGAGACAGACGGTCCAAGCGCTGACGGAGGCGGTGAGGGACGCCTGCCACGGCCGTCCGCGGGACGACGCCAGCGTCATCTGCCTGGACTGGCACGGCGAGGCCGGCGGTCGCTGACGCCACACGCGGCTTCCGCACCGCACCGTGTGCCCTTCTCGCACCATCAGCAGGGCACGGCGTCGCCCCGTCGCGGTGAACACTGCGCCGGTCGGCGAAGGAGGCGCTCGTCGACGTCGCCGCCGGAGCGCTGCGCTGGAGATCACCGACCCCGCCCGGCACGCCGCCGGCCCCGGCGCCGCCCCTCCCTGAGCAGATCCACCGTTCGGCCCGCCTTCCGACGGGCCCGCCGGTTCCAGGCCTGGCGGGGAGAACGCCCGCCTGAAGTGTCCCGTGGGCGACATGAGCGTACGGTTGCCAGAGGCGCAGGGGGCTGCCCTCTGCACAGGGAGAGGCCTGCTCCGAGATGGTGCGGCACGCCCTCCTTCCTCGCGGCGCATGCTCCCGCGGACCTCGCTGATCAAGCGGAAGGTTTCAGTCATGGGCACAGTCACCACCGACGACGGCACGGCCATCTTCTACAAGGATTGGGGTCCCCGCGACGGTCAGCCGATCGTCTTCCACCATGGTTGGCCACTGAGCGCCGACGACTGGGACAACCAGATGCTGTTCTTCCTGCAGCACGGCTACCGGGTGATCGCCCACGACCGCCGCGGCCACGGCCGCTCCACCCAGACGGCGACCGGCCACGACATGGACACCTACGCCTCCGACGTGGCCGCCCTGACCGACGCGCTCGATCTGCAGGGCGCCGTGCACATCGGGCACTCGACGGGCGGCGGCGAGGTCGCGCGCTACGTCGCCCGCGCCACACCGGGCCGTGTGGCGAAGGCCGTGCTCGTCAGCGCGGTGACGCCGGTCATGGTCAAGTCGGACTCCAACCCCGGCGGTCTGCCGATCGAGACGTTCGACGGGTTCCGTGCAGCCCTGGCCGCCAATCGCTCGCAGTTCTACATCGAGGTCCCTTCGGGCCCGTTCTACGGCTTCAACCGGCCCGGCGCGAAGGTGTCGCAGGGGCTGATAGACAACTGGTGGCGGCAGGGGATGATGGGCGGCGCCAACGCCCACTACGAATGCATCAAGGCGTTCTCCGAGACGGACTTCAACGAAGATCTCCAGCAGATCGGCGTTCCCGTTCTCGTCGCTCACGGCACCGACGACCAGATCGTCCCCTACGCGGACGCGGCGCCTCTGTCGGTCAAGATGCTGAGCAACGGAACGCTGAAGAGCTACGAAGGTCTCCCCCACGGGATGCTGTCGACCCACCCCGAGGTCCTCAACCCCGACATTCTCGAGTTCCTGCGGTCCTAGGTCCTGTCGGGGGCGGTGATCCGCGCCGCCGTTGCTCGGAACGCCGACCGGGCGGATTCGCCGCCGACGTCACGGACCCGCAGGCACGGGGCGGCTTCAGGCGTCGCGCCCGAGACCGCGATCGGGTGCGCTCATGTCCCCCGTCCCGGGCGTGCCATCGGCGAGCCCGTAGCGCAGGTACACGGTGCCCTTCGGACTGGCTACCGGCGGTTCGAGGAGTGTGACGTTCGTGGGCACCTCGCCACCGTCGAACACCTTCTTCCCGACGCCGAGCACGATCGGGTGCACCCAGAGGTCGAGACGGTCGAAGAGCTTCTCGCGCAGAAGGGTCTGCACCAGGTTCAGACTCCCGACGACCTTCACGTGCTCGTGCCGGTCACGGATCTCGCGCACCGCGCCGGCCAGATCCGGACCGAGCTGCGTGGACCCCGCCCACGAGAGGTCGGGCCTGCCGCGGGAGGCCACGTACTTCGGGACACTGTTGAAGAGCCTGGCGATCTCGTTGTCCTCGCCGCCCTCCTGGTGCGGCCAGTAGGCGGCGAAGATGTCATACGTCCGCCGGCCGAGCAGAAGGGCGTCGGTGCCCTCGTACGCGGCACCGACCTGCGCCCCGGCGACCTCGTCCAGCAGAGGCGCCTGCCAGCCGCCGAACGGGAACCGCACCGGGTCCTCGTCGGGGCCGCCGGGCGCCTGCCCGACGAGGTCGAGGGTGGCGAACAGCTCGATGTGGATGAGGCCCATGGCTTACTCCCGATGAGTGGGTTGTCCCGTTCGGGAGGTAGACCTGTGGGCGCTCTCAGACTCATCGCTGCGACGGCACCCGGCTTGGTACGCGTCGCACTCCCGCTCACGCCGAGCCGCCCGATACGGGCCCAGCATGGTCACGTCGCCCCGGGTCCTGTACCGCGCTCAGAATTCCTGCTGTACATCCCTGTGCCGCCCGGACGGCACGTCCGTGCTTCCCCAGGTGCGGACGACGACGTGATCGGTAAAGGCGTGCACCACACGATAGGCGGGGGCGGCCTTCGCCTCCCGTCGCTGTGCCGTGATGTACTGCTCCGCCTCGCGCCGGTCACGCCGGGGCGTTCCGCACAGCTGCCAGGCCTGGCCGTTCCACATTTCCGGGACCCACCGCTCCTGCGGCTGAGGGCGTTCCTCGCGGATGCCGTAACGCGATTGCACCCGCACCTCCCGCTCGGCGGCCGGGGGACTGTAGACGTCCTGGGATGTCGGCTTGGGTGCTGCCCGGCGCCGGGTCTCGCACAGCAGGCACAGATCGCGGGCGCTCTGGTCGACCGGGCCGGTCGGGTGCTCAGGGCAGCGCGTCGTCGGCTTCGGGCCGGTGATCGACTCCTCCAGGTGGGACAGGGCCCGCGTCAGGTCCGCCCGGATCTCGTGCAGCGCAGCGTCCGGGGTGTCCCGCGAGAGCTGTTCGCCGTGCTCGCCCAGGACCCGCAAGGCACGGCCCAGGGCCACAAGCTGCGCGTGGTTCACGTAACCCCTCCGTTTTCGGTCTGTGCCCCCGCGCCGTACCGGCCGCGTGGGAGGTGTCAGCCTACGCGGCGCGACGTGTCTCTCAGCATGCGCAGCCGCATCGCCTGCCACAGCTCGCCGGCTCCGCGGCTGCTGTCGGGGCGCTCGGGGTGCAGCATGGGGCAGCAGGCGCCGTGCGCGATCTTCGCTACGCCGTAGTCGCGGTGGTGGGGGCCGGGCCAGGCGATGCCGCCGGCGATGTGGAACACCTCGCCCAGCGCGAAGTGCCGGAACGGGTAGTCCCCCGGGACCAGGGCGATCCACGCCGGGTCAAGGGCGGGCTCGTCCGAGTCGCCCAGCACGCGGACAGGGTCAGGGCCTGCCTGTGGCCGGTAGGTGTTGGCGCCGTCGTAGTCGAGGGTGCGATGCCGGTGTGTGGGGAGCCCGCATTCCGTGCACCGGGCGGTCAAGCGCCGCCCCCAGCCCGGCATGGCCTCCGAAGAAAAGCGCACCCTGCCCCCTGCTCCTGTGGGCAACACGAGGACGTACAGCGCTCGGATCCCCAGCCGAAGTGACGAGCAGCCAGGATATCGGTCGCCTCTGACAGGCCCGCTCCTTTCCTACACCGCGTCACCTGCCCGTCCGCCCACGAGTGTTGGCTGCCACTGCGACCACCGACGAGGCGGTTTCCGCGTCCGTGGTGAGGCGCGCCTGGGGCGGGACGAACCCGCGGCCTGCGCCGGCATCGGTCCTCCGAGAACCGCTGTCGGCCGGGCTGGAGGGGAGCTACCCGCGTCCCGAACCGGTCGGCTTCCCCGCCGCGCAGCTCTACGTCGAACACGTCGTGCCGCTAGCACCCGGCGAGGAGGTGCAGGGACGACTGCGCTCAGCCGCTCGCATCACCCGGTCTCCTTCACGGCCGAGGAGCGTCGCGGTCCACCTCGTTCATCAGGGCCTGCACCAGGGCGGGTTGCAGCCCCAGGGCCAGGAACGTCACCCTCCCGTAGTCGTGCCGCACGATCTCGATCCTGTGGAAGGCCAGGAGCACCGACTGGTTGGTGAGCCTGTTCACTTCCCTCACGTCGTCCCAGGTCACCGCCTCCCGGACCCGGCCGAAGATGCTGGTGACGACCAGGCCGCCGGTGTAGAGGTAGCAGCGGTTGATGCCCCACCTCGCGGTCGCGCGATCCCATGCCGCTTTCAGGCCGAACACGGCGAGGACCACGGCCACCGTGACAGCGCCCCTGACGAACGCGTCCCGCGGCCTGAACCAGACCAGCGCACCGAGCAGGACGAGGGCCAGCGCGGCGAGCAGCCGCCGCGCCATCTGCGCGAGACCGCCCATCACCCCGGCGACGGGATAACTCCCGCGCATCTGGCCGAGGCCCAGGCTGCGCCCGATCCTGGGGCCGGATCCGGGTCCCTGTCCTGGCCCCGGGCCGGGTCCGGGGCCGTTCGTCCTCTGTCTCACGACATACCGCCTCTCGTGGGGCCGGGCTCGGGCCATCGCCGGGTCCGGGTGATGAGTTCAGCAAGCAACCGGGTACGGGGGACCATGCGCGCGACGTCGACGTACTCGGTGTCGGCGTGGGCGCCACCGCCCACCGCGCCCAGGCCGTCCAGTGTCGGACAGCCCACGGCCGCGGTGTAGTTGCCGTCCGAGGCGCCGCCGACGGCGACCCCCCGCAGCGGCTCCTGGCCCAGCTCCGCGGCGAGCCGGGAGGCCAGGGCGAACAGTTCGGCGGAGGACTCCGGTTCCATGGGCGGCCGTTGCCTGCCGCCCTGTACTTCCAGCCGGGCTCCGGGTGTGCGGGCGGTGAGGCCTCTCATACGTCCGTCGATCCAGTCCTGCGCCGCCGCGGTCGGCGCGCGCACATCCACCGACACCCGCGCCGTCGCGGGCACCGTGTTGCGCGTGCTGCCCGCCGACAGCAGGGTGGGCGTGACGGTCGCGGCTCCCAGGGCGGGGTGCGCGGGACCACCGGCATCGGCGGCACCCCCGGCGGTCATCGTCGCCCCGAGTCCCGCGATGGACAGCACCTGATGAGCGGCCTCGACGGTGGCATTGACGCCCTTGTGGGGTTCCAGACCCGCGTGCGCGGCTCTGCCGTGCACCACCACCTCGTACCGCGACGTGCCCTTGCGGGCCGTTTTCAACGCCCCCGCCTCGTCCGCGGACGCCTCCAGCACGAAGGCCGCGGCGTACCGCCGCGCGGTGTCCTCGATCAGTTGCCGGGAGGTCGGGGAGCCGACCTCCTCGTCCCCGGTGACCAGGACGCCCACACCGTCCGGGGTCGGCAGCGAGGCCAGCGCGTGGAACAACTGCACCAGCCCTGCCTTCATGTCCAGGACCCCGGGACCGCGTGCCATCCCGCCGGCCACCGACCACGGGTGGGTCCGCAGCGAGCCCATCGGCCACACCGTGTCGTGGTGTCCCACCAGCAGCACCCGCGGAGCGCCGAAGGCCCACCGCAGATGGGTCACTCCCTCGATCACGATCGTCTCCGGCTCCACCCTCAGCAGCCTCGTGCCGAGGGCGGCCACCACCCCCGCGCTGCGCGCCACCGCGCCGTGGTCGGCCGAGAAGGACTCGCAGCGCACGAGTTCCTCCAGATCGGCCAGCATCGTCGTCAACAACGCGGGTTCCTTCCCTATATGACGGACCATCACCGCGGCGCCGCCCGGTCCCCCTGCCGGGCGGCGCCCGTGCCAACGACGTTAGAAGCGTGCCAGGCATTCCACCAGCGACTAGATTGCATGGGACCAATGAGTCGCAGGAATGGGTGGAGGACCGTGTTCGAGATCGACGCGCTGCGGTTGCTCGTGGCCGTGGCCGAGACCGGGTCGTTCACAGGAGCGGCGGCCCGGCTCAGCTACACGCAGTCCGCGGTGTCCCGGCGGATCGCCACGCTGGAGCAGCAGGCGGGCGGCGCGCTCTTCGAACGGCTCCCGCGGGGCGTACGGCCCACTCCGGCAGGCCGTGCGCTGCACCGGCACGCCGTGGAGGTCCTCGAACGGCTGTCACGGGCCGAGCACGAACTGGCCGTACTGCACGCGGGACATGGCGGGTTGCTGCACGTGGGCGCGTTCGCCACCGCCAACATCTCGCTGCTGCCCACCGCGCTACGGGCGCTCCACGAGGTCAGGCCGGACGTCGAGGTCGTCGCCGTCGAAGGCCCGACCGACACCCTGCTGCGGCGCCTCGCGGACGCGACCCTGGACATCGCCGTCGTCAGCGACTACCCCTCCGGGCTGCCGCAGGCCGACGGCGTGACGACGACCGTCCTGTGCCAGGACGAACTGCTCGTCGCCCTCCCCCGCGCACACCGCCTCGCGGGAGCGGAGACGGTCGACCTGCGCGATCTCCGCGACGAGGCCTGGCTCCAGAGCGCCTACGGCGACCGCCCCACCATGCTCGCCGACGCCTGCGCACGAGCGGGCTTCACCCCCCGGAAGATCATCCGAATCGCGGAGTGGGCAGGCAAGTTCGGCTACGCCACCGCCGGCCTGGGCGTCGCACTGGTCCCCTCACTCGCCGCTCGGGCGGTCCCCGACGAACTCGTCCTGCGCCACCTCTCGGACCCCGCCCTCCGCCGGACCGTCCACGTCGCCCTGCCCCCCGCCCCGCTCCCGGCAGCCCTGAAACTTCGCGAACTGCTCCACGCCGCCACACCCACGTGACGGGCAGCCGCCCGAGCCTGAACACACCCACAGAACATCCAGGACCACCGAGGGGCCGCCCCCTACTCGTGCGGTCAGCCGGTCAAGGGCTGCCACCGGTGTTCCCTCGCGGGGTCGATGCTGCTGAGCCGCACGAGCGTCCCGTCGATCAGACCGGGCCTGTCCCGCGTGGCCAGGGCCGGGCTGTCGAGCATGTCGGCGGCCTCTTCCAAGTAGGTGATCGTTGAACACCGCTCCGACTGGGCTCGCGGTACGTGGCGGGGAAGTTCGGGACGCCGACAGCGAAGTGCGGTCGTGACCGCGGCGTATCGGCCTTGTACGCGACAGAACCGGTTGCCGACCCGCCGAGCCTGCCCATGCCGTGGCCCGTCAGGCAGGTGATCGGTCCAGGACGACGTGCCGGTGTTGCCAGGCCCAGGCCGGCCGTCTCACTCGGGGAGCGGGAGGCGGCACGTCTCCCCCGGCTGGACGCTCACGGACCGGTCGGCGAGCTTGACGTCGATGGGCGAGCGGTCCGACGGGGGTACCTCGATCTCCAGTTGCCCGTGGCGCAGGCGCAGCCGTACGCCCCAGTGGCCCTGGTAGCGGAGGGCGAACCCGTACGAGGACAGTCCCGGCAGCGGGACCGGGTCGAGCCACAGGGCTCCCTCGCGGGTCTCCAGTCCGGGCAGCCCGCGCTGCACCAGGTCGAGGGTGCCGGCCATGGCGCCCAGGTGGATCCCCTCGCCGGTCGTGCCGCCCTGGATGTCGGCGATGTCGCCGCGCAGGGCCTCCTGGCAGAACGTCCACGCCTCGGCGCGCCGGGCCCTGGCCAGGATCCAGCCGTGGACCAGGCCGCTGAGTGTGGAGCCGTGGCTGGTGCGTCCCAGGTAGTAGTCGACGGTGCGCAGCCAGGTGTCGTCGTCCAGGCGGTGTCCCAGCCGGTGGAACAGCGCCCGGAGTTCCGCGGGCGAGAAAAGGTAGCCGAGCATCAGCACGTCGGCCTGCTTGGACGCCTGGTATCGGTTGACGGTGTCGCCCTCGGCCTCCAGGATCCGGTCCAGGCGCCGGATGTCGTCGTACCGCTTCCGGTAGTTCTCCCAGTCGAGTTCGGCGAGATCGCCGTAGCCCTCGAACTGGCTGATGACGCCGTCGTGGAAGGGCACGTACAGCGTGCGTGAGACGTTCTCCCACTGCTCCAGTTCGCCGCCGTCCAGCCCGGTGCGTTCCGCCAGTTCGCGTCGGCGCGGTTCGGGCAGGGTCCGCAGCACCTCCAGGGTGCGGGTGAGCACCCAGGCGGCCGTGACATTGGTGTACGCGTTGTCGTCGAGGCCGGGATCGGGGGTGTCCGGGTACGCGTCGTGATACTCGTCGGGCCCCATGACACCGAGGATGCGGTGCCGTCCCAGGCTCTCGTCCCAGGTGGCCGAGTCCGCCCAGAACCGGGCGATCTGGAGGAGCATCTCGGCGCCCGCGGTGTGCAGGAACTCGGCGTCCCCACTGGCCTCGCAGTACTGCCACACGTTGTACGCGATCGCCGAGCCGACGTGGTACTGGAGCCGGGAGTAGTCGGGCAGCCAGCGCCCGGAGCGTGGGTTGAGGTGCAGTCGCTGGGTCTCCTCGCGTCCGTCGCTGCCGCTCTGCCAGGGGTAGCGCGCACCGCGCCGGCCGATCGCGCGCGCCGCCGAACGGGCCTGCTCCAGGCGGCGGTGGCGGTAGCCGAGCAGGGCGCGGGACACCTCGGGGAAGTGGAGATTGAGGTAGGGCAGGACGAACAGCTCGTCCCAGAACACGTGCCCACGGTACGCCTCACCGTGCAGCCCCCGGGCCGGGACGCCGACGTCCAGATCGGCGGTGTGCGGCGACAGGGTCTGGAGCACATGGAAGAGGTGCAGCCGCAGGATGGCTCCCGGCTCCCCGGGCACGTCGATGTCGGCCCGGCGCCACAGCTGGTCCCAGGCCGTCAGGTGTGCCTCGAGCAGCTCGTCGAACGCGGGGGCCTCGCGGACGCGCTCGACCGCCGCCTGCAAGGGGTCGCTGATCGCGCGGTCGTGGGAGGTGTGCAGGGCGACGGTCTTGTCTACGGTGACGGTCCGCCCGGCGGCCAGGTGCAGACTCATTTCCTGTACGGCGCGCTGCTGCTCGGGCCGCGCGGCGACCGGGACGTCTCCCGAGGTCAGGCGGGCAGCCATGCCGATGCGGATGTCGGAGGTGCGGGTACGGCAGCGCAGCCACACCGTGTCGGGCGCGGTGGTGCCGGACTGCACATGGGTGAGGTGGCGGCCGTCGAGGTCCCGGTACCGGGCCACGCCGGCGTTGGTGACGCCACCGTCGAGGGCGGCCTCGGCCTTCAGAGCGGCGGAGTCGCCCTCCAGAGTGAACTCGGTACGCAGGGCGGCCAGGTGAGGGTCCGCCATGTGCACGAGCCGCTGCTGCCGGACCGCCAGGACGCGGCCGGCACCCAGCCCGTACCGCGTCGACCGCTCCAGCAGCCCCGAGGCGAGGCGCAGCACGATGCGGTGTTCGAGCACCGTCGCCGTGTCCGGGGTGAGCCACTCCCCTCCGTCGAGCCGGAATCGCAGCGGCAGCCAGTTGGGGAGGTTGACCAGGTCCTCGTTCTCGACGAGGCGTCCCGCGACCTCGGAGGTCAGCCGGTTGTAGCAGCCCGCCGCATACGTGCCCGGGTAGTGCACGCCGTCCGCGACGCACTCCGGGAAGGCGCCACGGGTGGCGAAGTAGCCGTTGCCCAGTGTGCACAGCGACTCCCTGAGCGGCTCCTGACCGGGGTCGTACCCCTCGTACTCCCAGATCCGGTCCGGCACGGCGGCGCCCTCGTCTTCGAACGCCCGTCCGAGCGTGTCATGGGTGTCGGGCGCGCCGCCCACCGGTCCTGCCGCGGTGCCTGACCGATGGGACGGACCCGTCCAGTCCGGGAACGGTGCCACGGCCTGCCCCCTCTCCTTCCACGTTCCGGCTGAGCGGGCCCTCACACCGGCTGCGTACCACCCCGCCACCGGGCACGGTGCAAGGGCTTGTGGCTGACCCGGCCGAGGTGCGGACCCAGGTCGCCCACGCTGCGCCGGTCCCCACGATCACACGTCGGCGCGACGAAGCGATCGACGAGTACCTTGGCGGCCGGTCCTTCAACCGTCGTCCGGCACACCCGGACCGCCGGCTGCTGAGGCATCGCCTCGCGCAGGAGGTCGCCCGGGGGGGAGGTGCGCTCCTCGTGACGGAGGGGCCGATCCTCCGGGCGGCGCCGCACGGCCGGCCCTCCCGTGCGCGGGGCAGCTGCGCCGGGCGCGTACTACGTCCAGGGCGCCGCACCCCGTGCCTCGACCTCTCGGAGGGCTGGGCCCACCGCTCCCCGCCATCGGATTTGCCCCGAAGTAACTTCACGGCGAGTGGCAGAAGATGGGGCAGCCCCACGCCCCGTCCGATCAGCAGGCGAACGTCTCGACGGTCAGCTCGCCGACCGGCCGCCGCCGCAGGGCGTACACAGCGGTAACGAGACTCGTCGCCTCGGCCGACGGGGCCGGCCAGCGGACGCCTTCGAGTTCTTCGAGGGGGCGGCCACGCTCCAGGGGGCGTGTCACCAGGCGATTGTCCTACGTCGGGATCCCGGGCCCAGGCCTGATGGGCGGACGGCATCAAGGCCGTCCAAGCCCACCCCCGCCGGGGACCTGCGGCCTCCGCGCCGGACGCGGTGCGGGCTCGGCGGCACCGCGTGCGCGACCGGGCCGACGTCAGCCGAGCCTGGGGCGGCCGGGTCGGCGCAGCCTCGAAGAGGTCTGTCGAGGGTCTTCGGGCGGGCACCGTGCACCGTTCCGCCGGCTCGACGACGGCCGCGGCCGAGGGCCGGTACTACGGCAGCAGTTCTGAGACCCGCTGCCGGTTCCACGCCACCTCCCGCTGCGACCACTACTTGCTGACGGCGAAGCGCATCAGAGCGTGTTCGTCACCCTGCTTGATCTTCCCTGTCACATTGATCACTTCGAGCTTCCAGCTCTCGCCCACGCGAACTGCCTTGGCCACGGCGCAGCCGTTGTCCTGAGTGAGGAGGCTGGGCCAGATGTCGGCGACCTGCTGAGAGCTGCCTCCGGATGCGTCGTACACCTTGAAACTGATGTTGCGGGCCTTCTGGAAGGAACTTCCCTTCTTGAAGGCGGCAGCGACGAAAACGATCGACGTGACATTGCGCGGGATTCCCGCGAATTCGACCGTCACCGTCTCGTCGTCGCCGTCCCCGCGCCCGGTCTGGTTGTCACCGCTGTGAACCAAGGCACGGTTGCCCAAGGGATCCAGCGAGTCGAGACCCGCCAGGCGCACCGGGTCCCCGCCCTGCATCGCGACCGCGATCAGATCGAGGTCGGTGCCCGCCTTCCGGCGGAGAACGCCCATGACGCCGCCGCTGGTGCCGGCGGTGGGGTCCCAGGACACTCCTATGGACAGGTGGGTCACTCCGTCGAGATCTGCCGGGCCGTCTTCTTTTGTCAGCGTCAGCATGCGTGGATCATCCTTTTGGCAGAAGGGACTACTACACGCCAGAGTCTGCCTGGTCGTGCGGCGGTTCCAGAACACGGGTGCCGATCCGCACGTATGAACCGTCTGTCACACGCTGTTGCACAAGGAGCGGCGGTTCCACGCCGGTCGTCGAGAAGGCGTCTTCTCGTCGCTCGCTTTCCTCACCCCGACGGGCACGAGCGCTCAGCGGTCCGTCGCGGGGAGTTGGGCGAGGCCGGTGTCGAGCATGACGCGGTCGACCGTCTCGTGCAGGGCGCTGTCGGCGCCGATGACGGTCTCGGTGCCGCCGGGCAGCAGGTCGCGGGGCCGGTACCAGTCGCGCAGTTGGGCCTCGTCGACGTCGTCGGCGATCGGTTTGGTGGCGTGCCGGGTGAGGGTTTCGGTGAACGGCACGTCCAGGTAGTAGCCGTGCGTCGGGCCGCGGTGGTCGGCACGCAGTCGGGCGAGCATGTCGCCGTAGTGGTCGGCGTAGAGGATGCCCTCGACGACGACGTGGTAGCCGGCGTCGAGGGCGTAGCGGGCCGTCAGGTCGATCAGGCCGATGTTCGCCGCTCCCGGCCGGTCGCGCTCGCGGAGCACGATGCGGCGGAGGTTGTCCTGGCCGACCAGGGCCAGGCCTCGGCCGAACCTGTCACGCAGTCCGGCCGCGACGGACGACTTCCCCGACGCGCTGTTGCCCCGCAGGACCACGAGCCGGGTTTCTTCGGTCCCCACCATCATGGCCTCACGCTATCGCCGGTGTGGTGGTGGCAGGGCCGTCGGATCCCTCGCGGCGCAGGCCAGGGACACGCCGTGCGTCCCCGCCGAGGACGGGCAACCGTGCCAGCTCGGGCGTGATCCTGGCCCGGCGCGTCGCCAGGAACTCGCGGATCTCTTTTCGCCGGTCCGTTCGTCGAGGCTACGTCCGGTCACGAGAAGGCTGGGAGGCCCTGCCAGCACCCGGGCCGTCAGGCTCTCCCTCACGGGCTGTCGGGGCTGCCGCCGGCGAGGAGACTCCCCGGCCGGCGGACCCTGACCGTCGGCTCGCTCAGCCCAGTTCCGTCTCCAGCCATCGCAGTACGTCGGGCGTCACCGGGTCGGTGATGTCGGCGAACTCGTCATGCCTCTTCAGGAACTTGGCCACGTAGGGGCAGACCGGCACGATCCGCTTCCCGGCCTGGAGTACGTCGACGAGGGCCTGCTGGACCAACTGGGCGGCCAGGCCCTGCCCGGCGTAGGCGTCGTCGACCTCCGTGTGGAAGAAGACCCTCTGCTCGCCACGGTCGCGGTACGCGGTCAGCCCGGCGCGGCGGCCGTCGACCAGGATGTCGTACCGGTGGCCGAAATCGACCCGCTGGACGACCGGAGCGGCGGAGGACCGGCTCATGGCATGCCTTTCGGAGGGAGGGTCAGCTACGCGGAGGGTTCCGGCGCGGTGTGAGGACGGCGTTCGGCAGGGCCGGTGCGGGAAGGCGCTTGCCCGGATACGCCTCGACGTGGCCGAAGCGGTCGGAGGAGGCTTCCCAGTCCGCTCGGGCGCGGACGATGTCCTCATGGCTGCGGCCGATGAAGTTCCACCACATGATGATCTCCTCCTCGAACGGAGGGCCGCCCAGCAGAACGGTCCGGGCCGGACCCTCCGACTCGTTCACCAGCGTCAGGGCCCCTGCCCCGGTCGGCACGTAACCCAGCTCGGCCGGGCGCAGCACGGTGCCGGCCAGGCGGATGTCTCCGCTGTCGACGAGGAGGCCGTGCTCGAAGGCGGTGTCCACGGTGAGAGTGACCGTCGCACCCGGTTCGAGGACGATCTCGGCGCCGAGGAGGGGCGTGAAGGTCCGCACCGGTGACACGGTTCCGGCGAGCGCGCCCAGGAAGACCCTGATCTCGGCCCCGTCGACCCGTACGGGCGCGGGTACGTGGTGCTGAAAGGCGCGCTCGGCGCTCCGGTGTTCCTCGGGCAGCGCGACCCACAGCTGGACGCCGTGGAGAACGGTGGTGCCCGGGGTGGAGACCTCCGAGTGGGCGATGCCGTATCCGCCCGTCATGAGGTTCATCTCGCCGGGCCGGATGACCGCATGGGTGCCCAGGCTGTCGCGGTGCTCGATCTCCCCGCTGAACAGCCAGCTCACTGTCTGGAGGCCGGTGTGCGGATGCGGTGCGACGTCCATGCCGTGCCTCGCGGGCACATCCACCGGGCCGTAGTGATCGGCGAAGCACCATGCTCCGATCAGGGAACGGGTCCGCTGGGGCAGCGTTCGCCGCACGTGCATCGCCCGGGGTCCGCCGAGTGGCACGTCCCGGGCGGCCAGCACATCGACCGCGGGCGCCGCCTCGGTGGACGGCCCGCCGTCGGCCTGGGCACCACACCTCAGCTCCGCGGGTTCGGTTTCCACATTGCTCACCGGGACCACCTCCTACACGTTCTCGTTGTCACATCAACTGTCATGTCACGAGTGTCGGGCGCCGACTTCGCACGCCACCGCACATCACGGTGCCGACTTCGCACGCCACCGCACATCACGGACTCCGGCCACCTGAATCAGGACGCGTCCTCGTCCGACTTGCCGACCACTCGTTCGGAGATCCTTGCGAGTGTGCGCGGCTCCGCCGGCGTGACGTGATCGAGGAACAGTCCGCGGACCGCCTCCGCATGGAGCGGCGCGGGCCCCTCGATCGCGTCGCGGCGCGTTCGTGATCACCACGAACGCGCCGCGCCCGTCCTCGACGCACTCGTCCCGTACCACCGGTCCGCGCTTCGCCATCCGGGCGATGTGGTGGGACATCCGGTTCTTCTCCCACTCCATCGACCGGGCGATGTCGAGGAACCGCTGCCGCCCCTCGGGTACGTCCGTGAGCTGGACCAGGACCGCGAAATCGGCGGCCGACAGTTTGGACTCCGCCTGCAGCATGCGAGCGAGCCGGCCTCCGAGCCTCTCCCGCAACCGCGCGAAGGCTCGCCACGCGCGCTGCTCTTCCGGAGTCAGCCATCGCACCGTCTCGGCCATGAGGAGAGTGTAAACGTAGTTGACAGTTCATCGACCTGCACCCGCGCCACGTCGACGGTCGAGACGTCGGCAACCGGTCGACCGAGCGGGACCCGGCGCACTCAGATTCCGCCCATCGCATCGAGTCGGGTACGAAGGGTAGCCGCGATCTGTTCGGCGGCGGCGAGCTGGTCCCGCGTGAGGGGATCGACGAACAGCTCCCGCACCGCACGCAGATGGGGCAGGGAGGCACCCCGGAACGCCTCCGCCCCCTCGGGCGTGAGCACGACTTCGGCGCCCCGGCTGTCCGTCGGGCACTCTTCGCGCCGGATCAGCCCTCGCCGCTCCATGCGCCCGATCTGGTGCGAGAGGCGGCTGCGCTGCCAGCCGATGCGGGCCGCCAGTGCGGAGGGGCGCAGCCTGTTCCCGTCCGCTTCCCGCAGCCCGAGAAGTACGGCGTAGTCGCCCGGCGACAAGGAGGAATCAGTCTGCAGACGTGACGCGAGTTCGGAGCGGAGCGCCTCCGTCGTCTCGATGAAGTCGCGCCAGATCAGCAGCTCCTCACTACTGGGGAACAGCTTGCGTCGCTGTGTCATGGTCGCGACTCCTTGTTGTTGACACATCAATCATAAAGAAGGATGCTTGATGCGTCAACCAGTCGGCTGTCGGCTGGCCACCCGCCCCCTAACGGCCGACCGTGCGGGCGCGGCAACAGCTCACGAAGGAGCCCTCCATGTCTGATCTCGTCTTCGGCCTGGACACGTTCGGCGACGTACCGCAGGACGACGCCGGTAACCCCGTCTCCGACGCGAGGGCCGTCCGGCAGGTCGTCGAGGAGGCCGTTCTCGCGGAACAGACCGGCGTCGACGTGATCGCCCTGGGGGAGCACCACCGCCCGGAGTTCGCGATCTCGACTCCGGAGACCGTGCTCGCCGGTATCGCCACCCGCACCAGCCGTATCCGGCTCTCCTCCGGCGTGACCGTCCTCAGTTCCGACGATCCCGTCCGCGTGTTCCAGCGGTTCTCGACGGTGGACGCACTGTCGAACGGCCGGGCCGAGGTCATCCTCGGGCGCGGTTCCTTCACCGAGTCGTTCCCCCTCTTCGGATACGACATGAGCGACTACGACGTGCTGTTCGAGGAGAAGATCGAGCTCTTCGCCAGGCTGCTGGAGGAGAAGCCCGTCACCTGGAGCGGCACCATGCGCGCCCCGCTGGACCACGCCGACGTCTTTCCCAAGACCGAGTCCGGACACCTGAGCACCTGGGTCGGTGTGGGCGGATCGCCGCAGTCGGTCATCCGCACCGCCCAGTACGGATTCCCGCTCATGATCGCCATCATCGGTGGCACCCCGGAACGCTTCGCGCCCTACATCGACCTGTACCGGCGCGCCACCGACAAGTTCGGCACGACCGCCCACCCGGTCGGCATGCACTCCCCCGGCTTCGTCGCCGACACCGACGAGGAGGCCCGCGAGCTGCACTGGCCGCACTACAAGGTCATCCGCGACCGCATCGGCGCACAGCGCGGCTGGCAGCCGATCCGTCGGGAGGAGTACGACAGCGAGATCGAGCACGGTTCCCTCTACATCGGCTCCCCCGAGACGGTCGCCCGCAAGATGGCCCGCGCCATCACGGAACTCGGCGTCGGCCGGTTCGACCTCATCTACACCACCGGAGCCCAGCCGATCAGCGCCCGACTGCGCGCCGTCGAGCTGTACGGCACCAAGGTGATCCCCATGGTCCGCGACCTCCTCGCGGACTGACCTGCACCATGAACGGAAACGACATGAGCCCCTCGGGCGTAGCCACGATCGGCATCCTCGGTGCGGGGAAGGTCGGCACGGTGCTCGCACGACTCGCCCTGGCGGCCGGCTACCGCGTCCTCATCGCCGGATCGGGCGACCCCGACAAGATCGCCCTCACCATCGAAGTCCTCACTCCGGGCGCCGTCCCGGTCACCGCGGCGGAGGCGGCGGCTCGGGCGGACATGGTCGTCCTGGCCCTCCCGCTCGGCAAGTACCGCAGCGTCCCCGTCGAGGCGTTGCGCGGGAAGCTCGTCGTCGACGCGATGAACTACTGGTGGGAGGTCGACGGCATCCGTGAGGACCTCACCGACCAGCACTCGTCGTCGAGCGAGATGGTGCAGGAATTCCTGTCCTCAGCCCGCGTGGTCAAGGCCTTCAACCACATGGGCTACCACGACCTCGAGGACGAGACCCGGCCCGCGGGAACACCCGGACGCAAGGCGATCGCACTCGCCGGTGACCATCCCGACGACCTCGCCACCGTCGCGCGCCTCGTCGACGATCTCGGCTTCGACGCCGTCAGCGCGGGGCCGCTGGCCGCAGGCGTACGGCTGGAACCGGGCACCGAACCGTTCGGCGCCAACGTCGACGCCGAGCAACTGCGCGCCATGCTCGACCGCTTCCCCGCATCGGAACGCGGACGTGCTGTCGCCGCCGCGCGTACCCCCGCCGGGGCACCGGCCACGCCCCGCGACGAAGTGGCAGGTGGCTGACAGGCGCGGTCCTGCCGGCGGCCACGGTGCTCACCGCCCCAGCCGCGGGTGCATCAGCGTTCCCACGCTCGTGGTGGACGGCCTGATCGCCCTGTCCGTCCCGGTCCGCCGGTCGCCGACCGGCTCGGCTTCGACCTCGGTGTCGAGCTGACCCAACTCATGGTCGTCGCCCTGCTCATGCCGTCACCACTCGTCCTCCGCCACACCCGGATTACCCGGCGGTCCGCCTCACCGCCGCCGGAGTCGGCATCGTGCGAGCCGCGGCCCGGCTCGCCGAACGCACCACCTCTGGGCCCGGCCAACCCGCTCGACCCCCGTCGCCGACCTGCTCGTCGCCCAGCCGCTCGCCGTCGCCGCACGTCTCGCGGCCGTCGCCGTGGCGGGCTGGGCGCGCTGCCCGGCCTGCGCACGCGCGGGCCCGACCGAGGGGCCGTGAATCGTAGGGTGCGACGGCTGTCGGCGCCGCGCCGACCCCGCCGCGGCAGCGGCCGAGGCGACGCTCGGTGGGCAAATCCTCGTGGGGACCGACGCGTTGGCGCAGTATCTATCGGGTACGCGTACGGCCCCTGCCGCGCAGGAGCCAACCCGACATCAGCAGAGAGGCCACCATGCCCGCCGAACTGTCCGACAGCCTCAAGGCACTCCTCGACTCCCCCGTCTTCATCACCGTGGCCACCCTCCAGCCCGACGGCAGCCCGCAGGTGTCCCCGGTGTGGGTGAAGCGGGACGGCGACGACGTGCTGTTCTCCACGACCGTCGACCGCCAGAAGCACAAGAACCTCACGCGTGACCCCCGGGTCACCTTCGTCGTGCAGCCGGCCGACTCGCCGTACATGTACGCCGAGGTCCGCGGCACCGCTGAGATGAGCACAGAGAACGCCCGTGAACTGATCGACGAGCTGTCGCTCAAGTACACCGGCAAACGGTACGCGGACTTCAACCCGGCCTCGGTCAACGACGCCGACCGCGTGATCGTGAGGATCAAGCCGCACAAGGTGGTCGGCGCCTTCTGACGGACCGCCGGGCGGGGCGGACCTGATCACTCGCGACAGCGAGCCCTTAGCAACCGCCGGGGCGGCCCAAGCATCATGCGGGGGCCGCCCTTTGTCGCGCCGCAGCCGACGGCCTCGCCCGCGCTGTCCTTCGCTCAGCACCCGGATGACGCCGCGCCTGGCCCTGGATTCTCAGGACGGTTCAGTTGCCCCCGTGGCGAACTGGGCGCAGATGTACGAATGCTGGTCCAGGTCGATCGCGTACCGAAGCTTCTGGAACGGGTGGAACGCGAGGACGACGCCGAAGGCTGGCTCGAGTTGGGGCACCGGCTGGTCCCGAAGCATGCCCTGCTGTCACCCGCGAGCTTCGCCGCCCTGCCACGTCTGGTCCGTCTCGCATCAGGCAGCGCACAAGCCCGGGGCCTCGCCGGCGAGATCGGCGAACGCGCGGCAGGGCACCACGGCCGCGACGACCTGCCGGCGGGAGTGCGCCGACGCGATCGCGGAATGTGCGTGCGCTGTCGGGCCTGCGCCTGCGGTCGCGGCCGACGGACCACCTCGCGGCATGCCACGCGCTGCTCGCGGCCCGGCGGGAATTTCACCAGGCGGCCGTCCTGGTGGATTTCACGGACGACATCCGTCCCGTGACCTGCCCGCACTGCGCCGAGGAGGTGACCCTCGCCATCGGCGACCACGGGCGGCATGCGGCGATCCGGGACTGGCACCGGGGAGACCTCGGCGGACACGACATACGGCCCGCGTCCGCCGAGGAACTCTCGGGCGTCGGCCGATGGAAGCATGAAATCACTGTCCGCGACGGGGAATTGGCGTCGCCGACAGCATCGCCCACCTCTTCGGCCAGGCCGAGTGCCCGCTCGTGGCAGCGTCTTCGGTGCTGCGGAGACATACGCGTCCGCCAACCACCCGTGGTGACTGGCAGGGCTCTCGGCGCGTGGCGGCGGCGAACCGCCGCACGCTGTCCGCATGCGGCGGCTCGTGGCGTCCGGAGGCCGACCGCAGCCAGGCCCGGCGCGGGGCTACGCCTGACCGCGGTCGGCGTCGGGTCACCACTGGGCGACGAGCGGCGCGTCCGGTTCGTGCCGCCGCCAGGATCGGGTGAGGCGGACGAGGCGAGCGGGTGCGGCGATGCCGCGCACGGTGGCGATCTTGCCGTCGGCGATGTCGAACGTCACCGCCCCGACGACCTGGTCGCCGACCACGAAGAGGATGGCGGGGGCACCGTTGACCAGCGCGTAGTGGACGGCGGACGTGCCGCCGGCAAGCCGCCGCTTCGCGGGTGTGGGTTTGAGGCCGGCCCGTGCGACGGCGGCGACGCGCTGCGGAGTGTCGTACCGCAGCAGCCTCTCGGTCAGGCCGGCGCCGTCGGAGATCGCGGTCGCGTCGTCGGTGAGCAGCGCCACCAGCCGTTCGGTGCGGCCCGAGGAGGCAGCGGCGAGGAACTCCTCGACGATCCTGCGGGCGGATGCCGGGTCGGCCTCGCCGCCGCCGCGGCGCGCCGCGGTGATGCGGCGCCGGGCCCGGTGGAGGTGCTGCTGGCTTGCGGACTCGGTGATGTCGAGGGTCTCGGCGATCTCGGCGTGGCTGTGGGAGAACGCCTCACGCAGGAGGTAGACGGCCCGCTCGAGGGGCGACAGGCGCTCCATGAGCGTGAGCACGGCCAAGGAGACCGATTCGCGCTGCTCAAAACTGTCGGCCGGGCCGAGCATCGGGTCACCGTCGAGGAGCGGTTCGGGCAGCCAGGCGCCGACGGTGCGTTCACGACGGGCTCGTGCCGAGCGGAGCCGGTCGAGACACAGGTTGGTGACGACCTTGGTCAGCCATGCTTCCGGCACCTTGATCCGCTGCCGGTCGGCGGCCTGCCAGTGCAGGAACGCATCCTGCACGGCGTCTTCGGCGTCCGCGGCGGAGCCCAGCAGCCGGTAGGCCAGCGAGGCCAGCCGGCTCCGGCTGGCCTCGAACCGACTGGTGTCGAAGCGATCAGTGGCGGTGCTGTCCACGCGGGCCACCTAGGCGGCGACGCGGTTCTCGGCGGACGCATCCGGCGCGGCGGACAGGCGGCGCCTGACCTTCGGCATGCCGAAGGTCGGATGCAGGATGGCCCACAGAGAGACCTTGAGGATGCCGGCCTTGACCCTCGCGGCCTTGCGGCCGCCCACATACTTCGGCTTCGCCTGCGCTTCGTCGTCGACCATCTGCAGGATCCCGTCCCGCCGCCCGAGACTGATGTGGTTGCCCAAGTAGGCGAGCTTGATGTTCGCGATCTTGCGGCCGGTCAGGCGTCCCACTACCGCATCCACGGCCTGCCGGCCGGTGTAGCCGGCCGAACCGCAGGACATCGGCAGCGGCCGGCCGTTGTCGCCGATGGCGTGGACGCTGTCGCCGACGGCGTAGACGTTCGGGTGTGAGACCGACCGCATGGTGCGATCGACGACGATCTGACCCTTCTCGGTGGTCTCCAGCCCGCCGGCGGCGGCGATGGAGCTGACCGCGAACCCGGCCGTCCACACGGTGGCGTCGGACGCCAGGGCGGTGCCGTCGGCGCACAGCACCCGCGTCGCTTCGACGGCCTCGACGCTGGTGTGCTCCAGGACGGTGATGCCCAACCGGTCGCACGTCCGGCGCAGGTGGCTACGGGCCCCGACGGACAGCCGGGCGCCCAGCTCGCCGCGAGCGACCAGCGTCACCGACAGACCGGGCCGGGATTCGGCGATCTCGGTGGCGGTCTCGATGCCGGTCAGCCCGTCGCCGACGACCACCACCCTCCCGCCTCCGCCCCGCCTGCCCAGGCCGTCCAGGCACTCGCGCAGGCGCAGCGCCGAGGGCCGGCCGGCCACGTCGAAGGCGTGCTCGGCCACGCCGGGGACGCCGTGGTCGGCGACGTGGCTGCCGAGCGCGTAGACAAGCGTGTCGTAGCGCAGCTCGCCGCCGCCGTCGGCATCCGCCACCGCGACGACCTGACGCTCGGGGTCGACGGTGGTGACACGGGCCAGGCGCAGCCGTACCCCCGTGCCCGCGAAGACTTCGGCCAGCTTCGGAGCCTCGATCTCCTGGCCGGCCGCGAGCCGGTGCAGCTGCAGCCGCTGGACGAAGTCCGGTGCGGCGTTGACGACGGTGATCTCGGTGTCCGCCGGGGCCAGTCGGCGGGCCAGGTTCCCGGCCACGTAGGCCCCGGCATAGCCGGCGCCGAGGACGACGATGCGGTGCTTCATGCGTTGCTCCTGTCGGTTCGCTCGCTCCCGATGCTTGAGCGGAACAGCGCCCCGATTACTGACAGGAACTGCATGTGTCCTGCGTCACAGAGCAAATGGAGGGGAGCGCCGCCGCGGTGAGGGCCGGCGCCCGGCCGCAACGCGGCGCCGATCCGCGCCCTCGCCACCGCGGCGGCTGCGGCTGCGGCTGCGGCTGCGGCTGCGGCTGCGGCTGCGGAGGACGCCCACGACACCGGAACACTCCACCAGCGACTCACCGGGCCACAGTGCCGAAAGCCTCTTGCCATACCCGACATGCCTCCGGGTATATGTATGGACTTTCACCCATACCGGCGCCCGGAAGAGCAAAGGAGGACATCGTGAACGCCTTGGTGTGGCTGATCATCCCGCTTGTCGCCGGGATCGGCGCGAGTGTCTGGGGCTGGTGCCAGAGCCGACCCCACCGCCCTGACGTGTGGACCGATGTGGACCGCTACGACCGGCTCCGGGCCGCGTTCACCCGCACGGAGTCCTGACACGCCCGCAGCGACGCCCTTGGCCTCTCTCGGCCCGTCTGATCGGGTTCATGAAACCTTTCAAGAAGGACGAACCGGGATCTCTTGACAAGGCAAGGGCGTGGATTTTATCCAGACTCGTAGAGAACGTTTACCCATAGCCGCGGGTGGCAACGCGATGGAGCGGCGCAGGCGCCCGTGCGGCCGGTCGCCGGACGGCGCCGGGTGGTCGCTCCTTCGTGGCCACCGCGATCTGCCACGGGTCCGGGACGCGGACGGAGGAGAGGATCATGACACGGGCAGTGGGAATCGACCTCGGCACGACGAACTCGGTGGTGTGTGTGCTGGAGGGCGGCGAGCCCACGGTCGTCACCAACACCGAGGGAGCACGCACCACGCCGTCGGTCGTCGCCTTCTCCAAGAACGGCGAAGTACTGGTGGGCGAAGTGGCCAAGCGCCAGGCGGTCACCAACGTGGAGCGCACCGTGCGCTCGGTCAAACGCCATATGGGCGAGGCGCGGTGGCGGTTCCCGGACAGCGGCAGCATCGACGGCAAGCGGTACACGGCGCAGGAGATCTCCGCTCGCGTGTTGCAGAAGCTGAAGCGCGACGCGGAGTCGTATCTCGGTGAGGACGTCACGGAGGCCGTCGTCACGGTCCCGGCGTACTTCAACGACTCCCAGCGCACCGCCACGAAGGAGGCCGGGGAGATCGCCGGGCTGAAGGTGCTGCGGATCATCAACGAGCCCACCTCCGCCGCCCTGGCCTACGGCCTGGACAAGGAGAACGACCAGACGGTTCTCGTCTTCGACCTCGGTGGCGGCACTTTCGACGTGTCGCTGCTGGAGATCGGCGAGGGGGTGGTCGAGGTCAAGGCCACCAACGGTGACACGCACCTGGGCGGCGACGACTGGGACCAGCGGATCGTCGACCACCTCGCCCAGCAGTTCAAGAACAACTACGGCGTCGACCTGACCAAGGACAAGATGGCCGTGCAGCGGCTGCGTGAGGCCGCCGAGCGGGCCAAGATCGAGCTGTCCTCGTCCACCGAGACGACGATCAACCTGCCGTACGTCACCGCCTCCGCCGAGGGCCCGCTGCACCTGGAGGAGAAGCTCACGCGTGCCCAGTTCCAGCAGCTGACCGCGGACCTGCTGGAGCGCTGCAAGGGCCCCTTCCACCAGGCGGTCAAGGACGCCGGGATCAGGATTTCCGACATCGACCACGTCATCCTGGTCGGCGGCTCGACGAGGATGCCGGCGGTGACCGAACTGGTGCGGGAGCTGACCGGCAAGGACCCGCACAAGGGGGTGAACCCGGACGAGGTCGTCGCCATCGGCGCCGCGTTCCAGGCCGGTGTCCTCAAGGGTGAGGTCAAGGACGTCCTGCTCCTCGACGTCACCCCGCTGTCCCTCGGTATCGAGACCAAGGGCGGCATCATG